>NZ_JAVHWR010000177.1:0-53808 GCF_032159565.1 Mycobacterium sp.
GGCATGACAGCGAGGCGGTGTAGTGACCTCGATGTCCCGACGCCATGTCGTCTGCCTCGGCGACAGCATCACCCGCGGCCAACTCAGCGTCGACTATGTGAAGATGCTGGCCAGCCGAACCTCTGGGAAGCCGTTCGTGTTCACCAATGAGGGCGTCAACGGTGATCTCGCCGAAAACACGCTGCGGCGACTCGACTCGGTGATCAACCTGCGGCCCGACCTGGTGACAGTGCTCATCGGCGCCAACGACGCCAACGCGAGCATGTCGGAGAAGAACAGCGTCAGGGCGACACGCATGAAAAAGCTCAGCGGGCGGCCCACGATCGAGGGGTTCGGTGAAACGGTCGCCGCGATCATCGACCGGCTAACCAAGGAAACCTCCGCTCGGGTCGGGCTGCTCTCGCTGCCGGTTCTCGGAGAGGAACTCGGCTCGGAGTCGGTGCAACGGTCCCAGCAGTACAGCGAGGTTCTCAAGCAGATCGCTGAAACGCACGGTGTGGCATACCTTCCGCTCAACGAGCGCCAAGTGGAGCACTTGGCGGCCGGTGATTTCACCCCTCGAACCCGCTATCGCGATGGCGTCGGTCTCTTGGCCGGCGGGGCGATACAGCACGTCGTCCTGCGGCGCTCACTGGACGATATCTCCCGACGGCGCGGTCTGCAGCTGTCAACGGACCTGCTCCACCAAAACACAAGGGGCGCAACGATGATTGCTGATCTCATCGAAGAATTCGTCTTGCAGTGACCTTAATTCCCGCGTGTTTGCCAACCGGCCGCGCGGACCTCGCACGTTATTCGCTTGGCAGAATTGATTCGGCGTGGGATAACCAGTGAGCGTGCGATAACCAACGATTCGCACCCCGTTGCCGAAATGTGACCCGATCTTGATCGGGTTGCCAACGCGCCCTTGCCCATCCGCCTGTCGCGGAACTCTACGATCCCTTATTGACATCGTTGTAATTTCGAGGGATCGGATTGCCATGCGCGGGGTTGTTCGGTGTGTGTTTGCAGTGACCGTGATCGCCGCGAGTGTGGTCGCGGAGCCGGCCGGCGTTCGCCTTGCGGCGGCGAGCCGGCCCTACCAGCCCGCCATCGCATCGGTTCTGCCGACACCAGGCCAAAAGGTGGGTGTTGCGTATCCCGTGGTTGTGACGTTCACCGGGCCCGTCGCTGACCGGCATGCGGCCCAGCGTGCCCTCGGCATCACATCGTCACCCGCCATGACCGGGAAGTTCGAATGGCGCGACAACAATGTTGTGCAGTGGAAACCCGACCGGTACTGGCCGGCTCACACCACGATGGCGCTTTCGGTGGGCGGTGTGTCAACCAGCTTCCAAACCGGCCCTGCCGTTGTCGGTGTTGCCGACATCGCGGAGCACACATTCACCGTGAGCATCGACGGCGTCGCAGCGGGACCATCGACGGAACTCCCTGCGCCGCACCATCGACCCCACTGGGGAGAACAAGGAGTCTTTCCGGCGTCGATGGGCAGGCCCGAATACGCTACGCCCGTCGGCACTTACACCGTCCTGGGCAAAGAACGCTCGGTGACGATGGATTCGAGCAGTGTCGGCATTCCCGTGACCGATCCCGACGGATATCTCCTCACGGTGGATTACGCAGTGCGGATCACCAGCCGTGGCCTCTTCGTGCATTCGGCTCCGTGGGCTGTCAACTCACTCGGGTATGACAACGTCAGCCACGGCTGCATCAGCCTGAGCCCCGAGGACGCCGAGTGGTACTTCAACACGGTCGATGTCGGCGACCCGGTGATCGTGCTGGATTCGCAGCACCGGGTGCTGCCGTCTTCATAATCTCGAACGCCGACCTCGGCGTGCGCCGTCAGCCCTGAGGACCCGGAGGCAATGGCTGACCCGGCACGGGCGCGCCGGCCGGCGCGGGACCCGTCGGCTCCCCCTTACCTCCGTTGCCCGACATGCCGAAGAGAGAGGCAGCCGGAACAGGCGCGCCCGCAGCTACCGGCGCACCTGCCGGTACGGCCGGAATCACCGGCACCGGTGGCGCGAGCGGCGCCGGTACACCAAGCGGCGCAGCAGGCGCACCGAGCGGCGCAGCAGGCGCCGCGGGTAGCGCCGGCACTACAGGCACCGCCGGAGCGGCAGGCACCGGTCCGGGCAGAGCCATCGGAACTCCCGCCATATCAGCGAGTGGCGCACATACCTCCTTCCCCTGCAAGCATCCGCCTGCCGCCGATGGGTCGGCTGCCGCGTCAGGACTCAAGGCCACCACCGCGGCACCGCACAACCCCACTCCGACAGCAATCACCCTGATGTTCAAACGATCAAAGATCACCATCGACGTCGACTCCATTCACTCGGGCTTAGACACTCCGCCATGCCATCTTTTGAACGACCGCGTCAATTGTCATCAGCGCATGCCGACCACGCGGCGCGCCGCACCGCACCGTTTCCCAATGGTGATGATCTTGTCACCGACGGGCTGCTTACCACCTCCTGAGCAGGCCCGATGCGCCTGCGAAAAAAACTTTCCGAAAAGCTTCGAAAAAAGTGTGCGACTCCTCTGCCCCCGTCGCTCCTACCCGTGAAAGCAGCCACACGGCGCTTCAGACCAGAGGAGAGATCATGAACGCCACCACCAACTTCATCCATTGCTCCGAGCCGACAGTCCGCAACAACGCTGCGCTCGCCTACTCGCAGTGCATGCCCGAGTCCTACTACGCGTACCCGCAACAGCCGGTGCCGGTGCAGGTGCCGGTCGCGAAGTCCTCTTCGGGCAAAGGCCTGCTGTTCGTCGCCGGCCTGGCAGTGGTTGGAGCCGCCGCGTTCGGCGGTGTGATGCTCCTCAACTCCAGCGATTCGCAGACCATCCAGACGGCTGCCGCCGGCACCGCCGCCGCTTCAGATCCGACAGGTTCCACCGTCGTCAACCTCCCGTCGGCGATCGACATCCCGGCACTGGTCCCGGCCCAGAACGCCCAGGTTCCGGCGATCGTCAACAACCAGGCTCCCGTCCACGTCAACAGCCCCGTGTCCGTGCCCAAGACCATCACCACGCCCAAGACCGTCACCACGCCCAACGTCGTCACCGCGCCCGCTAAGCAGTTGGCGCCCGCGCCGGCCGTCGCGCCCGCGTCTGCCCCCGCACCGGTCGCCGCTCCGGCTCCGGGATCGGGCCCGGGTGTGGCGATCAAGACTCCCTTCGCCGAGGTGGGGGTTCCCGGCCAGGGCGGCGTCAACGTGAAGACGCCCGGTCTCGAGTTGGGCGTCCCCGGACAGAACGGCGGCGACGTCGTGGTCGCGGTGCCGGGCGGCCAGAGCCAAACGGGCACCACCAAGACGGACGGGACCAAAACCGAGGAGACCAAGAAGGAAGCCACCACCCCGGCCGACGGCGGCAAGCCTGCCGACGACGTCGCAGGCAACATCATCGCCAACGCGAAGTAGCTGCATCGCAAGCCGGGCGCTCAGCCCAGGCCACGGGTCTGGGCTGAGCGCTCTTCATCGCCCGAATAGCGCGCCCAAGAATGCCTCAGCAACTACGCTGACACCAAGGCCACTTGATCAACCTGGAGTAATACGCCATGACCGCCGCACTGAGAAACTGGGGTGGCATCGGGCCCGGCAGCAGTGACGCCGAACTCGCCGTCGCGGCGACCGACGGTGACCGTCGGGCGTTCGCCGAGATCTATGACCGCTACGCCGACCGGCTGAACGACTTCTGCATCGGAATGCTCCGCGATCGCGACTCGGCCGCCGACTGTGTCCAGGACGCCTTCTGCATCGTGTCCACCAGCCTCGGTGGTCTGCGCGAGCCAGACAGGCTGCGCCCGTGGCTCTACTCCATCGTCCGCAACGAAGCCCATAAGAGACTGCGGGACCTCAAGCGCGAACGACCATCTGACGAGATGCCCGACGTTGTGTCGCACGACGCAGGCCCGGACACGATGGCTCAGCGGATGGAGTTGGCCAATCTCGTCTCCGAAGCCGCCGGCGGACTGTCCGATCGCGACCAGGCCGTGCTGGAGTTGGCCTACCGCCAGGGGCTGGACGGACCCGAACTCGCGATGGCCCTGGGGGTCACCCAGACGAACGCCAACACCATGGTCGGCCGGCTGCGCGAAACCATCGAGCGATCGCTCGGCGCCCTGCTGGTGGCGCGGCGCATCCAATCGGATCCGGGCCGCTGCCAAGAGCTGTCCGCTGTATTACACGGCTGGGACGGGAAATTCAATATTCTGATGCGCAAGCGCATTGCGCGCCATATCGAATCGTGCGACGCGTGCGAAGAGTTGCGCGCCAGATCGGTGAACCCAGCCGCCCTGCTCGGCGCGCCGTTGTTCATTCCCGCCCCGGCGTGGCTGAAGAACAACGTCATGCGTGACTTCGAGCTGACGTCGGCGTCCCATCGCATGGAGAACTCATCGCACAACGCGGCGACGCGGATGAGTCCCAGAGCAGATCAGTCAGATTTTCACGCGGCGTCGACCGCTGCCCGGCCGGCGATCCAGCCACCACTGCCGCCCTATGCACCACAACCTGAGGAGCCCACAGCATTCGTCGAGACCCCGTCCGACGAGGACAAGCGTCGTGTGGTGCCGTTCATGGCGTTGTTGATCGGTGCCCCCCTTGTGATCCTCGGGGTGACGCTGGCCTGGGTGTATCTCCCGAGCACCGCACTTTCACCGAGTGGCATCGTGGCGCCGGCGCCGCTGCCGACGCCGACCCCGTCCGTTCCCGCGCCGACCCCCGCCGCGGTTCTTCCCACGCCGCAGGCGCCCCTTGCGACCCCGCCTCCGAAGCCGGTCGCGACTCCGCGTCCGGCCGCTGCGCTGCCGACGCCACAAGCCAAGCTTCCGACCCCGCAACCCCAGGCGCCGCTGCCGACGCCTCAGGCACCTGCCCAAGCGCCAGTCCCTGTGCAGGCGCCCGCGCCGGCACCTATCCCGCAATTGCCGGTCGGATCACTTCCGTTCCCGCTGCCCAGGATGCCCGTGCCGCAGAACCCGGCTCAGCTTCCGGCGCAGTTACCCGCGCAAGCGCCCGCTCAGATCCCGCCGCAACCGCCGCCGGCGCAAGCACCCGCGATGGTCCCGGCCCAGCAGCCGCCCGCACAGGTGCCGGATCCGGTCGGACCGGCACCCGCACAGGTCCCCGATCCCGTCGGACCGGCACCCAAGCAGGTGCCCCAGAACGAGCCCGCACCCAAGAAGGCGTGCGATCCGAACGTGGACATCTGCGTCAAGTAGCGCCGTAGACCCGAGCGATATCCGGCGAGTCCAGCCACCTCGAGTACGCCGGCGACTGCGGCCAGCCCTCCGGTGAGTCCTGCCAATCCTCCTGGCGTCCCCACGGCAGGAGGTCGATGAGGGCGAACGAGTGGCTCAGCTGTTCGGTGCCACGACCATTGGTGTGCCAGGTTCGGTAGACCGTGTCGCCGTCGCGCAGGAACACGTTGACGCCGAACCCGGCGCCGGGCGGCGCGTCCACGTCGGCGGCGAACGAACTCTCCGACGACGAGTACCAGGCCATCTTGTTACCGACCTTGTCCCGATAGGCCAGCGCCTCCTCGATGGGCCCGTTGGTGACGATCACGAACCGCGCGTCGTAACTGTCCAGGAACTCGAGCCGGGTGAATTGGGACGTGAACCCCGTGCAGCCGCCGCACTGCCACTCGGCCCCGTCCTCCCACATGTGGTTGTAGACGATGAGCTGCGAGTGGCCGTCGAACACGTCGACGAGTCGGACCGGCCCGTCCTCGCCGACGAGTGTGTAGTCACCCATCTCGACCATCGGGAGCCGGCGGCGCTGCGCGGCGATCGCGTCCAACTCTCGGGTTGCGGCCTTCTCGCGCCGTCGCAGCTCGTCGAGCTCCGTGCGCCAGGTCCGCTGATCGACCACCGGGGGTGTCGCCGCGTTCTCTGCCATGAAGATCTCCTCTCGGTGCCTCGTTCAGCTATAGACACGGCCGCCGCCGGAAACTCATCGCCGCCGCGCGCCGCATCGGGAAGGATCTGTGCGGTGACAAGACTTCTCGACGACAAGGTCGTCATTGTTGCGGGCCTTGGCGGCATCGGCAACGGGCTCGCGCGTCGGTACGCCGATGAGGGCGCGCTGTTGGTGATCGGCGATCTCGACGGCGAGTTGTCGTCACGGGTGGCCGCCGAGGTCGACCCGTCGGGCGAGCGGGTGCGCGGTGTTGCGCTCGACGGCGCCGACGAGTCCTCCGTCATCGGCATCGTGAAGCTCGCCGTCGACACCTTCGGCCGGCTCGACGGAATCCACCTGAACTTCACCAACGCCGCCGACGCGTACCTGCCCGGCGGTGTCGTCGACCTGCCGCTCGAGGTGTTCGACGAAGTCATGCGTGTCAACACCCGCGGGTTCGTCATCTGCGCCAAGCACGCGATTCCACCGATGATCTCCAGCGGCGGCGGGTCGATCGTGTTCACCGCCTCCATCGACGCCTACAACGGCGCCGGCACACGGGTGTCGTACGCGATGAGCAAGGCCGCCGAGCTGGCGCTGATGCGTCACATCGCGCGAAAGTACGGGCCGAAGGGTATCCGCGCCAATGCGATTGCGCCAGGACTGATTTGGCACTACAAGTTCGATGAGAATCCCATGCCCGACGGGATCGTCGACCAGACGCGGGCTCGTCAGATGATCAAGTCCCGCTTCGGCAAGCCCGACGACGTCGCGGCGATGGGCGCGCTGTTGCTCTCCGACGACGGCAGCTTCATCACCGCCCAAACCATCAGCATCGACGGCGGCGTGACGTTCCGCCCATGACGCAGGCGCCGCCCGGGAAGTATCGTCCGATCATGCCAACAGCGTCGACACCGTTGACCATCATGTTCTGGCCGGAGTCGGCCTATGGGCCGACGAACCAGTGCATCGGCCTGGCCGCCATCCTGCGCGACCGCGGCCACGCCATCGTGTTCGCCGCCGAAAGCTCGTGGGCGGGCAAGCTGGCCCCCTTCGGCTTCATCGAGGAACTCGTCGATCTTGCCGAGCCGGCCGAGGATGCCGGCGACGAGGACGCCGGCGCGTTCTGGACCGAGTTCATCGCCGAGACCGCGCCGGAGTTTCGCAAGCCGACGATCGAACAGCTGGGGTCGTTCATCCAGCCCACCTACCAGGCCCTCATCGACGGGGCCAAGCACTGCGAACCGCGCCTGCGCGAGATAGTCGCCAAACACCGTCCCGACGTCGTCGTCGAGGACAATGTGGTGTTGTTCCCGGCGCTGGTGACCTCGGGTGCGCCGTTCGTGCGGATCGTGTCGTGCAGCCCGCTCGAGGTAACGGGCGCCGATGTGCCGCCGCCGTTCTCCGGCCTGCCCAGCGCCGACCGCAGTCAGTGGGACGCCTACCGCCGAGAACTCGACCGAACGCACCGCGCGATGTGGTCGGACTTCAACGACTGGGTGCAAGCCCAAGGGGCCGATGCACTGGGTGAGCTGGAGTTCATGCCCCACACCACTGCTGCCAACCTCTACGTCTATCCGGCCGAGGCCGACTACTACGACGTCCGCCCTCTCGACGACACCTGGAGCCGGATGGACTCCAGCGTGCGCGAGACCGACGAGGAGTACCGACTGCCCGCTGAATTCGCCGACCGACCCGAAGGCAGCGCACTGGTCTACCTCTCGCTCGGTTCGCTCGGCGGCGCAGACGTCGAACTGATGCAGCGCCTGGTCGACGTGCTCGGCACCACCGAACACCGGTACATAGTGAGCAAGGGCCCGCAGGCTGACCGAATCACGCTGGCGGACAACATGGTCGGTGCGCAGATGCTCCCGCAGACGAAGGTGATTCCGCAGGTCGACCTGGTGATCTCGCACGGCGGGAACAACACCGTCACCGAGGCGCTGCACTTCGGCAAGCCGCTGATCGTGCTGCCATTGTTCTGGGATCAGTACGAGAACGCCCAGCGCATAGACGAACTCGGGTTCGGCGTGCGGCTGGACACCTACGCCTTCGCCGACGATGAGCTCACCGGCGCGGTGGACCGACTGCTGGCCGATACCGAGCTACGCAACAAGCTCGATGAGATGGGCGCCGCGATTCGGTCACGCGATGGCCTTCGGGTGGGGGCCGACGTCATCGAAGAGGTTGGTGTGAAGCATCGGGCTTCGGTTGCCTGAGACGCTCGAGGCTCTCGACCTCACCGACGGCAAGCGGTTGGCCATCGTCGCCGACGGCGACGGGCTGGCGGCACTCCCGATGGTGCGCGAGCCGGACGGCCGGTGGCGTCGCGCCGGGGCGGGTGACGGAGGGGCCGAGGCGCTGTTGAACGTACTGGCGCGACAAGCCGGGCCGGCGACCGAGGGCCGGTCTGGTCGACGTCGATTGCCCTCTCGCCCAATGCTGTCCGCTCACTCCCGGATTGAATCGTGAAGCGGGCGACTCGAATGATGTCGTTCGGCTACTGGCCGAGGTGCTCGTGCCCGAGCTCATGGCCGCTCGGGCGTGGCAGGCTCAGCGGATGTAGACCTCGTCGCCGGTGGGATACCCGCCACCGTGCGTCGTGATGTGGACGTGGTCGAAGTGGCCGTACCCGCCGGCCTTGGCACCGCTGGGCGTGTAGTAGACGCCCCGCCAGATGCAGTCCTGCAGATCGAACTTGTCCGCGTTCTCGAGCGCGAACGCGACGATCCGGTTGCCCAGCGCGATGCCGTCTGACGACGTCGGGTTGGGAATCATCACGTCGAGCGCCAGGCCGTCGGGGTGCCATCTGAGCGCATCGGGGCGGACACCGCCGATGTTGTGGATCTCCGGAAACAGCGCGCTGATGGCGCGCGACGCCAGGATGGTCTTGACCTGGAGACCCCGTTCCGGGGCGATCCCGACCGGCAGCGCACGCTCGGCCTCGCGGTTGTAGACCCGGTACCTCGACGCCGAAGCGAACTGGACCGTGGTGGCGCCTGCGGCCGAGTCGAGGCTGGAAGGACTGGCCGAGAAGTCAGCCGGTGCCGAGGCGACGACCTGCACGCTGCGCGCGGCGACGTCGACGATTTGATCGGGTGCATCCGCTTCGCTGGTGGGCGCTGGAACTGAAACGTCACCGCCTGCGGCGAGCAGGAGCGCGTACGGCGCGATGACGGCTGCCGCGGGTACCACCGACGGCGATATCCGTCGGCGGCGAGCGACACTATGCCTCCCCATCACGTAGCACCATACGAGCAAACGAGCCTTTTTTCACATCCCTCAAAGTTCCCTTAAGAATGGCGACAAGAGCGCCGGCCAGCTAATAGTCACGAGAAGGTAACGTTTCCGCAGCTCATCGGCGTGCCAACGGCGGACAGCACTGGGTGTAGACCTACCGTGGAAAGTGCGTCGAATCGGTCGAGTGCTAACCGAGCCGGCAGTTTTCACTCGACCGGTTCGATGTCGTTCTTCGGTGGAATTCGTCAGTCACCCTGTCGGCGTGGCTGACGACGCCATCAGCATCGGCGTTGTCGACCTGGTTTCCTGGCGGTGACGATGGACCCGCCGCGCCACACCAAGCTGCGCTCACTGGTCAGCAAGGGCTTCACACCGCGTCAGGTCGCCCGGCTCAACGACCGCGTCGACCGGGCGGCGATGTTCTATCCGTCGGCCAACCGCGACGAGATGCGGTTCGCAGACCCCGACCGCTTCGACATGGGTCGCGCCCCGCACCCGCACCTGGCTTTCGGCGGCGGCGGTAGCCATTTCTGCTTCGGCGCCAACCTCCCCCGCGTTGAGGCTTCCGCAATCATTCCCGAAGTGCTGTCGCGGATGCGAGACGTCGAACTCGCCGGGCCGGTCGAGCGGGTGCGGTCGAATCTGATGAACGGCATCCACTCGATGCCCGTCACGTTCAGGCCCTGCTGCGCCAGCGGAAGCTGTTGACGTACTTGCCCATATCGAGGGCGAGACCGAGGTTGGCGCCCGAAGGATGCCCGGAGCCGAAATCCGGCGTGAACTCGTGATACGGCCCGATCGCCGAAGCCACCAACGCGTAGTCGTTCTTCACCGCGCACAGCGCGACCAGCCGGAGCCTGGTGTACTCGCCGCTGGAATCCTGCGGATACTGGTCGAACACGGCGCCGTACCCCGGCTCGTAACCGACCATTGCGTTCGGGATTTCGTAGTCGATCGTGGCGTCGGGGTAGTACTCGGCGATCATCTGATCGACGACCTGCTTCGGCGTGCGTTTTCCGGCAGCTTCGCCCCACAGATCCAGGGAGCCGGTATCGCCGCCGAGATATTCCAGCGCGACCCAGTCCGAGTACAGCGTGGCCTTGTAAAAACCTCCGGGCCCTGGGTACTGCACCGAGAACTCCCCGTCCTCGGACACGAACCGCGGGTTGCTGTCGATCGGTTTACCGATCGGTGGACGCCCGCAATCGGGCGGGCACGTGTATCGCGGACGCGGCGGCGTCGCCAGAGCTGACGCGGTCACCCCCGAGGCGACCACCACAGCGAGGCCGGCGCTCAACGTCGCGAACAGCCAACGGAACGTCGTATGGCGTAGCGGCGCAACCTCATACAGCCTCGCCGGGGTGGCATATCCCGGCCGCGCCGCTGCTGCTTCGTCGCTGACAGCAGTCCGACGCGCGGTCCGCGACGCGCGCGACGCCGCCGCTGCGGAGACCCCGCAGTTCGGGCAGAACGCCATGTCGGGAATCACGTGGTCGCAGTGAGGGCAGAGCACTTGCCCCTGCGGATTCGGCGGGTCGTGTCGCTCATGGAGCAAGCAGTACTGCAATGCAATTCGCAGACCAAGCAGGGCGACGACGGTGATCAACAGGTGAGCACCGACATGCAGGCCCTCCAGTGCCGGAATGGCTTCCGTGAGGCCGAGCAGGGCGTACAACGCCAGTGCACCCAGCACGCTGGACACGATCGCCTTTCGTCGGCCGAACCACAAAGCCGCACCGACCGAGCCGCCCACCGCTGCCGCGGTCAACGGCACGGCAACGCCTTGCACGACCACTTGGGCCAACAGCACGCTGGCGGGTCGGTCACCGGCGGTCACCCCGGTTCCGAACTGCGGTGCCAGCCGAATGAGTGTGGCAGCGGCGGTGAAGCTGATGGCGCCCACCGACCCGATTACGAAGCCGTCCAATGACTCCCGGGTGGGGCGAGCGAACCGCATCACCACGGCGGGCACCGTCATGAGGAGCGCTCCCCCGACCGGTACAGCGATGCCAACGATCAGCGACAACCTCCTGGAGTCAGCGTCTGCCAGCGACACATCGTAGAAGCCGGACACCAATGAGGCGGTCGCCAACGCCCAACCGACACCGAGGCCGATACCGAGCACTGCGCTCGGCACCAGCGTACGAAGCGTCACGTCGCGGTAGACGTCGGCTTCGTACAGGTAAAGCACGAACACAAGAGGAAGTCCAAGCGCGCTGATCGCGATCACGGGTGCCTGCCACCGCAGCAGGGCGAGAGCGATCAACAACAGGAAGAGAACCGCGAATCCCACTCGAAATGCGGTGCGGGAGCGGTGCGGAAGATGCGGGAAGAGCGAGCTGGCCACAGACAGTCGCACCACGTGTTCGCCGGGCGCCGCCGCGTAGGCACCCATCCGAAAGCGGCCCCCACCCCGCTCCGACATCTGCGCACCGCACGCTCCGCAAAACGCCGCGGCCGACACCTCGGTACCGCAGGAACCGCAGGAGATGGTGGCCACGCCGTCATCGCCGGCGGGCGGTTGTGTCATTCGGGCGCTACCTGCGACTGTATCTTGAGAAGGTTCCTGGCGAGATTGTCAGTGTTGGGACTGCCGAGTCCGGTCACGACATCGTAGCCGGGCCGAGAGAGGTCGACGGCGTTGCCGCCCAGGGAGATATCCCGAAATCCCGGTAGGTCGGATCCGGCCGCAACCCGATACAGAAGTGGGTTGAGGTTTCCCAGCGGCCGACCGCCGTTGGCTTTCAGATATTGGTTCATCAACACCGTCAGCGCGGCCCAGATGGGTGCGGCCTGCGATGTGCCTGCGCCGACGTACTCGTTCTGCCCGAAGATGAACCGCACCCCGGTGAGCGGGTCGCCGACCGCGGCGACGTCTGGTGACAGTCGGCGCCGCGTCGTGTCGCGATCGGTGGTCAACTTCTCCTGCCATTGCGGCCGCGCGAACAGCTCTGAGACACCGCCGCTGGTCCCCTGGGACAGCGGCGAATCAAACCACGCGTATTCCGAGAGCCATTGACCCCTTGGCCCGACCGCGAGTGTGGTCGCGCCGACTGCGGTCATGGTGGGCAACGATGAAACCGCGTCCAGGCCAACGTCATCCGGACCCGGCGGAGACGACCACTCGTCGGCGCCTTTGCACTCGAGGCCTGCGTTGTCCCCGGTCGCGTCGAACGCCGAGGTGCCGTGTGATTGCGCCCTGGCCAATGCGGATTCGACGGGAGCCAAGTCTGTGGCGTTGACAAAGGAGTCGCAGGACCATCCGATCGACAGGCTCCACACCGCGCCGGGGAACCGCCGATCGGCGTCCTCGAACATCCTGCCGATCTTCTCGTACGCCCCGTCGCCCTCGAGTGTTGGTTTGGCGTTGATGTAGACCAGATGCGCATTTGGTGCAATGGCGTGTGCCACTTGAAGATCCATCGTCGTCTCGCCGTGGGCTTCGTCGGCCACCCCGCCGATCACCTCGGGTGTGAACCGCGGCAGACCTGACGTGTCGGCGTACTTGTCGAGATCGCTCTGATCGAAACCGTCGAACTCGAAGAACACGATGGTTTCGCCCTTGCCGGTGTGGCCCTCCTTCACCAGCGGGTCGGCGTTGTAGGCATCCAACAACCCACCTGGACGCAACCCGCCCTTCGGCACATCAACCGGAATGTTGTCCGGTCGTTTCGTGCGATGTGGCGTGTAGCCGATGATCCGACCGAGCCCAGTGACGTCATCATCAAGCGCCACAGGCACAGACGGCTGCTGCGGTGACGCGTAGAACACCTGGCCTTTTCGGCCGCGGTAATCGTTGACCCGCACGCCGAACGCGTGAGCCACATCTTGGGCGGCGCCCTCGACGATCGCCCATTGGTCGCCGGGACGCCACCGCACCCGCAATCCCCGCGCGCTCGCCCACGACATCAGCACGTCGGGGCGAGCCGCGTAGGGCAGTGCGACGGTCAGCTGCGCGTCGCCGGAGCGCGACGGTCCGAGGTCTGCCGAGCCGACAAGCAGCAAGGCGAAAGGACCGCCGATTCGAGCCGAACTGGTCGGCGTGCAGCCTGCGCTCAGGCCGCACCCGACAACCAGTGACGACGCCGCGATGAGCGCCGAGATTCGACGCCGCATTTCGGCAATCGGCCTACGAGCCGTTCGTTACGTGCCGACCATGTTCGCCGGGCTGAGCCTGCGAGGGCGGCGGCGCAAGAACGGGAGGCGTGAACTGGTTCGGTGCCTGCGGATCGATCCGCGGAGCCTTCTCGGTGGGCGAGACCGGAGCGGCAGGCGATGTCGTCGTCGTGGTGGTGGTCGTTGTCGAGGTTTCCGGAGCCTTTTGCTCTTGCTTTGCGCACCCCGCGGTGATCATGCCCATGGCCACGACAGCGCTCAACCCGGCAACCGCCGCGAGACGTCGAGGCAAACGACTTTGTGTCCTCATTCACTTGTCCTTATCTGTGTACCTGCACCGACAATCGGCAGGAATTACCGACCATGGTGACACATACAGCGAAGCCGCGCCAGTCCCATAGCAAAATTTAACGGCTGAGAAGACGCATTTAAATGCCTCCGCAGATCGACGGAGCAAACGGTACCGGAATCGGCACGCAAACTCCTACCCCGAAGTACGGCGTGATATCCCCGTTCCACGCAGGTGGCGGCGGTGCCGGCGGCGGCGGGGCGGGCGCAGCCACGCAGCTGTTCGACGGCGCGTCGTACAGGGTTCCCCAGCCGCATTCGACTGCATTTCCGACCCCCGGTGTGACGATCGTGGCGAACGCGAGCGGCCCAACCGCAGCCGCACCGGCGGCTGCCAGACGACGGGCTGTGCACAGCATCGAAGGCCTCCCTCGGTCTGTCCCCGACCCTCAACAAATCGATCTTAGGGCGGTTAAGCGATTCGCGGAAAGCGAATGAACCGCACGAAGACCCAGCATGAGGACTGCCGCCGAAACCTTCGAAGGGTGCGGGCGCGCGCGCTCGCCACCGTCGAGTTGCGGTGCTACTTCATGTGGCAGAAGGTGCATGAACGGAGATTCCCCGAAAGCCCGACCAAGTCCAGCAGAAGTGGCGTAGGTGTATGGGGTTGCCCGGATCGCCTGCGGAGAGGGAGCACCATGAAAGCACTGCGCAAGATCCTCGTCATCGCCTGTGTCATCGCCTTGGCGGCGTTCGGGGCCGCCGCGTGCGGCAAGAAGAGCGAAGGCGGCGGGGGCGGCGGGGGCGGCGGCGAGATCAACGTCGCGTTGACCTCTTTCCCCGACTATGTCGATCCGCAGCTGTCCTACACGGTCGAGGGGTGGTGCGTCCTCTGGAACGTCTACACGCCCTTGCTGACCTATAAACACGCCAAGGGCAAGGACGGCACGCAGCTGGTGCCCGCTCTCGCTGAGGCCATGCCCGAGATCTCGGCGGACGGCAAGACCTACAAGCTGAAACTGCGCTCAAACATGAAGTATTCGGACGGCACGCCCATCAAGGCGTCCGATTTCGCCTACGGGATCCAGCGGCTCTTCAAGACCGACTCCGGCGGCTCGGTGTTCTACGACAACATCGTGGGCGCCGCCGAGTACGCCGACGGCAAGGCCCAGACCATTACCGGCATCAAAACCGACGACAACACGGGTGACATCACCATCACGCTCAAGGAGCCCAACGGCACCTTCGAGAACGTGCTCGGCCTGATGTTCGCCGCACCCGTGCCGCCGAGCACCCCGCTGGACAAGGATTCGACGAACAAGCCGGCGGCAGCCAGCGGCCCGTTCATGATCAGTAGCGTCAACGCCCCGCGCACGCTGACGATGGAGCGCAATCCAAACTTCAAGACAGTCAAGGACGCCGGCGCATCCGACGTGCCCGACGCCAGCGTGGACAAGATCGTCGTCAACGAGAACAAGAACAACAGCGCCCAGGTGACCGACGTCGAGCAGAACAAGGTCGACTTCATGCTCGATCCGCCCGTCGCGGACCGGCTGGGGGAGGTGAAGGCGAAGTACAGCGACCGGTTCCGGATGGAGGAATCGATCAACACCTATTTCTTCTGGATGAACATGGAGAGGCCGCCGTTCAACGACATCAAGGTTCGGCAGGCCATCAACTATGCGGTTGATCCCGAAGCGCTCAACAGGATCTTCGGTGGCCGCCTGCACCCGTCGCAGCAGATCCTTCCCCCTGGCATGCCCGGTTACCAGGAATACAAGCTCTACCCGGGTCCGGACATGAACAAGGCGAAACAACTGATCGCCGAGGCCAATCCGGCCGACAAGGACATCACGGTCTGGACGGACGACGAGCCCGACCGCAAGCGGATCGGCGAGTACTATCACGACCTGCTGACCCAGCTGGGCTTCAACGCGACGCTCAAGGTGATCGCGGGCGACGTCTACTGGACCACGATCGGCAACCAGTCGACGCCCGATGTCGACACCGGGTTCGGAGACTGGTTCCAGGACTTCCCGCATCCGGACGATTTCTTCCGCCCGCTGCTGCACGGCGACAGCATCCTGCCGACCAACGGCAACAACTGGTCGCGGGTCAACATCCCTGCCAACAACGCAAAGCAGGACGAGCTGCTGACGAAGCTGATCGGCGACGGCGGCGTGGAGGACCAGTACGCCGCGCTCGACAAGGCCTACATGGAGCAGGCGGTCTGGGCGCCGTACGGAAACGAGCAGTTCACCACGTTCCTCTCGGAGCGCATGGACTTCGACAAGTCCTATCACCATCTGCTCTTCAACCAGGACTTCACCTCCCTCGCCGTCAAGTAGACGGACATGGTGTCGCCGATCGATTCGCTGGAGGCGCCCGGCGAACCGCCGCTCCCGACCGGTGTGCCGTCGGCTCAGATTCAGGGCCGCAGTCCCTGGTATCTGGCGTGGCTCCGGTTGCGGCGCAACAAGGTTGCATTGGTTTGCGCCGTCCTGTTCGTGCTGATCGTGCTGTTCTGCCTGGCGGCGCCGCTGTGGGCCGAGCACGTCGCGCACACCGGCCCGAACGAGAACCATCTGACCGACAAGGTGATGATCGACGGGCAGGAGACCGACGTCGTCGCCCCTGACGGCACGCCGCTGGGGCCGGGCCTGCACGGCAAGTTCCTCCTCGGCGCCGATCAGAACGGCCGAGACGTCATGGTGCGGTTGATGTACGGCGGCAGGACATCGATCTACGTCGGGCTGGCGGCGGCCGCGGTGACGACGATCCTGGCCGTCGTCGTCGGTCTGCTGGCCGGCTACTACCGCGGCTGGATCGACTCGGTGCTGTCGCGGGCGATGGACGTCATCTGGGCGTTTCCCGTACTGCTGCTCGGTATCGCCCTGGGCACCACGTTGTCCATCGGCGGCCTGAAGGCCGGTCCGATCGAGATTGCGGGCGACTCCCTATGGATACCGATCCTGATCATCGGGCTGGTGTATGTGCCCTACGTGGCCCGGCCCATTCGCGGCGAGATCCTTGCGCTGCGGGAGAAGGAGTTCATCGAGGCGGCCGTCGCCCAGGGCAAGGGTCCGCTGCGGATCATGTTCTCCGAGTTGCTGCCCAACATCGTGTCCACCATCGTGGTCTTCTTCACGCTGAACATCGCCAACAACATGCTGCTCGAATCGGCGCTGTCGTTCCTGGGCGCCGGGGTGCGACCGCCCAACGCCTCGTGGGGGACCATGATCTCCGACGGCTATCAGGTGATCTTCACCGCGCCCCACCTCACCATCGTGCCCGGATTGATGATCGTCGCAACCGTGCTGTCGCTCAACATATTCGGTGACGGTCTGCGTGACGCGATGGATCCGCGCGCGAAGATCCGGCTGGAGCACTGACCGATGGCCCGCTTCGTCGCCAGGCGGCTACTGGGAATGGTCGCCGTGCTGTTCGCGATCTCGGTGATCGTGTTCCTGATCTTCAACGTCATCCCGAACTCGGATCCAGCGGCCCGGATCGCGGGCAAGAATGCCGACCCGGCGCTGATCGCCCGGGTCAACGCCGATCTCGGCCTCAACAGGCCGCTGCCGATCCAGTACCTGACGATGATGAAGCAGATCTTTACCGGCCAACTGACGTCGTATGCCAAGGACCGCAACGTCGTTCAACAGATCTGGGAGGGCCTGCCTGCCACGTTCTCGTTGTGCATCGGCGCGGCGGTGCTGTGGATGTCGCTGGCCATCCTGTTCGGCTATCTGAGCGCGGTCCATGCAGGCAGGTTCACCGACCGCGCGCTGACAATCCTTTCGCTGGTGGGCATCTCGATGCCGGTGTTCTGGCTGGCGGCGATGCTGCTGTACTTCCTCAGCTTCAAGGTGCAGGCGTTCCCGACCGGCAGTTACGTGCCGTTCTCCGACGATCCGGTGGACTGGGCGTACCACTTGATACTGCCGTGGTTCACGCTGGCCGTGCTGTTCGTCGGCATCTACAGCCGTGTGCTGCGGTCCAACATGCTCGACGCGATGAACGAAGACTACGTACGTACCGCCAGGGCCAAGGGTCTGTCGGAACGTCAGGTGAGGATCCGGCACGTGCTGCGCAACTCGATGATCCCCGTCATCACGCTGTTCGGGCTGGACTTCGGAATGGTGGTCGGCGGCGGTGCCATCCTCACCGAGACCGTCTACAACCTCGACGGTGTCGGTCTGTATGCGGGAGAGGCGATCCGGTCGCTGGATCTGCCGCCCCTGATGGCCGTGGTGATGTTCGGGGCCTTCTTCATCGTGCTGTTCAACACGATCGTCGACATCCTGTACGCCGTGCTCGATCCACGCATTCGGCTAGGAGAGGCGGCGCCTGCATGAACGCGATCCTGACGGTCGACGACCTTCGCGTCAGCTTCGCCACCGAGGACGGCGTGTTGAAGGCGGTCGACGGCGTCTCGTTCGAGTTGGACGCAGGCGAGGTGCTGGCGATCGTCGGCGAATCCGGATGCGGAAAAAGCGTGACCGCGCAGACATTGACGGGTTTGACCCGGGCGTCGAACGCCAGGATCACCGGCTCGGTCAACTATCGCGGTCGAGAGATCAACGGGCTCAGTGACAACCAGCTGCGCGACGTACGCGGCGAGCAGATCGCCATGGTCTTCCAGGATCCGATGAGCGCCCTGAACCCCGTTTACCGCGTAGGCGACCAGATCACCGAGATGATCAGGGCGCACCGCGACGTCTCGAAGAAGGAAGCCCGCTCGCAGGCGGTCGAACTGCTGCGGTCGGTGGGTATTCCGAATCCGGAGCGACGGGTACGGCTCTATCCCCACGAGTTCTCCGGAGGCATGCGCCAGCGCGTCATGATCGCCATGGCGCTCGCGCTCGAACCCGACGTGCTGATCGCCGACGAGCCGACGACCGCGCTGGACGTGACGATCCAGGCGCAGATCCTTCAGCTGATCGACCGGCTCAATCGCGAGCGCGGCCTCGCCGTCATCATCATCACCCACGACCTGGGCGTCGTCGCCGAGATCGCCGACCGGGTGTTGGTGATGTATGCGGGTCAGGTCGTCGAGGACGCGACGCTCGACGAAATCTTCTACGAGCCGAAGCATCCCTACACCTGGGGTCTGCTCGGCTCACTCGCCCGACTCGATCAGCCGCGCACCACACGGCTGGCGCAGATTCCGGGGGCGCCGCCGTCGCTGCTGTCCCCGCCGCCAGGTTGTCGCTTCGCCCCCCGCTGCTCCTACGTCTTCGACGAGTGCATCGAGCTTCCGCCCCTCGAACCACGCACCGGGGGCGGGCACCTCGACCGGTGTTGGCTCGACGCGGAGGTCAAGGCGCAGCATGGCGGCCGCGCACGCGAGGAGCAAAACGGCTACCGCGCAGGCGAGGAGCAAAATGGGTAAGAGCGATGTTCTGCTGGAGGTTACCGATCTCGTCAAACACTTCCCGATCAGGTCGGGAGTCGTCGTCGACCGCGAGGTCGCCAGGGTGCGAGCAGTCGACGGCGTCAGCTTCAGTCTGCGGGAAGGCGAAACACTGGGCCTGGTAGGCGAATCCGGCTGCGGCAAGTCGACGCTGTGCCGGGCGATCCTGCAACTGACGACTCCGACGTCCGGGTCGGTACGGTTCGCGGGCCAGGAACTGGTCGGCCGCTCGCGCCGCGAGCTGCGCCCGTTGCGGCGGCAGATGCAGATGATCTTCCAGGACCCGTTCGCGTCCCTCAACCCGCGCAAGCGGGTGGGCCAGATCATCGGCGACCCGATCGAACTGCACGGGCTGGCACGGGGCGCGGAGCTCAAACGGCGCGTCCAGGACCTGCTCGACCGCGTCGGCCTGAACGCCGAGCACTACAACCGCTTCCCGCACGAGTTCTCCGGCGGTCAGCGTCAACGCATCGGAATCGCCCGCGCACTTGCGTTGCGGCCCAAGCTGATCGTCGCCGACGAACCCGTCTCCGCACTCGATGTCTCCGTGCAGGCACAGATCATCAACCTGCTCGAGGATGTGCAGGACGAGTTCGGGCTGTCCTACCTCTTCGTCGCCCACGACCTCGGCGTCGTCCGTCACGTATCTGACCGGATCGCGGTCATGTATCTGGGCAAGATCGTCGAGGACTCCGGCGCAGACGAGCTGTACGACAAGCCGATCCACCCGTACACCAATGCACTGCTGTCCGCCGTTCCGATCCCCGACCCGAAGCGGAACTCGGCACGGGAACGCCTGGTTCTCGAGGGCGATGTGCCGAGCCCTATCAATCCGCCCAGTGGCTGCCGCTTCCACACGAGGTGCCCATGGGCGACCGAGATCTGTACGTCAGACGAGCCGGTCCTGCTCGACCACCGACCGCAGCATTTCGCGGCGTGTCATCATCCGCAGAACGTCTAAGGACTATTCCGCGTCGTCTGCGGCGTCCGACACGTCATCGACATTCGGCGACGCGTCCAACACGCTGACCGCGATGCCGTAGGGAAGGAAGCGCACCTTGCGCGTCGGGTCGGTGTTGCTCTTGTTCGCCCGTAGCGCGTCGAGTTCGGTGGCGTACACCTCTTCGACGTGGGCCTTGCCGTCATCGTCGACGGTGTAGATGGCCCACGCCCCGTCGCCTGTTTCGCCGGTGGTTTCCGGCTCATGTCGCTGGCGGCGGGAGAACTCGTCGAAAAGGACGCTCAACCCGGCCCGCTCGCCGGTCATGTCAAAGAGTCTGCCGACCGCGTCGCGCAGTCCCTCGCCGGCTTCACGGAACATCCGATCAAAGTCGTCGGGGTCGAACCCGAACGGACCATTGTTGCTCATCAATCCAGTGTGCCACTAACCCCAGGGACTCTGCGGGTACACCGGCTGCTGATAGGCCGGGGGCTGATACGCAGGGGGCTCCTGATACGCCGGGCCCTGGTTGGGCACCTGGATCGGCACCGGCACCGGCACGAACGGGACCCTGATGTAGCTCGTCGTCATCGACGGCGTGGTGCTGGTGGTCGTCGTCGTGGTCGTCGTCGTCGGTGATGTCGTCGTGGTGGTCGGTGACGTCGTCGTTGTCGTCGGCGACGTCGTGGTGGTCGTTCTTGTCGTGGTGGGCACCGTGGTGGTGGGCGTCCACGTCGGCGACGGCGGGGGTGGTGGCGGCGCTTCGCTCGTGATCGTCACCTCACTCGGCGGCGCTGGCGCCGGGCTCGGTGGCGGCGGCTCCGGGGGCGGAGGGCTCTCCTGCTTAGGCGGCGACGGCGGCTCGGGCTCGGGCTGCTTGGGTTCGGGCTGCTTGGGCGGATCGACCTTCGACTGCTCGGTCGCCTTCGCGCTTTCGGTGGCACTGGTCAGCGCGTACGCCACACCGCCCACTGTGATGATGGCGATCACGGCAGCAACGCCGATCACAAGCCCGGCAACGCGGTGCCACGGACGTCGCGGCTCCCGGTAGACCACCCCTGTCGTCGGCAGGTACTCGATCGCCGGACGTACATCGGAATCCGTTACCAGATAAGGGTTTTCACCGGTATAGGGGACGAGCTCCTCGCCGCCCTCCTCCTGCGACCATGCCAACGCGCGAAACGTCGCCGAGCCGGGCGCGTCCGAACTCGGCCCTTCGTAGACGGCTCCGGCCACTGTCACGTCGGTGGCGGCAGCGGCGGCACCCGTTGGAGCGTCCGCGTCGAGGGCCGTCGCCGCATTGGCTCCGGTCGGCGCGTCGGCGTCGGCGCCGAACGCCGCGCACAGCGCGGCACCGACGGCCGCATTGAGCGCCGGCTGTGATGTGCCCACCACCGGAAGCTGCGTGTGCTCGGAAAGCCGTTGGGTGACAAACGGAATGCCGGCGCCGCCACCGACGATCGCAAGCGCGGCCAGATCAGTCGGCGACGTGCCGTTGCGTTGGGTCAGTTCGTCCAGCGCCGCGACGACGCCGTCCAGCGGCCGCCGGATCAGTTCCTGGAGTTCGTCTCGGGTGAGCCGGATGTCGGCGCGATAACCCGAAAGATCGAGAACCAGTTGAGTAGTGGTGTCTGCCGACAGCCGCTCCTTGGCTCGCCTGCACTCCTCGCGCAGCTTGGTGAGCGACTCGACCGCCGTGGTTCCGGCGGGGTCGACCTTGTCGGCGAGGTTGTCCACGACGTGCGTCAGCAGCGCCTGATCGATCAGATCGCCGGAGAACTCCGCATACCGCACGGTTTCGCCGATGGGCTCGAAGGACGCCGCGGCGTTGGCCAGCGTGAGACTGGTGCCGCTTCCACCGAAATCGATCAGCGCCACCACGCCATCCGCGGTGAGACCGGGGTTTGCCTGCAGGGCTGTCAGTGCGGACACCGCGTCGGAAACCACCCGAACCGGCGTGCTGGTGTGCAGGACCCTGCTGTTGACCAGTGCGCTGCGAAACGCCCATATCGTGGTCGGACTCCAGTGCGCGGGAACCGCGATCGCGACGTCGGACGACGGACCGCCACCCAACTCCACCATCGCGTCGAGCGCTTCGACCAGGAGTTGTTCGGCGAGATAGCTGGTTCCATCGGGGGTCACCAGCGGGACCCGGTCCCCGACACGCTCGACGAAGCCGCTTATGGTGCCGCCGGATTGCCCGAGGGTCAGCACCGAGCGGCGCGTCACAGGTTGATTGCCGACACGCGCCGCGACCAGGTTTGTTGTCCCAACCGACAACCCCAAGGGGTCGCTCATAACGGCCCACACCATAGCCCTGTTGTGGGCAGATACCGCTCAGACACTCCGTGCACAGCCCGTTTGAACAGCGTTCCGCCGCCATGCTTTTGAGTGGTTGCGTTTTATCACCGCCACGTAGGGTACTGGCTGAGCCATGACTTCGTTGTGGCTGGCTGACCGGGCAAACCATCCATCGCCGCCCAGTCCTTTGCTCGAGGCCGACCGCCACGCCGACGTGGTGGTGGTCGGCGCCGGAATCACCGGGCTCGTCACCGCCGTGCTGTTGGCCAGGGCGGGTAAGAGCGTCATTGTGCTAGAAGCGCTTTCGGCAGGCGCGGGCGCCACCGGCAACACCACCGCGAAGATAAGCCTGCTGCAGGGCACCAAGCTGTCGAAGATCATCGCCAAGCACGGCCCGAAACACGCTGAGCAATATGTCGAAGGCAATCGCGAGGGCCAGGAATGGCTGATCGGGCACTGCGAGGCGCACGGCATCTCGGTGCAGCGCGAAGACGCCTTCACCTACGCGCAATCCGAGGACGGCGTGCCCTCGGCGAAGGGTGAACTCGAGGCGTGCAAGGCCGCCGGGTTGGCGGCGGACTGGGTCGACGATGCGGGCGTACCGTTTCCCTTCCACGGCGGCGTCCGCGTCGCCGACCAAGCTCAGTTCGATCCCATGCCGTTCTTGGACAGCTTGATCGTCGAGCTCGACGAGCGTGCCGGCCGCCTCGCGCAAGGGATTCGGGTGCAAAAGGTTTCAAGTGAAGGCGACGGGTTGGCGCTGCAGGTGCGAACGACAAACGCCGACGAGTTCGTCGTCACGGCGAAGCAGTGTGTGCTGGCCACCGGTATTCCCATTCTGGATCGCGGCGGGTTCTTCGCACGGCTCAAACCGCAGCGGTCCTACTGCATGGCCTACCGGGTGCCGGGTGACATCACCAGCGGCATGTACATCTCGACGGACTCCCCGACCCGGTCGGTCCGCTATGCACCGACCGTCGACGGCCAGCGCCTTATCGTCGGCGGCGCGGGACATCCGGTGGGCCACGGGAAGCATCCGGCGTCGTCGGTGCAGGAACTCGATGCCTGGGCGAAGTTGCACTATCCGGGCGCGATGCAGACGCATTACTGGTCGGCGCAGGACTATTCGCCGATCGACGAACTGCCGTACGTCGGGCCGATCCTTCCCGGCAACGACAGGATCTTCGTCGCGACGGGCTTCGACAAGTGGGGCATGACGAACGGAACCGCCGCGGCGCTCGCGTTGTCCGGCCGGATCCTCGGCGGCCGCATGCACTGGGCGGAGGCATTCGCCAGTTGGAGTCCCCACGAGCTGTCCGGAATTCCGAAGGCGATGCAGATGAATCTGGAGGTGGGCCTGTACCTCGCAAGGGGCTGGATCACCCCGGTGATAAGGCTCGGCGACCGGACACCCGAGGACGGTGGAGTCGTCAGCGGGCCGCCGTGGCAGCTGGAGGGCCGCAGCGTCGTCGACGGCGTTGAGCGTCGAGTCTCACCGATCTGCCCGCATCTGGGCGGCATCGTCAATTGGAACGACGCCTATGAATCATGGGAGTGTCCGTTGCACGGCTCGAGGTTCGCGCCGGACGGCACGCGGCTCGAAGGTCCTGCGACCCGGGACCTGACTGCGGCTCAGTAGTATCCCCTCGCATGGGTGATACCGACGAGATCATGCGGGTGAAGTACCGCTACCTGCGGGCGCTGGATACCAAGCACTGGGACGAGTTCGCCGACACCCTCACCGAGGACATCGTCGGTGACTACGGCAGTTCGCTGGGCGAGGAACACCATTTCACCGACCGTGACACGTTGGTCGAGTTCATGCGCGCCTCGATGCCCGCCAACGTGCTGACCGAGCACCGGGTGACGCACCCCGAAATCGACGTCGACGGCGACGAGGCCACCGCCACCTGGTATCTGCAGGATCGCGTGATCGTTCCCGACTTCAACTTCATGCTCTACGGCGCCGCGTTCTACCATGACCGATACCGGCGCACGTCCGACGGCTGGCGGATCAGCGCAACCGGATACCAGCGCACCTACGAGGTGAACATGTCCACCGAGGCGATCACCAACTTCAAGGTGACACCCGGTGGGGCGCTGAACATTTGAGGTTTACTGGGTAACCGCGATCAACGCACCCGGCTGCAACCACTTCACGATCTCGACCAGGGTGCCGTCATCGAGGGCAACGCAACCGGCGGTCGGACCGCCGTCGGTGGCGTGCAGGAAGAACGCACCGCCGTTACCGGGCACGCGTTCCTTGTTGACGCCCATCACCACGGCATGCACGTACTGCGGAATCTGCAGATTCTCGGTGCCGCTGGCGGGGTCGGTGCGAAACGGGCACTGCGACTTCTTGCACACCTGCATGGTGTTGTAGGTCGGGCTCTTCATATCGCCGTCCCACCAATGGTCGGGCCCGACCTGGGCGTACTGCAGGCCGCCTCCAGGGTTCGGCGCGGTGCCGAACGCGAAGTCGAGGGTGAAGATGCCCATCGGGGTCTTCGCTTGGCCGTCATGGGTTTCCGGCGCCATGCCGTTCTCACCGACGAAGGCGGGGATGCCGGTTCTGACCGCTTGCCAGCCGGCCGCGGTGCGTTGGAAGACGTCGATCTTCGCCGACGAACCACCGGCTCCCACAACGGATATGACCTGGGTTGCGTCGCCTACCTTCGGGGCGAACCACGGCGTGTAGTCGGCGAGGGTCATCGGTGCGGACACCGCTGCCAGCCCGACCGACAGTGTCGCTATCAGCGGTACCAGCCATCGGCGCACGCGCCAATGGTTGCACAAGCGTGCTTCGGTTGGCTTGAACGGCGGCTGGGTAAGTTGGCGTCATGCGATTCCGTCGGAAGCCCCAGGGCCTGCAGGGCCTGACCCAGATCGGCCAGGGGCTCGGCACCCTCGATCGCGAGGTCTTCGAGGCGGTCGCGGAGTCGCCCAGCCCTCTGCTCGACGCCACGATGCCCCGGCTGACCTGGGCCGCCGATCACTCCAAACTGTGGTTCGTCATTGCGGGGGCGCTGATCGCGACGCGGCACAAGGCGACCGTACGTGGCGCCATACGCGGAGTCGCGAGCCTGGCAGTGAGCAGCCTGGTCACCAACCAGTTCGCCAAGCGCATCTGGAAACGGCCGCGGCCCAACCGCACGTTGGTGCCCCTGGCCCGGCGGAGCAGGCGCTTCCCGACATCGAATTCTCTGCCATCCGGACATTCCGCCAGTGCGGCCGCCTTCGCCGTCGGGGTGGGGCTGGAGAGCCCACCGGTGGGGCTGGGTCTGGCCCTGCTGGCGGGACTGGTCGGGCTGTCGCGCGTGGTCGTCGGCGCCCACTATCCGGGCGACGTGTTCGCAGGCTTCGGCATCGGGGCGGGCATCGCGGTGCTGGGCGCAAGGATTGTCCCGCCGATCACGCCCACGAAGATCCCCACCGCTGATCCTCTACGGGTCACTACGCTGCCGCGACCCGACGGCGCGGGCGTCGTGCTGGTGATCAATCCCGCGTCGGGCAGCGGCACGGGGGCGCGCGTCGTCGACGAAGTGCGCGAAGCGCTGCCCAAAGCCGAGATCGTCGAGCTCGGCGACGGCGATGACATCGAGGAAGCATTGCGCGACGCGGCCGAGCGCACCGAGGTCCTCGCCGTCGGTGGCGGCGACGGCACCGTGTCGTGCGCGGCGGGCATCGCCGTCAAGCACGGAATTCCACTTGCGGTCTTCCCCGGCGGCACCTTCAACCACTTCGCCAAGGACATCGGCTGCGACAGCGTGGCCAAGACGGTCGAGGCAATCCGACGCGGCGACGTGTCCTGCGTTGACCTCGTGTGCCTCAACGACGAACACATCGTTGTCAACACGGCCAGCATCGGCGCATACCCGAGGTTCGTGCAGACACGCGAGAAGCTGGAGCACAAGATCGGCAAACCACTCGCAGGCCTGTA
Organism: Mycobacterium sp.; assembly: GCF_032159565.1. Taxonomy (GTDB): domain Bacteria; phylum Actinomycetota; class Actinomycetes; order Mycobacteriales; family Mycobacteriaceae; genus Mycobacterium. The sequence continues at coordinate 26,148 of NZ_JAVHWR010000177.1, forward strand.
TGCGATGTTCCATACCTTGCGCCGCGACGAGCCGGTAAAGATCGCCTACGACAACAAGACATTGCAGACGTCGCTGTTCTTCCTCGGCAATTCGACGTACCTGCCGTCTGGCTTCGCGCCGTCACGACGCACAAGGATGGACGACGGCCTGATGGACATTCGGATTCTCGAAACCGGCCGCAGGTTCAGCAGGCTGCGCATCGTCGCCTCGCTGGCCCTTGGTCGACTCACCCGCAGCCCGCTCTACCACGAGATGCGGGTTCCTGAATTCGCCTTCACCGCGGTGGACGGGTGCACCGAGTTGGCGCATGACGGCGAGATCGGCACCGAGTGCGATGAGGCCAGGTTCAGAGTGAACTACCGGGCGCTTCCGGTGTTTCGTCCGTTGCCGTGACCGGAACGGCGGGCGGCACCATCAGCACACAGCCGACGAACCACGCGAAACCCAGCGCCCACCCGGCCAACACGTCGGACGGGTGATGTACGCACAGCACCACGCGTGCCGCCCCGATCGCGAGCACGACAACTGCGCCCAGGACGATCAGCCAGAACCGCACCGGCCTACGCACGATCGGGAGGGCGAGCGTCAGAAATGCCAGCACGCCGACCATCACCCCGAGAGCGTGTCCCGACGGAAATGACGTCGATTGCGCGCTCACCAGGGCACCGGCCGGTCGCTGGCGGTTCGCGGCCGCCTTGGCGGCTTCGGTGATCAACCCGCTGAGCTCGACGCTGATTATCAGGAACATCGCCACCCGCACCTTGCGTCGGGCCAGGGCAACGACGATCACGACCAACGCCACCAGCCGGAAAACTGTGGGCCCGAGCACCGTGCAGAGCAGATCCCAGAACCGGACCCAGCCGGGATGGGCAGTTCCGAAGTCATGCAGAGGATCGAGGGCGAACCGGTCCATGATTTCGACCCACGACCACTGCTGCACAATGCCGACCCACAGCAGGACGTACAGCGCAAGCGCGAACGCGGCCAGGCCGAGGAGCCACACTTTCCGCTGTGTCACCCCCAACGACTACCACGCCTTCGCTACGGTGCACCTATGGCTGTGTTTTTGCGCAGACTTATGCGCGTCGGCGGACTACCGACTGAGCTGCGCACTAAAGTCGACGCTGAGGGCATCATCTACCTGGCCGAATACCTCCCAGTGACTCGACGATTCAGCGGGTCCGTGCCCGGCATGAAGGCCAAAGCAAGTATCTCGAGCTATGTCGGCTCTCTTGTGCTCACTCCGCAGCGCTGCTGGGCACGTTGTCGTCGGTGCCCAAGCTCGCGGGCCGGACCATTGACCAACGCTGGGACGCACCGCAGGGCGGACCCGTCAAGGCCGACATCTCGGAGACCGGTGTTCACATCGAGGTCGACATCGGCGAGGTCGACCCGAAGTTCAACGGCCACCTCTCGCTGAACTACAAGACCGCCATCCCGGACGACGTCCTGATGCGACTGCCGCGTCGGTCGCTTGCCTTCGCGGTTCCGCCCGAGTACGTGCTGCGTGCGGTGGGCGTCCCCGCCAGCGGATAGCGGCCGTGTCGAAGGACCACTCAGAACGGTGGTGGGCTGTCATCGCCCGGTGGTAACGACGCGAACCACGACGCGGAGCTCTCGGCCGGGGCGCGTGCCGTGGAGACGGCGGTTACGCGCGGTTGCGGCTGGGTCTCGTTGAGGCGCCGCTCGGCCGCGATCCGTGCGGCGCGGTCCTGTGCGCGGGTGCGCCGTCGGCGAGGCATGGCCAGTCCGCGACCCGTCTCCGTCTCGGCTGCGGCGACCGCCGCTGCCACCTCGGCGGCGGACAACACGACGCGAGCGGTCGGCCGACACAGGGACGGAAACATAATCCGGCTGCCGGGTTGAGTGGTGTGCGTCCGACCGCCCGGCGACGTCCACACCACAGTGCCATCGGGCAGTTGTCGATCTCGCCACCCCCAGAAAGTCTTGAGGAGGTGGTGCTTTCGGCATAGGCATTTGAGATTGGACGCACTTGTCGGTCCGGTCGGGTAGGCGATCGTGTGGATGCTAAGTCGCAGACGTCTGCGGGCTCGTGGCAGCCGGGGAACCGGCACGTCATGTCGCGACACCGAACAAACCAGCCGAGTTTCGTCGACGGCCGATACCGCGGTTCGGGTGGCGCGTCGCCGGGATCGGTGATCCACCGGATGGTCGCGCCTGCGGCGATCTTGGCGGCCAACAGCGGCGCGGGAATGATCGGGCCGCCGACCATCACCGCCGGAGCGGTGTGGGCCGGGCCGGTCGGCTTCGGCATCACCGACGCTTCGGCGAGGGTCATCTCCCTGACCGGCTTCGTCGGCCTGTCAGGATCCTCGCCGTCCAGCACCACAGGGGTGTCGTCGGTGAGGCTTCGCTCCTCGGCGATCACGTTGATCACCACAGCGCTGGCAGGCGTACCCGCCGCGGCACAGTCGTCGGCCCCGCACCCGCACACAAGCCGATCCGCGCCGGCGCCCAACGCGCCTAACGCATCCGCCCGTCGCTGATCCACCGTCCGCGGGTCACTGTCGCATACCCCGCGGGCCATCAGATCGAGGCGTGAATCCAGGGCGGCAGCGTCGTGGTCGAACAACACCGCCTCGATCGTCGAGGAGCCGTTCCCGTCGGACCACGTCTGGTCTACGTGGCGACCGCGCGCCCGGTGTTCCATCCGACGTAACGCGTAAGGGTCGTAGCGGTCGACCCAGTTGTCAATGGAGCCTGCTCGACTTTGGCCTCGGACAGTGCGCCCCACCCCGTCACCGCTGCGGCCAAGTCGACGTCGACCTTGGCGCGGGCATGCGGATCGGCTATCAAAGACGTGCGGTACACGATTAAGTTCACCAACCGCAACGCGATGCGCCCAGCATCGAACACCTCAGCCACCCGAGGCAGCCGTTCGCGCAGCGCCTTCGCCAGCATCAGCTGATGCGACGCCACCCCCAGTGACACACCGTGGTCCGCGGCCACCTCGGCAGCAACCGCATCCCAGTTGTCGACGCACCACTGATCCCGATCAGCGGAGCCGTCCTCAGCCAACCGGGCCTCGAGGAGATCAGCGATCGCCGACAGCCGACGTGCGCACGCCGCGTTCTCCACTCGGGCCCAGGCGCCAACAGCCGCCCCACCGGAGGCGACCCGGGCAGTCGCAGCGAGCTCATCGAACATGCTTTCGAATCTACCGAGCCCGCCGACAATAACCACAGCTCAACGGCGCGCGTTGACTCACCGGAAATGCGCGCGGCAAGCCGCGAAATTCCGCTTCGTTGCCTCACCTCAAATGCGCGCGTGCGGCGTGCCTACCTGATCGGTCAGCAATGACCCCGATAGGCCCGATTGATGGGGTTGACGTTGGCTGAGCGCAGGGCAGTGACCGAGACGACAGCGATCCGCTACTCGCAGGCGGATAAACAATCCAAGGGCGTCATTCTCGATGAGTTGTGCGCCACCACGGGCTGGCACCGCAGCCATGCCCGCAAGGCGCTCACGACGGCGTTGCAGCCCACCGCGGTTTCACCGAGACGCCCGCGACCACCGACCTACGGGCCGCAGGTCGTCGCCGCGTTGACGGTGTGCTGGACGGTGCTGGGAATGCCGGCCGGCAAGCGACTGGCGCCGATGTTGGCCGAACTGGTGGCGGTGTTGCGCCATTTCGGGGAGCTGGTCATCGATGAGGACACCGCGGCGTTGCTGGTGTCGATGTCGGCGGCCACCATCGATCGTCGGCTGGCTCCCGAACGACGCAAACACCAGCTCAGGGGACGTGCGACCACCAAGCCAGGATCGCTGCTCAAAAGTCAGATTCCGGTGCGCACCTGGGCTGATTGGGATGACGCGCGACCCGGGTTCGTCGAGATCGACCTGGTCTCCCACGACGGCGGCAACCCCGCCGGCCAGTTCGCCTTCACGCTGACGGTCACCGACATCGCCACCGGTTGGACCGAGAACCGCTCAGTGCCCAGCAAGGCCAGCACGTGCGTCTTTCGCGCACTGAAGGACATCGCCGAGAAGATGCCGTTCCCGATCCTGGGGGTGGACTCCGACAACGGATCAGAATTCATCAACACGCACTTGCTGCAATGGTGCGACAAGAACAAGATCACCTTCACCCGCGCCCGGCCGGGCAACAAGAACGACAATTGCCACGTCGAGCAGAAGAACTGGGCGGTGGTCCGCACCGTGGTCGGCTATCACCGCTACGACACCGCCGCAGAAATGTTGCTACTCAACGAGATCTGGCAGCTGCAGTCCAAGCTGACCAACTACTTCTACCCGCAGCAGAAACTGATATCCAAGGCCCGCGACGGCGCCAAGGTGTCCAAGAAGTACGACACCGCGGCCACCCCGTTTCACCGCGTGATCGGCCACCCGGTCACGACTGTTGACGACATAGCGGCCCTGGCTCTAGCCCACGGCCGGATCAACCCCGCCGCCACGCAGCGACGGATTCAGGTCCTGGCGAACCAACTCCTCACCCTGACCACCAGCAAAGCCGGCACCCGTGTCAACAAACGCGCACTCTCAAATGAGGCAACCAGGGGTCCTACGCGCGCATCTTGACATGAGGCAACACGGCGCCACCTGTGGATGAAATTACGACTGTGGATAACTCAGCCGGTCACGCGGTAGACCTGGTACTCGATGTGACCCGTGCCGAGCAGTCCCGGGGGGATTGCCCTACGCCCGCCACTTCCAACCAAAACTTGACACCTGTAAAGTTTGGTCGCATGGACAACATCTCCGGTAGAACCATCGCGATCACCGGCGCCGCCCGCGGCATCGGATTCGCTACCGCGAAGGCGTTGTTGGCCCGCGGTGCGCGGGTGGTCATCGGCGACCGTGACGTCGCGTTCCAGGAGTCGGCCGTCGCCGACCTGACCAAGCTCGGGCCGGTGTCGGGTTACCCGCTCGACGTGACCGACCGCGCGTCGTTCGCCACGTTCCTCGACAAGGCCCGCACCGACGGCGGCGGCCATGTCGACGTGCTGATCAACAATGCCGGCGTGATGCCGATCGGACCGTTCCTCGACCAGTCCGAGCAGTCGATCCGGTCGTCGATCGAGGTCAACCTCTACGGCGTGATAACCGGATGCCAGTTGGCGCTGCCCGACATGATCGCCCGCCGCCGCGGCCACATCATCAACATCGCCTCGCTATCAGGCCTCATCCCGGTTCCGGGCCAAGTGGTCTACGTGGGCACCAAATTCGGCGTGGTCGGTCTGACCGCGGCGCTCGCCGACGAGGTCGCCCCGCACGGCATCGACGTCTCGGTCATCATGCCGCCGTTCACCAACACCGAGTTGATCTCGGGCACCAAGACCGGCGGCGGCATCAAGCCGGTGGAACCCGAGGACATCGCAGCGGCGATCATCAAGACACTGGAGAAGCCGAAAACCCATGTGTCGGTGCCGACTCCGCTGCGGTTCACCGCACAGGCCGCGCAGATGCTGGGCCCGCGTGGCCGCCGCTGGCTCAACAAACGCCTCGGTCTCGACACCGTGTTCATGAACTTCGACCACGCGAAGCGCCAGAGCTACGAGCAGCGCGCGCAGGCCGCTCAGGGCGTGGTGGAATCCCCGGAGCGGTAGGCCTCGATCGCATCGATCCGCCCGAAGAGCTCGTCGGGCGTCATCGGCTGATCGTCCGCGGTTCCGACGAGGATCGTGTGCACGACTTCGGCGTCCTCGGCGACGTGCATCCAGATCGTCGTCACCGGCTCCAAGCCCTTGCCGACCTCGGCGCCCGACGGCGGGTAGAACCAAATGACGAACTCCTCGTCGGACTGTTCCTCGTCGAAGGTCCAGCCCCGCTGCGTAATTCGCGCATCGAAGCTCTCCAAGTCCTCGACTAGCTCCACATCGTCGACGATGTCGTCGAGTACCGAGTCGGGAATCCAGTTCACGTCCCGCTTGGCCCGCCGCTTGTTGCGACGCGCCTTCTTCGCCTCTGCCGCCCGAGACACCCGGGACACCTAGCCCAGCGCCCGGTCCAGATCGTTGATCAGATCCTCGGTACCTTCGAGCCCCACCGAGATTCGCACCACGCCGTCGCCGAGACCGATCGCTGCGCGACCTTCCGGCCCCATCGCCCGATGGGTCGTGGTGGCCGGGTGGGTGATCAGCGACTTGGCGTCGCCCAGATTGTTCGAGATGTCGACGATGCGCAGTTTGTCCAGCACCTCGAAGGCGCGCTCCTTGCTGCCGCCCTTCAGTTCGAAGGTGACAACCGTTCCACCACCGGTCATTTGACGCTTCGCGAGGTCGTACTGCGGATGCGACTCCAGGAACGGGTAGCGCACCCAGCCCACGGCGGGATGGCTCTCGAGGAACTGCGCGATCCGCATCGCCGAATCGTTGCTGTACTGCATCCGCACCGCCAGCGTCTCCAGGCCCTTCAACAACACCCACGCGTTGAATGGGCTCAGCGCGGGGCCGGTGTGCCGCATCAGCTTCTGCACCGGCTCGTCGATGTAGGCAGCCTCGCCGAGGATCGCGCCACCCAGCACCCGGCCCTGGCCGTCGATGTGTTTGGTGCCCGAGTACACCACCACGTCGACGCCGAGCGGGAGTCCCTGCTGCAGGATCGGAGTGGCGAACACGTTGTCCAACACAACTTTTGCCCCGACACGGTGCGCCATCTCGCTCACCGCGGCGATATCCACCAGCGACTGCATCGGGTTCGACGGGGTCTCGAAGAACACCGCCTGCGTCGGAACCGACAGCGCCTCTTCCCATTGCGAGAGGTCCTCGCCGTCGACGAACACGGTCTCGATGCCCCACCGCGGCAGGATCTCATTGCACACCACGAAGCACGAGCCGAACAGGCTTCTGGCCGCAACCAACCGGTCGCCCGCGGCCAGCAGCGCACCCAATGAGGTGAACACCGCGGCCATCCCGGTCGCAGTCGCGAACGCCGCAGGCGCTCCTTCGATCAACCGCAACCGCTCCTCGAACATCGAGATCGTCGGGTTGCCGTACCGCGAGTACACATACCGGTCGATCTCACCGGTGAACGCCTTCTCCGCCTCGGCGGCACTTGCGTACACGTAGCCCGAGGTCGGGTAGATCGCCTCGGCGGTCTCTTCGAAGCCCGACCGCAGTAGGCCCCCGCGCACTCCGATGGTGGCCTGACTGACGCCTTCCGGCAGTTTTGCGGGCGTGCGCACCGACGGAGTGTCCGGGTTGTTGCTCACGACTGCTTCCACGGCAGGCCGACGGCCTTCCAACCGGTGGCCCCGCGGTGCTTGTTCTCGCCGAGGTCGCCTTCGAATCCGTCCAGGATGTTGTACGACGGCGCGATGCCCGCTTCGGTGGCCGCCTCGGCCGCGCCGATGGAACGATTGCCGGAGCGGCACAGGAACACCACGGGCCGTCCGCTACTGGCGTCTGGGCCCACGCCCGGTTCAACGCCGGCCGCGACGAGGTCATCGACGAAGCCTTCGTTCCAGTTGCCGTCGGTGCGGTTCCACTCGACGTAGATGACGTCGCGACCGAGACCCGTCAGGTCGGGCACACCGACGAACCGCCATTCGGCGTCGGTGCGGCAGTCGACGAGCACGGCCTGCGGGTCATCGTTGAGCATTTTCCAGGCCTCTTCAGGCGTGATGTCTCCCGCATAGCTCACGATCGCGAGTGTCCCATACCTAACTGGGACCGGTCGAACAGACCTTCCACGCCCCGTCCTCGCGCACGAACGTCACCGGAACGGGCGCCTTCGCATCCGGCGCCTTGTCGAAGTGGTATGTCACGGTCGCCGTCGCGCGGTCGCCGTCGATCTTGATGTCGGTGACATCGTCGACGAACCGGGCACCACGCTTGGCGACTGAATCCCGTTGACGCGCAATCACATCGGCTTCCACGCCGCGCATCTTGGCGCACGTGTAAGAGCCGAAGTCGGCGAAGTTCTCCCGCTGCAGCGCGTCGTTCTGGCCGACGGCGGTGCGGCCGACAAGTTGGTCCTGCGGCGAGCGGTCCGCCTGCAACACGTTGAACAACCAGATAGCGATCACCACGATCACAATGATTGCCAGCGCGCCAAGGAACGGGGCGACCGTCGGCCTGTCGGCGGCCTCGTCGTCAGCCGGCACGACCTCGTCGTCGGACGGCACGACCTCGTCGTCGGACGGCACGGCTACCAGAGTTTGCGTAGCACGCCGGTCACTCGCCGCGTTCTGTCCCTGGCGGTGGTGACGTCCGGTGCGGTGGCCAGCGCGAGGCCGAGTCGGCGCCGGGGTTCGGTCTCGTCGGGCCGGTTGAACAGCCGGGCGTCGCTTTCGGCGACGGCCAAGGCGTCGGCCAGCACCGCATTGACGTTCTCCGGCGCGATATCGACGGGCGACTCGGCGCCCGCATACGTCACCTCTGCGGCACCGGGAGAGATCATGATGGTGTCCACCTGCAGCCCCAGGATCGCGCGAGCGTGCAGTTCGAACTCTGAAAGCCGTTGCGACCGAAGGGTTACCAGGCCGCTGTCATGGGGTCTGGTGCGGACGTCGGAGAAGTAGACCTCATCGCCGCGCACCAGCAGTTCGACGCCGAAGACGCCACGCCCGCCGAGTGCGTTGACGATGCGCGCGGCGATCGACTTCGCCGCGTCCAGCGCCGCTGCCGACAAGGGCTGCGGCTGCCACGCCTCCAGCAGGTCACCGTCCCCCTCGCGGTGGCCGATCGGTTCGCAGAAGTGCAGCGCGGGACCCGTCGGCCCGGTGGTGCGGACCGTGATCAGGGTGATCTCGAAATCGACCTCGACGACCGTCTCCGCGAGCACCCGGTTGTGCGCCACCGTGCCCGCCCCCACCGCGCGCTGCCAGGCCGCCTCGATGTCGTCGGTGCGCAGCAGCACCGACTGGCCCTCACCCGGCACCCCTGCGATCGGCTTGACCACCAGCGGGAAGCCGGCATGTTCGGCCACGGCGGTCAGCTCGTCGACCGACCCGGCGAACCAGAACGGCGCGGTCGGCAGGCCCAGTTCGTCCGCGGCCATCCTGCGCATGCCTTCCCGGTCCTGGCTCATCCGGACACCGCGCGGGGTCGGAAAAACTTCGAGGCCGCGCTCGGCGGCGGCCACCAGCGCGTCGACCGCGATAACACCGGATTCGGCGACCACGTACAGCGGGTTCGCCCGCTCGATGATCGCGCTGAGCGCCTCGGCATCGTTCATCTTGACCACCGCCGCGCGGTCGGCGACGCCGTGCGCGGGCGCGTTCGCGTACCGGTCGACGGCGACGACCTCGCGACCCAACCGCTGGAACGCCAGGGTCAGCTCGCGGCTCAACTCACCGGAGCCGAGCAGCATCACCGCTTTTCGGTCGTCGCGGTGCTGGCCGGGCTCACTGTCGGTCGGCTCTTCGTCCGGTGTGTCCTCTGGAACTTGAGACTCTGTGGTTTCGGTCATCGCCCGTCAAGACTGCCAGATCTTCACCCGAGCCGGACGTCGATGTAGCACCATCTCCAGTCCTCTTCCGGCTCGACGGATCGCATGACGGGGTGCCCGGTCCGGCGGAAGTGTTCGCTGGCGTGTTGATGCGGGCTCGAGTCGCAGCAGCCGACGTGACCGCACGTCATGCACATCCGCAGATGCGCCCACGTGTTCTCGCCCAGATCGGCACAATCCTGGCATTCTCCGGGAGAAACGGGCTCGGGTTCGGAGGTTGCAGCCAGGAGATGCGGGCACGTCTTCGGCGCTGTGGGCGCCTTCGAATCGCGTCCCCGCGATCTCTTCAGCATGCTGACCAAGGATAGGGACATTGACCGAGGAGGTCTGACGAGGTGCATGGCTCCCTGCTCGCGGTGCTGGTGGCGTCGGTGCTGCTGGCCGCATTGGCGAGGCGATACGACGTGTCGGCGCCGCTGGCCCTGGTGGTCGCCGGCCTGGCGGCGAGCACAATTCCGGGGTTCAGCGACATCGACCTCGATCCCGACCTGGTGCTCTACGTCCTGCTGCCGCCGCTCTTGTGGTCGGCGGGCCTGGAAAGCAGTTACGTGGGGCTGAAGAACAACCTCCGCCCGATCGGGCTGCTCGCCATCGGCCTGCCGTTGGCGACCGCGTTCGCGGTCGGCTTCGTCGCATACAAAACGGTGCCGGACCTGACTCTCGCGGCCGGTCTCACGCTCGGCGCGATCGTGGCGCCCCCCGACGCGGTGTCGGCGACCGCGGTCGGGCGCAGGCTCGGGCTGCCGCGCCAGATCATGACGCTGCTCGGCGGCGAGAGCCTGCTCAACGACGCGACCGCGCTGACCGCCTACAAGGTGGCGCTTGCCGCGGCGATCGGAGCCGCGACGAGTTGGGGCAGCGGCCTGGCCACCTTCGCGTTGGCGGCGGGTGGCGGCGTCGCGATCGGCCTTGCGCTGGGCTTCCTCATCGCCTTCATCAGGTGGCGGCTGCACGACGCTCTGGTGGAATCCGCCGTCGGACTGGTGGCGCCGTTCGTCATCTACCTCACCGCCGAGGAAGCGCACGGATCCGGTGTGCTCGCGGTGGTGGTCGCGGCGCTGATCCTCGGTCAGAGGTCGTTCCACGCCGGCTACGAGACCCGCCTGCAGGATCAGGCGGTGTGGAAAGCGCTCCAGCTGGTGCTGGAGTCATTCGCGTTTCTGATGATCGGCCTGCAGCTGCCGACCGTCATCGACGAGATCCGAGGCATGCCGTTCTCGACGATGGCGTCCTACTCGCTTGCGGTGCTGGCGACCGTCATCGTGGTGCGGATCGTCTGGGTGTTCGCGTTCGCGTTCCTGCCCAGGATGCTGTCAGCGCGCATCAGGGCGCACGAAGTCGCGCCGACGGGCTCGCAGGTCTTCATCGTCGCGTGGGCGGGCATGCGCGGCGTGGTGTCGTTGGCGGCGGCGTTCGCGCTGCCGCTGACGACGCTGTCGGGTGCGCCGTTTCCCGGGCGCGAGCACATCGTGTTCCTCACCTTCGTCGTCGTCATCGGCACGCTGCTGCTGCACGGTCTGACACTGCCGTGGCTGATCCGACGGCTCGGCGTGCAGGGCAACGAGGCGCGCACCGACGCGATCGCCGCGGCAGCCGCACAGGAGAAGGCCGCGAACGCGGCGGCCGACCGGCTCGACGAGCTGCTGGCCGAGTCCGACACCACGGAGGCCGAGCGGGCCGCGGAAGTGTTGCGCGCGTGGAACACTCGGCGACGCAATTCGGCGTGGGAGCGGCTCGGCCGCAACGAGGAGGACATCGGCGAAAGTCCGACGTCGGCGTTCCGGCGGCTGCGGTTGGAGATGCTGGCCGCCGAACGCGCCGCGTTCATCGCCGAGCGCGACAGCGGACATATCGACGACGAGGTGCTGCGGTCGGTGCTTCACGGACTGGATCTCGAACAAGCGACGCTCAACCGGGCCTAGCGCACGAGAGGAGCGATGGAGGTTGGGCCGGGAGCCGTATCTCTTCCCACTTCAACATATATCGCACAGGGGGTCTTGCGGCAAGACCCCCGTCATGCCCCAGAATCGCCCCCCTGAGCCAGAACTGGCGATACGAGAAGGGGTAGCTCGATGCGTGTGCTGTTGTCGTCATGGGGTTCACGCGGGGACGTCGAACCGCTGATGGGACTCGCGGTCGCGTTGCGCAAGCTCGATGTCGAGGCGCGGGTGTGTGCACCACCGGACTTCGCAGAACTCGCGGCACGGGCCGGAGTGCCGCTGATTCCGCTAGGGGAATCGCTGCGCGACATGCTGCACGGCAAGAAGCCGCTGACACCTGCGGATGCGCCGCGGACGGCGGCGAACCTGGTGGCGATGCAGTTCGCCACCGTCGCACCGGCGGCCGAGGGCTGCGACGCGGTGGTTGCGTCCGGGTTGATGCCGGCGGGCCTGCGCACGATCGCCGAGGTTCGCGGCATCCCGTACGTGCTCGTGGCGCTGCATCCGTGGCCCATCCCCTCGCCGCACCACGCGCCGCTGTCACGGCCGGGCAAGCCGTTCCCACCGGGGGCGGACAACCGGGTGCTGTGGCAGGTGGACGCCGAGCGGGTGCAGGCGCTCTACGGCGTTCCGCTCAACACCCATCGGGCGGCGCTTGGATTGCCGCCAGTCGACAACGTGCGCGACCACGTTTTCACCGGACACCCGTGGCTGGCGGCCGACCCGATCCTCGCCCCGTGGCCTGGTTCACCGGATTTCGACGTCGTAGCGACCGGCGCCTGGATCATGCCCGACGAGCGGCCATTGCCTGCCGACTTGTCGGCTTTCCTGGACGCGGGTGCACCGCCGGTGTATGTGGGTTTCAGCAGCGTGCGCGCCCCCGAGGATGTCGCACGGGTGGCCATCGGAGCGATCCGCGCGAGCGGTCACCGGGTGCTCGTCTCTCGCGGCTGGGCCGGGCTCGGTGTGATCGACGACGGGGATGATTGCTTCGCCGTCGGCGAGGTGAACCACCAGGCACTGTTCAAGCGCGTCGCCGTCGTCGTGCATCACGGAGGCGCGGGCACGACGACGACGGCCGCCGTCGCAGGCGTACCTCAGGTGGTGGTGCCTCAGATCGCGGACCAGCCGTACTGGGCGGCCCGGTTGGCCGACCTGGGCGTTGGCACCGCACACGACGGACCGACGCCGACGCTCGAGTCGCTCTCGGCTGCTCTTGACACCGCGACGAGCCCCGACACCAGGGCGCGTGCGGCCGCCCTGGCGGGCAGGATTCGCACCGACGGCGCGACGGTGGCCGCCAGACGGCTCGTCGAGGTGATCACGACTGGTCGAGTTTGGACTGAAATGCCCGCATCGCGTCGATGATCGCGGCGAAGGTCCGGTGCGCGGCGGCGAGATCGTCATCGGGTAACCCGGCCATCGCGCGCCGGTTGTGCTTCGCCAGCGGCGTGAAAAAGCCTCGCGCGACGGCCACTCCGTCGTCGGCGACCCGAAGGATGACCTTGCGGCGATCGGACGGATCGGACTCGCGCCGAAAGTGCCCGGAGGCGATCATCCGCTCGACGAGGTAGGTGATGGCAGCACCCGACATACCCATCCGGGTCCTGAGTTCGCCCGCAGTGAGCGGCGAACCCGACGTCTCGCCCACCATGACATGCAGCAGGGCGCGAAAGTCGTTGGCGGTCAGATCATGTCGACTGGCGAAGTGCCTGCCGATCTCGTCGGACTCGGCTGTCATCGCCCGCACATCGGCCGCGATCTGCGACTCCAGCGCCGCTCGATCGGTCTTCGCCACCCGCTCAGCATAGCGCGACTGATTCGTTTGCTTAATAATTAAGTATCTGAATTATTGCTGATCGGCAGCGTGGTGCCCGCCCCCCGACCAGCGTTCGCTCTTCGCGAAAATCGCCTTGCGCGGCTGGAGAACCCGTCTCGGGTCAATGCGATCATCGGGCAGTTCGTTTTCCGCGAGTAGCGTCGAACCATGACCGAAGCGCCTGAAAAACCGCCGCTGCACATGCGCCGCGATTCGTTCAGTCCTACCGCGGAGCTTCGGCTGATCCGTGAGAGCGAGGGCGTTCGCGAATTCACCAACGCCTTCGGCCTGCAGGTTTACCTGGTCACTCGCCACGAGGACGTCAAGGCCGTGCTGGCCGATCACGAACGGTTCTCCAACGAGCGTCCGCCCGGCTTCCCTGTGCAGGGCGTTCGGCAGCCGTCCGAGGAGGAGGCCGCTAACGCACGCGCCGGTAATCTCCTCGGTCTCGACCCGCCCGAGCATTCGCGGCTGCGTCGCATGCTGACACCCGAGTTCACGATCAGGCGGATGAAACGTCTCGAGCCGCGCATCGTCGAGATCGTCGAAACCCAACTGGACACGATGGAAAGTGGGGGCCCGCCAGCCGATTTGGTGGAGAACTTCGCGCTGCCGATCCCGTCGCTGGTGATCTGCGAACTGCTCGGCGTGCCCTATGACGACCGCGAGGACTTCCAACGGCGCAGCGTCGGACAGCTCGACTTCTCGGTTCCGATACCCGAGCGGCAGGAGTTGGCTCGGCAGGGCCGCGCATACATGACCACGCTGGTTGCCCGTGCGCGGCGGCAACCCGGCGAGGACATCCTTGGCATGCTGGTGCGTGAACACGGCGACGAGCTCACCGACGACGAACTCATCGGAGTCGCAGGCCTGCTGCTGCTCGCCGGGCACGAAACCACGTCGAACATGCTGGGCCTCGGCACGCTGGCGCTGCTGCGTCACCCGGAACAGCTGGCAGTCATACGCGACGATCCCGACGCCATCGGTCCAGCCCTGGAGGAGCTGTTGCGCTGGCTTTCGATCGTGCAGACCGCAATTCCCCGCGTCACCACCACCGACGTCGAGGTCGCGGGCGTGATGATTCCAGCGGGAAATCTGGTATTCCCGTCCCTACCGTCGGGCAACCGGGACGCCGGCTTCATCGACTCACCCGAGGTCCTCGACATTCGTCGCGGTGCGCCGGGCCATCTGGCGTTCGGGCACGGCGTGCACCACTGCCTCGGCGCGCCGCTGGCCCGGATGGAGATGCGCATCGCCTTCCCCGCATTGCTGCGCCGATTCCCGAACCTTGCGCTGGCCGAGGATTTCGCCGACGTGCAGTTCCGAACCTGGAACTTCATCTACGGGCTCAAGTCACTGGAGGTGAGCTGGTGAAGGTGCACGCCGATCGCGACGTCTGCATACAGGCGGGGAACTGCGTGATGGTCGCAGACAACCTGTTCGACCAGGACGACGACGGCATCGTGGTGGTGCTCGTCGACGACATCCCCGACGACGAGCAAGACAGGGCGCGCGAGGCGGTCAAGCTCTGCCCTTCGCAGGCGCTGACGATCGTCGACTGACTAGTCGTCGCGGTCCAGGTCGATCACGCCCGCGCGGCCGAGCAGCAGCACGCTGACGATGAGCACCCAGATGGGGAAGGCCAATGTCATCCACATGCTGATATCGCTGGCGAGCAGAATCCCCAGTGCCAGAACATAAGTCACGATCACCAACCAGCGTGGCATCAGGCCGGTCTTGAGCCACATCGTGGCCAGCGAGATCATGAACACGGCGCCCATTCTCAGCGCGTAGGTCTTGGTCAACGTGATCAGGACCATCTGCCCGAAGGTGGCCACCTCGGTGTGCGCGGACACATCCACGACGTCCCTGCTGCTGGCGGCCAACCCCGCACCGATGGCCGACGACACGAACATCATCGTCAGGAACGTCAGCCCCGCACCGATGAACACGGTGGAGAAGAACTTGTCCTCGACGCTCCCGAAGCCGTCTCGCACGACGCCGATGAACCACAGAAAGGCAATGCCCGCGAACGGCATCAGGATCGCTGCGATCCTCATTCGATGGCTGCCCGAATCCAGCCACTGCGCGCCCTCCTCGGCGCCTTCGGGCAGCGCGGTGCGGATCAGAATCAGCGCGGCCCCGAACAGCAGTCCGAACAACACGCCTGCCAGCGCCGCCGCGCGAGGGGTGGTCAGCGGGTGCGGCGTCAGGCTGGTCATGGCTGCCCCGGCAGCAGCCGGATCATCAAGCCGTTGGCCTCGGCGAGCAGGTTGCCGTCCGGGTCTCGCAATTCGGCGTTCACGAACGCCTTGCGGCCCTCCGTTCGATCGACCCAACCGCGCATCGTCAACGGGGTGTCGATCGGCGTCACCTTCCGGTAGTCCACATGAAGGAAGCCGGTGCGGCTGATCGGCCGTCCGGACGCGTGGATCACCATGCCGAACATCGAGTCGAACATCAGCGGCAGAACACCGCCGTGCACCGCGTAATTACCACCGACGTGAAAGCGGCTGAACTGCACGGTCAACTCGACGTCGTCGGATTCGAACTTCGTCACCGCATACGGCGGCATCAGCAGGCTGCCCGAGCCCGGCAGCGCGGGCACCCGGTTGGCAGGCCCGAGACCTTCCGGCGCCTCGAACGGGTCCAGCAGCTTCACCAACTTTTCCGCGAGGTTGGCCGCTTCGTTCCAGGTGTCGATGTCGGGGTCGGCGGACACCGCGAGATCCTGAGCCTTGCGCATCGCCGCGAGAAACCGGCCGAACCCTGGACCGGGTTGGGCCGCTTCGAAATTCGGGAACCCGCCATGCCTGTCGTAGTCAGGGTCGACGACGCGGGGATCATTGTCCTTTTCGCTGCGCGCGGAAGTCACGAGCCCGCCAGAATGTCGCGGCGCACGATGGTCTGCTCGCGGCCGGGTCCGACACCGATGCACGAAACGTGGGCGCCGGCAAGCTCTTCCAGCCGAAGCACGTAGTCTCGCGCCTTGGCGGGCAGGTCGTCGAATTCACGGGCCTCGGAGATGTCCTCCCACCAGCCCGGCATCTCCTCGTAGATCGGCTCGGCGTACCCGATGTCGCTCTGCGTCATCGGCATTTCGTCGGTGCGCTTGCCGCGGACGGTGTAGCCGACGCAAACCGGGACCGTCTCCAGGCTCGAGAGCACGTCGAGCTTGGTCAGGAAGTAGTCGGTGATGCCGTTGACCCGGGTGGCGTAGCGCGCGATCACCGAATCGAACCAGCCGCAGCGACGACGCCTGCCCGTCGTCACCCCGAACTCGCCGCCGGTCTTGGACAGGTATTCGCCCATCTCGTCGAACAACTCGGTCGGGAACGGGCCGGAGCCGACGCGGGTGGTGTACGCCTTCAGGATCCCCAACACGGTGGTGATGCGGGTGGGTCCGATGCCGGAGCCGACGGCGGCGCCGCCTGCGGTCGGATTCGACGACGTGACGAACGGATACGTGCCGTGGTCGACGTCGAGCAGCGTGCCCTGCGAGCCCTCGAGCAGAACCGTCTCGCCTTCGTCGAGCGCGACGTTGAGCAACAGGCGGGTGTCGGCGATGCGGTGCTTGAAGCCCTCGGCCTTGGTCAGCAGGTGGTCGAGCACCTCGTCGGGCGACAGCGCCTTGCGGTTGTAGATCTTGACCAGCACCTGGTTCTTGAATTCCAGTGCCGCCTCGATCTTCTGAGCGAGCTGCGCCTCGTCGAGCACGTCAGCGACGCGAATCCCGATGCGCGCGATCTTGTCCTGGTAGCACGGGCCGATTCCGCGGCCGGTGGTGCCGATCTTCTTGCTGCCCGCGTATCGCTCGACCACTTTGTCCATGGCGACGTGGTACGGCATCAGCAGGTGCGCGTCGGCGGAGATCAGCAGGCGTTCGGTGTCGACGCCGCGGTCGGTCAGACCCTTCAGCTCGTCGAGCAACACGCCCGGGTCGACCACCACGCCGTTGCCGATCACATTGGTGACACCGGGTGTCAGGATGCCCGACGGGATCAGGTGGAGCGCGAAGTTCTCGCCCGTCGGCAGCACGACGGTATGGCCTGCATTGTTGCCGCCCTGGTACCGCACGACCCATTGCACGCGGCCCCCGAGTAGATCGGTGGCCTTTCCCTTGCCCTCGTCGCCCCACTGAGCGCCGATGAGCACGATTGCCGGCATGGCGTTTCTCCCGCTTATTGTGATCCAGCCGGTGAGCCACTGTATCCGACTTGGTCCCTTCGACCTGCGAGGAGCCGCCTTGATCGCTGATGATGTCGGCCGCAGCTGCGTGGTTTTGCTGTTCGGCGGCCGACGACTGCCGCCCCCGCTGGCCGGTCTCCCCATCCGGCAGGCCGACGGCCGTGACGACATCGACGCCGCTGCCGGGCACTGCAGTCGGCTCATCGTGGTGGGCTCCGATGCCGATCTGGCCGCGGTACTGACCCGGCTGATGCGCACCGACCGGCTCGATGTCGAGGTCGGCCACGCGACCGGATCATGGGCGGCACGGCGCGCACGCCGCGGCAGCGCCAGGCGGGTGCCGTTGATCCGCGACGACAGCGGCCACGTCATCGTCGGCGCAGCGGAATGGCGGGGCGAGGACGACGCACCGCTGCGCGGCGAGGCGGTCGTCGACGACACGCAGCTCTTCGACGGTGCCGTCGTCGGCGTTCGGATCGAGCCGACCGGGTCCATGCCCGGCCTCCGGGCGTGCGTTATTCGCCCAGGCAGACGGCGCTGGGTGACCGGGCGGGCCGCCCAGCTGGGCGCGACGGGCGCCGTAGCGGTGCGCGACGGTGTGCCCGGCGGCAGAATCGTTCGCCGATCTACCTTTTTTCGCCACACACAGGGCTGGCTGCTGGTGAGATAGGCCCGTGCGAATGATCGTTACCGGCGGCAACAGCGGTGTCGGCAAGGAAACGGCGACGGCGCTGGCCGCCGCGGGACACAGCGTGCTGATCGCGGCGCGCGACGTACCGAAGTCCGAGCGGGCAGCGGCCGACATGGCGGGCGACGTAGAGGTGGCCCATCTCGATCTGGCCGACCTGACCAGCGTGCGCAAGTTCGCCGACTCGGTGGAGCCGGTAGACGTGCTGGTGAACAACGCAGGCGTGCTCGGCCTGCCGCTGACCCGCACCGCGGACGGGTTCGAGACGCACATGGGCACCAACTACCTAGGCCACTTCGCGTTGACCTGCCTGCTCGGCGACCGGATCTCAGACCGGGTCGTCTCGGTGACGAGCATGAACCACATGTTCAGCCGGATGCACCTGGACGACCTGAACTGGCATGCCCGCCCGTATTCGAAGTGGGCCGCATACGGTGAGTCCAAGCTCGCGGTGATGCTGTTCACCGACGAACTGGCCAGAAGGGGCGTGCGGGCGATCGTGGTCGATCCAGGCGGCGCCGACACCAACATCGTGCGGTACAGCACGGGGTTCCTCCGCTGGTCCGCGGGTCTGAGCCTGCTGCGGAACTTCCCACAGAGCGCGAAGTCCGCGGCGCGCTCGAGCATCATCGGCGCGACGAGCGACCTGCCGCCCGCGACGTATCTGGCGCCGGTATTCAAGCAATTCGGCAAGCCGCGGGTGACCAGGCGGTTGAAGAAGGCGTGCGATCAGGAGACCGCGAACCGGCTGTGGAAGCTGTCGGCCGAATTGACGGAATGCGACTGGCCGCGGACGTGAGGAGCAATAGAGCCACGGTAGTTTCGTGAGGTGACCATCCGTCCGGCTCACCAATCGGTGCGGCCAAGCCCGATGTTCCTGATCGTCGTCGCGGTCACGGCGGCCGGAGCGGTGCTGGCCTGGCTGGCCGAGTCCTCGCGTACGCCGCTGGCCTACGTGGGCGTATTCGTCTTCGTCATCGCCGGCTGGATCGTGTCGTTGTGCTTCCACGAGTTCGGCCATGCGTTCACGGCGTGGCGGTACGGCGACCACGACATCGCGGTGCGCGGCTATCTGACGCTCAACCCGTTCAAGTACGCCAATCCCATGCTCTCCCTGATACTTCCGGTGTTGATCACTCTGCTGGGCGGCATCGGCCTGCCCGGCGGCGCAGTGTGGGTGCGGACGTCGTTCATGACCGACAGGCAGAAGACGATCGTCAGCCTCGCCGGGCCGTTCATGAACGCGGTGCTCGCGGTGCTGCTGCTGGTGGCTACGCGGCTGTTCTACAACCCCGAACATGTGGTGTTCTGGGCCGCCATGGCGTTTCTGGGCTTCCTGCAGATCACCGGAGCCCTGCTCAACCTCCTACCGGTACCCGGACTCGACGGCTACGGCGCACTCGAACCGCACCTGAGCCCCGAGACGCGGCGGGCACTGGAGCCCGCCAAGCAGTGGGCGTTCTTCATTTTCCTGGTGCTGTTCATCGCGACGCCGCTCAGTCGGTACTTCTTCGCGGTGGTGGGCTGGTTCTTCGACCTGTCCGGGGTCAACAGCGGCCTGATCGGCCTCGGCTTCAACCTCACCCGGTTCTGGTCGGCCTGGCTGTAAAGCAGCGCCTTGCGACATATGCGTCGTTGCGCATACATTGAAGATATGGGTGCGGGCCACAACCACGGAAGTGGCGATACCCGCGTCAGCCGGATGATCATCGCGGCGGCCGTCCTGTCCGTCTTCTTCGTCATCGAGCTGACGACCGCGCTGCTGATCAACTCGATCGCACTGCTGGCCGACGCCAGCCACATGCTCACCGACCTGGTGGCCATGTTCATGGGCCTGACCGCGGTGCTGTTGGCCCGGCACGGCAGCGCTTCCGCCAAGCGAACCTACGGCTGGCATCGCGCCGAGGTGTTCACCGCGGTGGCCAACGCGGTGCTGCTGTTGTTCGTCGCCGTCTTCATCCTCTACGAGGCGTTCGTGCGGCTCGGCGATGCGCCCGACGTCCCCGGTGTGCCGATGATCGTCGTCGCGCTCGCCGGCCTGATCGCCAACGCGATCGTGGTGCTGCTGTTGCGCTCACAATCCGGGCAGAGCCTCGCGGTCAAGGGCGCCTACATGGAGGTCGTCGCCGACACCGTCGGCAGCATCGGCGTGCTGATCGCGGGAATCGTCACGGTCACCACGCGGTGGCCCTACGCCGACGTCGTGGTCGCGGTGTTCGTCGCGCTGTGGGTACTGCCGCGAGCGATCGCGCTCGCGCGGGCGGCGTTGCGCATCCTTTCGGAGAACTCGCCGCGCCACATCGACGTTGCGGAGCTGCGGATCGCACTGTGCGCGGTCGACGGCGTGACCGAGGTGCACGACCTGCACGTGTGGACGCTGGTTCCCGGCAAGGACATGGTGACCGCACACCTGACGTCGACAGCCGACTCGGCGAAGGTCCTCGACGAGGCGAAGGCGGTGCTCACCGCCCGCGGTCTGGAACATGCGACCGTCCAGGTCGAGCCGCCCGACGCCGCGAGCGACTGCCACTGCGAAACGAGCTGGTAGAGCTAGCCGACGCCGAGTTCGGCGCGGGCGCTCGGATCGCAGTCGTCGAGCAGGTCGAGGCAGCGGGAGTATTCGTCCGACTCGCCGATGGCATCCGCGGCCTTCGCGAGTGCGGCGACGCAACGGAGGAAGCCGCGATTCGGCGCATGCGAATACGGAACCGGTCCGAACCCCTTCCACCCGTTGCGGCGCAACTGGTCGAGGCCGCGGTGGTAGCCGGTGCGGGCGTACGCGTAGGCGGTGATGGCCTTGTCGTCTGCCAGCGCACGCTCGGCGAGCACCGCCCACGCCACCGATGCGGTGGGATGGGCGGCGGCCACGATCGCGGGCTTCTCGTCGGCATCGAGTTCCGCCTCGGCGGCGGGATCGCCGGGCAGCAGAGTCGGATCCGGTCCCAGAAGATCACCCATACGCGTCATAGGCCTATTGTGCCGTGGGGCAATTAAGCTCGATACAGAGACCGTCGGCCGAGCCGACAGCCAGTTCGCGTCACGGGAGGACCGCTGCAGGGATGTCGAACCCATCAGGGCCCGGCCAGGGACACCAGCCGGCCGTCGAATCAACCGGCGAACCGGCCGATGACGCATCGACAACCGAGGACAGCGCCCCAACTGAGGCGGCTCCGGTAGTCGGCGCCGAAGCGGCGCCGATCGTCGAGGAGCACCCCACCGAAGTGATGCCGGTGGAGGACACCGGTGCGCTGGAGCCCGATACGCAGCCGGAGGAGCCCGCCGAACGGCGGTACACCGCGCCGTCCGGGATGGACTCGTCGGCGACGAAATTCATCGAAAGGCCTCCCGACCCCGCCACCGAAGTCTTTTCGACGCCTACCCAGCCCATCTCGTCCGGCAAATCGGTTGCGCCACAAATGATCCCGGGGCGCGGGGACGCACCGAGTCCGCCGGGCCGTCGTCGCAGCTGGGGATGGGTGGTGGCGCTGATCCTGGTGATCGCGGCGCTCGCCGCCGTCGCGATACTGGGCACGCTGCTGCTGACCCGCGACTCCGATTCGAAGGAGTCGCAGCAGGACATGGTCCGCACCACCATCCAGAACTTCGACGTCGCCGTGCAGAACGGCGACCTGGCCACCTTGCGCAGCATCACCTGCGGCGCCACCCGCGACAGCTACGTCAACTATGACGACCGGGCGTGGGCCGACACTCACGCCCGGGTGGCCGCGGCCAAGCAGTATCCGGTGGTGGCCAGCATCGACCAGGTCGTGGTGAACGGCGACCACGCCGAGGCCAACGTGACGACGTTCATGGCGTATGCGCCGCAGACTCGGTCCACCCGCAGTTTCGACCTGCAGTTCCGCGACGACCAATGGAAGATCTGCCAGGCTCCCAATAGCTAATGGGACCGGTAAATGTAGGGAAACACCCTATTTTTCAGCGGTATCCGGCTGGCTAGCGTTTGCCTAACGAGATGTTCTCGGTGCGCAAACGAAGGGCTCGTTCACATGTCCCGATCCATACCGGCCAAGAGGCCGCCGCTCATCGCCGCAGCAGCGTTAGTCGCGGGGCTGGTGGCCGTCCCGGTTCCCGCCGCGTACGCAGCCCCTCCCAGCGGCTGCACCTTTCCCGCAGTGGTGAACATCAACATCAGCGACGGCTCGTCGATGTCGTTCGCCGCCAACGGGGCCAACGTCGACGGACCGACCACCATCGGACCTCCCGGCGGGGAGGGCACCCCGGGCGCCCTTCAGGGCGGCATCGCGCCGAACGGTCACGTCGAGCTGACATTCATCCACGGCGCCAACGACGAACGTCATTACGGCGGTGACGTGGGCGAGGACGGCAGGGCCACCGGCAGCGTCGCAGGTACCCCGCTGACGTGGGCAACCGGAGGCCCGCTGACATGCACCACGGCGGCAACCGTTGCGGGGCCCGATGTGGTGGGCGAGCCCGTCATAAGCGGGATCATCATTCACGTGACAGACCACAGTGGAAAGACGTCGAAATGCCACTACGACTCGGAGTTCTATGACCGCGACTTCACCCTCAACGCGAACTCCACCGCCGACGTGAAGCTCATACCCGCGGTCCCACTGTTGCGGGCCTGGCCCGTGACCGTTACCTGCGACAACGGTGCCAAGACCGAAACGAGTATCGACTACTAGCCCGCGCTGATACTCCGGCCCGCGCTGTGCAGATCGTTGCACGCCTCGACGATCCGCCCCGACATGGAGGCCTCGCCCTTCTTCATATAGCTGCGCGGGTCGTAGACCTTCTTGTCGCCGACTTCGCCGTCGATCTTCAGCACGCCGTCGTAATTGGCGAACATGTGGCCCGCGACGGGGCGGGTGAACGCGTACTGGGTGTCGGTGTCGACGTTCATCTTGACCACGCCGTAGCGCAGCGACTCCTCGATCTCCGACTTCAGCGAGCCGGAGCCGCCGTGGAAGACGAAGTCGAAAGGCTTTGCATCGTCAGGCAATCCGAGCTTGGCGGCGGCCACCTTCTGCCCCTGCGCCAGGATGTCGGGGCGCAGCTTGACGTTGCCCGGCTTGTAGACGCCGTGCACGTTGCCGAATGTCGCGGCCAGCAGATAGTGGCCGTGCTCGCCCGCGCCGAGTGCTTCGATGGTCTTCTCGAAGTCCTCCGGCGTGGTGTAGAGCTTCTCGTTGATCTCGGCCTCGACGCCGTCCTCCTCGCCGCCGACGACGCCGATCTCGATCTCCAGCACGATCTTGGCGGCGGCCGCCTCCTTCAGCAGTTCCTTGGCGATCGTCAGGTTCTCGTCGATCGGCACCGCCGAACCGTCCCACATGTGCGACTGAATGAGCGGGTTGCCGCCGGCCGCCACCCGCTTCTGGGAGATCGCCAGCAGGGGCCGGACGTAGGTGTCCAGCTTGTCCTTCGGGCAGTGGTCGGTGTGCAACGCGACCGTGATCGGGTACTTCTCGGCGACGATGTGGGCGAACTCCGCGAGCGCCACCGCGCCGGTGACCATGTCCTTCACTCCGAGCCCGGAGGCGAACTCGGCGCCGCCGGTCGAGAACTGGATGATGCCGTCGCTGCCCGCATCGGCGAAACCCTTCAGCGCTGCGTTGATCGTCTCCGATGAGGTGCAGTTGATCGCCGGGAAGGCATATGAGTGCTCCTTGGCACGGGCCAGCATCTCGGCGTAGGCCTCGGGCGTGGCGATGGGCATGGGAGTTCCTCTCGCTGGGGCGGCTGTCTGCGCAGTATCTCAAGAAGAGTAGGGAAACACCCGATTCAAATTGTCCTCGCACTCCCTAGTGTGGAAACCGCCGGGAGCAACGCCGCGACCGCTGAAAGAGGACCGCCATGGGGATGTCGCATATTGGAACACGTACGGCCTTGCGCTGTGCAGCCGTGATCGCGGCAACCACGTTCGCTGCGGTCGGTCTGGCGGGCTCCGCCGCCGCCGAGTACGTCTACATGCCATGCGCGGCGAACGGCGACCCGCTGCAGAGTTGCGATGGCGGCGTTTTGACACGGGCTCTCGTGCAGGGCCGGGAAAACGCCGGGTGGAGTATCACGTTCACATCGTCGGACGACATGTGCTCCGACATCTTCATGCAGGTCACGGCCGTTCCGAATGGAAGCCCGATGAGGGTCCTCGGGCGCGACAGGCTCGGGCCCGGCCAGTCGACAGCCACCTACCAGATCGAGAACACCGGTATGGGCGCATCGGTCGTGCTGCACGCGACGGGCATCGATGGAGGCTGCAACACCGGGTCCCTGATGGGGTGGGAAGGCCATCTTCAGATCGAGGAAATCCCCTACAAGAACTGAGCAGTTGAGAAAGGACCAACGACCATGACACGGATACACATCGCCAGGACCGGCGTGATCACGGCGGCCATCGCATGCGCGGGGCTGGCGCTCGCCTCTCCCGCGTCGGCGAAGCCGTTCACGCAGGACAACTACATCGAGGTGCCGAACTGTCCGCAGCCGCAGACGCAGCTGTGCACAACCGTTCCGAGTGCGACCGTCGGGGCGGTGATGGCTCCGAGCGTCTCGTTCAGCGCCAACGGCAATCACTGCTCGGACATGATTGCGCACATCATCGTCGACGGTCAGGAGGTGGGAGCCGATCAGGTGGGACCGGGGCAGAGCACCCGTCCGTTCGACCTCCCCAGCTATCGCAGCCACACCGTCGGAGTGCAGGCCGAGGGCGTCGAGGGCGGCTGCAACGTCGGCTACGTGAGCGCTTGGGGCGGCACCTTGCACTTCAAGGGCGTCTCTCCCCTGTCGTGATCCGCTGACCTGCACGTTGGCCGTCGGCGCAGGGTGCGCCGGTATCTTGTGAGCCATGACCAGCACCACGGTGATGTTGATGCCGGACTTCATGGACCCGATCAAGCTCCTCGGGTATTTCGGTGTCTGGGCACTGGTCGGCCTGCTGGTGGTGGTATTCGTCGAATCCGGGCTGCTGTTTCCCGTGTTGCCAGGCGATTCGCTGCTGTTCGTCGCGGGCATGTTCGCTGCCGGTTCCGCCGCACAGGGTGAAGCCGTCAACGCCAACTTCGAGCTGTGGCAGCTGCTGGTCTTCGTTCCGATCGCGGCCGTCGCGGGCGGTCAGGTCGGCTATTGGATCGGCCGGTTCATCGGTACCTCGATGTTCAAGCCCAACGCGCGCTTCCTCAAGCAGCGGTACCTGGACGAGGCACACGTGTTCTTCGAGCAGCGTGGCCCGTTCGCGATCGTCATCGCCCGATTCGTGCCGATCGTGCGCACCCTGGCGCCGATCACCGCGGGCGCCGCTGCAATGCGCTACTGGGTGTTCACGGCCTACAACGTTCTCGGCGCCGTCGTGTGGGGCGTCGGACTGGTGCTACTGGGATATTGGCTGGGCCAGTTCGAAACGGTGCAGAAGCTGCTGGAGCCGATCGTCATTCTGATCGCGCTCGCGTCCGTGGCCCCGATGTTCATCGAGTGGTACAAGCGGCGTCGCGCGGCCCGGCAGATCGCGGCGGCCGAAGACTAGTCAGGCCACCGGCCGCCTTCGTGGTGGATCCGGCCGTCGACCTCGGTCAGCGGGCGGCCTCCGCCGCCCCAGCGCCGGGCGATGATCTCCGCGGCGATCGACACCGCCGTCTCCTCAGGGGTGCGCGCACCGAGATCGAGACCGATCGGGCTCGCCAGCCGGGACAACTCGGACTCCGTCACACCCGCCTCACGCAGCCTGCGCATCCGGTCCTCATGTGTTTGTCGTGAACCCATCGCACCCAGGTAGCCGACCTCCGGCAGTCGCAGCGCGACCTCCAGCAGCGGAACGTCGAACTTGGGATCGTGGGTGAGCACGCAGATGACGCTGCGGCCATCGACGGCGCCGGCCCCGTGCTGTGCGGCGAGGTAACGGTTGGGCCATTCGACGACGACCTCGTCGGCGGTCGGGAACCGCGCCCGCGTCGCGAACACCGGGCGGGCGTCGCAGACGGTGACCCGATAGCCGAGCAGCGAGCCCTGTCGTGCCAACGCGGCCGCGAAGTCGATAGCACCGAAGATCAGCATCCGTGGCCGCGGCGCGTAGGCAGCCACGAACACCTCCATGCCCGCCCCGCGCCGCTGACCGTCCGGCCCGTATGTCAGTACTTCGCTCAGGCCCACCGCCAGCAGGCCCGCGGCGTCATCGGCGATCGCGGCATCGGCGCGTGACGAGCCCAAAGTGCCTCGGGTCCAGTCCGATCCGACGACAAGCCTGCGTCCCACCCAGTCCGCGTCGGGATGCGCGATGACGGTGGCCACCGCGACCGGACGGTGTCGTGCGATGTCCTCGGCCACCGCCTTGAGCTCAGGGAAAGTGCTGCGCGAAACCGGCTCGACGAAGACGTCGATGACGCCGCCGCAGGTCAGCCCGACGGCGAAGGCGTCGTCATCGGAAACTCCGTAGCGCTCGAGACGCGGAACGCCCTCGCGCACAACATCGTTGGCCAGCTCGTAGACAGCGCCCTCCACGCAGCCTCCCGACACCGAACCACTGACGGCACCGTCCGGCGCCACCACCATCGAGGCGCCCGGCGGTCGAGGCGCCGACTTGAAGGTGCGCACGACGGTGCCGATTCCGCAGGTGCCACCCGCTTCCCAGATATCGAGCAATTCGGCCAGTACGTCACGCATCTCGGCCCGCCTCCAAGGCGCGGATCAAGCTTGCGGCGTCCCACGGCCCCTTGTGCCGCCTGCCGTTGACGAAGAACGTCGGCGTCGAGTTCAGGTCCATCACCTCGGCGTCCTGCGCGTCGTCCTGCACGCGGTGCAGCAGCTTCGATGCGTGCACGCGGACGTCCTTGTCGAATTGTTCGATGTCGCAGCCGACACTGGCGGCGTAGCGGTACATGTCGGACCAGTCGAGGTTGTCTTGATGCTCGAACAGCATTCCGGCCATCTCCCAGAACTTGCCCTGCAGCGCCGCCGCCTCGCTGGCCCGTGCCGCATCCAACGCGCGTGGATGGACCCGCTCCAACGGCAGATGCCGCCACACATAGCGCAGTTCGTCGCCGAAGTGCTCGCGAACCTGATCGATCGACCCGGTGGCACGACTGCAGAACGGGCACTCGAAATCGCCATACTCGACCAGGGTCAGCGGAGCGTCGGGGTCGCCGCGGATGTGGTCACGCTCGGGATCGACGGGGCGAACCAACTTCAGCCCGACAGGCTCGGGCGGGCTGAGCCAGTCGGTGATCGCGAAGATGGCCCAGCCGAGCAGGAACGCCAGCAGCGAGGCGAGCAGCACGCCGACCCGGGCCTCGTCCTGGCGTAGCGGATCAGAGATCGCGATGTCGATGATGAAAAGCGAAATGGTGAAACCGATCCCGGACAGTGCAGCTCCTCCTGCGATCCGCCGCAGGGTCAGGCCCGGGGCCAGCGCACCCCAGCGGAGCCGCGCAACGAGCCAGGTCGCACTGGTGATGCCGATGAACTTGCCGAGGACAAGGCCCCCGACGATCCCCCACGTCAGCGGCGACCGCATCGCGGCCGACATCGTCTCTCCGGTCAGCCGCACCCCGGCATTGGCCAAGGCGAACAGCGGCAGGATCAGAAACGACACATAGGGCCCGAACTCTGTCTGGAGTCGT
>NZ_JAVHWR010000006.1:0-46395 GCF_032159565.1 Mycobacterium sp.
GCGCAGAAACACGCCTCCACCCGACACGGCGACACCGTGCCCACCGCCTCGGCAGCCACCCGCAAAATCTCCGTCGCGTCGCGGTCATCCCACTCAATCCGCGACAACGCAGCCAAATTCGACGACAACGCTTCCGCCGCCACCACCCCGTCACCCACACCAGCCGAAACGCCGCTCACACCAACCCCCACCCCGAAAACCGACCCCGACAGCAGCCAAACCGCCACACCACGACGAAGTCTCCGGCATGTCCGGACACGGACCGATATGACCTGGCGGCGGGCGCGCGTTACCACGGGCCACCGGATGGGACATCCCACGCCGCCGACTCATTGCACTACTCGAATTCGCCGTCACTACACACCCCGCACTGCCGTTACCGGCGGTACACAACCATCATCCCACTGCGGACATGGAGATAGCACCCGAAACGACATCGCCGATTCGCCGATCCGCAACGCGACTTGTTGATCGCGGAACAGCGGCGTCCACCGCATCAGCCTGTGCAGACATGTGTCTCCATCGTCCGTTTGAGTGGCGACCCAAAGGGTATGTCGGGCCGGTGGTATCGCATGCCACTGTCAGGAGTCGGCATTGAGCGGACCGGGTCGCACATGCACGGTATTGCTCATCGCCGATCCCGGTGTGCCGGAACGACTGGCCCACTACATAGCCGATTCGCTGCCGGACGAACTCGCCGACCGGCCGAGTTCACCGGTGCGGTGGGAAACCTCCGTTCGGATCGAGCCCTATCTACGTGATGAACAAGCGTCCCTTTCCGAGGTCATTGAATCCGTCGAGCCGTCGAAGGAGGACGCCGACGTCGTCATCTATATGACTGACTTGCCCCGTCGAGACAACACCTTGCCAGTTATCGCCGAAGTCAGCGTGGAGCACCGTTTCGGACTCATCTCCGTTGCCGGCGTCGGCGCCGCGTTTGTCGCGCGCCGCGTGCTTGGCCTGGTCGTACTGGTCATGGCTGTGGTGACGAAACAACCTGAACTTCGACCACGAAGTGCCGCCCGGTTACCCTCGGCAGAGGGCAGCGAAGGAGTCCGCTTCTTCGCCCCACGGGGCTTTCGGCGGCTTCGTCTGCTGGCCGGAATGGTGCGTGCGAATCGGCCGTGGCGGTTGGTGGTTGGACTCTCGAAGGTGCTCGTGGTTGCGCTCGGATCCGGAGCGCTGGGGCTCGCAACCGACACAATTTGGCTGTTCGCCGACACGATGGGACCTTGGCGAATGTGCGCGACCACCATCCTGTCCATCGGAGCAATGGTCGCCTGGCTGATCCTTGATCACGAACTCTGGGAGCGTCCAAAGTCCTCCGCCGAACGCGTCCGGTCAACGCTCTACAACACGGCCACCTTGGTCACGTTGACCATCGGCGTCACTGTGCTTCACGTGGCGCTGTTCCTGTCAATGCTGTTTGCGGCCGGCATCACGCTGATGCCAAAAGTGTTCGCTCAAACACTCGGTCATCCGGTATCTGTTGCCGACTATCTGTCGCTTGCGTGGTTGGTTGCCTCCATCGCTACTGTCGGCGGGGCACTGGGATCCGGACTCGAGGACGACGACGGTGTCAAAGCGGCCGCCTACGGCGTCCGGCAACGTCAGCGGTTCGATGAGTAGCGTCAACAAGACCGTCCCGACGCATGTTCGTTAGACGACGGTTTTCGCTTGAACGGATCGCGGTGCGAAGGCACTTCATCTGTCTCCCAAGGACGATTCGGACGCTGCTTAGTCGTGCCTGCGGGCCGACGACTGCGGCCGGATCGTGCGGCAAGGTACCGAAGGGGCGGGATCGCCGCTCCACAACGGTCTTGGGAAGGAATCTCACCATGACGACACAGGCTGGGCTGGAGAAGAAAGAACGGGATTTTCTGGCGCAGTGCGTAGGTGATGCCTACACGATGCTAGATCTGCTCCCGGGAGTGGATCCGAACGGTCCGGCTTTGGTGTGGCTGGCGGATCAATTCCTGATTCTGCGTCGGGGTGACTGCCCGCCTGCGCATGCGATGACACTGTGATTAGCCTCGCTAAAGTGCGCGCGGCCGCCCGAACCGGCGACGCGGCCCCGGTTCGGAGTAGCTGCTGAAGCTGCGAGGGCGGGAGCCGCCTCCTGAGTCGAACCGCTAGCTACCAGATTTGGTCAGAACCACCCGGACACGGTGCGCGGTCACGGGGGTGTTGCAGCGCTTCGGTGATCGACGAGAAGGTTTGGAACGTCTTCGTCAACTCAACAAGCTTCGGGCAAGTTCGGACTGCGCCCTTCGGCGGGACCACCAAGCAGAATCGGATATCGTCTTCGTCCGCTAGCTCGGCAACTGAATGCAACGCGTCGATGCCATCCGAATCTATCTCGACGGTGTTGGACAGGTTTATCACGAGCAACTCGGGCGTGCCCGTTAGCTGGCCGGCCAGAGTCCTCCGGAGACTGTCGGCAGCATCGCCGCGCAAGTCTCCGCAAACGTGTACGACGGTGGTGTTAGCCGACGACCGCTCCCATTCGATACGGATGTTCCAGGGCTTCTGCGGATCATCGCCGTTTGTCACGTGTCCTTCAGCAAACCGATTCACTTCAGCAGTGAATCGGTTTGCCAAGCCCTGCGATATCCGCGGAGCGGCCAAAACCCATCCATTTTGCGACGGCTCCCGACCATCGGCGCCACTGCAACCGCGGCCAATCCGATCCCGCATGACCAAAACGATCAGCAGGTCGAGTCGCAACCTTCGTGGGTACCTCCGATGAGCAGCTGTAGTCCTCGGCTACGAGCCTGGATACCGGCACTCCGGACCGGCGGGTCGCACGCAAGTTGGATGCATCGAAGCGGACCGGGTGTTTCGGAATTCATCCCTCTGTCACTGAGGCGCTTCCGCGCTCCCGGTGAGCTCGTTTTTAAGCGTTTCCGATGGGCTTTCGCCGAATACTTGGCGATATTGCTCGGCGAAACGACTCAAATGCAGGAATCCCCAGTGACTTGCGACGGCGGTGACCGTGAGCTCGTTCGGGCCATGGGCTGCTAGTTCGGCGTGCGCCTTGTGCAGCCTTAGCCGACGCAGATACGTCATCGGCGGTGGCTGACCGGACCGCTGAAAAGCCTTCTGTAACGCCCTGGCGCTCACCCCGGTGGCGCGGGCGAGGTGGGCGGTGGCCCAGGGTGTTTCGGGATGTGCGTGCATCAAATCGATCGCACGTCTGACCACCGCTGTGCCTGCGCAAGCTTCCTCCTCGGCGAGCGCCTCGGCATAGTTGTGCGGCTGTATGAGCAGCAGGCCCTGGAGCAACAGGTGCTGCAGATTGTCGATGGCCAGTCGATGAGCCAGGATCCCGTCGTCTTGCCCAGCCTCGCGCGCCAGCAGGCGGACCAACCCAAACCAGTCGCTGGCTGCTCGGGCACTTAAGCTCAAGCTGCGGGCAAAGGTGATTCGTTTCCGCACCGGCCGGTTCAACATCGTTTCCAGCTGGCGCTGCATCTGTTCTTCGGTGATCTTGATGCAGATCTCGCGGCAATCGCCAGACCAATTGAGATCGACCGGCATACCCGGCGTGAACACCGCGGCCGAACCGGCCGTGGTCTTTTCCAACCGGCCGTCTCGCCACGAATTCAATGCGGTGCCCGACAATGGTGCCTCGACGTAGTAGGCAGGTACGTCATCTCCGCGGATGCAGACATCCGTGCCGAAATGAAGGTAGCCCGCTGTCAACATCGGAAATTCTTCAGCCTTTAAGTCCATATCCAGCGAATTGGATCCGGCGGGCCGGAGTTTCACCGGCAGATACACGCGCGACAGGACCTCGGTCGCCTCATCGACATCGGTCGTCTGAATACGCGGCGACGCGTCAAAGATGTCCTCTATGGGCATGGCAACCGCTGACTATAGTCGCTTCAAAATCCCTCGGAGTGTAATCACGACCGGTCGTGGGTAGAGGGTGGCCACGCACTGCCGCCCGGGAAATGCCGGCTGAGCATCACAGCGCCAATCCCCCGGGTCGCTAGCGGCAGAACGATCGGCCACCGAGACGAATACGACGGGATCGAACGACTACCAGCCGGCTGCCGCACGGCGTGAGGGCAATGTGCGTAAGTCGGATTGTGGCGCGCTGAACGAGTGACTGCGGCGTCGAGGACGGTCGTGCTGTCAGGACGAATGAGGTTTGCGATTTCTGACCCTCGGGGTGCTCGCGACAACGGCTTCAGATTGCCAGACTCTTGGTCGGGGAGTCAGGGGTGAGGGGTCGGCATGCAGCAATCAGTCGAGGTAGCGGATCAACTGGTGCACGGCGAAACCGGCATTCATGTCGCGATCGCACACTTAATCCAAAACGTGCGCGCGGGAGTCGACGTGTATCCGGGCGCGATATGGGCGCTAACGACTGCAGCTGCACTGAAGCTGCCAGCGGTGGACTACGCCAGCATCATGCTCGTCGGACAGGGAACCGTCGTTCGTACTCTCGCCTCGACCGACGGCTACCCCCGGTACCTCAACAAGCTGCAGCAGCGCTACTGGGAGGGTCCCGGTTTGGACGCGGCGTGCGAACACCAGGCGCGTCGTGTCGACGACCTCGACGGTGAGAAGCGGTGGCCGAACTTCAGTGACGAGGCCGCAGCCATCACACCCATCCGCTCAATTTTGTCCGTGCCGCTGTTCAGCCGCCATCGCTCCAAGACGGCGCTGAACCTGTATGCAGTTCAGCCTTATGCGTTCGGGGCCGAAGGTGAATTGATTGGTCTGGCGTTCGCCAGCGACGCTGAAGCCGTCCTAGAGGTTTGTCGCCGCGAGAAGCGATACCGCAAGGCCGTCAGCAACCGCGAGCTAATCGGACAGGCTAAAGGAATCCTGATGGAGCGTCTCGCCATTGACCCCGTCACGGCGTTCTCGGTGCTGGCTCAGCTATCCAAGGACTGTCGGCAACCAGTGTCGGCCGTCGCAAGAGGACTGGTGAGTAAGGGGTCGGAAGGTTGATTCGGAAACGATGACTCAAACAACGACGCCTCCACGGCGCCGGGTGTTCCGCGATCGCCGCGAGGCCGGCCGCGTGCTCGCCCGGCTGTTGCACGCATACCGCGGCAGGTCCGACGTCGTGGTGCTGGGGTTGCCTCGGGGCGGCATCCCGGTCGCTTGGGAGGTGGCCGCGGCGCTCGGCGTCCCGCTGGACGCTTTCGTCGTCCGCAAGCTGGGAGCCCCCGGACGTGAGGAACTCGCGGTGGGAGCGATGGCGCTCGGCGGTCGCGTCGTGGTCAACGACGACGTGCTGCGGGGCTTGAGCATCACGCCGGACCAACTACGCGTAGTCGCCGAGCGCGAGGGGCGGGAGTTGGTTCGACGCGAGGCGTCCTACCGCGGTGGCCGGCCACCGGCGGACGTGACCGGCAAGACGGTGATTCTTGTCGACGACGGACTGGCCACCGGAGCGAGCATGCTGGCCGCGGTGCAGGCGCTTCGTGAAAGGGAGCCCGCGCAGATCGTTATCGCGGTACCGGCGGCTCCGGAGTCCACGTGGCGGGAGTTCGCTGGACTCGTCGACGACGTCGTATGCGCGTCGATGCCCCACCCGTTCCTCGCGGTCGGCGAATCCTACTGGGAATTCAGCCAAGTCAGCGACGAGGAGGTGCGCGAGCTGCTCGAGACCCCGACGACTCCCGCCCCGCCGACGGCAGTTGTAGAAAGCCCGGCCGATCAGGTTCGCCGCATCGCCGTTGACGCACCCGACGGCATTCCGCCGCTTCAGGTGCTGGATGAGCTCATAGGCGACGCCCGGGTGGTACTTATCGGCGAGAGTTCGCACGGCACGCACGAGTTCTACAAGGCCCGCGCCGAGATCACGAAATGGTTGATCGACCGCAAGGGGTTCCTCGGAGTCGCGGCGGAAGCGGATTGGCCCGACGCGTACAGGGTGAATCGCTTCGTACGCGGCATCGGTCAGGACGAGACGGCCGAGGAGGCGTTGCGGGGATTTGAGCGTTTTCCGACCTGGATGTGGCGCAACACCGTCGTTCGCGACTTCGCCGATTGGTTGCGTGACCGCAATAGCCGGGTGGTGGCGCGGCGGCAGGCGGGTTTTTACGGTCTGGACCTCTATAGCATGCATCGGTCGATGCAAGCTGTGATCACCTACCTGCAGAAGGTGGACCCTGAGGCGGCGGCCCGTGCCCGTCAACGCTATTCGTGCTTCGACCATGCGTCCGCAGCCGACGACGGACAGGCGTACGGATTCGCTGCGGCGTTCGGTGCGGGCCAGTCGTGCGAGCAGCAGGCCGTCGAGCAATTGATGGAGTTCCAGCAGAACTCGGTGGATTACGCGCGCCGCAACGGGCTGCTCGCCGAGGACGAAGCGTTCTACGCCGAGCGTAACGCGCACCTCGTTCGCGACGCCGAGGGCTACTACCGCGCGATGTTCAGCGGTCGAGTCAACTCCTGGAACCTGCGCGACCAGCACATGGCCGACACCCTGGACGCCTTGCTCGAGCACCTGGATCACGAGGATGCTAGGCAATCCCGAATCGTGGTGTGGGCGCACAACTCTCACGTCGGCGACGCCCGTGCCACCGAGGTCTACGCGGACGGCCAAACCACGTTGGGCGCATTGGCGCGCGATCTCTACCCCGGCAAGACGCGCCTGATGGGTTTCAGCACCTACACCGGAACCGTGACAGCGGCCAGCGAATGGGGCGGGATCGCAGAGCGCAAGATCGTCCGACCCGGCCTGCCCAACAGCGTCGAGGAACTGTTCCACGAAACCGACAAGGACGTGTTCTACGTGAAGATGCGCGACGACGGCCGACCAACCGTCGAGCCACTGGATGATATCTGGCTTGGGCGTGCGATCGGGGTGATCTATCTACCCGCGACAGAACGGCAGAGCCACTACTTCCACGTGCGGCCGGCCGACCAATTTGACGCGATGATCCACATCGACAACACGCGCGCCCTCGAGCCCCTCGAGTTGACCAGTGAGTGGACCGCCGGCGAGCTGCACGAGACGTATCCGACGGGCCTCTAGCGCGCGCAAGCTACGGCGCGTTGCAGCTGTCACCGGCTCCGACCGGTCTGGCGTTTCTGTTGCTGTGCCGATCATTTCGACGCCGCGACCAGCTCCCGGGCGCAGGTGTGAGGCACCCGGCGGGACAGTTCAATTTTGGTTCACGCGATTCGCCGCGCACTATGCATGGACCGTCCCATCAGGAGCACCAGGATGGTGAGCACGAGCGGCAGCACGGGGGCGTAGCTGCGCGCGTGCAGGAATAACAATCCGCCCGCGACGGCGCCTACGATCAACCCCAGGAGCACGCCGGCTAGGCGGGGCATCTCGGCCCGTGACCGGGATCCTGTGAAGGTGCCCACAAATGCGACGAGGGTAAAGGTCCCCGCTGTCGTGAATATCCCCTGCACGCCGAGCGATCGAACCGCCGCGGTCTGGATACCCATTGCGAGCGACAACAGGGCGATGAACACGTAGGCAATTTGGGCCGAGGGGTGGTCGGTCGTTGCCAACCACCCGATAAGGAAGAAGGCCTCGGCGACCGCCACGAGACCTAACAAGACCGTCATTGCGGGCGGCCACAATCCGGGTTCTTGGGTACGCCGCGATGTAAACCGCAGGCCGAGGTAGGCGCCCAGGGCGTACATGGACAGCGCGACAAGCACGGGTATTACATCGGGGCCCTCAGTCTCCGCTATCCCGAATCCCAGGAACACAATGTTTCCGGTCATGAACGCGGAGAAGATCTTTCCCAGGCCGAAATAACTGATGGCGTCGACCGCTCCGGAAGCGACCGTCAGCGCTACGAGGAGCACGTCGCGCACGGATTGGCGGTCCGGACTGCTGGCTCCGGAGGTGGTTGACGCGAGCAGGTCTGATTCGTCTTGACGAATTCTTTTAATGTCTAACCGGACCGGCGATGTAGGCGTCACCTCCCCGCCGCGGGCTTTGCTGGCCATGACAACAGTTTGCCGTCTCGGCGTCGAAACGTCGTCACGGCTGTCCCGCATCTGCAGGCCCCGCCAGCCGGAGCGTCACATACCTGCCAGCGTGGGTGGCAACGCTTGCTAATCGGAACCGGCTCTGTACTCCTTTCGAAGAGCCAATTCCTGCAACGCAGCTCTTGAACAGTCGCGAACTGGTGCGAACCAGTCGGATTTCACGGTGGCAGGCAGATGAGGTTCTGGCTCACGGGGGGCCGGAAGTCGTGTCACCGGTGATGGCATCGGTTTGGTGCAACGGAATTCTGAAAGTACCTGCCGTGGCCGAACGGTGGTGTGGACCCCTGCCTGGTTGGACCGCCCGAGGCGCTCCAGCGCCAAACCTGAATCGCCCCATCCGGCGAGCGAGAGGAAAGCATGACGGTCGATAACGAAGTTCGCAGACGACACGAGCCTGTCGCGGCGAAGGTGCCCGAGATAACGGCGACGTTCTGGGTCATCAAGCTGCTGACGACCGCGATGGGTGAAGCAGCATCCGACTACCTGCTCAGCACGATGGGCTTCGTCGGCCTCGGCCTTGGCGCAGCAGGTTTCGCATTCACCCTGTGGGTTCAGTTTCGGACACGACGGTACAACGCCTTCACCTACTGGGCGGCAGTGATGATGATCGCCGTGTTCGGCACCATGGCCGCCGACACCCTCCACCACCAGCTCGGCGTCTCCTTCGGGACGTCCACCCTGGTCTGCGCCCTCGCGGTCGCGGCCACCTTGTGGGCGTGGTATCGCGTTGAGCACACACTGTCTATACACAGCATCACCACACGACGCCGCGAGGTGTTCTATTGGCTGACAGTGTCGTTTACGTTTGCCCTCGGAACCGCCGCCGGCGACCTCACGGCCAGCCAACTGCACTTCGGATTCGTCGGATCGATTGTGCTGTTCGCCGTCGTCATGGCCGTTCCGGCGTTGGGCTGGTGGCGCTTTCGCCTCAACAGCGTCGTCACATTCTGGTGGGCATACCTCATCACCCGGCCGCTTGGTGCCTCTGTCGCGGATTGGCTGAGTAAGCCGATCAAGTCCGGAGGCCTCGCCTACGGCGACGGACCTGTCGCCGCCGTTCTGCTAGCCGTGGCCCTCGTCTTGATCACCTTCGCGGCCATCAGGCGCCCCACCACGGTGGGTGCTTGGCCGGCGAAATCGCCGACTGAATCGGCTCCTACATTCGAACAATGACGCCGACGATCACCGCGCAGTGGGCGGCCCAGGTGCCGGAATTGCGGGCGCGGACTGGCTTCGCCGACGCGTTTCTGCCGGGCGCCAGCGCCCGGGTTCCGGCCGAGCTCCACAACTGGTTGGCGGTGGGCGCCAGACTCATTGAAGTGCGCGTGCGGCAGCGACCGTGGTCGGCGCCGGGTAGATCAGCTCGAGCTCGCCAAGGTTGGCCGCGATTGTCACGAGAGGCAGCGCCGAGTTGACCGCCGCCTCGTCGCCGGTGGACTCCGCGCGCAGCGCGAGCACGAATTCGTCAGTGATCGGACCTCTGGTCTGAGCGGTGATACCGGCAAGTCGGGCCCCGACGGCGTCGGCGTGGGCTTCCAGAACAGCGCGTGCACGCGGATACGTCGACTGCGGCGGCGGGACTTTGATATCAGCGATGATGTCTGCCGTGCTACGCAATCGGACCGTGCGATTGGCCGCCCGTACCACCGGGGAGCGCATGTCGGCTTCGATGCCGGTCTCGGAAAGATAGTGGCGCACAGCGTCGTCGACGGTTCGGCCGACCACCAAGGCGTCGTGGCTCAGAGCAGCGACGTTGTCATCGGTGTCCTCCGAAGCGCCGCGCGTGGCGCGTAACACAGCGGCTCGCAGATAGCGCGAACCGATATCGAGCGCGGCGTCGATGACGGCGTATACCGACGTGGTAGCCCCCCTGGGCCAGAGCAGCAGCGACGCCACCACGGCCACCGCCGCGCCCGCCGTGATGTCTTCGATTCGCAGCACACCCAGCCGCCAACCTGTCGGAGCGATCAGGTTGAGGATGATCAGCACGGTCATCGTGAACGCGGCCTGACCGGCGGCGAACGAGGCCACCCGCGGAACGTAGGCCGCCCCGAAAACCGCTATCGGAAGCAGCGTCCAAAGAACTTCGGGCTTGACACCGACAACTGCGATCAGGGCGGCGCCCAGTGTGACCCCGATAGCGGTACCGGTCACGGCCCGAACAACTTTCGTCCCGGTAGTCAACGCGCTGCTGCCCATCACCACCATCGCGCCGAGCACGACCCAGAATCCGTGCTGCACCGGAAACAAGTGAGTAGCTGCCACAGCCAACGCGAGTCCCACCCCGGTGCGGACCGCATTGCGTGCCGCCACCGACCGGGTCGCGACAAATCCAATGGGGATCGTCCGAACGGCAACGGTTTCCGGGAGCAACCGGTCAGCCGCCCCGGTGGGCGCTAGGCGCAGGCCGAGCGCTCGCGCCCATACCGGGCGCGCGTCGGCCGCCGCGGCGGCGGCGATGACGCGTCCGATCAGGCCAATGGTGGTCGCGATGGTCCGACGGAACAGCAGCGCACGGCCGACAGCGACTGCCGAGGCGTCGGCATACTCGTTGAGTACGGCGCCAATGTCTTCGCGGTATCGCCCGCGCGCCACCACGCGGAGCTCCGTCAGCGCGACGTCCAGTCCGGCATGGTCCACCGCGCGCTCGGAGACGCGGGAAGCATCGAGCACGCGCGCACAACAATGCAACACGGTGACGGCGGGCTCCGTCATTTCTGCAAGGGCAGCGCCGGTGTTCTCGTCGACTCGGTCGGCGACCCACTCCAGATCGTCGACCACCCGCACGAGGGCCCGGCTGCCGGCCGTCAAGCCGACCGGGCGGAAGTCGGCGTCGAAGAAGTTGGCCCGCAGCGCATCCATCGCCCGCGACATATCCGCCGCCGACCCGACGCACTGGAGGCGGTCGGCCAGCGCACCGCACACCTGCGCCGCGTGCCGGCGCAGCTCGCTGTGGTGGCGGGGCGGAAGAAAGAACAGCGCGGCCGGCACGCAGACGACCAGGGCGATTGCCCATCCCAACAGCCGTTCGCCGATGGGTCCGATCGGCGTGCAGACCGGCAGCACGAAGGCCAACAGCGTCACCCGCTGTCCGGCGGCGATCGTCGCGCTCAGAACACCGGCCAGCGTCACCGCCACACCGAGAATTAACATGAGCGTTATCGCCAACCACGGCATAGGAGCCACGAGTGTGCCGAGCGTTATCAGAACGGCCCCATTGAGTCCCACGCCGCAGTGGGCCAGCGCACGGCCCTGCCGGTTCCCCGGAAAGTCGACCAACACCAACAACCAGAACGCGCCGATGATCGTGAACAACGGTGCCTGCGAGCCGCCCACGACGAAAAAACTCACCGCGGCCGCCAGCGGAACGACGACTGCCGCGCGGACAGCACGGCGCAGCGCATCGCCCTCGGGATCGCGCGTTCGCAGTCGCGCGACCGCTCCGCGAATCAAATCGGCCGGCGTCAGCATGACCGGTTGGTAGAAGGTGATGGCAATGGGCTCCAGTCTCCGGAAGCATCCGGCGTGGACGGTCGTTTCGATGCAGTCACCGAGGTCCTTGTCGACGTGCGGTAGTACTTCTGAAGGCCCGTTGCCGAAGCGCGTCGGTCACGCCGTTGAGCAGTTGGCACGAGAGGTCGTCGACAAACAGGTCACGAGCTTGGCCGTCCATCACCAGCGGACCAACGCGCGGGCATGCAGAATTTGACGATCTCCATTCTGGCCGTTCGGCGAACCCCGTCGTCACTGCTCACCCCCAAATCAATTCTCCCGCCAGCCGTATTGTGCTCACGTTCATCTGGGGCTGGGCATCGAAAACGGCGTAATTGGACGACACAGCCGAATCGTCGGCGCACTGCGTAACCCCTCGCCGCACTCGCGGATCGGGCTGCTGGTCGGCAGCACCGACAGCCAGCCGAGAAGCGCAAATTCAGGCTGGCGGGAGTACAGGTCGACGCGACAGTCGCCGCGTCAAAGCAGGAACGCTTCTCCGCCGTAGGGGTAGTAGCTGACGGGCGGAGGGGCGTCGTTGATCTGCGCATTGCCCGGTGACTGGCAGATGGTTCCCGATCCGTCCGCGGAGCACGACTGCCCGGTATCGGCCGCGGCAATTGGCGCGGCGAGAATCGCTACCGCCGCAGCCGCCGTTCCGACTAGCGGTGTGATGTAAGTCAGTTTGATGCGCATGGTGTCCTCACTCGACGACTGGTCATTCTCTGGCTAAATTCCACGATGGCCTTTGGTCGAGCGCTTGTCGGCCCTGCTGACCCCCATTGACGTACCCACTGACTGGAACTTCTTCCTATCGGCTAGCAGCCGGCACCCAAGTGCGTTGACCGCCTTGCCCCACAGCGGTTCACATGAACTCTGGTCCTGATCCGCGTTGCCGTCACGTCGAGCAGCGTCATCGAAGGGTACTTAAAGGGTTGTGGTGAGGTGTCGGCGGTTGACGATGAATCCAGCGATGGCCGCTTGCGGCGTTTGCGGATCGTCCCGGCACTCTGCGGTCGGCGTCGCCATTGTTCTGGCGCTATGCGCCTATCTGGTCCGTGTCCGACGCCAACGGATACTTGGCCGCCGCCCACGTCCACGACGAATGACGCCTCGCCGCGGGGTCCATATGGTCGGAATCTCGTGACCCCGGCAGCGAGAGCTGCTTGCGCACGACCAGAATGAATCCTTCGGACGACAATGGGTTTCTGTCGGCGCATAGGGCTGTCTGAGAGACGCTTAGGTGCCGCCACCTGCGTACGGGAAGTAATCGACCTGCGGAGGCGCGTCGTTGACCTGCACATTGCCGGGCGCCTGGCATTCGCTTTGCGTACCGCCCAAGTTGGTGCAGGACTGTTGAACCTGAGTGGGATCACTCGGAGCCGTCGGTGCGGCGGCGGCCAGAGGCGCAGCGGCGATGGCTACCGCGACAGCTCCAGTCGCCAAAAGCGGTGCGACGTAGCGTAATCCGAGTTGCATGGCTGCTCTCCTTCGATGGCTAGGTGATGTGTATGAATTCCAGAATCGCGACCCGGCAACGGCCTGTCGTCGCAGCTGGCACCACTCAATGCTTCCCGCCAGCGGGAATGCTCTGAGCGGTCATCGCCGAGGGCACCGGCGTGCCAGCAATTGCCAGACCGGCGCCCCCGCAGGGTCATTGACCGTTATCGGTGGCCGCCGCCCTCGTGGAATCCGCCGCCGTAGCCGCCGAGCAGAAAAGCGTCGCCGCCGTAGGGGTAGAAGCTGACGGGCGGAGGCGAGTCGTTGATCTCGTCGTTGCCCGGCGATTGACAAACCGTTCCCGAAGCGCTTGGGCTGCAGGACTGCTGAGCCGCACCCGGCCCAGCAGGGGGCCGCGGCGGCGGCAATCGGTGCGACAGTGATCGCAATGCCCGTAGTTGCCGCACCCACAACGGTGTCATATAACTCAGTTTCAATCGCATGGTTCACTCCTGGGATGATTGGTTGCGTCCGTCCCTGTTTGAAGGTCGTCCTCCGCCGAATCAATGTCGTAGGTGCTGACATCCATCTGCGCCGCCCGCCAACCCGAATATGCGTCTACCCGCCAGCAGGCACCCGCGGCGGTGCGCCGCTTCGGCCCTACGCACCGGACAGCACCAAAAAACAATGGCGGACGCGATATTGGTGATACCACTTCCGCCATCATCATTGATCCCTATCTGCTCAGCCCCACGAGTGCCAGCCCAGCCGTAGTGATTGCCGCGGAATCCGCCGTCGTCGCCGTGAAAGCTGCCGCCGTGGAAGGCGGCGGGTACGACCTGGCCTCTCGTCGCCGCTGTGGACGGGGCGGCCAACAGAGCCACTACTTCAACGTGCGGCCGGCCGACCAATTTGACGCGATGATTGACATCGACAACACGTGCGCCCTCGAGCCGCTCGAGCTGACCAGTGAGTGGACCGCCGGCGAGCTACACGAGACGTATCCGATGGGCCTCAAGCGCTGGAGCTGCGGCGCCTGCAGTTGTCACCGGCTACGACCGGTCTGGCGTTTATGCTGCGGTGCCGATCATTTCGACGCCTCGACCAGCTCCCTGGCGCAGAGCGCCGCGGCCTACCCTCTCGGCCACGAACCAACACATACGCCCGAGCGTTGGCCGGCGACGTCGAGCGCCAACAGCGGCACCCATAGCCTGCGGCGGCCAACTCGGTAGACCGCGGCATCGGCGGAATAGTGGGACAGACATGTGCCGACGAGCGACTCAATTGCTGCCGACTCAGTGGCGAGGAAGCAATCTGATGTGCGTGGATTCTCAGTGGTCCCGACTGGGATCGAACCAGTGACCTTCCGCGTGTGAGGCGGACGCTCTCCCCCTGAGCTACGAGACCGGGGACGACGTCGAAGGTTAGCACGGAGCGGCGCAGGCGAGAGAACTCAGCCACCTCGAGGTTTTCGTCCAGCAGACACACCAAGATCACGTAACGTGCGGCATGAAACGCGTCGATTTCGCTGATGGTGCTGCTCGCAGGTCTCGTAGTGGCCGCGAGCGCACCGGGAGACCTTGCCGTCGCCCGGTGCGCTCGAGCCAGGTCCGATCCGGAAGTCCGGTAGGCCTCTTGGTAGATGATCTGTCGGGGACCTGCGTCGCGGCGCCCTGCTCAGCCGGTCGTTGAAGGGATTTGTGTGGCTACGCTGCAGTGGACTATCGTCGTCCTTCGCGACGGGCGACGAACTCGTTCGTGGCGCGCGGATGTAGCGCAGTTGGTAGCGCATCACCTTGCCAAGGTGAGGGTCGCGGGTTCGAATCCCGTCATCCGCTCGAAGGTGCAGTCGCATCAACCCCAGCGGTGGAGTGGCCGAGTGGTGAGGCAACGGCCTGCAAAGCCGTGCACACGGGTTCGATTCCCGTCTCCACCTCCAAGTAGGCGCGATTAGCTCAGCGGGAGAGCGCTTCCCTGACACGGAAGAGGTCACTGGTTCAATCCCAGTATCGCGCACAAGTTAGTTTGCAGTTCAGGCCCGGTTTTACCGGGCCTTCGCTGTATCCGCGCAATAAACGCGCAATAGCGGTCGGTGAGGGGGCACTTCACCGAGAGGGATGCGAAATGACGCAGACGTTCGACCCAACCGACTACTCGCAGCCACCGGCTGGCGCCGTATCTGTCGACTAGTGGAAAGGTGACGGCCCCGACCGGGGCCGCTACTTCGAGCACGCCACCATCGACATCGGTGACGCCACACTCACCATCCACGGCATCCAGTACGCCCGCGGCACAACCGGCCGCAGCATCCGGATGCGGCTCGACGACGCCATCCAGTCCTACGGAGACGATTTGACGACGCGGGACGCGCGCCGGTTGGCGGCGATGCTTCAGAACCTCGCCGACACATGCGAAATCCTGGACGGAGTCGAGCGATGACCGATCTGCACATTGAGCGCCGCGAGCTGCCCGCCATCCCGGACATGGACCACGGGCCGGTCGACCGTATCGACACCTACGCCGTGGTCACTTCAGGGCACATTCGCGGTGAAGTGGAACGGTTCTGCTACTGGCACCCGAAGGATGAGAATCCGCTCGACGTGGTATTTGAAGTACGGATCTGGGGACTGCCGGAGCACTTCGGAACCGCCGACGTGGCGGTGTCGCATCCGTCCTCGTTGCATGCAGTGGCCGCTGTGTGCGCGCAGCTTGCTGCTCTGTTGGAGGAGGCGCAGACGCGGCCTGATTTGGTGCGTGGATTCTTCCTTGGAGGGAACCGAACGGACATATCGACCGTCTGACCCCTATCGTCTCCCCAATCGGCCCGCCACCAATCACGGTGGCGGGCCGACTCATTTGTCGGTGCGAGCCGATGATCGCCTTAGCCAGGGCGACCGCTCCGCTCGAAGGACGTGTTTGGTCAGGGCTCCCCCATTGTTGGGTGGCTTAAGGCCAATGCCTATGCGGGGCTTGGAAGCCCTACGGGGTCACCGCTCACTGTTGGCTACGGGACTTTCGTTTGGGGGGTCGCCGTGAAGGCGGCGTTATGGCCCGGATACGAGCCCGCCCCGGCAATGTCGGTCACGCCCCAAGTGCCTACTTCGTCAATGTCGGTCATGCTCGTATCGCTGCCGTCAAGCGCGGCTGTGCAGGCACCCTCCGAGGGGTTGACAACCTGTCCCCACTCTGGCCAAAGAGTCGAGGTACTCCCCGGACTGGGAATCCCGTCCAAGATGCACCCTTCGTCGGCAGACGCCACACCCGCAAACGCCCCAAAACCGGCCAAGCTCAACGCCAGGCCGCCTGCTACCAGCATGTTCTTCGTCCTTGTAGCAAACACTTGCGTGTCCCTCCTAGCTGGGAATTAACCCCCGTCCAGCACACAGCGGGTGGTGAACGGTGAGCAGTTACGTCATAACACAAAGCACCCGTGCGCTGGCGAAAATTGACATACTCGTCAAGGTCTATTCTGTCCCCCGGCCTCAGCTGTACCGGCCGGGCCGTTCGCCTCCCACAGGTGGCGGGCGGAGTCACTTCGATGGCACATCGGTCTCAATGGCACATCGGTCGGTCTCTATACGGCGGTGTCAAACCGGCGTACGTTCCACGTATGAGCGCAGGTCAGGCATCATGACGGCCGTTCTGATTCTGGTTGTCGCACTGGCGATCTTGGCGGTGGTGGTCGCGGTGATGGTGCGGATTGACCGTGCGAACCGTCGCCTGCTCGATCGTCGACGCGAAGCCTGGAAAGCTGAGGGCGGCGTAGGACCCGCCCCTGGCGAGTACATGGGCAGCGGCAGCGGCGATGCCGGCATCCAGTTCTGAAGGCCCAGGACTGGGCGCCAGTCATCGGTCCTGTAGGCGCGCGCCTACACGCGCCGTTCCCCCCGCCTGTGCGCACGATACGACTTCATCCGGCACGCATCCGAACACCACCGCCGCTCCCGCCCCGACTCGCTCTCACGCACCCTTATCCCGCACCAACCGCACGGGATAGTCCGCAGCGACCACGACGCGCGACGCGACCTCACCAGCTCAAACTCCCTGAGCGGGGCCGGAACCCGGCGTGCGGTTGAATAGTCCCAGA
The DNA here is from genome assembly GCF_032159565.1 of Mycobacterium sp. Lineage (GTDB taxonomy): Bacteria > Actinomycetota > Actinomycetes > Mycobacteriales > Mycobacteriaceae > Mycobacterium. The sequence goes on from NZ_JAVHWR010000006.1 coordinate 17,003, forward strand.
CCCGTACAGACCCCTTTCTGCCGTACCGATTAGGCTTCCGCTGGCCCCGGTCCGGGGGTGGTGGCACCGGGTCATCGAACGAGTCCTGGATGTGGTTCGGGTGTGCGCTTGCTGGTGGTTCGTCGGCGGTTGCGGGCGGCGTCGGCACGGCCACGGTACTCATTGCACGGCCGGCAAGCAGCTCTGCAGTTTGTCGGGTCGAGGGCCAGTTGCGGTGCCTGCGACACCGGGACGATGTGATCAACGGTGTCGGCGTGGCCGAGGCAGACGCTTGGGTGTTGTATCTGGCATCGGTAGTGGTCGCGGTTGAGGACTTTGATTCGGACGGCGCGCCATGCTCGAGTGCTGGTGAGTTTGGATGATGCGGTGCGGTTGGCGGGATTGTCCCAACCTTGGCGTTCCGACTGTTCCAAATTGAACGGTTGACGACGGTGTTGGTCGCAGTGGGCGGTGGGGCGGATGAGTGTGGTGCATCCGGGGTGTGGGCAGTGCCTTGGTGCTTAGGCATCGGTGGTCCCTTCGGTTGTGGTGCGGCGGCAGGGGCGCAGCTACCCGCTCGGGCTCCGGTATCAGGGGAGCTGTCATGGCGGGTGCTTGCCTGGCCGAAAGGAGATAATCACCGGGTTGAACGCCCTGCCGCCGCTGGTCTCTACTTCTTCTCGCTGGTCGGTTCTGCCTTGGTCTTGGCGGGGGTGTCCACGACCACGGACACCCATCCGTGGCGTTCCCAGTACTCGGCGGTGTCGGCGGGCACGTCGGTGAGTGTGCCGCTGCGTTGCTCCCCGTCATGAAACACGAGGTGCGGTTCGACGACTGTCACTGTGACGGAATCGCCTGTGGCCCTCTTTGATTGAGTGCGCTTGCTGCGTGTCGTCATCGTCATTATGTGGTCACGATCTTGACGACGGCGGCCGGGTTCGGGAAGCCGAAGCCTGCCCGCAGAATTGCCCTTACTGCGACTCTATCGGAAGTGAACAGCACAGATCGGTCGCTCTCGACCTGTGCGTCCTGCCGGATGACGAAGTACCCGAATCGCTTAGGGATGGCCCACACCACGTTGTTCGTCGTCGACACGTACGGACTTGTGATTAGCGGTATGCCGAGTATCTGCCGCTGTCCGGGCATGGTCGGGTCGGCGCCGAGTAACGGCATGTTCGATGCACCTGCCGAATACGCTTTGACCTTCGCCAAAGTCATTGCGGTGGAGGGGCTCGTGACGAATGCGGTGATCTCGCCGTTGTGCAGCGCGCTCTGATAAATGGCGTCGGAGAACGGGTCCACGTTGCTGTAGGCGGTGGCGGGACCACTGACGGAGGTCACACCCGAGACACCCGGTAGCCCGCCGGGGCCGTTCGTTGTGGTCGCGGTGAAGAGTGCCTGATCCACCTTGCGAGTGAGGTCGCGGACGATGCCGTCGCCCACGGCCTGCGCGGCGGCCGGCGTGCTGTCATTCGCCAATTCCGAGGAGATGATGCTGAGAGCTGCCAGCTTGGACGGAGTGATGTCGAGCTCGTCGAGCATGGCGTCCGAGGCAGATATTTCGGCGCCCTCCGCCGTCCATGACGCGGCGGGGTCGGCGGTCACCAGCGGCACCCTGTAGGTGTGCGTCGCGATCGGAATAGTCGTGAGAACCTGCCCCGCAACGCTTAGTTGGCTGAGCGGCTGGACGATGAGTTCGCCGACCTGACTCGGTGTCAAAATCGGCGTGAAAGTGCTTGTGGTTGATGCCATTAAACAAACTCCAATATGTGAGCGCGCCAATAGCGCAACGGATTTACATATTCATCCGCAACTCACCGGGAGTTGTGCGGTCGGGCCGCGGGCCCCACTTCGGTTGACGTCGGTCCGGTCCTACCGTCTGCCCGGCGTCAGCATCCATTCTAGCCCTGGAGAACGTCAGACCAGCCGCTGCCACGCATCGGCGCCGGCGGCGAGAACTGCCCGGCGTCCACGGGTGCGCGCCGGGTGCGCTCGTTGTCCGGGTGGCCCAGTGCTGCGGTCATGATGTTGTTTCTCCTTCGGTGGTTGTTGCTGAGCTGGTGGCGTCGTCGTAACTCTTGATCGCGGCGCGCAACCGACTGATGTCACAGGCGTCCAGCGAGTAGGGGCCGAGCTCGAGGTGCCAGCCGCCGCCCTGGTCGTGCACGAGGCGCAGAGGCATCGCGACCCATGAGTCGTTTTCCTCGATGTACGGTTCGACGGCGCCGAAGCTGTCCATGATGAACCGGCCAAGGCTGTTGTTGGCGTACAGGCGTGGTGCGTCGAGTACGGGAAAGTCGGTCATGCGGGTTTCCTTTCGGTGGTGCTCTCCATGGGTTCGGCCTCGGCGCCGCGGCGCGTGAGGGCGAGGAGTTCGTGGCTGACGTACACGGCTTTCAGGCCGCCCTTGAGGTGGACGATTTCGGGGATCAACGGGTCAGTCATCGGGCGACCTTCCGCGTTGCTGTGCAGTCGTCGCGGTGCTCGCCGTTTGTGGTGTAGTAGGTGCCGCACCCAGGACAGAATCCGTTCCTCAGTTCGCCTTTCGGTACGCTTTCCGCCGGGGGGTCGTCTGAAGGCGTCAGACCCGTCAGAAATGGTGCTCTAGCTGGACTTTCGTTCTGACGGGTCATTTCCGTCTGACGGGTCAGAGTGTCAGACGGTTTTCGGGTGTCAGACGGATTTGGCTGCTCACCATCAGTTTCTGACGGGTCTGACGGGGTCTGACGCAGGTATCGCTCAAAAACGTCCGAAAGCGCCTCGCGGCTGTACCCGCGGACATTGCCCGCAGGGTTACGGCCCGGCTTCACGCCAAAGTCCTTCAACCGGAATGCGAGTTTGCTGGGGTTGTAATCGAAGTCGTCCCACGGGGAATCCTCGATGCGGCGCAGTTCCGCGACGAGATCGCCGGAAGACAGGAACGGGGCGTGGAAGTCGTCGAACACTCGCTTAATGTCGGCGAGCAGCTTCACCGCGATCGACTGTTCCTCGTCGGCGTCGTCTGCTTGATCCACCAGCGCCTTGCAGGCCGCGCGGACAGTTGTCGGCCAGTGCCCGCCAGCTGCCGTCGGCGACAGCGACCAACGGCTCCCAGGTGTCGGCCGCCCGGTCCTCAACGGGCATCTCTGGCTCTGCCTTCGCCAACACCTCGAGTTGTTCTGCTGCCCATGCCGCCAGCCGCTCCCGAATCTTCGCGCGGATCGGGCCGTCGCGGCGGGACCGGAATTGCGACACCTTCTCGTCCGCTGTGCGTCGACGCATCCCAGTGTTGATTGCGCGATCTGTGATGGTGTCGGGCATGGTGCCGATTCCGGCGATTGCAGCCATTGTTAAGGTCGAGAACTCTGTCGGCACTTGGCTTGGGCCGACGCAGCGCAGCGCGGGCCGGCCACGTTGATGCCCGGCGTTGAGGAGGGCCCGCAGGTCTTCATTCTGCTCGGCCGTTTTCTTGCTGCCGAAGATGGTGTCGGCCTCGTCGATGATCAACGTGGGCGGCTGCGTGTCACCGATTGACCGGAAGATCGCCGCCACAGTGGCGTTCACACTCACAAGTGGTCGGTGGCATGTGCCGCTGATGATGTCGAGCAGCCGCGACTTGCCGCACCGCTTCTCAGGGCTGGTGACGACGAGCCGCGGCGCACACTCAAAAGCGGGCAGCGTGTGAGTTGTGGCGATCCACAACGCGACCGCTGATGCGGCGTGGTCGTCGGCGAATACTACGTAGCGAGTGAGGACCGCACGTAGGTCGTCGAGCAACTTGTCGCCGTGGCCGTCCATCTCATCGTCACGCGCAAATACTGGATCGTCGAACATGCCGCCGCTCATGAGGAGGTTGGGTGAGGTTCTTCGAGGCGGCTCCGTTGGCGGCGGGGCCGTTTCTTTTTGTTTTCATCAGGCCGCACCGCCGAAAGGCTGCATCGCGGCGTCGAGCTCGTTCAGGTCGACGCGGACCAGGCGATTACCGCTACGGTAACCAGTCAGCCGGCCATCAGCGATCATCTGCCGAATGGTGCGGTCAGTGACGCCAATGTACGTCGCAGCTTCTTTGAGTTTGGCGTAGCGCCGTTGCACAACAGGATGAATTGACTTGGTAGCCAACGGGAATCACACTCCAGCAATAAAGCCTGACGGCTCTTCTTGCTCGGCTCCCGTGACGGGGCTCTCTGCCATCCGGGCAGAACTGGACTCACCGTTAGCGACGATTCAGCGCGAAACTCCAGGCAGGATCAGTCCTATGACAGTGACTGCCGCGCTACCCCGTCGTTAGCTACACCGATGGTGCCACAGAATTCGTCAGTTGCCGCGTAAGCACGCTTAGTTCCGCGTGTCGGGCGCAGCTTCAGAGTTACCGATTCGCTGCCAGTTTCGACAGCAGCGCGGCTATCTCCCGGTCGCGCCCCTTCGCAGCGTGCTGGTAGCGCAGCGCAGCCTGTGGTGTCGAATGCCCAAGGCGCGCCATCAGTTCGGCCAGACTGGCACCCGTCGCAGCTGCTAGCACTGCACCCGAGTGCCGCAGATCATGAACCCTTAGGTCATCACGCTTCGCTTTCGCTTTGGCTTTACCGAATATCCGGTGCATCGCAGACGGGGAAAGATGGCGCTCGGGATCGCCGACCGAGGGAAAGAGCAGCGCGTTCTGGACTTTGAGCACGTGGTCGGCTAGGTGCTTCTCGATGACGGGCAGTAGATGCGGAGGGATGGCGATGTCGCGTATGCCTGCGTCGGATTTCGGTGTCGTGACCTTGAATCCGTCACCAGCGCGGATGACGGCTCGGCGTATGCGGACTACTTCGTCGTCCAAGTCGACGTCTTTGCGGCGCAGTTCGGTGAGTTCTCCGTATCTCATGGCGAGCCATGCAGCCATCAGGACGAATGCTTGGCAGGTCAATTAGTCGTGAACATCAACTCTTCTGACCCCGCAGCCCAGTTCGTGCAGAAGTCCCAACAATTGAACGTCACGATCACCTAGAGGGCCGGTTGACCCTGTGGGGGCTGGTGTCGGGCCTCGTGCAGTCGACTGCCTATCGCGTCGCGTCACCGCTGAAATACCAATGCCGCCTGAAGCGTTGTGCGCTTAACGCCCTCGCGTGTGGGCCCGGTACGACTTCATTCGGCACGCATCCGAACACCAACGCCGCTCCCGACCCGACTCGCTCTCACGCACCCTTTTCCCGCACCAACCGCACGGGATAGTGCGCAGCGACCAAGACGCGCGACGGCTCCTCACCAGTCCAAACCCCTCGAACCAGGCCGGATGAAAGTGTGCGGTTGAAATGTCCCAGAGTCGTACGGAACCTTTCCGCCGTACCGATTCGGCAGAAATGCCCACGGCCCCCGGGGTGGTGGCACCCGGTCCACCGAGTAGTCCTGGATATAGCTCGCGGGTGTATTAGAAGCCCTTGGGTTTCTTTGCCTTCACGGGCGGGGTCGCGAGCGTGGTCTGCGGTGTCAGCACCGGTGTCGACGAGGTGGTGGTAGCCCCGGTAGACATGGTTCCCGTTGCGGTCGTTGTCTGTTCTTGGCCGATTGCTTCGACTAGTGCGCCGATAGCCACGATGCCGCACGCCGCTATCGCTGCGACTCGCCACTTGAGCGTTTGGCTTTCCATTTTTATCCCCTTGTTCAGGTCCTTCGCTGGTTCGCCCCCTGACGAACCGGTGCTTTGTTATTAGGTCCCGACCCACATAGGGTTGTACGCTCCGACCGCTGAAATACCGCTGAGAACGCAGGTGCATCAACACAGTCCTGGGTGCAGTGGTGTGGGTCGTTGTGTGCGGCGTCGTCGTCGGGCTGCTGCTCCTTCGGCTGATGCCTTGCGGGCGTTGCATGGCGCGCAGCTGCTCGCACAGTTGGCAGGGTCTAGCTCGGCTCCGCCGTTGGCCACGTTATTGATGTGGTCGACCTCGGTTGCATGACCAGTGCATGCGGGACCGCGGAGTTGGCATCGGTAGTGGTCGCGGTTGAGTACTTCGAGCCTCAGTCGTTTCCATGCTGCGATGTTGGTGACGCTGCTACTGCGGGTTCGCTGCTGGCCAAGACTTCGATGCGTGCTCGGCGCAGTACTTGGTGTGAGTGATCAACGTCGTGCATCCGTTGTGTGGGAGTGCCGTGGTGCTTTGGGCATCGGCGGTCCTTCGGATTTGGTAGTGCGGCGGCCGGGGCGCAGCTACACGCTCGAGCTTCGTATCTCAGCTGTCGTGGCGGTGCTTGCCCAGCCGAAAGGAGATAACACCGGGTTGCACGCCGTGGCCGCCGCTGGCCTACTTCTCGCCGGTCGGTTTGGGTTCTACGGATAGCGGATGCGACGGCGGGTGACAGCGACCCGCCACCTGCTTGTGACATGTGTCGCAGTTAATGCTCCTAGGTTTCAGAGCCCTTTCATTGGGCATCTACCTTTTGCGAGTTGAGGGCTGAGCGCAGAAGTAACGCTGTGGCCCCAGACAGACTAGAGATCACTGGTCCGCACACCCCTTCACTGGTCGCCATCGACCAATATCTCCAGGAGCAAACATGCGCAAAACACTAGGCATCACCTTGACCACCGCCGCCCTTCTGTTCGGTGGCGCAGGCGTGGCGACTGCCGCACCCAGCACGCCGATGCCGTCATCGACCACGACGACATTGGCCGACGACGCCACCACCGACCACGACAGTGACAAGACGGGTCTGTGGGGGCTCGTTGGCCTGCTCGGCCTGCTGGGCCTTACCGGCCTGAAGCGGCGCAACGACCCCGCGGCGGTCGCTCCCGGGGCGCCCGGCTACGGAACAGCACCTCGCGCGTAACAGGTCTAAAAAAGCGCGGCAGGAGGTCGGCCCGTCATCCTCAAGGGGTTGCGGGCCGACTCTCGTCGGGAGTTGGTGGCCACCAGTGTTTCTCCCCGGTCATGTGAAGACTAATGACCTACCTACTCTCTGAAGTGCGTTTGCTGCCGGTCCGACGGGGTGTTTCAAAGGCGCCCCGGGGAAGAGGGCGCGAACGTGGTCGACCGTTCGCGCACCAAAGGTATCGCTGGTGCTGCCCCGCGAGTCGTGCCCATCGGCCGCCCGTGCGCAAAGGTCGTCGTATTCGATCTTGGGTATCACCGTGATCCCGTGTTGTGCCAGAACGATCTTGGCCTGATTGAGGGTCAGCTGTGCCATGAATCAGCCCGCCAGTCCGGTGATCTTGCGAATGGCACCGGGCACCGGGATTGCGAATGCCGGGACGGCATAGGACTGGATGAGCCCCTTGCACGCTTCGCGTATCGGAGGTTTTGTCGATGCGCCCACCACAACCGCGACGTCGCGAAACGAGTCCTGCTTGTCGGGCTCAATAACTGCTGTCGATGAGTTATCGGGAACGGGAACCGACTCCGGCTAGCCGCCGGGCGACACATACAGTTCGGCCCGCCACCTGCTGGTGACGGGCCGACTGATGGCTAGTGGATTCAGTTTATTGCGGTTGCGACCGGCACGTTGCGGACCACCGGCGACTTCTTGGGCGTCTGGGTCACGGGGGCCAGGACGCCGCCAGTCTGTGGCTGCTGCGCGCCGACGCCGCCGGCCTTGAGGCTGACCGTGATCGTTCCACCGCTGCACGAGACGGTCTTCCCGTCGACCAAGACAGACTGGCCGTCGTCGATCGGGATGTCGTAACCGTCCTTGTCGGTGTAGTGGCATCCGCCACCGCTACCGCCACCGACGGGTTGCGCGTGAGCGATCGCCGGGGCCAAAGCAAAAGCGGCCATGGCGCCGAGGAGCGTGGCTGCGTACTTGAAGCGGGTCAGGTTGCGGGCGGTTGAATCGTTCATCATGGTTCCTCTCGTTGGGGTGTTGAGAGAAACAATGCCGATTCAGGGGGTGCTTCCGTAATGGCCCACAAGCCAGATTCCACCGTTGAAAGGAAAGGGTTTCCTTGCCGCGAGGCAAGGCGCTGATGCCGCACTATCGAGACCTGCGGCCGCATCTTTTGCGCTGTGCCAGGTGCTGCCCGGGGATACGTCGATCGCGACGACCGCAGCGTATGCCGGTGCAGCCAGATGTGCCTGTCTGGGTCGCGTGCCCGAACCGCAGCGTCCGACGCATTGTTTTTACTCGGGCCGGCTTGAACTTCGAAACGTCGCGGGCCCCGGCGTAGTCCGAATGTGACCAAGAACGCTCCGAAGTTTGCCATTTCTGCGCGCGCTGTGGGTATAAGGCTGATGTGCAGGTTCATCTTCTCCTCGAGGCCTTAGCTGGAGTCGTTGGGTTCGCGGCGGCAGCGGCGGTCGGAGTGTGCATGGTCTTTTGTGCCCGCAGCCATTTCACCCAGGTGTGGGATCACGTCCGACGTTTCCTGAACGAATAACCACGACAGCGCGCCGACCGGTGATGGAAAGCGGACGAAGGCCTCACATTCCCGACGCGGTTCGCGAACGTGGCCTTTATATTTTCTCCATGACCGACAACCCAGCTATTCGGCGACGCTCTTCATTTGTGCAGGCGTCGGAGTTTGGATCCCCCACCGGTACCGACGGGTACGTCCCGGGCCCGTTAGACAAGGCGCTGCTGGGTGGCGCGCCTCAGCGCGTGGGCACATTCGAATACCGCTATGAGACTGACACATGGTCGTGGTCGGACACAGTCGCTGAGCTGCACGGCTATGAGCCGGGCGGCTCGGTGCAGCCGACTACCGACCTCGTCTTGAGCCACAAGCATCCAGACGATGTGGCCCAGGTGAAGGGCTTACTCAAGCAGTCGGCCGCCCCCTTCAGCAGTCGCCACCGCATATATACGACGACCGGCGAAGAACGGAAGGTCGTCGTGGTCGGCGACGCCGTCTTCGGAGAGGATGACCAGATCGTAGCTACCCGCGGCTTCTACATCGATATCACCGCAGTTACCGAAGCCGAAGTCCAGGATGCGATCAGTGAAGAGCTTGAAGCGATCGTTTCCAACCGTGAAGTGATCGAGCAGGCGAAGGGCATGCTCATGGCGCTTTACGAACTCGATGCCGACGCGGCGTTCGCCGTTCTTCGCTGGCGATCACAGCAGCTCAACGTCAAGCTGCATACAGTTGCCGCCGACCTGGTTCGGGAGCTACCGCAGTTAGTTCAACTCACCTCGGAAGATCGCAGAGCGGCTGACCACTACCTGATAACAGCTCCCGCGCCAGACGCGTAAGCGCAAGACTGCAACCGAACTTCTCAGCCTTCAGCCGTTCTTGGTCAGCGACATCCGCATGGATTGTTCGTTCGGGCACACGTTTTCCAGGACGCTGCCGTTGCCATCCAGGGTGATCGTGCACGGCGAACCATTCCAGTCATAGCGTGCGACCCAAGCAGTGCCTTGCAGGTGCAAGTCGATCGCCTGGCTCGGCGTCTTCATGTGAGTACAGTCCGGACCGCAGGGGACGAAATTCAGGCTTACCGGCTTCGGATTCAGGACCTCTCCAGTGCCATCTATCAAGATGCCGTTGTAGGACCCGCTGGCGGTTCTGCGGAAGCGGGGCTGGCCAATCCGACTGCGGTGCAGGCCGTTAGAGCAGCGACGGTTATTCCGAGAGTGATCCTCATCAGTGTTCTGTGCTTGCTCATCGAGCCAAGGCCTTCGCTCATGTTGTCTTGGTCAGGCCGATAACGACTGGGGGGTTCCCGTTCGCGTATTGGAATGTGAGAACCAGGGTGTTGTCGTCGAGTGTTCGTGTGGTGTCGCCTTCGGTGCCGGTCCATGTCGCGCCTTGTCGGTGCAAATCGAATCCAGGTCCGCCCGTTTGCACGTGGGTGCAATCCTGACCGCACGGGCTCAAGGTCCAGATCGTCGTAGACCCGATCTGTTTACCGCTCGCTCCCGCATCGAGCATGGTGGCGGTGTACGGCCCCTCAGCTGGGTCTGCCGCTGCCGGGCCGGCAAAACCGACCGCAGCGCCGGCAAGGATGGCGGCTGCGGCCAGCCCCCTGGTGATGGTTGTCATCTTCTGCTCCTTCTCGATGCCCCGGACCCATCGCCGGACTGGGGCCAATACTGCTGTTTGCTGCCGCAGTGAGGCTGCGTAGTCGACTACTCCTTTCGCTTCGCGCCTTCGGGGGCGAGGCGCCCCCGGCGATGTTGACCGCCACGCTTTACCGTCGTACCCGCGTGACGCTGTCAGAGCATCAGGCTGCCGACGCCCCCCGAACTCACCCGCGCAGCGACCGATTTGATACCACAGCCACCTCGATTTCTGGTCTGCGGACCGACAATGCCGTCGTCGTTGAGTGGGCTATGACTGCAAGCGCTAAGCGCTTCTTGTGCGTGCTTCACGGCTTCGCCCTTTTCCAGGTGCGCAACCGAAGAACACGGGTACCGAACCACTCCAGTTCGACTTATCACCAAGGGATTTGCCGTAGCAATTGAATTCGCGGACGCCACCTCGTGGATCAAATTCACTATCGTTGCGCGCAGAACGCCAGCGACCGCGAGATCTTCGCTGAGACCTTCGCGTCGATGAGTTCCGAGATCGTCGACAGCCGAGACGGAATCGGCTGACAGTTCGCGAAGGGCGCTACCGGCAAGGTCGGACGCTAGGCATCTGAAAGTTCGTACGCAACGCGCGGCCGGGAAAAACCCGGCTTTCGCGGCTACTGTCTAGCCATGGGACGCGTCATAGTCATCATTGTGGGCGTTGTTGTCGCCCTCTTCGGCCTGCTGTTCGCGCTACAGGGCTTCGGGGTGGTGGGGGGCAGCCCAATGAGCAACACCGCCACTTGGTCGATCCTGGGTCCCATCATCGCGCTGGTCGGAATCGCGATCGCCGCCGGCGCGGCCCGCAGGCGCAAGTCCTAGCGGCGGTCGCCGGCTGGCGATCCGCTCGTCGAGCAACTCATCGATGAGCGCAGTCGACGGCCTTCCGCCGAGACGGCGGATCGACGAGCTCACGGCAGCCAGAAGTGACAGCTGGCGATCGATGGCGCTGACGTCGCGGTGTTTCACTACTCCCCAATCACCGGTAACCCGGATGCGGCAATCGATCGTAGGCGCCGAAACGTCGCTTCGCCGGTATTGGATCCGGCGTGCCGACGACATATCCGCGTCCCCATGCCGATCCTGCGACATTCCAAGTCCTGCAAGGCGCTTACGGACGCGACAACACTAGCGTCTACTACTTCGACCGGCCGATCGCCAACGCGCGCCTGTCGCCGTTCCGAGCGCTCGACGGCCCGAGTGCAAACGACTCCTCGCGGGTCGATTCGTCAATATCACTCGCGCAGTAGCGCTTACGCCGGATAGGCCCGCAACGTGTCGCTCGGCGCGGTGCCGAACGCCGCCTTATAGGCCAGGCTGAAGCGGCCGGCGTGGCTGAACCCCCATCGACCCGCGATCGCCGTGACGGTGTCATTGGTCGGGTCGGCGGCTTTCAGATCGCGATGCGCCCGATCGAGACGCACGCGCCGCAGGTACTCCAACGGAGTCGTGCCCAGATTCCGGCGGAACGCGTATTGAACCGACCGCGGTGACACGTTCACGGCCGCTGCGATGTCCTCCAGACCGATGTCGGCGTCCGCGTTGTCCTGAATGAAGGCGACCGCATTCCGCAAGATGGGCGGCATCCCCCGCCCGTTTATGTGACCAGCCACTACCCGCGCACTCCCCTGTTCGGTTGGTCAAACAAAACGTTGTGGTGCGTATACCCGATGCCAACCCGCCGAAAACAAGCGCGGCAAAGCCCTGTCGCCTGACAGGATCAACCCATGACCGAACGCATGGAGGTCCAGCGCACCATCGCTGCGCCGGCCGCCGATATCTTCGCCGTACTGTGCGACCCGCACGGCCACGTCGCCATCGACGCATCCGGCATGCTGCAGGACGCCGACGGCGAGCCCGCCAAGGCCGCCGGGGACTGCTTCGTCATCCACATGGATCGCGAGTCCCTCAACGACTTTCCGATGGGCAAATACGACGTGACAGTCGAGATCCGCGATTTCGAGATGGACCGGCTCATCGCGTGGACGATCCTCGGCCAGATCCGCCCGCAGATCGGCCATGTCTACGGGTACCGCCTCCAGCCGGCCGAAGCCGCCGGGACCGTCGTCACCTCGTTTTACGACTGGTCGGACATCGATCCCGAGTGGCGCAAGGCCAACATCTTCCCCGTCATTCCCGAAACCGCGCTGCGAGCGACGCTGGGCATCCTCGACCGCACCGTGCGGCGCGGCTATCCGCGCGGATAGCGTCAACGGTGGGTTGACGATTGACATAACGTCAACCTAGAGTTGACGGCATGACCGAGCCGGCCAAGATCGCCCACCCCGTCCGCCTCGATGACCTCATCGACGTCATCAAGACAGTGCACGCCGAACCTCTCGAACAACTCACCGACGCGGTATTGGCGGCCGAGTCCCTCGGGGAGATCGCCGACCATTTGATCGGCCACTTCGTCGACCAGGCCCGACGCTCGGGAGCGTCATGGACCGATATCGGCAAATCCATGGGCGTCAGCAAACAGGCCGCGCAGAAACGATTCGTGCCCAAGGTGCCCGACTTCGAATCCGCAACCCTCGATCCCAACGCCGGGTTCGGCCGGTTCACCCCGCGCGCACGCAATGTCGTGGTCGTCGCTCAGAACAAGGCGCAGAAGGCCGGCAATCACGAGATCACCCCGAACCATCTGCTGCTCGCGCTCTTCGACGATCCGGACGGGCTCGCGGCCAAACTTCTTGCCGGGCAGGGCATCGATGGCGACACCGTCGCGGATGCCGTCACATTGCCGCCGCGCGCAGACGGTGAGATGCCGACCCTGATCCCGTTCAACGGGCCTGCGAAAAAAGCGCTCGAACTGACCTTCCGGCAGGCACTTCGATTGGGCCACAACTACGTCGGGACCGAGCACATCGCGCTCGCACTCTACGAAGACGAAGACGACGACGGCCCGCTGCACCGGCTTGGCGTCGACCGAAACCGCTTCGAGAGCGAGCTCGTCACCGCGCTGGAGCAGTTCACCAAGAACTGATCTCACACACATACTCGCCGCGGCGTCTTCATGATGTGAGGGTGCGACCGTTCGAAGACGTGGTAGCCGAGCACGGTGCGACCGTGCTGCGGGTGTGCCGCGCGGTCGTCGGCCCCCTCGACGCCGAGGACGCGTGGTCGGAGACCTTCCTATCGGCGCTGCGGGCCTATCCCGAACTGCCCGCCGACGCGAACGTCGAGGCGTGGCTGGTCACCATCGCGCACCGGCGCGCTCTCGACGTCGGCCGCGCACGAACCCGTCGCGCGATCCCGGTCGAATCTCCGCCGGACCGTCCGTCGGCGCGCGCCGATCCCGCCGCCCGCTATCCGGACCTGTGGGCGGCGCTGCAACGCCTGCCCGACAAGCAGCGTCTGGCAGTGGCCTACCACCACATCGCCGGGCTGCCGTTCGCCGAGATCGCCGTCCTGCTCGGCAACTCCCCCGACGCCGCCCGCCGTGCCGCCGCCGACGGCATAAAGACTCTCCGCAGACTCTATCCCGAGGACGAAACAGCATGAGCATCAACCTTTTCGACGATTTGCACTCCGACGACGAGACGCTGGCCCGGCTTCATCAACGGCTCGAACAGGACGCCGCGACCGACGAACTTCTCGACGTCGCCTACCGCACCGTCGACAGCCCCGTCGGCACCCTGCTACTTGCCGCTACCGCCGTCGGGTTGGTCCGCGTCGCCTACGACGTCGAAGACCACGACGCGGTGCTGACGAAGCTGGCCGCCGCGGTGAGCCCACGGGTGCTGCGTGCGCCGGCCCGGTTGGACGCCACCGCCCGTCAACTCGACGAGTACTTCGCCAAGCGGCGCACCGCCTTCGATGTGCCGGTCGATCTCCGACTCGCCGAGGGCTTCCGCCGCAGTGTCATCGAGCACCTGCGCGACATCGACTACGGCCGCCGCCAGAGTTACGCCGAGGTGGCCGCCGCCGTCGGCAGTCCCCGCGCTGTGCGCGCCGTCGGCACCGCGTGCGCCCATAACCCGTTGCCCGTCGTGATCCCGTGTCACCGCGTGGTTCGCTCCGACGGGTCGACGGGCCAGTACGTCGGGGGGGCCGCGGCCAAGTCGGCGCTGCTCGGCCTGGAGACCACCGGGGAATGAAACGGTTCGTGCGGCGGTAGAACAACGCATGAAGCTCAACGACGCGGCACGTGAATTCATCGGCGAGGGCGTTGACGCCACGCTTGTGACGATCAATCCCGACGGCAGTCCGCAGGCGACGGTCGTGTGGGTGGCGTTGGAGTCGACGCCCGGCGGCGACGAACTCGTCTCGGCACATCTGGCCGAGTACCGCAAGACCCGCAACGTGCGCCGTGATCCGCGTGTTGCGGTAACCATCGTCAGGCCCACCCCTGGTGAGCAGGCGCCCTACCTCGCCGTCAGCGGGACGGCACGCATCACCGAGGGCGGCGCTCCCGAACTGCTCAAGAAGCTGGCGAAGGTGATGCTCGGCTCCGACGAGCACTTTCCGCCGCCGAATTCGCCGCCGGGACTGCTCACCCGTATCCGGATCGACAAGGTGGGCGGAAACGGCCCCTGGACCGCCTGACGGCCAACCCTCTGTCCGCCGTGGCGGCCATGTGCCATCATGCGAGACGACACGGAGGGGATTTCACATGCGTCGCTGGTTGGTCCTGCTGTTCTCCGCTTTGACCATGTCCGGTGCCGTGCTGGCCGGGCCTGCTTCTGCGGTTGATGCACCGATCGGCCGCCTCGGTGAAACGCTTCGCGTCGAACTCATGGGCGTCGTCGCCGACGTGACCGTGCACGACGTCCTGCCCTCCGATGTCCCGCCGGGATTCGGGTATCCGCCGCGTGCACCGCGCTATCAGGTGTACCGCGCCAACGTCACGATCCACGTCGTCGAGACACCCGCCCCGTACGCGGTCGGCATCGCCTTCTCGTTCAAGGGCGTCACCCCGACAGGGGATGCGTACGAGCCGCGGAACTCCGACGCTCCCGACGCGCTGCAGTCCACCATGCTGAACGCGCCCGCCGGAGCGACGGTCAACGGCGGCGTGTGGTGGGACTGCTACCGCGACCTGGTGTCCAACGTGGTGCTCGTCGACAGGAAGACCGGCTTTCACCTCGCCCAGTGGAACGTGTAGGGGGCCGGTGACGCTCGAAGTCGCCGCCGCCGCCGCCGCGGACCTACCCGAACTCGCCGACGTCGCCGCCCAAACCTTTCCGTTGGCGTGCCCGCCGTCGGTGACGCACGAGAACATTGCTGCGTTCATCGCCGAGAACCTGACACAGGAACACTTCGCCGGCTACCTGACCGATGGCGATCGACTGGTCCTCGTCGCGCGTCGGGACGGCCGAATGATCGGATACGCCGTGCTGATTCGCGGTGTCCCCGACGACGACGATGTCAACCGAGCGGTCACCGCCCGGCCGGCAGTGGAGATCTCCAAGATGTACGTGCTGTCCGACGATCACGGTGCCGGCGCCTCCGCCGCGCTGATGTTCGAGGCGATTCGGCTGGCGCAGGAACTCGACGCCAAAAGTGTGTGGCTTGGCGTCAATCAACGAAACCAACGTGCACAGCGCTTCTACGCCAAGCACGGCTTCACGATCAACGGCACCAAGACATTCCGGCTCGGCACCCGCATCGAGAATGACTACGTGATGGTGCGCCCGGTCTGACCGGCCGTCGTCAGGGCGAGCAGCCGCGACGTGGCCCGCAGGTACTTCTTGCGGAATCCGCCCGCCAACATCTCCTCGCCGAAGACGGTGTCGAGCTTCGATCCCGACGCCACCACCGGGACACCCGCGTCGTAGAGGCGATCGGTGAGCGATACCAGCCGCAGCGCGACGTTCTGGTCGTCGATCTGGTGCACGCCGGTGAGGAACACCTCCGAAACGCCTTCGATCAACGTCAGGTATCGCGACGGATGCATCGTTGCCAAGTGCGCACAGAGATCGTCGAAGTCGTCGAGGGTGGCACCGGGCACCTCTGCGGCGCGGGCGGTGACCTCCGTGTCCGACAGTGGCTCCGGCGCCGGCGGCAGGTCGCGGTGACGGTAGTCCGGCCCTTCGATGCGCACGGTCTTGAAAATCGCTGCGAGCGTGTTGATTTCGCGCAAGAAATCCTGCGCGGCGAACCGGCCCTCCCCCAGCTGTTCGGGCAGCGTGTTCGACGTGGCGGCGATTGAAACGCCGCGTTCGACCAGTTGCGAGAGCAGCCGTGAGATCAGCGTGGTGTTGCCGGGGTCGTCCAGCTCGAACTCGTCGATGCACACCACCGCGTAGTCGGCCAGCAGGTCGATGCATTCGACGAAACCGAAGACGCTTGCCAGCTGCGTGAGTTCACCGAACGTCGCGAACGCCGTAGGCGCCGACGACGCGGCCGAGATCCGGTAGTAGCTCGACGCCAGCAGGTGGGTCTTGCCGACGCCGAAGCCGCCGTCGAGGTAGAGCCCGACGCCCGGCAGCACCTCGCGCTTGCCGAACAACTTCTTCCTGCCCGCCCGCCGCGCCACCGCGTCGTCGCAGAACTGCATGCACGACTGCACTGCCGCCGACTGCGACGGCTCGGCCGGATCCGGCTGATAGCTCTCGAAGCTCACGTCGGCGAATGTCGGCGGCGGGTGAAGCTGGGCGATCAACCGCTCCGAGGTGACGCGTGGATGCCGATCGACGAGACGTCCGACACCACCGGCAGAACTGCTCCTCCCGTGCGCGGCGGACTGCATGCACGAACTCTAGCGACGTGCTGAGATCGTGCCCATGCCCGACGACGCTGCTGGGGTCCGATACACCGTGCTCGATTCCACCGACTCAGTCGACGAGAGCCGGTTATCGGACTTCTATGCCTATCCCGACAACCTGCAGTCGTGTTGGCTGCGCGGCAACATGATCGCCAGCGTCGACGGCGGTGCGACCGCCGACGGCAAATCGGGAAGTCTGGCCGGGCCCGGCGACCGCGCGGTGTTCGCGGAGATGCGCCAGCTCGCCGATGTCATCCTGGTCGGTGCGGGCACCGTCCGTAGCGAGAACTATTCGGGCGCACAGTTGAGCCCCGCGCAGCGCCAGGCCAGGCAGCGCCGGGGCCAGGCCGAGCTGCCGCCCATCGCCGTCGTCACGAACAGAGCCGCGCTCGACCACGACGCCAGAATCTTCACCCGCACGGAGGTGGCCCCGCTCATCCTCACCTCCGCCGAGGCGGTCGCCGACGCCCAGAGCAGGCTGGGATCGGTCGCCGAGATCATCGACGCATCCGGTCCCTATCCGGATGGGGTCGACGCCGCAACCGTTCTGAAGATCCTTGCCGAGCGCCGGCTTCTGCGGGTACTCGCCGAGGGCGGCCCGCAGTTCCTCGGCTCGCTGATCGAACAAGACCTGCTCGACGAGTTGTGCCTGACGGTCGCGCCGCTACTGGTCGGCGGGGGTGCCCGGCGCATCGCCACCGGCCCCGGTCAGGTGCACACCCGGATGCGACGCAGCCACCTGCTCACCGACGAGGCGGGCTATCTGTACACACGCTACGTCCGAGGGGCCTGACAGCCTGATCAGTACTGTGGTGGCCATGCATCGGCGTCACCTGGTCCGTGCCCTGTGCACATCGACCGTCGTTGTGTCGGCCTTGCTGACCGGATGCGCGCCCCTGCTGGCCGCCGATCCGCGCTACGCCACCGACTCGGGCGCGCGACCTCAGGGGCAGCCGACCACAAACAACAAGGCTGGCGGTCCGCCCCCGATAGAGGCCCCCAAGAACGACCTGTCCTGGCGCAACTGCACCTCACAGGTGTTCAGCGACTCGGCCGTCAACCCTCTTCCCGGCGTCACGCTGGATTGCGCCACCTACGACGCCGACCTCGACCCGATCAACGGCGCCACCGGATCGGTGAGCATCGGCGTGGTGCGTGCGCGGTCGGTGCAGACGCCCGAAGACGCCGGACCGCTGGTGATGACAACCGGCTCCGACCTGCCCACCTCGGTGCAGCTGCCGATCTGGCTGTCGCGGGCGGGCGCCGACGTGCTCAAGAGCCATCCGATCGTCGCGGTCGACCGGCGTGGTATGGGCATGTCCAGCCCGATCGACTGCCGCGACCTGTTCGACCGTCAGGAAATGCTCGACCAGGCGCAGTTCCAGTCCGGCGACGATCCCGTCGCCAACCTCGCCGCGATCACCATGACGGCCACCACCAGCTGCACTGACAGCATCGCCCCCGGCGACTCGGCGTACGACAACTCGCACGCCGCCGAGGACATCGAACGGCTGCGCAGCACCTGGGACGTGCCGTCCATCGCGCTGCTCGGCATCGGCAACGGCGCACAGGTGGCGCTGGCCTATGCGGGCTCGCATCCCGGCAAGGTGGCGCGGCTGGTGCTCGACTCACCGCTGCCGCTCGGTATCGCCGCCGAGGCCGCGACCGAACAGCGCGTCAAGGGTGAGCAGACCGCGCTCGACGCGTTCGCGTCGCAATGCGCGGCCACCAATTGCCCTCTTGGGTCGGATCCGAAGGCCGCCGTCGACGCCCTGCTCGCCGACGCGCGGTCAGGCAACGGGCCCGGCGGAGCGTCGGTTTCCACCGTCGCCGACGCGATCGCCACCGCACTGGCCTACCCGCGTGGCGACCGCACGGCCGCAACCAACAGCTTGGCCTCCGCGGTGGCGACGGCGCGCAGCGGCGACGCCAACCAGATGAACAACCTGATCAACCAGGCCGACAACCTGCGCCAGACCGACGGCCAATTCGTCAACTCGTGCAGCGACGCGCTGAACCGCCCTACCCCCGACCGCGTCCGCGAACTCGTCGTCGCATGGCCCAAGCTCTACCCGCAATTCGGCGCCGTCGGCGCGCTCAGCATGGTCAAGTGCCTGAACTGGCCGAGCGGATCGGCGCCGCAGGACCCGAAGAACCTCAAGATCCCCGTGCTGCTGATGGGCGTGCAGAACGACCCGATCGTCGGCAACGAAGGCGTCGCGCAGGCCGCCGCCACCATCATCAACGCAGGCACCTCGAGCAAGCGCGTGATCTGGCAGGGCATCGGGCACGGGGCCAGCATCTACTCCGAATGTGCGCTGGCGCCCGTCAACGGCTACCTGGACAGCGGCAACCTGCCACCCACCGACACTTACTGCCCCGCCTAGTCCTGCCGCCACAACGCTCGGTGTACGGTTCGCTGGTGGCGGCACCAGACTCCATTCGTACCGGCCTTCTGCACCTCTTCCGACCGCGCACGTCCCCACCCAGCGTGGCGACGGTGCTGCGATCGGCGCTCTGGCCGATCGCTGTGATGTCGATCATCCACCGCAGCTACGTGCTCGCCAGCAATGGCTACATCACCGACGACTTCGGGCCGGTGTACCGCGCCGTGAGCAACCTGCGGCGCGGCTGGGACATCTACAACGAACACTTCAACTACGTCGACCCGCACTATCTGTATCCACCGGGCGGCACATTGCTGATGGCTCCCTTCGGCTACATGCCCGTGTTCGCGTCGCACAACTGGTTCGTCGCGGTCAACACAGTGGCCATGATCGTCGCCGCATGCCTGATGGTGCGATTGTTCGGCTTCGCGCTGACGTCGGTGGCGCTACCTGCCCTGCTCGTGGCCATGTTCTTCACCGAGTCCGTCACCAACACAATCGTGTTCACCAACATCAATGGCTGCGTCTTACTGGCGGAGGTGCTTTTCTTTCGGTGGCTGCTGTCCGGAAAGGTCAGCGATCAGTGGTGGGCGGGCGCGGCGATCGGCCTGTCGCTGACGGTCAAACCGGTGCTGGCGGTGCTGCTGCTGCTTCCGCTGCTGAACCGGCAGTGGCGGGTGTTCGTGACCGCGATCGGCGTCCCGCTGCTGTTCAACCTTGCCGCGGTGGCGATCCCGGTCGCCTCGCTTCGCGTGGCCGACCCGGTGAACTTCGTGAAGCGCACGGTGCCCTACATCCTGGGCACCCGCGACTACTTCAACAGTTCCATCCAGGGCAACGGCACCTATTACGGCCTGCCGACATGGATGATCCTGCTGCTGCGGATCGTGTTCACGGTCCTGGCCGTCGTCAGCCTCTGGCTGCTCTACCGGTACTACAGAACGCGCGATCCGCTGTTCTGGATGCTGACGTCGTCGGGGGTCCTGCTCACCGCGTCGTGGTTGGTGCTGTCCCTTGCGCAGGGCTACTACTCGATGATGCTGTTCCCGTTCCTGATGACGGTCGTGCTGCCCAACTCGGTGCTGCGCAACTGGCCCGCATGGCTGGCGACCTATGGCTTCTTGACAATGGACCGCTGGCTGATGTGGCGCTGGCCGACCACCGGGCGCTTTCTGGAGTACATGAAGATCACCTACGGCTGGTCACTGATGCTCGTCGTGGTGTTCTGCGTGCTGTATTTCCGCTACCTGGACGCCAAAGCCCAGGGCAGGCTCGAAACGGGTATCGACCCGCCATGGCTGACGGACACCAGACCCGACGAATCCAGGTCTGTCCGCTCGGGATGACACCGGTAGCCGCAGATTCGTGCGCGAGATCGTCGCGGCGTAACTGCGCTAGCGTGGACACATGACCTCTCCGCAGCCCAGGGTGGAACTCACCGATGACGAGTGGCGCAAGAAGCTCAACCCCGCCGAATATGCGGTGCTGCGCGAAGCAGGCACCGAGCGGCCCTTCACCGGTGAGTACACCGACACCAAGGCCGAAGGCGTCTACGAATGCCGGGCCTGCGGCGCCGAGTTGTTCCGCAGCACCGAGAAGTTCGAATCCCATTGCGGCTGGCCATCTTTCTACGACCCGGCCAATACCGACGCGGTCATCCTGCGGGAGGACGATTCACTGGGCATGAAGCGCGTCGAGGTGCTGTGCGCCAACTGCCACAGCCATCTCGGCCACGTGTTCGAGGGCGAGGGCTACTCGACGCCCACCGATCAGCGCTACTGCATCAACTCGATTTCGCTACGACTGGCGCCTGCGGGCCCGTAGCGCCCAGCTTCTCGAACTCGACCTGCGTACCGCGTTTCGGCTGGCCTGCCGCCAGCATGTTCATCATCGCCGCGGCACTCACCGGCGGGCTGTAGTAGTACCCCTGAGCCACATCGCAGCCGAACTCCCGAAGTCGCTCCGCGGTCTCTGCGTTCTCCACACCCTCGGCGACCGTCGTCACTCCGAGGACGTGGGCGAGGTCGACGACGCCACGCACAACGGCGGCGGCGCGGGCGTCGACACGGATCGGCGCGATGAAGTGCCTGTCGAGTTTGACCTCGTCGATGGCAAGTTCGCGCAGATACCACAGGGCCGAGTAGCCGCTGCCGAAATCGTCGATGGCGATCCGAATTCCTCTCTGCCGCAACCTTTCCAACACTGACCGCGTGCGGTCGATGTTGTCGAGGAGGAAGTCTTCGGTGATCTCGATCGTCAGACCTTCGGGGCTCAGCCTGCGCATAGCGAGGGCGGAGGCGATATGGGTGGGCAGATCCAGGTCCCCCAGCGACGGTGCGAACACGTTCACCGCGATCGGAACGCCAATGCCCATGCCCTGCCATTCCGCGGCATCGTCGAGGGCCTGCGTCAGCACGATGTCGGTCACCGCCCGCATCAGGCCGCGCTTGCGAACCAGCGGCAGGAAGTGGGCCGGGCCGAGCAGTCCGCGCTTCGGGTGAGGCCAACGGACCAGGGCTTCGACCCCGACGACGTCTCCGGTGCGCAAGTCGAACTTCGGTTGGTAGAAGACGGTCAGGTCGCCGTGGTCGATGGCGTGCCGAAGCTCGCCGAGAAGCCGCACCGCCGCACCGCGCTCCGTGTGCTCGCTCTTCTCGGTCGGCAACTCGATCTCGTTCGGATCGGACAGCGCCATGTCTGCGGTGAAAGTATGCAGGCCACCGGATTTCGACCGTTTGGCCGAGTACATCGCCACGTCGGCCTGTTTGAGCAGTAAATCCGCGGACAGATCCGGATTGGCCGACGACGCAACGGCGAGCCCGACGCTGGGCCGCATCAACAGCTGTTGCCCGTCGATCAGGAAAGGCTCCTCGAACGCGGCGACCACGCGATGCGCAACCAGGCGCGACAGCTCCGGCAGGCCCTCCATCAACACGGCGAACTCGTCGCCACCCACCCGCGCCACCGTGTCGGAGGTCCGCACACAGCCGAGCAGCCTCTCCGCGGCCTGGATCAGCAGGGCGTCGCCCGCGGGATGTCCGAGGCTGTCGTTGACCAACTTGAAATCGTCGAGATCCATCGACAGCACCGCCACCGACTGGCTGTCGTTCTCGTGCAGCTGCACCGCATGCATCAGCCGGTCGTTGAACAGGTCGCGGTTGGCCAGGCCCGTGAGCGTGTCACGCAAAGCCTGGTCGGCCACCATCTTCAGGAGCCGCTGATTCTGCCGCACCACCGTGTACTGCCTCGCCAGCACCGCGCTCATCAGCAGTGTCGACGATACGAAAATGGGTCCCAGACCGGGCGTCGGTAGATACGCGGGAGTGCACACCAGGGCGGCGATGGCGACCGGCACGTAGAGCAGCCACATCGACATTCGGGACGGTACCTGCTGCACCACCACCTCGGTCTCCGGAGAGCCACGACTGTTCAGAGCGGCCATCCCGAAGGTCAGAAACGCCGCCGCCCACCCGATATCGATGATGTGGCCGCTGGAATACGCCCCCTGGGCGGTGAGATACACAAACGCACTGTCGGACAACGCCATCAGCACAACGCCGCCGGTCAGCAGCGCCAGCGTCGAGCGCCTGCCGGTGCGAGCCCGGGTCAGCACGATGGCCGCGACGGTGAGGATCGCGATATCGGCGACCGGGTAGGCCAGCGAGAGACCCAGCGCGAATCGGCTCGTGTTGCCTGCGTCGTAAACGGTCCTCAGCACCAGCACCCAGGAGATCTCGAACAGTGCGCCGGCGACGATCAGCCCGTCGAGCACGTAGCGGATCCGGGAATGGCCCAAATAGCCGACGGGCAGAAGGATCATCGCGACGCCGGCGCCGATGGGGAAGAGCAGATAACCGGCATCCGCAAGCGAAGGGAACGGAGGCTGGTGCAGCATCTGCTCGTACACGATCCAGAGCGCCTCGCCGACGGCCCATCCCGTCAACCCGGCCGTCATGCAGATCCAGGCCTTCCGCTGCCTGCCCTCGGCAGACCGGGCGGCGAGTGCGCCGCAAACCGCGGCGACGATCACCAGGACGAGCAGGCCGAACCGCGAGACCGCGAGGGCCACCGACGGACCGCCCCATTGCCCGAGGAGAGTGCCCGCGAAGGCAATTCCGACAGCAACAGCGCCAACCCCCGCCCACGCTGTTCTCGACACGCTCTCACGCTAGCAACAAATTTCAGTAGGCGAAACCGCTAACAGCAAACTCGTATGATCATTTGCCCATCTACGGGCCATCGGCCGTTTTTGCACTCGCAAGCAGACAGTTCACGCTAACGACTGTTGCCGGAATTGACGACTACGTTGGATTCATACCGCCGCGATGGATGCTAGCAAATTCTTTGGAGCGGTTCACGGCAGCTTGGCGACCAACTCCTCGACGCCAACGCGGGGGCCGGTGAAAAACGGCGTCTCTTCGCGCACGTGCCGACGGGCATCGGTGGCGCGCAGATCACGCATCAGGTCGACGATGCGGTGCAGTTCCGGTGCTTCGAACGCGAGGATCCACTCGTAGTCGCCCAGCGCGAACGCGGGCACGGTGTTGGCCCTGACGTCCTTGTAGCCGCGGGCGGCCATGCCATGTTCGGCCAGCATGCGGCGGCGCTCGTCGTCGGGCAGCAGGTACCAGTCCAGCGACCGGACGAACGGATAGACGCAGATGTAGGCGCCCGGCTCCTCACCGGCCAGGAACGCGGGGATATGACTTTTGTTGAACTCTGCTGGGCGGTGCAGCGCAACCGAACTCCACACCGGCCGAGACGCCCGGCCCAGCGCCGTGCTGCGGCGGAAATCGGAGTAGGTGGCCTGCAGCGACTCCACCCGGTCCGCATGCGTCCAGATCATGAAGTCGGCATCGGCACGCATGCCCGCGACGTCATAGAGGCCGCGGACCACGACCCCGTTGTCCTCCTGCTGTTTGAGGAACGACGCGGTCTCATCCACGATCGCCGTCCGATCGTCGCCGAGGGCACCCGGCTCCGCGGCGAAGACAGAGAACATCAGGTAGCGCAGCGTCGAGTTGAGTTCGTCGTAATCCAGGCGGGCCATGACCCCTAGTTTTCCACGCGCGTCGTGACCAGAGACGCCGCCGCCCGGGTGGCCGCGGCGATGCAGGCGGGCACCCCGATGCCGTCCAGGTAAGCGCCCGCCACCGCCAGCGATGACGGAAGGCCCGCGCGCAGTTCGGCCACCAGGCGTCCGTGCCCGGGTCCGTACTGCGGCATCGCGTCGATCCACCGGTGCACCCGGCAGTCGAACGGCTCATTGGTGACACCGAAAACGACCGCGAGATCGTCGGCCGCCCACGACAGCAGGTCGTCGTCACCGACACGGTGGGCCCAGTCCTGGGTGGAATCGCCGAACCGACCGAACGACAGCCGTACCAGCTCCACGTTGCCTCGCGATCCCCACTTACGCGACGACAGCGTGATCGCCTTGGCATGCAGGCGTTCTGAGGCGGTCACGAGCACACCCGAACGGTCCGGCAGCGGGGTGCCGCCGGGCAGTGCCAGCGCGACCAGCGCGGTCGACGCCACCCTGATCTGTTTGGCCGCGGCGGCCGTGCGAGGCGCGACGGCAGCGACGATCGTCGCCAACCGGGGCGCAGGGACCGCCAGCAGTACCGCGTCGGCGTGCCAGTGGCCGCCCTCGTCGTCGATCAATTGCCAGCCGCTCCCCCGGCTCTCGAGCCGGTCGACGCCCACCTGCGCCCACCTGAAGTCGGCACGCCGGATCAACTCGTCGAGCAGCACGGCATAACCGCCGTCGAGCGCGCCGAACACGGAACCCTCCGTGGCCGGCGGCAGCGCCTCCCTGACGGCGTCGGTCAGATTCCGGGCGCCGCGGTCGAGCACCGCGGCCAGAGTCGGTACCGCCGACCTCAGCCCGATGGAGGCGGCCGACCCCGCGTAGACGCCTGCCAACAACGGGTCGACCGAACGGGTCACCACCTGTGCGCCGAACCGGTCGCCGACGAGTTCGGCTACCGCGGGATCGGCCCCGGGCCGCCAGTTCAGCGGCCTCGCCGGCTCATCGAACATCTGCCGGATCGTGGTGTCGTCGACCAGTCCGGCCATCGACGACGGGTCGGACGGAATGCCGTTGAGCGTGCCGCGGGGCAGTTCATGCAGGCGCCCCTGGCTGTAGATCAATGGCCGCGCGCCCGTGGTGCCGATCTGCCTGCCTGCGAGGCCCAGCTCGGCGAGCAGCGCAGGCACCTCGGGGCGGCGGGCGACGAAAGCCTCGGCGCCGATGTCGATGGGCTGGCCGCCGAGCTGCTCGGTGCGCAACACTCCGCCGAGCCGGTCGGCGGGCTCGAACACCGTGATGTCCGCGTCGTCTCCAAGGGTGACGCGGAGCCGGTAAGCGGCGACGAGCCCCGAAATACCGCCGCCGACAACGCAATAGGATGCGCTCACAGCGAGTGCACCAACGCAACCACGTCGGTGATGATGCCTGGGTCGGTCGCGGGCAGCACACCATGACCGAGGTTGAACACGTGGCCCGCCGCGCCCGCGTCGACCGCACGACGGCCGTCCTCGACCACCGCGCGTGCCGCGCGCTCGGCCACCGCAATGCCTGCCATCAGCACCACCGGATCGAGGTTGCCCTGCAGGGCGGTGCCTGCCGCCACCCGGGCCGCGGCGTCGGTCAGCGAGGTACGCCAGTCCACGCCGACCACCGGGCTGGCGGCGGGCGCCACGGCCTCCGACATCGCGCCGAGCAGTTCGGCCGTGCCCACACCGAAGTGCGTCATCGGCACCCCGGCATCGGCAAGCGCCTCGAACACCCGCGTGCTGTGCGGCAGCACGTGGGTGCGGTAGTCGGCCAGCGACAGCGTCCCGGCCCAGGAGTCGAACATCTGGATGGCGTCGACGCCCGCGTCCACCTGCACCCGCAGGAACGCGGTGGTGACGTCCGTCAGCGCCGTCATCAGCGCATGCCAGGTGTCGGGTTCGCCGAGCATCATCGCCTTGGTGCGCTCGTGGTGGCGGCTCGGACCGCCCTCGACAAGGTAGGACGCCAGCGTGAAAGGCGCACCCGCGAAGCCGATCAACGGAACGTCGCCCAGCTCGGCGACCAACTGCCGCACGGCCTCGGAAACGGGCGCGACCTGCTCGGCCTCCAGCGGTTTCACACCGGCGACGTCCGCGGCGGTGCGGATCGGGTGCTCGATGACCGGCCCGACGTCGGGCACGATGTCCAGCTCGATGCCCGACGCCCGAAGCGGTACGACGATGTCGGAGAACAGGATGGCGGCGTCCACGCCGTGCCTGCGCACCGGCTGTAACGTGATTTCGGTGATCAGCTCTGCGTCGAAGCAGGCCTGCATCATCGTGTTCTTCGCGCGCAAGGCACGGTACTCGGGCAGCGAACGGCCCGCCTGCCGCATGAACCACACGGGAACCCGGCTTGGCTTACGGCCACCGGCGGCGGCCAGGTACGGCGACTCCGGCAGGTCACGACGGCTATTCATCGACATCAATGCTGCCATGACAGCCAGACTGCGGGCAGTTCGGCGCCCCTCCTCGACCAGATACGGCGCGCCTGCGTACAGCCCTGCTCAAATGGTCTACCGTCAAGTCGGTGACCACCGCCGAACCGGCTCAGTTCCGGGAAGCGGTCGCGGCGATGAACGCCACTACCGTGCGACCGGAAATCGAGCTCGGCCCGATCCGGCCGCCGCAGCGTCTGGCGCCGTTCAGCTACGCCCTCGGCGCCGAGGTGCGTCATCCCGACTCCGCCATCGTGCCCGAGCAGTCCGAGGGGGACGCTTTCGGACGACTGATCCTGCTGCACGACCCAGAGGGCGCAGAAGCCTGGGACGGCACCATGCGGTTGGTCGCCTACGTCCAGGCGGACCTGGACTCCAGCGAGGCGGTCGACCCGCTGCTGCCCGAGGTCGCCTGGAGCTGGCTGGTCGACGCGCTGGAGGCGAACACCGAGCATGTCACCGCTCTCGGCGGCACCGTCACCGCCACCACATCGGTGCGCTACGGCGACATCTCCGGCCCGCCTCGGGCCCATCAGTTGGAGCTGCGCGCATCCTGGACCGCGACGACGCTGGAGCTGGGGCCGCATGTGGCCGCCTTCTGCGTAGTGCTCGAGCACGCCGCAGGTCTGCCGCCTGCCGGTGTGACCGATCTGAAGTCGCGCACGCGCGCTTGAGATGACCGAAGCCGACTCCGGCGGAGCCGAGCCAGAGGACACCGCAGAACCCGAAGCGACGCCGCTGCCGGCGCCTGCCGACGGAGTGCCACGACTGTCGGTCACGGCGTATGAAATACAAGAAGCGGCAACGCTTCTGGCGTCCGGACACGGGCCGTTCGCGGTCGACGCCGAACGGGCGTCGGGGTTTCGCTACTCGAACCGGGCGTACCTGGTGCAGATTCGCCGCGAGGGTGCGGGCACGGTGCTGATCGATCCGGTCAACCACGGTGCCGACACGCCCACGACGCTGGCGCCGGTGGCGGAGGTGCTTTCCACCGACGAGTGGGTGCTGCACGCCGCCGACCAGGACCTGCCGTGCCTCGCCGAAATCGGCATGCGGCCGACGAAGCTCTACGACACCGAACTGGCGGGCCGGCTGGCCGGCTACGACCGGGTGAACCTGGCGACGATGGTGGCGCGGCTGCTGGGCCTCGGCCTGAAGAAGGGGCACGGCGCCGCCGACTGGTCCAAGCGGCCGCTGCCGCCGGAGTGGCTGAACTACGCCGCCCTCGACGTGGAGGTACTCCTCGAACTGCGGGGCGCCATCGCGGGCGTCCTCGAGGAGCAGGGCAAGTCCGAATGGGCCGCCCAGGAGTTCGAGTTCCTGCGCACCTTCGAAGGGGCACCGACGCGACGGGACCGTTGGCGCCGCACCTCGGGCATCCACAAGGTGCGCGACCGCCGCGCGATGGCCGCCGTGCGCGAGCTGTGGACCACGCGAGACCACATCGCCCGCAGGCGGGATATCGCACCGGGCCGCATCCTGCCCGATTCGGCGATCATCAGCGCTGCCACCGCCGACCCCAAGACCGTCGAGGAGCTCACCGCACTGCCCGTCTTCGGCGGGTCCAAACAGCGGCGCAGCGCTTCGGTCTGGTTGGACGCGTTGAGCCGGGCCCATGACGACAAGAGCCAGCCGGAGGTCTCCGAGCCACAGAACGGCCCCCCGCCTGCGTCACGGTGGGCCCGTCGCAAACCCGAGGCCGCGGCGCGGCTCGAGGCGGCCCGCGCCGGCCTCGCCGCACTGTCCGAGCGGGTGTCGGTGCCCACAGAGAACCTGGTCACCCCGGAGGTGGTACGCCGATTGTGCTGGGACTGGCAGCCGTCGGCCGACACCGAGGCGGCCGTCGAGGAGTTTCTGCGCGATGCCCAGGCCAGGCCGTGGCAACGCGAACTGGTGGTGCCAGTGCTGGCCGCGGCGCTGACTACCCCTGCCCAGTGACCCGGTCGGCGTGATCGAGGAAGTGCCTCAGCACCGCTTCGGGTGCCTCGATCTGGGGCCAGTGCCCGATCGCGTCATCGAGCATGACGACATCCGCGTCGGGAATGACTTCGAGATAGCGCTGGGCCATATGCCTGCCGGAGTTCGGGTCGGCGGGTCCGTCGATCAACCGCATCGGCACGGCGGTCTCGCGCATGGCTCGCACCCACCGGTTGCGGTGTGTGTAGCGGTCGCTGATGAACCGCCCGACTTTGTGGGTCACGCGCTTGCCGTCGTTGAAACCGAGGATTTCGTGGAACTGGTCGACCATCTTCGCCGAGGGCTTGGTGTCGGCCCCGAACAGCTCGTCGAGAGTGCGGTCGACCAGACGCCGGGACAGCGGGCTGCCCTGCAGCGGACTCATGATGTCGCCCAGCGGGGTTCGTGACATCGCCTTCTGCATCAGCCGCGGCGTGTAGCTCTCGTTGAACAGGCCGCCGTTGAGCCAGGTGACCGACTCGATGCGCAGAGATCCGTACACCTGCTCGGACAATTCGTGGCGCGCCAGCATCTCCTGACCGACCGAGTCCCCGAGGTCGTGCGCCAGGATGTGCGCGGAGGCGACACCGAGGTGAGCCAGCAGCGCCTCGTGCATGTCGGCGTGGTCGTGGACGGTGTACTGGTAGGCGACCGGCTTGTCGGAGAAGCCCATCCCCAGCATGTCCGGCGCTATCACGGTGAACCGCTCGACGAGTGTGTCCCATATCGGCGCCCAGTCCCATGAATTGAACGGGTAGCCGTGGATCAGCAGCAGGATCGGGCCGCTGCCCGCCGTCCGGTAGAAGACGTCGAAGCCCAGATAGTCGAAGTACCGCCCGGCTTCCTTCCAACGCTCGAGCTCACCGTCCATGAGCAGCAGTCTTCCATGACGTGCGAAACCTCCCC
>NZ_JAVHWR010000026.1:0-39738 GCF_032159565.1 Mycobacterium sp.
CCGGTACGGGCGTGCCGGGAAGTCCCGACGGTCCGACCGGCAGAGCGGGACGGCCGGTGCGCATCTGTTCGAGTTGCATGCGGGCGGCCATCTGTTGCGCCACCAGCGTCGCCTGGATGCCGTGGAACAGGCCCTCCAACCAGCCGACCAGCTGTGCCTGCGCGATACGCAGTTCGGCGTCGGACGGGATGCCGTCATCGGTGAAGGGCAGTGTCAGCCGCTCGAGCTCGTCACGCAGTTCCGGCGCGAGCCCGTCCTCGAGCTCGCGGATGCTGGTCTTGTGGATCTCCCTCAGCTTGTTACGGCTGGCGTCGTCCAGCGGTGCGGCGCGTACCTCTTCGAGCAGCTGCTTGATCATCGTGCCGATCCGCATCACCTTGGCAGGCTGCTCGACCAGATCGGTCAGCGACTTGCCGTCGTCTTCCTGCTCCGGGTTCATCGGCCCGTCGCCGCCGATGATCTCGATGTTGTCGTCGTCAGTGTTCGTACTCATCAAATACGCATTCCCTCTACGCGCCGCGCCATTCATAGATACGGGCCTCGCCGTTGTCGTAGATCTTCTCCCACGACCGTGACTTATCTAGCGACACTAGCCCGTCCGGCATAGCGAATTTCAGCACCACCGGTGTGCTGGTCACCACGTACCTGATATTGAGGGCTTTCACCGCCTCGGCGATACGCGGGTCGGTGTCGGCGTCGTCGGCATAGGCCCAGAAGATGAAGCGGTGGTATCCCGGCCCCTGCTGGACGGGGTAGTCGTAATGGGTCCACAGCGGATGCAACCCTGCTACCGCATACATCCACGCCGTGCCGTCGGTGTTCGCGTTGCCGATCAGGGTGTCGCGCGCGCCGGGCAGGGTGGCGAGGTACGCGAACGCCTCGAGGTCCTTGGCGTCGATCAGCACCGAGTCGTACTTCTCGCCGAACAGGAAGCGGTGCCGCGGCACGTAGGCCAGGGCGGTGACGACGGTCACGGCGATCAGCGCCGCGGCAGTGGCTGCGTACCAGAACCTGGGGCGCGCGGCACGGTCGGTGCCAGCGAGTCTGCGGATGCCTCGTACCGCGGCGTCGACGAGAAAGAAGGCGGCGATGCCCGCCGCGGGGGCGAGAAGCATCGCTACCACGGCCGAGAGCCTGCGCGGGTCGCTGTAGAAGAGGTCGCTGAATTTGCCTGTGAGTGCGCCGACCGGCCCGCTGAACGGCGCCGATGAATGCACGATGCAGACCACGAGCCCGAACCACACCACCAGCGGCCACCAGATCCGCTTGTAGAGCAGGATCAGCCCGCCGATTCCTGCCAGCACGACCAGGATCCACTGGATCGGGAAGTCGTTGAGGTGACGGGTGTGCTGCACGAGCGCGTCGATCAGCCCGCGCTTCTTGCCCTCGTGTGTCACGAACGCATGACCCTCGATGATCTCGGCCTGCGCAAGCACGCCGACGAACTGCGGCAGCAGCAGACAGACGGTGGGCACCGCGATGACCGCAAGGGCGATGAAGTCCGAGAGCCTGCCGCGAACCGGATGCCACAGCAGGTCGAACAGCCACCAGACCACCACCAACAGAACGGTCACCACGCCACCGGTGATGTGCACCGAGAAAACTCCGAGCAGTGCCAGCACGGCCAACGGAATGCGGTCACGATGGCCCACCGCCGACATCACCAACGCCATCGTGGGAACCGCGACGCCGTAGGCGGCGAGGTTGGGCATCGACGCCGTGTCGAATTCGACGTACGGAATCGCGGTGAAGGAAGCCGAGAAAGCGGCGGCGGTCGCGGCCGCTCCCGCGGACTGCCATTCGCTGAACCGGTTACGCAACAGCATCCAGGTCATGGTTGCCGCGCTCACCGGAAACAGCCACACCGCCGCCGCCAAGGAGCTGAGCGTGTAGGCGGTGGCCGGCGCGGCACCGGTCAGCTGGCTGAGCACCGACGCGACGGCGTGGAAGGTCGACGGGTAGTACAGCGCTTCATGGGTCTCGACGTTGCGCAGCTCACCCATGTGCGTCGGCGAGGCCTGACCGGTGTCGAGGATCCACCGGACCGTGTTGGCGTGCCAGACGGCGTCCCATGTGCTCGGTATGGACTGCCAGTGAGGCAGTCCCTGGACCGCCGACAGACAGATCAAGGCCGCACCGAGCAGCACGCCGGCGGCGACGGCGAGCGCAGGACCGCGCGACATCGCCCGTTCCTCGCCGTCTCGATTTCGAAAGCGGCTCAGCACCTTCGGCAAACTCGCCGCAGCGGCCGTGACCACGACCAGAGCAAAGAACGCGGTCCATGCGTTCCACGGGATGCCGAGCGCGCCGAACGGAACGATCGCCAGTGCGACGACGCCGTAGGTCAACGCCGGGCCGACGGCGACCGCGACGCCGACGGGCAGGCGGGCAGCGCGCGCCACCACCGCTCCGGGCACTACCAGCAACAACACCGCCAGTAGCACTCCGAAGGCCAAGCTCACTGCACTAGTATGGCTGCCCAGGTGACCCGGTCCGGGAATGCCCAGGTGGGGTTGGGCACTCATCGGACGCTGTCGGTTTGTGGATTTCACGAACTCTCTAAGGTGGCTGGCATGGCATACGACGTCGCCCGGGTGCGCGGACTGCATCCGTCTTTGGGCGACGGATGGGTGCATTTCGACGCTCAGAACGGCATGCTGCTGCCCGACTCCGTCGCCACCACCGTCTCGACGGCATTCCGGAACTCGATGACGACGACGGCCGGTCCGCATCCCTCCGCGCAGCGCAGCGCGAAAGTGCTCGACGCGGCGCGCGCGGCGGTCGCCGATCTGGTCAATGCCGACCCCAGGGGCGTCGTCCTCGGTGCCGACCGCGCCATCCTGCTCAACTCGTTGGCCGACGCGTCGTCGGCGCGGGTCGGGCTGGGCTATGAAACGGTGGTCACCCGGCTGGACGACGAGGCAAACATCGCGCCGTGGCTGCGGGCGGCGAATCGTTATGGCGCCAAGGTGAAATGGGCCGAAGTCGACATCGAAACCGGCGAGCTGCCGACCTGGCAATGGGAAAACCTGATCTCCGAGGCGACCCGCCTCGTCGCCATCACCTCCGCCTCCGCGACGCTGGGCACCGTGACGGATTTGCGGGCCGCTACCAAGCTGGTGCATGTGGACGGCGGGCTGGTCATCGTCGACCACTCCGCGGCGGCACCGTATCGCCTCATCGACATCGACGAGATCGACGCCGACGTGGTGGCAGTGAATGCGCTTGCCTGGGGTGGGCCTCCGGTCGGCGCACTGGTCTTCCGCGAGCCCGACGTCATCGGGTCATTCGGATCGATCGCGCTGCACCCGTACGCCACCGGGGTCGAGCGCCTCGAGATCGGTTCGCATCAGTACCCGCTGCTGGCCGGTCTCGTCGCAAGCATCGAATACCTGGCGTCGCTTGACGAATCGGCGAGAGGCACGCGGCGGGAACGGCTCGCCGTCTCGATGCAGTCGGCGGCCGCCTACATGACGAGGCTGTTCGACTACCTGTCGATGTCGTTGCGGTCCCTGCCGCTGATCATGGTGATCGGCAGGCCCGAGACCGCGATTCCCGTGCTGAGCTTCGTGGTCAAGGAGGTGCCCGCCGAGCGGGTCGTTCAGCGGCTTGCCGACAACGGTGTGCTCGCCATCGCCAACGCGAGCTCGCGGGTCCTCGACGTGATCGGCGTCAACGACATCGGCGGAGCGGTCACCGTCGGCCTCTCGCACTACACGACCACCGGCGAGGTCGATCAGCTGATTCGCGCGCTGGCCTCGCTCGGCTGACTCGAACTTCGGGTCCCGCTAGTCCGCCACTCGCAGCAACACTTTCCCGGAGACGTCGCCGGACCTCAGCAGTTCGTGCGCTGCCGCCGCCTGCTCGATCGGGAACTCCGCGCCGATGATGGGGCGGACGCGGCCGTCGGCCACCATCGGCCACACGTTGCGCACCACCTCGCGAACTATTTCGCTCTTGCTACCCGGGCCGTACACCGGGCGCGCCCGCAAGGTGGTACCGAATACGCCGCCGCGCTTTCCCATCAGCTTGCCCAGGTTCAGCTCCGCCTTGACGCCGCCCTGCATGCCGATGATGACGACGCGCCCGTCGTTGGCGAGCGCGTTCACATTACGGTCGAGATAGGCGGCGCCCATGATGTCGAGGATCACGTCGGCTCCCGCGCCGTCCGTCGCGTCGCGCAGCCGCTCGACGAAATCCTCGTCGCGGTAGTTGATCAGGATCTCGGCGCCGAGCTCCTTGCACAGATCGAGCTTCTGCGTCGAACCGGCGGTCACCGCGACACGGCAGTCGAGCGCCCGAGTGACCTGGATGGCGTGCGTGCCGATGCCGCTCGCGCCGCCGTGAAGCAACACCACATGGCCTGCCGACAGGCCCGCGGTCATAACCAGGTTGGACCACACCGTGCAGGCCGCCTCGGGCAGGGCCGCCGCGTGATGCAGTTCCACGGTATCGGGCACCGGCATGACCTGCCCCGCGGGCACTGCGACGAACTCGGCGTAACCGCCGCCGGCCAGCAAAGCGCATACGGGTTGCCCGTTTGACCATCCTTCGACATGTTCGCCGACGTCGGCGATGGTGCCCGACACCTCGAGGCCAAGCGTTTCGCTGGCTCCCGGCGGAGGGGGGTAGTTGCCCTCGGCCTGAAGGAGGTCGGCGCGGTTGACGCCTGCAGCGCTGACCTTTACCAGCACTTCACCAGGCTGTGGCGTGATGTCGGGGACGTTCTGCCAAATCAGCCGGTCAGCGGATTCGACGACGATCGCATGCATTAGAAAACCTTACTACCTGAGAATTCCAGCCCTTAGCAACGCGAAAGTCGTTTACCATCCTGAGGATGGAGGGGATCATTGCCGGGCGTACAGCTAGTGATATGCCCGGCCTCGACATCGCTGAGCAGCGGTCGTGGCAAAACTTCCTCGATTCGGCGTTGCGCATGTACGCGACGCTGAATCGATCTCTGGTCGAAGCGCACCACTTGACCCTCAACGATGTGCGTCTTCTCGACATCCTGGACAAGACCTCGACCGGTTCGGCACGCATGGGTGATCTGGCCGAAGGTCTGATGTCGCTGCCGAGCCGGGTGACCCGGCAGATCCGCCGGTTGGAAGTGGCGGGCCTGGTGCGCCGTGTCGCGAGTCCCGACGATGGCCGTGGCGTGCTGGCCAGTATCACCGACGACGGTCGCCTGCTCGTGCGGCAGGCAATGATCACCTACGGGCAGGGTGTGCGCGAGCACTTCCTCGGCAAGCTGTCGCGGCCGCAGATCGCCGCGATGGGAGAGAACTGCCGCCGAATCAGCGTCGGGCTGAAGGGAACCCCGTCGGCTGCCAAGGTCGGTCGGGTCTGAAGCCCGCTACGCTTATCGGCGGTGGCGTGGCAGAGCGGCCTAATGCACTCGCCTTGAAAGCGAGAGACGGCTAAAACCGTCCGGGGGTTCAAATCCCTCCGCCACCGCCAAATCGCTTAGAGCCAAGGGCTGGTGGTCAATCGGTGATCGGCTCTAGGTAGATGGTTGCCGCGGCGGTCCACACAGACTTGGTGTGCCAGCTGGGAACACCGGCGGGAGCTCCTTCACGCGTCCACACCAACCGGTACTCGGGCCGCCGAGGCTGCTGAGTCCGGTCGAGCCGCGAGAAGTTCACCTCGAGCAGCCAGCGCACCACGGGGCCGGCCTCGTCGATCCGTTTCTCGATCGACGGCAGCGTGATGCCGGGGTCGGAGAACACGTCCACCACATTGCATTTGCAGGCATACGCCACGGTGCCGACTTCCGGCGGCGCCTTGACGGTGGCGTCGCCGACCAGCTTGCCGACCTCCTCGCCGATGGCCACATATTCCTGAGGAAGCGCCCAGTTGCCGAAGATGACCGGATGTTTCCACGGCATCCCCAGGCCGGCGAACGACACGACCGCAGCCACGGCGAGTGCGGTGGCGGCGAGGACAGGAGCGCCGACCCGCACCGCACGACCGCCACGCAGAAGCAGCGCCAGCCCGTAGATACCCGTAAGGCTCAGGGCGACAGTGGAACTGACGTAATACCAATGGTAGGGCGGCACCCCGAGCAGGCAGTAGGCGCCGAACTCCGCCAGTCCGCCGGCACCGAGTCCAACCAGCGGCCAGCGCTCCGCAGGTAGCCGCCGCCGTACAC
The DNA here is from genome assembly GCF_032159565.1 of Mycobacterium sp. GTDB lineage: Bacteria > Actinomycetota > Actinomycetes > Mycobacteriales > Mycobacteriaceae > Mycobacterium. The sequence continues at coordinate 6,152 of NZ_JAVHWR010000026.1, forward strand.
CCGTCAGCAGTAAGCACAGCACGGTCACCAACCCGATGGCCGCGGGCACGATGGCGAGCAGCAGCGGCAACGTCATGCCCCCTTGCCACATCTTCCACAGCCCGTTGGCGAATGTGGCGTCGCCGAACGACTTCTGCAGCGTCTTGATCACCAGGGTCGTCGGTATGGCCGAGCCGAAGTGGTACCAGCTGAACGCCCACCACGGCACCGCCACGGCGAGGGCGGTGAGTGGGGCAACCCAGAACCTGCGTCGCAGGGCAGGGGTGGCGAGGTATACGGCGGCCACGACGAGGCCGAGATCCGGCCGGGTCAACACGAGCAGACCGGCCAGCACCCCGAATGCGATCCGCCGCCCGCGGACCGCCTGTGCGGTGAGGCCGGTGAGGAACGCCGCGATGGGCACGACCTCGAGGCCGAGCGCCGAGTTGACGAACGGATTGGCGAAGACGACGGCCACCACGGTGAGTGACCAGGCGCTCGAGACGTCGAGCCTGCGGGCGATCTGAGCGGCCCACACGGTCATCGCGCCCGACAGCACCGCAATGCAGATGCCAAGGCCGAGCATCGGCCGCAGGGCACCGGTCGCCGCAGTGATCCAGGTCGCGATCGCCAACAGGATGACGTTCAGCGGCGAGGTCGCGGTGTTGGACTCCTCGGCCGGGATCATCCCCCAGTGCAGGTGCTCGGCGACATTGCGCGCGTAGCTCAGTGTGATGTAAGCGTCATCGACCAGGCCGCGGTGTGCGACGGCGAAGACGACCGCGCCGACCAGCGCTCCCGGGATGGCCCACCACAGCCTCCCGCGCCGACGCGGCTCGGGCTCGGGTGGCCGGTCGGCCTCGACAGCCTCCCGCTCCGCCATCTTGGTCATCGGCGGTGATCATATGGTCCCGAGAACGAATTGGCGCACTGGATCGCGAAGTGGGTTCCTGTGCGGGCCGAACCGCGCCGACGATACGGTGGTCGCATGTTCGACCGCTTCAAGAAGTCGGCGCGGGAGAAAATGCAGCGGGCCGTGGCCGAGGTGGTGGCTGACGAGACTACCGTGACGAGGCAGCAGCAGCTCGACCAGCACGCCGAGTTGCTCGCTGCGATGAACCGGTTGAACGACTCGGTCAACGCCGTCGTCACGCGCATCGCGGACGCCGAATACCGCGCCCGGCGGGACCTTTCGTATGCCACGGACACCATGACGACGCAGGAGTGCGCCGCCTTCGTGCTCGAGCACATGCCGACGGCCAAGGTCTATTGGGAATCGCAGGACACGCTGCGGTATGCACTCGGGGAGATCAAGGGGCCGGGGCTGGCCCTCGAGTTCGGGGTGGCGACGGGCACCACGCTGCGGATCATCGCCGACGCGGTGGCCGCCGACCGCACGGTCGCGGGTTTCGACGTGTTCACCGGCCTGCCCGAGACCTGGCGAACGGGATTTCCGGCAGGGGAGTTCGCTCAACAGCCGCCCGACATTCTCGGCGCCACGGTGATCGCAGGGATGTTCGACGACACCCTGCCCGCGTTTCTGGCGCAGACCGACGAGGTGATCGCGTTCATGCACGTCGACTGCGATCTGTATTCGTCGACGAAGACGGTGCTGGATCTGACGGGTGACCGGCTGGCGCCCGACGCGGTGCTGGTGTTCGACGAGTTCTTCAACTACCCGGGGTGGCGGCAGCACGAGTTCCGGGCCTGGAGCGAGTTCCTCGCGAGCACCGGTCGCTCATTCGAGTACCTCGCGTACACGGGCAACCACGAACAGGTTGTCGTGCGCCTGCACTGATCAGTTCTCGTAGAGCCGTGCCCAGTTCTCGCGGCCGGTCAACTCGGACGCCGCCGCCCGATAGCGACCCTGCAGCTTCGGCGCTTCGTCTCCGAACCGCTTGAGCGCCTTGCGCATTCGCTTGGTCAGGTCCGTGAGCTTCGTCTTGTCCCGGCGCCGGACCCGCACGCCTGCCTGCGACGAATCGGTGACGACCGCGTACTCGAAGAGCGATACATGCCACCACTGGTTGTCCTCGGCGGAGATGGCCACCGGCCCGGGAATGACACGCCCCAACCATTGGAACGCCATCCGCTTGGCCAGCACCAGATTGATGCGGTCCTTGCGCGGCTTGGGGCCGACGGGCACGAAACGCGGTACCGCATCGGTCAGTTCACGGATGCCGACCGCCGGATGCATCTTCGTCTCACCGTAATCCGCCCGCTCCGAGCGGATCGCGGCGAGCGCGGCAACTCCGCCGTCGTGCAGTATCTCGGGGCCCTCGAGGAAGTCCTCGATGCCGCGAATCATGGTGTACGCCATGCCGTATTGCATCGACACCAGAGCTTCGGAGATCTCCCGCGCAAGCCACCTGCCGGTGGTCTTGGTGTCGATGTCACCGTGCAGCGCGTGGGTGATCAGCGAGTTGCGGACGCTGAAGTACCGCATGAACTCGTCGCGGTCCTTCCAGTGGAAGTCCGCGTGCCAGACGCCGGCGTTGGGCAGCGTCACCGTGGGGAAACCGGCGGCGAGCGCGCGTTGGCCGTATTCGATGTCGTCCCACTGGAAGAACATCGGCAGCGGTAGACCGACCGCGGCCACCACCTCCGACGGGATCAAGCATGACCACCACGCGTTGTACTCGGCGTCGACGCGCTTGTGCTGGCGGTTCTTGACGATGTCCGATCGGTGCAGCGCCCTCGGGGCCCAGCGGCCGGCCCGCAACCGGTGCATCTGCGTCTGCTCGCCGCCGACGTGGAGTTCGCGCGTGTTCTGCAGCGACAGCATCTGCGCGCCGATGAGCGTCGGTGACGGCGTCAGGTTCGCGAAGGCGTTGAGCCGCAGGATGGTCTCGGGCTCGAGCAGGATGTCGTCGTCCATCAGGATCACGTTCGCGTGATCTGCGACGCTGGACACCTCGTACATGCCGCGCGAGAATCCGCCCGCGCCACCGAGATTCGGCTGCCGCAGGTAGACCACCTTGTCGCCGAGCTGCGCGGCGACGTCGTTGAACAGCGGCCTGGTCTCGACAGCGTCGGTGCCCTGGTCGACGACGTAGATCGCGTCGATGCCTGCCAGCAGGCCCTTGTCTCCTGCCACGGCCGCGACGTTGAGCGCGCAGTCGTCGGCCCTGTTGAAGGTGCAGATCACGATCGCCGCGGGGCGGATCGTCGGGGGCGCAGGCACCGTCCACTCGAGATCGGTGATCGTCAGCGGGCCGCCGACCGCGGTGCACTCCATCCACAACGCGCCGCCGTCGACGTATTCGTTGAGACGGGCGGTCAACAGCGCGGTGCCGGTGCCGTCGATCTCCGCGCTGTCGACGGTCCTGGCGCCGCCGTGGATGTCCGATCCGCGAAGCAGCACGCGGGCTCGCGTCGACGTGTCGAACGCCAACTTGAGCTGAACCTCACCCACGGTGGTCCACCGCTGGAAGTAGCTCGCCGGTAGCCGGCCGAAATAGGTGTTGGTATCGACCGTCGCGCCCTTTTCCAGGTGCACGGCGTAGCGCTCGCGATGTGCTCGACCCTTGACGATGCGCGCATACAAGTCGTCGGTCACCGCCGCGCTCGGGCCGGTGAACAGGCCACGCGCCACGACCAGCCGCTCGGGTGCGACGTGCTCCGTGAGCGCCTGCTTCAGCGCGTCAGGAGTCGCGTGGCCCGGCTGGGCCGCCCCGCGCTCGGTCATGCTGCTCCTGCTAAGTGAGATTTCCGGTTGGGTGATGATCTGCCCAGCTCCCGAAGCGAGCCTAACAAGCTGCCGTTCTGAGACAAGTTGACGCCACCGTGAGGATCGCCGACATGTTGAAGTCCCTGGTCAACGAGCTTCCAGAATCGCCTTCAGGCGGGCCAGATCCTTGGCGGTGGCGCGCCTGATGGCCGTCGCCAGGATCGGCGCCGCCAGCCCGGCGAACGCCGTCGGCTCCCCACGGTTACGAAGCGTCATCCAGGTCCCGCCGTCCTCGGTGTCCTCCCACGCATAGCTGGTCTCCATTGGAAATGGGCCGCTGTCCGACCGCATCACGAATAGTTCCGCCGGCATCAGTTCGACCACCTCGTAGGTGTACTCCAGCGTTCGGCCGAGAAAGCCGCTGGTGAACCGGAACCGAGAGCCCAGCGCTAACGGCCTCGCCGATTCCCAGTGCACCGTTCTGATATTGGCGTACCAGGTCGTGACGTTGTCCGGGTCGCAGCTGTACGCCGCGACCTCAGGGCGCGGCCGCTCGATGGTGGTGTGGACCTCGACATCGACCGTTGCCATCCCCACAGTGTCGCGGCTCAGCCGGCCGCCCGCGCCAGCGCCTGAACCCCGGCATCGATCGCCGACCCGGTGAGGTTCGCGTAGCCGAGCAGTAGCCCGTCGGCCAGCTGGAGGTGCAGCGGTTCGCTCTTGGCACGGTCGAGCTCGATCAGTAGCTCTGGACCAGAACTGGTACCCGAAACCGCCATGAAAGTGGTGCCTATCTTGAGGCCATTGGCGAACTACCGTGAACGTATGCCAACGACAGCTACGCGCACAGGAGCCGGGTTCGTCGAGGTGACACTGATCGTCTTCGGCCTATACGCACTGGGCCTGGGCCTGTTCATGCTGTTCTTCCCCGGCGCGTTCTTCGACACCCTGGGAACATTCGGGGTTCGCAACGATCACTACATCTTCGACAACGCGACGTTCGAGATTCCGCAGGGCCTGCTTCTGCTCGCCGCCGTGCGGCGACCGTCGTGGCGGGTGCCGGCCCTGGCGTTCGCCACGCTGCACTGGGCGCTGCACTCACTCAGCCACATCATCGACCCGCACCACGGCGCGGGCGACCTGATCGGTTGGCTGGAGGCCGGGGGTCTGGTCGCCACCACGGTGATCCTCGTGATCGCCTTGCGCGCCACCGCGAATGCCGACGAGGCGCGTGATCGCTGATGCGCGTCCTGGTTGCCGGGGCCACCAGCGTCCCCGGGCTTCCGCTGTTGCGCGCGCTCGATGCCCGCGGTCATGAGGTCGTCGGGCTGACGCGATCGTCGGACAAGGCGCCCCGGATCGAGGCGGCGGGTGCCAAGCCGGTGGTGGCCGACGTATTCGACGCCGACGACATCGACAAGGCGGTCGCCGACATCGGGCCCGAGGTGGTGGTCTCGTTGCTCACCACGCTGCCGAAGCTGGGACCGAAGTCGGTGAAGGACTTCGAACCAGCCCGAAAGCTTTGGAGCACAGGGGCTTCCAACCTCGTTGCCGCCGCACAACGGGCGGGTGTGCGGCGTATCGTCGCCGAGTCGGTGATCTTCGCCTACGGCTATCCGACGTCCGGGCCTGCGGTGATGGACGAGGCGGACCCCTATCCCGGTCCACCACCGAAGGGTGGCGACCAGATGCTGGCGGCGCTGCGAGGTATGGAGCGCAACGTCCTGTCATCGGGTGAGCACAGCGAAACCCAGGGAATCGTGTTGCGGTACGGGTGTTTCTACGGGCCAGGGGTGCCGCATGACGAATTGTTCGTGCGGCTCGCGAAATGGTGCGTCCTGCCCGCGATGACCGGCAACGGAATCGTGTCGTGGATCCACATCGACGACGTCGCCACGGCGACCGCTGACGCCCTCGACCGCGGCCGCGGCGGCCAGATCTACAACATCGTCGACGACCGGCCGCAGTCGTTCGGCGACTACGTCCGCGAGCTCTCGTCGAAACTCCATCGGCCGCGGCCCATTTCGATCTCGCCCCGGCTGGTGGGCCTGGTCGCCTCGTATCCTGCGAGGGCCTTCGGCGACACCTGGCTGCCGCTGTCGAACGCGAAGGCCAAGGCCGAACTCGGCTGGACGCCTATTCGCCGGTGAAGTTCGGCGGCCGCTTCTCGAAGGTCGCCTTCATGCCCTCGCCGAGGTCCTTCGACGGCAGGAACGCCGCGTTCCATGCCGCCACGTAGCGCAGGCTTTCCGACACCCGCGCGATGCGCTGCTGATCCAGCACGTCCTTGATGCCGCTGATGGTCAGCGGTGGGTTGGCGGCGATCTCGGCGGCCGTTTCGTGTGCGGCGGCCAGCGAGGCCTCCGCATCGTCGTAGACGTCGTTGACCAGGCCGATCTTCTCGGCCCGCGCTGCGTCGATGTTCTTGCCCGTCAACGCAAGCTCGCGCAGGTGACCATCTGTGAGGATCAGCGGGAGCCGGGCCAGGCTGCCGACGTCGGCGACCATGGCCAGCTTCACCTCGCGCACCGAGAACTTCGCGTCGGCGCTCGCGTAGCGGATGTCGACGGCGGAGATCAGGTCGACGCCGCCGCCGATGCACCAGCCGTGCACCGACGCGATGGTCGGGGTGCGGCAGTCGGCGACGGCGCTGATCGCGCCCTGCATGCGCAGGATCGTGGCGTGGAAGTCGGCGCGCGGGCGGGCCGTCGCACCCTCGGCGAGCACGCCGGACAGCGAACCACCCATCGCGAGCAGGTCCAGGCCGTAGCTGAAGTTCTTGCCGGAGCCGGTGAGCACGATCGCGCGGACGTCGCGGTCGGCGTCGAGCGTCGCGAACACCTCGGGCATCTCGGCCCAGAACGCCGGGCCCATGGCGTTGCCCTTGCCGGGGCCGGTCAGTGTCACCTGCGCGACGTGGTCGGAGATGTCGACGGTGAGAGATTCGTACGTGTCGCCCATGACGGAGAGGCTAGCTACTTACGGCGGCGAGCCGCCGAGGACCACCTCTTTGACGACCGCGCTGGGCAGAAAGCCACACATGGTCGTCGCCATCAGTGCCGCGACCATTTGAGACTCGGGGGTCTGTCCTTGACCGCTGTCCTGCAGGATGGCCTTGATGACGGCGCGCTGACCGGCCTCGTCGAGCTTGGTGTACTCGCTGCACGTCATGGTCTTCCAGTTCGCCGGTGCGGGAACCTCGGGCACATTGGTGTTCCCCGGCATCGGCAGACCGGGTATCTGCGGAAGGCCCGGAATGTTGGGCAGGCCGGGGATGCTCGGAAAGCCCGGTTGGGCCGACGGAGTGCGGGTGGGCGACTCGATCGGCGGCCCCGGCTCGGTGGTCTGCGCGACCGCGCCCTCTGTGGTGCGCGAGCACCCGGCGGCCAGGCCGACGAAGATCAGCGCCGCGGCCGTCACCCGCAGATGGGATCTCATCTGCGCAACGATAGGCGCACGCGCGACGTAGCGTGGGCATCATGTCCGCCGACTTGCCTCCCGGTCCCAATTCGCCACCGACAGACGAACTCGACAGCGCAGAAGCCAGCCTTCACGTGCTGCAGAACGTGGTGCATCCGATCGCCGACGACGACCGGTGCAGGCAGACACCCTGCAGAGAATTCGACATCGAGAAGCTCACGGATCACCTGATGAACTCGATCACCGTCATCGGTGCCGCCGCAGGCGCCGAGTTACCGGAGCGCGACGCGGGCGAATCGGTGGAGCGTCAGGTCGTCGCGGCCGCCAGGCCTGCGCTGGATGCCTGGCACCGCCGCGGGCTGGACGGCACCGTGAAATTCGGCGACAACGAGGCACCCGCGCAGATGATGGCCGGCATCCTGTCGCTGGAATTCCTGGTACACGCCTGGGATTACGGGAAGGCGTTGGGCCGCAACGTCAGCGCCCCCGACTCCCTGTCGGAGTATGTGATGGGGGTGGCACAGAAGGTCATCACGCCGCAGGGCCGAACCACCGCCGGTTTCGACGATCCGGTGAACGTGCCCGCCGAAGCCAGTGCACTGGACCGGCTGGTGGCCTACACCGGCCGCAACCCGAACGGCTAGCCGCGCTGCCGGCGCCGATTTTGCATCTGTGGTTGTGGAATCGTCTCTGCCACAGCCCTCACTGCAAATTCGGCACCATTACGTCCGCTCGGCGATCCAGCGCTTCGCGAAGTCGAGGAACAGGTCGTTCTCCTGAACCGACGCGACGGTCACACGCACCCCGTCATCGCCGTAAGGCCGGACGATGATGCGGTCGTTCGCCGAATCACCAGCGAACTCCTGGGCGCGCCCCGGCAGCGGCAACCAGACGAAGTTGGCCTGCGACGGCGGCACCGGGTAGCCGGCTTCGCGGAGCGCCGCGGTGACCCTCGCCCGTTCGGCGATGACGGCGTCGGTGCGGGCCAGCAGTTCGTCGGCGGCGTCCAACGATGCGATCGCCGCGGCCTGCGAGATGCTCGTCGTGCTGAACGGCACGTACACCTTGCCGAGCGCGGTGATGATGTCGGGATCGCCGACGGCGTAGCCGATACGGAGCCCCGCGAGCCCGTATGCTTTCGAAAACGTCCGCAGCACAACGACATTGCTGTGCGCACGGACCAATCCGAAGCTGTCGGGCAGCATGTCGTCGGTGATGTACTCGACGTAGGCCTCGTCGAGCGCGATCAGGATGTCGGACGGCACCGCCTCGATGAATCGGGCCAACGCGTCGGGATCGACGACGGTGCTCGTCGGGTTGTTGGGGTTGCAGACGAAGATCAGCCGGGTTCTGTCGGTGACAGCGGCCAGCATTGCGTCGAGGTCATAGGTGTCGTCGGTCAACGGCACCTGCACCGCGGTGGCACCCGCAGTGCGCGTCTGAAGCGGGTAGATCTCGAAGCTGCGCCAGCCGTAGACCACCTCGTCGCCGACGGTCGAGGTGATCTGGATGAGCTGTTGGCACAGGCTGACCGACCCGCATCCGACAGCGATGTGCTCGGGCGCGAAGTTGACGTGCTTGGCGAGCCGTTCCTTCAGTTCGACATAGCCGTTGTCCGGGTACCGGTTGATGTTGTCGGCGGCCTTGGCGATAGCGGTCCGCACACTCGGCAGCGGCCCATGCACCGTCTCGTTGCTCGCGATCTTGATCGCGCCCGGCACGTTCCTGCCGGGTGTGTACGCCGGCAGATCGGCCAGTTCAGGGCGTAGGCGGGCAGGCACCGAACCAGTCTATGGGTGGCGATTATGCGCTTTGCCTGGTGCCGTGGGGGATGTGTACGCTGTCGGATCGGCGGTAAACCGTCGGGAGGCGTGCCAGAGCGGCCGAATGGGGCTCACTGCTAATGAGTTGTCGCCCTCAAAGGCGACCGGAGGTTCAAATCCTCTCGCCTCCGCCGCGGTTGACGCGTCAGCCACGCACAACTGAAGACATGCGCCCGTAGCTCAACGGATAGAGCATCTGACTACGGATCAGAAGGTTGGGGGTTCGAATCCCTTCGGGCGCGCAACAATTCACAGACTCTGACGTGCGCCGCGGCGGATGAGCTTCGACCACCTCTGCCTCAGGGTGTCCGGTTAGACGCTATGGCGTGGTTTGAGAGTTAGGCGCGTAGGCCGCGGCCTGGGTGCGGTTCTGGACGCCGAGTTTGGTGAGAATCGCACTGACGTGGTTGCTTACGGTCTTGGGGCTGATGCAAAGAATGGTGGCGATGTCGGCGTCGCGATGCCCCCTTGCGAGCAAGGCGAGCACGTCGCGTTCGCGGCGGGTCAGCCCGTGTGGGTCGGCGCGGGTGTCGGCGCGGCGCGAGTGGGGGCCGCTACCCCGAGTCTGTGCGAGGCGCTGACGGGCTCGGCGGGCTGCGGCGCGGGCGCCGAGCCGTCGGAAGGTGGCCAGAGACTCTTTGACGGCAGCAGCGTCGCCACCGAGCTGGGCCAGGGCGGCGTCGTAAGGGCAGTCGAGGGCGGTCCATGCGGCGGCGGCGGCGCGCCAGTCACCGGTGGTTTCCAGCCAGTAGGGCGTTATCGGGTCGTCGGCGGGTGTGCTTGCCGGCGGTCCGCCGGACAGGTGTAGCCAGCGGGACAGGTGCCCGACCAGCCACGGGTCGGCCCCGGTGGCGGGTGCGGCGGCAAGCCCGGTCTGCGCCTCGGCGCACGCGGTGTCGTCGTCGCCGCTGAGCCAGGCGGCCTCGGCGCGTGCGGCCCACAGCGGGCCGAGGCGGAACAGGTCGACCGGTTCGACGCCAGTGCGGGCCTCATCCAGCAGCGTGACGACCGGCTGTTCGCCACGGCGGGCCCGAATCAGCGCCACGGTAAGCAGCGGCATGGCGCGGTTCATCGGGCTGATTCCGGGCCGGGTCAACACATCGTGGGCGGCGGTTTCGGCGGAGGCCCAGTCGCCGCGGTACAAAGCGACCAGCGCGGCGGCGCCTGCGGCGGCCGGTTGAAAGGCGTCTAAGTCATGGTTATGACAGAAGGCGGCGGTTTCGGCGATGTAGTGGCCGGCGCGGTCCAAATCGTGGTGCAGCACGGCGGTCCAGCACATGATCGCCCCAGCGACGCCGGCGTGTTCGGCCAGCCCCTCCGTTCCCATCGCAGCCCGCCACGCGACCTCCAGCTCGTCCCAGCCGGTGTCCGTGCGCAACACCGTGGCCAGCGCGGCGCAGCTGCGGGCCCGGAGCACCACGGCCCGTTCGCCGAGCTGGGTGCCAAGGGTGATGGCCTGGGCCGCGTACTGGACGGCGGCCGGGTCGTAGGAGAAGGCGGCCAGCTGCGCCAGGTTGACAAGCGACCAGGCCAGCTGCGGGCACGGCCCAAAATCCTCCAGCAGCCGAAGCGACGCGCGGCCGGCCTCCTGGGCTTCGGTGCTACGACCCAACGGCCACAGCATTTGTGACAGCCAGCGCAGATCATCGCCCTCTGCGAGCCGGTCACCCAGCTCGTGGCGCACCGCGATCGCCTCGCGCCAGGACCGCGCAGCTGCTTCGGCGAGCCCGCACATGTAGCTGGCGAACGCGTGTTGTTCCAGCCACACCACCTTCTGCTCCGCAGGGGTGCTCTCGGCGTGGCGCAGCGCCAACGCGTAGAGCTCTGCGGCCTCCCGGTGAGCGCCCAACCCCCCGGCCCGTTCGGCGGCGGCTGGCCCGTAGCGGGTCGCCGCATCCTGATCACCGGCCTGATCGGCGTGAAATGCCAACGCCGACAACGCATCCGGTGGGATAGGTGGTTCGGCCAGCGCCGCTAGTGCGCGCGCATGTAGCAGCCGACGCCGGTACCCGGGGATCTGTTCCAGCGCGGCCCGGCGAGCCAGCTCATGGCGAAAAGCCACCGCCGCCCCGTCGGCGCACAACACCCCGGTGTCAAAGCATTCATCCAACGCTGCCGCCGCGCCCGGAAACACCTTCTCAAGCAGCTGCGCGCTGGCGTGCGGGCCGCACACCGCCGCGGCCTGTGCGGCATCACGTGCGGGTGCCGACAGTCGGGCCAGCCGCCCCCACACCGCCTCGGAAACGCTGCGCGGTAAATCGCGGTAGCCCGACGAGTCGGGGCTGACGGCCAAGACCTCGGTGACAAAGAACGGGTTGCCGCCGGTGAGCCGGTACAACTCATCGGCGTTGACACCGCCACCGGCGGCCAACTCCGCGACCGCGTCCCGGCTCAGCCGGTCCAACCCGATCCGGGTCACCGCCGGACAGGTCGCCACATCACCAAGCGCCATCGCCAGAGGATGCCGCTCGCCGACTTCCTCGTCGCGGTAGGAAACCAGCAACAACACCGGCAGCGACCCCACCCGCCGCGCCAGGAACCGCAGTACGTCCAGGGTGGCACCGTCGGCCCAGTGCACGTCCTCGACTGCGAACACCCATGTGTTGCCGTCACTGAACACGCCCAAGAGCGCAGCGTAGATCGCCTCTGGGTCACCGCCGCCGATCGCAGCGGCCAACCTCGCCGTCGCCGGGTCCCGCACCTGTGCCAGCATGTCGACGAACGGTCCCAGCACCCGCGGCGTCTCCAACGGATCACATGCGCCGCGCAATACCCGCACCTGCCCGGTCAACCCGGCGACAAAGTGGCGGATCACCGCTGACTTGCCGACCCCGGCCTCCCCACGCAGCAGCACCACCCGCCCAGCACCACGCCCGGCCCGCCGCCGCAACACATTCAACTGAGCCAGCGCTGACTCCCGCTCCAGCAGGATCTCCATAGGCGCCCGGCTGCCCCTTCGCCATCGGCTGGATTCGCGCCGACGCTGTCGCGCGGGCCGGACCAACGATATCCCGCGGGCCGAAACCACAATATGGGGAAAATTCCTCATGTAGTCACACCGGCCGCGGGCCACACTGCAATTACCCCCGGGGGAGGGGTGGAGTTCCGGAGATTGTGTTCGACGCTATTTCCCGGGGCTTCGGGCAGGCACCAGGTACCCAAGCGACGGCTATGGGGATCTGGGCGGCGCTTGTGCGCTCTGCCAAGTGATGGCCGGGGAGGCCGGAGTGTAAGTAACCCGCGCCACGCCGGCCATCACTGTCTAACCCGCACCGCCCTCGGATCGGATGCGGGCTGATCGGCGTTAGCAACGGTGTTCGTACAACCAGCACAGAAGACGGTGCCGGCCGACTCCATTGTCGTCGGGAATCAGGTTCTCCGGACCGACACGGCGCACGTCTGGATCGGCAAGTGCTGAAGGGGCCGAAAGCCGTTGCGTGCTTCGAAAACCGGCTAAGGCGGTGGTGGTGCGCCGGGCGGCGCCGGTGCGGCGGGCACAGGCAGAAATACCGGCGGCAAGCCGGGGGCGTCGATGATGTTGGCATCAGGCGGTGGCAGCACATCGGGAGGCGGCGGGGGCGGTGCGTCCGGCCGGCGGGGCGGGTAGTACACCGGCGCGGGCGAGACGCCGTTGCTGGTGTTGATCGTGATCAGGAAGCCGGGCACGGCCTTGTCCTTCGGCGTGGTGCCGACAATCGACCCCTTCGACAGGTAGCTGTCCACCGGCGACGGCTGGTCGGCGACCTGGAAACCGGCGTCCTGCAGGCGTTTACGCGCGGCATCGAATTTCAGACCGGTGATGCTGGGCAGCTGAACGGTCGGCGCGCCGTTCACGTAGCGCGGATCGGTCGGGGGCATCGCCACCGGGCCGAGGTCATTAGCGATCGGTTTCATCGCGAGGTACCACGTACGCGCAGGTTCGTTGCCGCCGTACAGGTTTCCGCTCGAGCATCTGCGCAGTGGCCATGAGCACAGGTCGGATGGCGCGGGGGTGTCGTCGAAGATGTAGTTCGCGGCGGCGTACTGGTTGGTGAACCCGAGGAACGCCGACGAGCGGTGCGACTCGGTGGTGCCCGTCTTCCCCGACATCGGCAGGGTCCAGCCGACGGAACCGGCCGAGCTCGCTGCCGTCCCGCTGATGTGGTCCTTGCCGAGCGCGTTGGCAAGCGTATTGGCGAGGCCCTCGGGCACGACCTGTTCACACTTCGTCTGCGGAAGGGGCACTTCGCGCCCGTTCCGGTCGATCAGCTTGTCGATCGGGTTGGGCGGGCACCACATGCCGCTCGACGCCAGCGTGGCGGCCACGTTCGACAACTCGAGCGCATTGAGCTCGAGTGGTCCGAGGGTGAACGAGCCGAGGTTCTGCTGCTTGACGTAGTCGGCGAGGCTGCCCTTGTTGTCCGGGTCATAGTCCCTGGCGCTGCCCGGCTCGGCATAGGAACGCATCCCCAGCCGCACTGCCATGTCTACTGCGCGCGGAACACCGACCTGCGCAATCAGCTTGGCGAAAGCCGTGTTCGGGGACTGGGCCAGCGCATCGGTGACGCTCATCGGGCCGCGCCCGCCGCCGCCCGCGTTCTTGACGCACCACGTGCGTGGGGGACAACCGGGGGTGTTGCTGTCACCCAGTCCCGCGCCTTCGAACTTCGCAGGAACGTCGAGTTGGGCGTTGATGCCCATCCCCATGTCGAGCGCCGCGGCGGTGGTGAAGATCTTGAACACCGAGCCCGCGCCGTCTCCGACCGATGTGAACGGCTGCGGCTGCACGGTCTGCCCGGCACCGAGCTCGAGCCCGTACGTGCGGTTGTCGCCCATCGCCAACACGCGGTGCGCGTCCCTGCCCGGCTTGATGACGCTCATCACGCTGGCGACGCCCTCCAGCGTGGGACTCGCGACCTTGTCGATGGCCTTCTTGACGGAGTCCTGCACCTTGGGATCGAGGGTGGTGCGGATCAGGTAGCCGTTTCGCGCCAGGTCGTCCTTCTCGATGCCCGCACGGGCGAGATACGACAGCGCGTAATCACAGAAGAAGGCGCGATCGCCGGCCCCGATACAGCCCTGCGGCAGCGGTGCGGGCTTGGGCAGGACACCCAACGGCGCCGCCCTTGCGGCGCGGATCTCGTCGGCTCTGGCCGGGACGTTCTCGATGAGCGTGTCGAGCACCAGGTTTCGGCGCGCCAAGGCACCCTCGGGATTCGTGTAGGGATTGAGCGCGCTCGTCGACTGGACCATCCCGGCCAGGAGCGCCGCCTGCTGCCAGTTGAGGTCGCTGGCGTTGACACCGAAATACGTCTTCGCGGCATCCTGCACACCGAAGCTGCCGTTGCCGAACGACACCAGGTTCAGATACCGGGTCAGGATCTCCGCCTTGGGCAGCGCCTTGTCCAGTTCCAGCGCCATCCGCATCTCGCGCAGCTTGCGCACCGGCGTCGTCTCGATCGCCGCCCGGCGCTCCGCATCGTTGTGAGCGCCCACCAGGAAGTTGTAGTTCTTGACGTACTGCTGCTCGATCGTCGAACCGCCGCGGGTGTCGACTGCGCCCTGCAGGTAGCCGGCCAGCCCGGTGAGCGAGCCCTGCACGTCCACTCCGTTGTGCACACCGAACCGCTTGTCCTCGATCGACACGATGGCCAGCTTCATCGTGTCGGCGACGCGGTTGCCGGGAACCACCCAGCGGCGCTGGGTGAAAATCCACGCGATCGGATTACCCGCGGCGTCGACCATCGTGGAGATGACCGGCACCTGGCCCTCCAGGAGCTCAGCCGCCTCCTGGGCCGCCCTGTCGGAGAGTCGGTTGGCCACCGCGCCTGCGCCGCCGACGAACGGAAACACCAAGGCCGCCAGGAGCAGGCCCGCGGTGAGGATGTACAGGATCAGCTTGGCAGGCTTCGCCGCTCGCTGCTCCGACACGTCTCCAGCCTATGGCGACCGCGAAGAGCGGTGGGTCACATCACGGTCACGGGCGCGCCCAAAAGCGATATCAGCAAAGGAATCTGCGCTTTGTGGATATCCGGCGGATCAAGTACATGCTGGAACATCGAGGTGCCGTTGAACGCACCGAGCACCAGCGCGAACATGGCCAAGGAACTCTCTTCGCCCGCCGCCTCGATCTCGTCGGGAAGCACCGCCCGCACCGTCTCGAAAATTTCGGCCATGTACATCGCCATGACATCGCGCAGCGTCTCCCGAAGCTTGTCGTCGGTGCGGGCGGCGACGGCCAGTTCGTAGATCACGGTATTGGTCGGGCTGGCGGTGACGTCGCGGACGATCGTCAGCGCCTCCTGCAGAGTCGGCTTGTTCGCCGGAATCGCGGCGACGCGTCTCGCCGCCGCTTCGAGTAGCCGCCGTCCGGCCTCCTGGGCCGTTGCCGCCATGAAGTCACCCATGGTGGGGAAGTGGCGGAACAACGCTCCGTCGGACACCTGCGCGCGCTGCGTGATCATCTTCGCCGAAGCGCGGGCGTAGCCGACCTCGATGATGGTGTCGATGCTCGCGTCGAGCAGGCGGGCGATCGTGTCCTCCCGACGCTGCTGCTGGGTTCTGGCCATCTCAGGCGGACACGGATTCCCGGTCGGTCTGCCCGGCCTTCAGGAACCGTCCGGACTTCACCGTCTCCCCGTAGCCGTCGCGGAACTCGCCGTCGCGGAATACGACCGCGCCGTTGACGCCGGTAGCGACTACTGCTGCGTCGTTGCGGTTCACCATCCGGGACAGGTCGCCGTAGAACGGCACCTTGGCCTCGTGATAGGCATCCACCGAGTCGTCGAGGCCGGCCGGGTCGATGACGACGAAGTCGGCGCGGTCACCTTCGCGCAGCGTGCCGGCCGCCAGCCCGAACCACTCGGCGACCTCGGCGGTGAGCCGGTGCACCGCATGCTCGACCGTCATGAACGGCTTACCGGCCAGCTCGGCGTCGCGGACCCGGCGAAGCAATTTCACCGGGAAGTTGTAGAAGGCCATGTTGCGCAGGTGCGCACCGGCGTCGGAGAAGCCCATGTGAACCGACGGATCGATGGCGAGCGCGTTGAGGTGCTTGGGCCGGTGGTTGGCGACGATCGTCGTCCACCGCACATTGCGCTCACCGTTCTCGACGAGCACGTCGAGGAAGGCATCCAGCGGGTGCATGCCGCGTTCGTCGGCGATCTGGCCGAAGCTCTTGCCGATCAACGTATTGTCCGGGCACTCCACGATCGTGGCGTCGTGGAAGTCGCGGTGCCACAGCGTCGGGCCGAGTTTTTTGCGGTCGAACGAAGCGCGGAAGCGTCGGCGGTACTGCGGATCGGCGAGCAGTTCGTTGCGCTCGATCTGATCGCGAAGGTGAAGGGCCGCGGTGCCGGCGCCGAACTCCTCGAAGACCGGCAGGTCGATGCCGTCGGAGTACAGCTCGAACGGCACGGGCAGGTGCTGGAACCGGACAAACGAGTTGAGCAGTCTGTTGAGAATTCTTGTGCCCGGGCCGAATACATGCACGGCGCCGGTGTTGGACTTGGCGTCGGCGGAGACGAGCAGGCTCATCCGGACGCCACGCCGACGGCCGAACATCCCGCTGCTGGTGAGGAAGAAGTTCAGCGCCTCGAGGGGGTTCTTCGTGTTGGGCGCGCTCTGGAGGATGCGGCCGCGTTTACGCAGCACCTTGATCAGCCTCCGGCGCTCCCGCCAGGTCGCGAAGGTCGACGGCAGCGCGCGGGACCGGAAGCGGTCACCGTCGAGTTTGTCGATGGGCGCATCCATGCCGGACATGCCGAGAAGGCCGGCGTCGAGCGCCTCGTCGAGCAACGTGGCCATCCGCTCGAGTTCGGCACCGGTCGGTTTGACGTCTGAGGTGGCACGCTCGAGTCCGAGGACCGAGGTGCGCAGGTCCGAGTGGCCGAGCATGGAACTGACGTTCGGCCCGAGTGGCAGGTCGTCGAGCGTCTGCACGTATTCGGCGGCCGACGTCCATATCCTCTTGGCTTCCAGGGCGCCGAGCACGAACTTGCGGGGCACCGCTTCGACGCGGCTGAACAGATCGGCGGCGTCCTCGGAGTCGGCGTACACCGTCGACAGCGAGCAGTTGCCCAGCAGGAGTGTCGTCACGCCGTGCCGCACGGACTCCCGCAAGCCGGGATCGAGCAGCACCTCGGCGTCGTAGTGCGTATGCACGTCGATGAAGCCGGGGGCGATCCATTTGCCGTCGGCGTCGATGACGTCCGGGCAGCCCGTCTCGTCCAGGGGTGCCGCGGACACCGCGGCAACGATGCCGTCGCGAATGCCCAGCGTGCGGCGTTGCGGGCGGCTGCCGGTGCCGTCGAACCACAGGCCGTTGCGAAGGATCACGTCGTAGGTCATGGCGACGACCGTACCAAAGATAGTGAGTGCTTACAATCTTTTTCTGACGCTAGGGTCGTAAACATGACGCCACCGGTCATCGCGCGCTGGATCGACATCATCGAGAACGGCCGCACTTCGGAGCTGGAAAGCCTGCTCGCCGAGGACGCAGTGTTCTACTCGCCCGCCGTGTTCAGCCCGCAGAAAGGCCGCGACACGACGCTGGCATATCTGACCGCGGCTGCAAAGGTCTTCGGCGACACCGACTTCCACTACGTCCAGAAGTGGTACGGCGAGCGGTCGGCGATTCTCGAGTTCGCCGCGACCATCGACGGGAAGTACGTCAACGGCATCGACATGATCCATTGGAACGACGCCGAGCAGATCGTGTCGGTCAAGGTGATGGTGCGCCCGTTCAAGGGACTGCAGGCGCTCATGCCCAAGATGGCCGAGCTGCTCGCGACTAGCTGACCGTGCGGCTGCTGCTGATCGCCGACACCCACGTGCCGAAGCGGGCCCGCGACTTGCCGGACCGGGTGTGGGACGAGGTGGCCAGAGCAGACGTCGTCGTGCACGCCGGCGACTGGGTAGAGCCTGCACTGCTCGACGCGCTGGAGGCCAGGGCCGCTCGCCTCGTCGCGTGCTGGGGCAACAACGACGGTGAGGAG
This sequence comes from Mycobacterium sp., assembly GCF_032159565.1. Classification (GTDB taxonomy): domain Bacteria; phylum Actinomycetota; class Actinomycetes; order Mycobacteriales; family Mycobacteriaceae; genus Mycobacterium. Next base: position 24,019 of record NZ_JAVHWR010000026.1, read on the forward strand.
TTGCGGGCGCGTCTGCCCGAACGCGCCGACGTCACGCTCGGCGGTGTGCGGTTCACGGTGGTTCACGAGACCGGTGGTTCCGGCGGCCGGGATTCGCGAATGGCGAAGCAGTATCCCGACACCGACGTCCTGGTGTTCGGGCACAGCCACATCCCGTGGGACAGCACGGCGACGACCGGACTGCGCCTGCTCAACCCGGGGTCGCCGACCGACCGCCGCCGCCAACCGTTCTGCACCTATATGACCGCGATCGTCGACGACGGTGTGTTGTCCGACGTCACCCTGCATCGCCTGGAGCGCCGTGGTGCGTGACCGACCGGCGAAGATCGACGATGTGCACGAGATCGCCTCCGGCATGCCCCACGCCACGCGGATCGAGGGCCCGAAGGGCAATTCCATCTACCAGGTGGGCGGGAAGTCGTTCGTGTTCTTCCGCACGCCGCAGCCCGACGCCGAGGATCCCGAAACGGGCGAGCGCTACGCCGACGTGATCATGATCTGGGTGGAGTCCGAGAGTGACAAGCTCGCGCTTCTGCAGGACCCGCATTCGCCGTTCTTCACCACCGACCGGTTCGACGGGCACCCGTCGGTGTTGGTGCGCGCCAGTAGGTTGCACGAGATCGGCAGGCAGGAGCTGACCGAGGTCATTGCTGACGCCTGGCTGTCCCGGGCTTCGAATCGTCGGGCTCAGGCGTGGCTTGCCGAGCACGGCGGCTAGTGCTGCGGTATAGCCGTCACGCGGGCGGCACGGCGGAATGGTTGGCCCCGCAGATGAACAGGGCCATCCGGGCCAGCTTGTCGCCGGGGTTCTTCCACCGGTGCCGGGTGCCGTTCTGCACGACCGTGTCGCCGGGGTTCAACGTGACCTCGGCGCCGTCGTCGAGTTCGAGCACGACCGTACCCTCGAGCACCACCTCGAAGTCGATGGTGTCGGTGGCGTGCATGCCGGGATCGGATGGGTCCATGTATTTCAGAAGGCCGGGGAGCTTGGCCTCGACGTCGGCGATCGCGTCCTCGACGTTCGTGAAGTCCTGCTCGGCGGCACCGGTTTCCGGCGGAATGGTGAGCATCCCGAAGCGGAAGCCGCCGATGGGCGGAAAATAGGACCGCCACTTCGGCATCGACCCGTCGCCGGGGAACTGCGGTGTGGTGTCACCGCCCCAAAGCTGGAAGAACTCCGACGACGGCAGAAGATTCGGCCGGTCGGGTTCGACGGTCTCGTCACTTGCGAACACGGACTTCCCGGACTCGTCGTGTCCGGTCACCACTCGACGCACACCCATGTTGAGAGTCAATCACCCAGCGGTGTAACCCCGCTGCCTATCTCGTTAGGGACCATCCAAGAAGAAAGGCATACGAACATGTCGCAGCGCGAACTCTCGCTGACTCAATTGACCGCGACCCGCGCCTCGGGCGCCGTCGTCTGGATCCGCCTCTATGTGGGGCTGATCTTCATCGGTGAAGGCTTCCTGAAGTTCCTTCGCCCCGAGGCTCTCGGGCCCGGCCGCTTCGCAAAGGTCGACATCCCGTTCTCCACCTTCACCGCCTACCTGGACGCGGTGTTCGAAATCGGCTGCGGTGTTGCGATCCTCGCCGGCCTGCTGGTTCGATTGGCCACGCTGCCGATGATCATCGACATGATCGGTGCCCTCGGTTTCACCAAGGTGCCGCTGCTGTTCGGCAGCGCGGCGTTGTATCCGAAGGAACACGGCTTCTGGGACTTCTTCCACGAGGGCCGGCTCGAGATCGCGATGCTGTGCGGCAGCATTTTCCTGCTCATCGTCGGTGCAGGCGGCTACTCGTTGGACCGCCGGATGAGCCGCGCCGACGCTCCCGCACGTATCTCCGGTGTCCGGGTCTAGCCCGGTACACAGCAAACTCCAAGGTCGATTCGAGGACGGTGGCCCATGATGGCGAGCCAGAATGAGGCGCGCCGTCCTCGACTCCGGCCGGTGCGTGAGTCCCGCCCAGAGGGAGGACTGCGAGCCGTGACGGCTGCGGCGTATCCGGATTGGGATGCGGTGTACCGCGACAACGTCACCTGGGTGTACCGGCTGATGTACTCGAAGGTGGGCAACCAGCCCGACGCGGAAGATCTCACCGCCGAGGTTTTCATGACGGCACTGAAGCCGCTGCGCGTCTCGGCGACGGTGCCGGAGGTGCGCAAGTACCTGAAGATGACCGCGCGCACGGTGCTCGCGTCGTACTGGCGGGACCGGATGGGCAGGCAGATCACGGCGATCGAGGATGACCTGCCCGATGAAAGCGGGCAGGAAACTGTCGAGTCGGATGCCCCCGATCGGGTTCGTCGGGTGCTGACGAAGCTGCCCGACAACTATCGGCGCATCCTGGAACTGCGTTTCCTGCAAGCCTTCTCGGTTCGCGAGGCGGCGGGACAGATGGGTGTTAGCGTCGCGAATGCCAAGGTGTTGCAGCATCGGGCACTACAGACGGCTGCGCGAATCAGTGAGGAGGCGCTGTGAGCGGACGACCAGTGCGCCGCTTCGTCGACGGCCTGCTGCGGGGCCAGCGCACCGGGCGGGCACGCCCCGACGATCTCGACGCTCAAGAGATGAAGACGGCCATCGAGATGCGCGCCGCCCGCACGGGCAGCGACTTGCCGCGTGAGGAATTCATCACCGACCTGCATCGCCGGCTGGCCGAGCAGATCGGCGAGACCCAGCAGGCCGAGAACCGGTCGTCGTGGGGGCCGTCGGGCACCCGTCGGCAGGTGGTCATCGGCACCGGCCTTGCGGCGGCCTCCGCGGCCACCGGCATCGTCGTCGGCCGCAGCCTGCTGGCTCCGACTCGACCGCCGACTGAAGCCGCGACGCCCAGCCAGGATGTGCTCGAACCGAACGCCGGGTCGTGGCATGCCGTCGGCGCGAGTGCCGACCTGCCGAAGGGGGGAGCGCTCGCGTTCGACCTCGGTGCGGTCAACGGGTTCGTCCATCGCGTCGACGCCGAAGTCGAGGCCGTCTCGGGCATCTGCACCCATCAGGGCTGCAAGCTGTGGCTGGACGCACCCGACAGCCGGCTGCGGTGCCCGTGCCACTCGACGTCCTTCTCGCTGGATGGCGAGACGCTGACCCATCAGCTGCCGACACCACCACCGCCGCTGCCGAAGTTCCGCGTGCGTGAAATCAACGGTGTGATCGAGGTTTTCGCGCCAACAGAACCCGCATAGCGGGATTTGGTGGCAATGTCGGCGGCATGATTCAGAAGCCGCCCACCGCCGTCATCGAATCGGCGAACCGCGGGCACGTCGACAACTTGCCGTTCTCCGACACCTCGGATTTCCACGACGCCGACCGCGGATTCATCGGCGCACTGGAACCGTGTGTCATCAAGGCGGCCGACGGCAGGGTGGTATGGGACAACGATGCCTACGCGTTCCTGAGCGGTGAGGCACCGGCAACGGTGCACCCCAGCCTCTGGCGGCAGAGCCAACTGTGCGCCAAGCAAGGACTCTACGAAGTGGTTGAGGGCATTTACCAGGTCCGCGGCCTTGACCTCTCCAACATCAGTTTCATCGAGGGCGACAACGGCATCGTCGTCATCGATCCGCTCGTGTCGACGGAGACGGCGGCGGCGGCCCTTGCGCTGTACCGAACGCATCGAGGGAATCGGGCGGTCAGCGCTGTCATCTACACCCACAGCCACGTCGACCACTTCGGTGGCGTTCTCGGTGTCACCACGCAGGCCGACGTCGATGCGGGCGAGGTCGTGGTGATTGCGCCCGAGCACTTCACGCAGCATGCCGTCCAGGAGAACGTGTACGCCGGAACGGCAATGGGGCGCCGCGCCGGATACATGTACGGGGCCGCGTTGGCACGCGGACCGCGCGGACAGGTGGGCTGCGGACTGGGTCAGGTTGCCTCCGCAGGCGAGGTTGCGTTGATCGTGCCCACGCTCGACATTCGCGAAACCGGCGAGACGCACACAATCGACGGGGTCGAGATCGAATTCCAGATGGCGCCGGGAACCGAGGCGCCCGCCGAGATGCACTTCTACTTCCCGAAGTTCCGCGCACTGTGCATGGCGGAGAACGCAACCCACAACCTGCACAACCTGTTGACGTTGCGTGGCGCACTGGTGCGGGACCCGCACGGCTGGGCCGGTTATCTGACCGAGGCGATCGACACGTTCAGCGATCGGACCGACGTGGTGTTCGCATCCCATCACTGGCCGACCTGGGGCAAGGATCGGATCGTCGAATTCCTGTCGCTGCAACGGGATCTGTACTCCTATCTGCACGACCAGACACTGCGGCAGCTCAACCAGGGATTCACCGGAATCGAGATCGCCGAGGACTTCCAAATGCCTCCCGCATTGGAGAAGGCGTGGCATGCACACGGTTACTACGGATCGGTCAGCCACAACGTCAAGGCCGTGTACCAGCGCTACATGGGATGGTTCGACGGCAACCCGGGCCGGTTGTGGGCGCATCCGCCGGAGGCCATCGGACCGCGCTACGTCGAGGCGATGGGCGGAATCGACAACGTCGTCGAGACCGCCCGAAGGGCGTTTGACACCGGTGACTTCCGCTGGGCGGCAACGTTGCTCGACCATGCAATCTTCACCGATCACCATCACGCAACTGCCCGCGAGCTCTACGCCGACACGCTCGAGCAGCTGGCGTACGGCGCTGAAAACGCCGTATGGCGCAACTTCTTCCTCTCCGGGGCAACGGAACTGCGGGATGGCAACTTCGGCACACCGACCCAGCCGGCGTCTCCGTCAATGCTCGCCCAGCTGTCACCCGAGCAGATGTTCGACACGTTCGCGATCAACATCGACGGTCCGCGGGCCTGGGACCTGGACGTCGCCGTCGACGTCACGTTCCTGGACACCGCGACCAACTACCGGCTCACGCTGCGCAACGGAGTGCTCGTCTACCGGAAGGCTCAAGCGGACGAGTCGACAGCGCAGTCGACCGTCAGGCTCGCGAACAAGATGCGGCTGCTCGCGTTCGCCGTAGGTGATGCCGACTCGCCGGGGATCGAAATCTCCGGCGACCCAGAGGCTTTGCCGTCGATCATCGCAGTGGTGGACCGGCCGGACCCCGGCTTCAACATCATCGAGCCGTGACGGCTAAGGGATCCCACCGTCCACCCGGATGATCGACCCGCTGGTGTAGCTCGACGCATCCGACGCCAGATACAAAGCGGCCCCGATGATCTCGGCTGGATTGCCGAGCCGCTTGAGCGCGAAATTCTGCGCGCCCCTGGTCGTCGCCGGGATGTCCCACGCCTTGCTGATGTCGGTGAGAAAGGGACCCGGCATCAACGTGTTGACCCGTACCGTCGGGCCGAAGGCGAGTGCGAGCCCCTCGGTCAACGCGTTGACCCCCGCCTTGGCCGCCGAGTACGGCAGCTGCTCGGGCCGCGGCCGGCGCGACCCGCTCGAGCTCACGTTGATGATCGATCCGCCACCGTCGGCCACCATGCGCGCACCCACCAGGGTCGACAACCGGAACGGACCCTTCAGGTTGAGGTTGATGACGGTGTCGAACAGCTTCTCGGAGACGGCGTCCAGCGATTCGTACAGCGGCGACATACCCGCGTTGTTGATGAGGACGTCGACCTTGCCGAACCGTTCGTAAGCCGCGTCGACCAGCCCGTCGAGCTGATCCCACCGGCCGACGTGCACCGCATACGGCATCGCGGTGCGTCCGGTGGCCGAGGCGATTTCCTCGGCGGTGACCTGACAGGCCTCCAGCTTGCGACTGGCGATGATGACGTCGGCGCCGCAGCGCGCCGCGGCGAACGCCATCTCGCGACCGAGTCCGCGACTGCCGCCGGTGACCAGGACGACCCGGTCGGTGAGGTCGAACAGCTCGTCGGCGTAACCCATATCGGTCCTCCTCGCTTCGGTGGTCATATGGTGTCACGGTGCAATTGCTACTGGTCCGGCACGCGTTGCCGCTTCGCAGCGAGCCGGGCAAAGGCTCTGACCCCGACCTGTCCGCCGACGGCATCGAGCAGGCCAAGCGCCTCCCGGACGCGTTGGCGCGCTATCCGATCAGCCGTCTGGTCAGCAGCCCGCAGCGGCGTGCGGTGCAGACCGCGCAGCCGGTCGCCGACGCGCTCGGTCTCGCGATCGAGATCGACGATCGCCTCGCCGAGTACGACCGGGACCTCAAGCACTACATCCCGATCGAGCAGATCGCCGCCGAGTATCCCGAGGAGCTGGCCCGGCTTGCCAGCGGCCACCTTCCGAGCACCGTCGACGAGACCGCGTTCCTTTCCCGTATCAACGAGGGCATTCGCGACCTCGCAGCCACAGCCGACCACGAAGACACTGTTGCGGTGTTCAGTCACGGCGGGGTGATCAACGGCCTGCTGCACAGCATCCTTCGCACCGACAAGATCCTCTGCGTCAATGTCGACTACGCCGGCATCACCCGGCTGTTGTCCTCCCGGAAGGGCGAGCTCTACGTCGCGTCGGTCAACGGCACCGAACACGTATGGGACCTGCTGCCGAGAAATCAGCGATGGTAGACAAGTCCGGTGACGACTTCGCTGGAAGGGCTCGACCTCGCCGCCCTTGACCGCCACCTGCGGGAGGCGGGCATACCGCGCAGCGGCGAGCTGTGGGGCGAGCTGGTCTCGGGTGGCCGGTCGAATCTGACGTTTCTGGTCGGCGACGACGAGTCGAAGTGGGTGCTGCGCAGGCCGCCGCTGCACGGCCTGACGCCGTCGGCACACGATATGGCGCGCGAATACCGGGTCGTCGCCGCGTTGCAGGACACCCCCGTCCCGGTCGCGCGGGCTGTCACCATGCGCGATGACGACTCGGTCGGCGGTGCGCCCTTCCAGATGGTGCAGTACGTGCCCGGCCGGGTTGTCCGCCACACCGACCAGCTCGAGGCGCTGGGCGACAAGGAAGCGATCAGCAGCTGCATCGACGCTCTGATCAAGGTGCTCGCCGACCTCCATTCCGTCGACCCGCAGGCAGTCGGCCTCGGCGACTTCGGCAAACCCACCGGGTATCTCGAACGCCAGGTGCGGCGGTGGGGCTCGCAGTGGGATCTGGTCAAGCGCGAGGACGATCCCTTCGACGCCGATGTCCGGCGACTGCATTCCGCTCTGGCAGAGGCTCTTCCGTCGCAGAGCCGCAGCTCGATCGTGCACGGTGACTATCGCATCGACAACACCATGCTGGACGACGACGATGCCGAGAAGGTGCTGGCGGTGCTGGATTGGGAGATGTCCACGCTCGGCGATCCGATCAGCGACGCCGCCCTGATGTGCGTGTATCGCCACCCGTTGTTCAACGTGATCCACGCGAGTTCGGCGTGGGCTTCGCCGCTCATGCCCGAGGCCGACGACCTCGCGAACCGCTATTCCGTTGCGGCCGAACAATCACTGGACAACTGGGACTTCTACCTGGCGCTCGGATATTTCAAGGTGGCGATCATCGCGGCGGGCATCGCGTTCCGGGCGCGGATGGGCGGCGGCGTCGCCGTCGACACAGACGAAGTGGATCAGGCGGTCGGCCCGCTGATGGCCGAGGGCCTCAACGCGCTCAGTTGAAGGCCGGGCGGGCCGTGTCGACGGCGCCTGATTGTGTGATAGATCAACCAACTGTGATCATGAACGCCATGGCGCAGCGCGTATGGCTCACCGCGACGCAGGAGCGGACGTGGCTCAATTACATGGGGGTCTATCACCGGCTCGAGTACGAGATGAACCGCCAGCTTCAGGCCGACTTCGGCGTTTCGCTCGCCGACTACACCGTCATGAACGCACTGTCGAACGAACCGGGGCGCAGGTTGCAGTCGAGCAGGTTGGCCACCCGAATCGGTTGGGAGCGAAGCAGGCTGTCGCACCAACTTCGTCGCATGGAGACGCGGCGGCTCGTCGAGCGGATCGCGTCGGAGGTCGACGGCCGCGCCACCGACGCCATGCTGACGCCGCAAGGCTGGCGCCTGCTGCAGTCCGCCGCTCCCAAGCACGTCGCCTGGGTGCGCACATTGTTCTTCTCCGACTTGGACGACGCCGCCGCCGACGAGCTCGCCGACCTGCTCGGTGAGGTTTACCAGACGATCCTGCGGAAAGGCACGCTGCCACGACCGGACTAACCGAACACGTCGGTCAAATCTGGACTTCGCCGCCGTCGACGAAAAGCTCGCTACCGGTCATGTAGCTGCTGGCATCGGAGGCGAGAAACGCCACCGCCGAGGCGATCTCGTCGGCATTCCCCACTCGCTTCATGGGGACACCGTCGGCCATCTGTGCCAGCAGCTCCGACTCGCCGCCCGCGGGAGCCAGCCCCGTCAAACCGGGAGTCTCGACCGGTCCCGGAACGAGGGTGTTGACTCGGATGCCGCGGTCGGCCAGTTCGGCGGCCAAGGTCCGGCCGAGGGATCGCACAGCCGCCTTCGATGCGGCGTAGACGCCGAACGCGGGCGTGCCCCTCGATGCCGCGGTCGACCCGGCCAAGATGATGGACGCGCCGCGATTGAGCAGCGGAATCACCTTCTGCACCGTGAACAGTGTGCCGCCGACATTGCGGTTGAACGTGTCGAGGTAGTGCTCGACGGTGACCTCCGCAATCGGCGCGAACGATCCTCCACCCGCGTTGGTGAAGACCACGTCGAGGCCGCGTCCATGGGCTTGGATCGCTTCAGCCACCGCGTCGATCTCGGTGAAGTTGCTGACGTCGCTCACCACACCTGTTGCGTTTGGACCGATTTGGGCGACGGCCTCATCCAGGCGCTGCCGACTGCGCCCCGCGATGAAGACGTGCGCGCCCTCGTCCGCCAGCCGCCGTGCGGCCGCCAGCCCAATGCCCGAGGTACCGCCCGTCACCAGGGCGGTCCTGTCCTGTACTACGCCCATGGCGCCGACCTCCTGCGCTCTGCGTGACGGATCACGTTGAAGTGAGCCTACTGCCCTTACGTGACACGTCAACAAAAGAGGATCGGTTCACATTCCGGCCTGCCTGCGGTGCAAGCCGCCGCTAGAGGCGGGCCTTCAGATTCTTCTTCGCCGCTCGGCGGAGCTGAACGATGCGGGCGGTCCCCACCGCAACGGTCAGGAGGCCACCACCCACGGCTGACAGCAGGATCGCGACGCCCAGTGGCAGGTTCCAGTTCCATCCGAAGAAGTTGATGGTGATGGAGTTGGTGTTCTGCATGATGAACACCAACAGCAGGATCAGGATCAGGAACCCGCCGATCAGCGCCGACCACAGCGCCGCTGCACGAGTGAAGTGGACCGCGTTCTGCGGCGGAGGCGCCGCCTCGGCGGGCACCTCCGGCAGGTCCGCCAGCGGCGGCGGAACCGGCTCGCCGGCAAGCGGCGGTGTCAAGCCATGAGGCCGGTCTGGTGACACGGACGGATCGGTGGTCATGCGTCCATCTTTGCCCCTTCGGCCCGGGAATGAAACAAACCGTCACTTTCACGGTGAATGCAAAGCGCGGCGGGTGACCGCACATGCCGATAGGGTCCGGTGGAGTGATGCGCCGAGAGGACATTGAGTATGTCGAGCGGTATGTCGAAGACACGTAGGCGGTATCTGGCACTGGTAACGGCCGTTCTGGCGTTGGTCACAGCGGCCTGTGGCAGTTCCAACCCGTTGGGCGGCGGGGAGATCTCGGGTGATCTCAAATCGATCAAAGTCGGTTCGGCCGACTTCACCGAGTCGAAGATCATCGCCGAGCTTTACGCGCAAGCGCTGGAGGCCAACAGCTTCACCGTCACCCGCCAGTTCGGCATCGGCAGCCGCGAGACGTACATCCCTGCGGTGCAGGATCATTCGATCGATTTGATACCGGAGTACACCGGCAACCTGCTGCAGTATTTCGACAAGGAGACCACCGCTACCACCCCGGACGCGGTGCTGCTCGGGCTGCTCAAAGCGCTCCCGGGCGACCTGTCGATTCTTTACCCGTCGCCCGCCGAGGACAAGGACACGCTCGCCGTCACGGAGGCGACCGCGCAGCGGTGGAGCCTGAAGTCGATTGCGGATCTGGTCCCACACTCCGCCGAGGTGAAAGTCGGTGCGCCGTCAGAATTCCAGACCCGTGTCACAGGTCTGGTGGGACTCAAGGAGAAATACGGCCTCGACATCGCGCCGGCCAACTTCATCGCGATCAGCGACGGCGGCGGTCCGGCAACGGTCAAGGCGTTGACCGAAAACGCCGTCACCGCCGCGAACATCTTCAGCACGTCGCCCTCAATCGAGCAGAACAAGCTTGTGGTGCTGGAGGACCCGAAGAACGTCTTCCTGGCCGCGAACGTCGTGCCGCTGGTGGCCTCGCAGAAGATGTCCAACGATCTCAAAACGGTGCTCGACGCCGTCAGTGCGAAGCTGACCACCGAGGCGCTCATCGACATGAACACCGCGGTGGAGGGCAACCAGGGCATCGATCCCGACGAGGCTGCGAAAAAGTGGATCAAGGCCAACGGCTTCGACAAGCCTGTCCAGAAGTGAGCGCAATGATCAATTTTGAGAACGTCACCAAGAAGTATCCGGATGGCACGGTCGCCGTCGACGACCTGACGCTGGAGGTGCCGGAGGGAACGTTGACCGTGTTCGTCGGTCCGTCCGGCTGCGGCAAGACCACGTCGATGCGGATGATCAACCGGATGATCGACCCGACGTCGGGCACGCTGACGGTCAACGGCGAGGACGTGACCAAGGTCGACGCGGTCAAGCTCCGGCTGGGGATGGGCTACGTGATCCAGAGCGCCGGGCTGATGCCGCACCTGCGGGTGGTCGACAACGTCGCGACCGTGCCCGTGCTGCGCGGCGAATCCCGGCGCAGCGCACGCAAAGCCGCGTTGGGGGTGATGGAGCGCGTCGGCCTCGACCCGAAGCTGGGGGACCGCTACCCCTCCCAGTTGTCAGGTGGCCAGCAGCAGCGCGTCGGCGTGGCGAGGGCGCTGGCGGCGGACCCCCCGATCCTGTTGATGGACGAACCGTTCTCCGCTGTGGACCCCGTCGTGCGCGAGGATCTGCAGGCCGAGATCGTGCGGCTGCAAAGCGAACTCCGCAAGACCATCGTGTTCGTCACCCATGACATCGACGAGGCGGTCAAGCTCGGCGACAAGGTTGCGGTGTTCGGCCGGGGCGGTGCGCTGCTGCAGTACGCCGACCCGCAGTTCGTGTTGTCGAACCCGGCCAACGAACTCGTGGCGGGCTTCGTCGGCGCTGACCGCGGCTACCGCGGCCTACAGTTCTTCCACGCGACGGGGTTGCCGCTACACGACGTCAGATCGGTGACCGAATCCGATGTCCACGCACTCGCCCTCGGGCCAGAGGAGTGGGCGTTGGTGATCAAGGACGGCAAGCCTTTCGCGTGGATCAACGCCGAGGGTGTTGACGTGCACCGCAAGGGCAGCTCGCTGTACGACAGCACCGTCGGGGGTGGATCCTTCTTCCGGCCCGACGGCACGCTGAGGTTGGCGCTCGACGCGGCGCTGTCCTCACCGACTGGCTTGGGGGTGGTGGTCGACGACGACGGTCAACTCATCGGCGGAGTGCGAGCCGACGACGTGATCAAACAGCTGGACGAGCAGCGGCGTGTCCCGGAGGTGGGGTAGCCGGTGCGCTATCTCTTCACTCACCTCGACGACCTGTGGACCCTCACCGTCATCCATCTGCGGTTGTCGCTCATTCCGATCGTGCTCGGTCTGCTGATCGCCGTACCGCTGGGTGCGCTCGTGCAACGCACGACGCTGCTGCGACGGCTCACCACCGTCAGTGCGAGCATCATCTTCACAATCCCGTCGCTGGCGCTGTTCGTCGTGCTGCCACTGATCATCCCGACGCGAATCCTCGACGAGGCCAACGTGATCGTGGCACTGACGCTCTACACCGTCGCGCTGTTGGTGCGCGCGGTGCCCGAGGCGCTCGACGCGGTGTCACCAGCGGTGCTCGACGCGGCGACCGCCGTCGGGTACAAGCCGCTGACTCGAATGCTGAAAGTCGAACTGCCGCTTGCAATTCCGGTGCTGGTTGCGAGCCTGCGCGTCGTCGCCGTCACCAACATCTCGATGGTGGCGGTCGGGTCGGTGATCGGTATCGGCGGTCTCGGCACCTGGTTCACCGAGGGCTACCAGTCGAACAAGAGCGATCAGATCATCGCAGGCATCATCGCGATCTTCGTGCTGGCGATCGTCATAGACGCGTTGATCATGCTCGCCGGGCGGGTCATCACGCCGTGGACACGTGCAGCACGGGCAGGCGGCACGGCGCGACCGGAGGCGACGGCGACGGTCGGGGAGGCGGCATGAACTTCCTGGACCAGGCGCTGTCGTTCATCTTCACCGCGGCCAACTGGGCGGGTCCAGCCGGATTGGCCGCCCGCATCGGCGAGCATCTGCAGTACACCGTGATCGCGGTGTTCTTCTCGGCGTTGATCGCCATACCGATCGGCATGATCATCGGGCACACCGGACGGGGCACCTTCCTGGTCGTCACCGGTGTGAACGCGCTGCGGGCGCTGCCGACGCTCGGGGTGCTGCTCCTCGGTGTGCTGCTGTGGGGTCTTGGCCTGGTGCCGCCGACGGTCGCGCTGATGCTCCTCGGTATTCCGCCGTTGCTGGCGGGCACCTACTCCGGCATCGCCAACGTCGACCGTGCGGTGGTCGACGCGGCGCGATCGATGGGCATGACCGAACGCCGGATCCTTCTGCGTGTCGAGGTGCCCAACGCGATGCCGCTGATTCTCGGAGGTCTGCGGACCGCGACGCTGCAAATCGTCGCGACCGCGACCGTCGCCGCGTACGCCAGCCTCGGTGGCCTCGGCCGGTATCTGATCGACGGGATCAAGGTGCGCGAGTTCTACCTGGCGTTGGTCGGCGCCCTCATGGTGACCGCACTCGCTTTGATCCTCGACGGTGCGTTGGCGTTCGCGGTGTGGACGTCGGTGCCCGGCAGCGGGCGGCTGCGGAGAATGCCACAACCGTTGCTGGACGACGAAGTCGCGTTCGAATCGCGCACGCCGTCGGAGGATCGGAGAAAAAGCACCTCCGAAGCGGGGTACGAAGGTGGCCGTCCGTCGCCTACGGTAGACGGGTGAGTGCAGAACCCGCTCCCTGGCCCGCCATCTTGACGTGGCGCGCCCACGACGTTCGTCGAATGGAATCCGTGCGGGTGCAGCTGTCCAACAAACGGATCAAGGCGTACGGCCGCATCGTCGCCGCGGCAACGAAAACGCACCCGCCATTCTCCGCTTCCTACGATCTGGTGACCGACGAATCCGGCGCCACCAAGCGGCTCTCACTGACGGTGACACTCGCCGAGCGCGAACGGCAGCTGTCCATCGCACGCGACGAAGAGAACATGTGGCTGGTTCAGGACCATTCGGGTCAAACCAATCGGGCGGCCTACGACGGTGCGCTGGACGTCGACGTGATCTTCAGTCCGTTCTTCAACACGCTGCCGATTCGGCGAACCGGGTTGTATCAGCGCAACGACTCGCTCGCCGTTCCGGTGGTCTACGTATCGCTGCCCGACCTGGCGGTGAACCCCGTGACGATCAGCTACAACAGTGCGTCCGACGGCATCAAACTGCATTCGCCGGTGGCCGATACGACGGTGACGGTCGACTCCGAGGGCTTCATCCTCGACTATCCCGGACTCGCAGAGCGGATTTGATCACCCCGCCGGCGCGGCCGGCGGCGGCAAGCTCGTCACGCCAACCGTTCTGGCCGATGACCGTCGTGATGATCTGTGACCGCTGGAAGTTGGAGAACCGCATCCGGGCGGCGTGACCTTCCTCGACGAGTTCGGCGACCGAGCCGTCCCTTGCCAACGATTTGCGCGCCTTCGTCAGCATCTCGATGGACCGGTCGAGCGCAGGCAGCAGCTGTTCGGAGTTCGCTTCGCACATCGCGCGCACCAGATCTGGTGCGGTAGCTGCCACCCGCGTGCCGTCGCGGAACGAGCCGGCGGCCAGCGCGAAGGCAAGCGGCACCTGACCGGCGGTGGCGGCCAGGGCTTCGGCCATCAGGTGCGGCAGGTGGGAGATGGCGGCGGCCGCGGCGTCGTGCTCGTCGGATCTGGCGGGGACGACGATGGCTTCGCAGTCCAACGCCAAGTCCATCACCATCGCCCAGACCTTCGGGTCGACATGGTCGTCGACGCTGACGACCCACGGCGCGCCGACGAACAGGCCGCTGTCGCCTGCCGCCCAGCCGGATTGAGCGGTGCCCGCCATCGGATGACCACCAACGAAGTTGGCGAGCAGCCCGACCGACTTCACCTGGTTGAGCACGGCGCCCTTGACGCTCGTCACGTCTGTCAGCGGGCAGTCCGGCGCCAGCGCCCGAACGTGGCCCAGCACGATCGACAGCGCGGGCACGGGCACGGCGATGACGATCAGCGCGCCGGTTTTCGCGGCGCGCTTCAGCACCTTCTCGATGTTCTCTCCCGCGTCGAACCGGTCCACGGTGGCCGCACGGACGCCTTCGATCGACCGGTTGTAGCCGAAGACCTCCCGGCCCGCGTCGGCCGCCGCTCGCATCACCGAGCCGCCGATCAGGCCGAGGCCAAGCACACAGACGGGCGGTTTAGTCACGGCATCAAGGGTGGCATATGGTCTTGTTCGCCGGACTCGCGGCTGGTGTGGATTGCTGGTCAAAGTCGCTGGTCGGGGACTAGCGTAAGCGCCCATGGGACCACAGCGGGCACCTGCGAAGGACGCCGATGCGCCTGACGGCTTCGGGGTTGCCGTCGTCCGTGAGGACGGCAAGTGGCGCTGCTCGCCGATGCGTCGCGCTGCGCTGACGAGCCTGGCGTCGGCGGAAACCGAACTACGGGAACTGCGCAGTGCAGGGGCCGTTTTCGGGCTGCTGGACGTCGACGACGAGTTCTTCGTGATCGTGCGGCCCGCACCCGCAGGGACCCGGCTGCTGCTCTCGGATGCCACCGCGGCGCTGGACTACGACATCGCCGCCGAGGTGTTGGAGAAGCTCGACGCCGACATCGGTCCCGACGACCTCGACGAAGCCGAGCCGTTCGAGGAGGGCGATCTGGGTTTGTTGTCCGACATCGGCCTGCCCGAGGCGGTACTCGGCGTGATCATCTCGGAGTACGACCTCTACGCCGACGAGCAACTGGGCCGCATCGCGCGCGAGATGGGTTTCGCCGAGGAACTGTCGGCGGTGCTCGACCGTCTCGATCGGTGACCGACGACGACCTCATCCGCGCCGCACTCGATGCCGCAGGCGGCGCAGGCCCCGGCGATGTGCCGGTCGGCGCGGTGGTGTTCGGGCCCGACGGAACCGAGTTGGCGCGGGCCGCCAACGCGCGCGAAGAGCTCGGGGATCCGACGGCGCACGCGGAGATCCTGGCCATGCGCGCGGCGGCGGCGGTGTTCGGCGACGGGTGGCGGCTCGAGGGCACCACGCTCGCGGTGACCGTCGAACCGTGCACGATGTGCGCCGGTGCGTTGGTGATGGCGAGGGTGTCCCGGCTGGTCTTCGGCGCGTGGGAACCCAAGACCGGCGCGGTGGGCTCGCTCTGGGACGTGGTGCGCGACCGCAGGCTGACGCACCGGCCCGCAGTCGTGGGCGGAGTGCTGGCCGAGGAGTGCGCGGCGCCGCTGGAGGTGTTCTTCGCGCGGCAGCGATTGGAGTAGTCCGCTCGTTGTTAGGTACGCTGCCACACGGTGGCGTGTCCGAGCGGCCTAAGGAGCACGCCTCGAAAGCGTGTGACGGGTAACCCCCGTCCGAGGGTTCAAATCCCTCCGCCACCGCCATA
>NZ_JAVHWR010000035.1:0-10294 GCF_032159565.1 Mycobacterium sp.
GGGTTCGGCGCTGCCGCCGCGTCCCCCGCTGCCGACACCGCCTCCGCCGACCGGCACACAGCAGTTCTCGGCGATATACGAGAACCCGTCGGGGACCGGATACACGCCGTATCCGCCGCAGGTCTCCACGCCCGCACCGACGCCGCCGCCGGACCGCAAGCTGAGGTTCGGCCGCACTCAGGTGATGCTGGCGGCGGCGACGGTTCTGCTCCTCGGTATCGCCTTGATTCTCGCGTCGATGCTGGTCTTCGGTGGTGGCGACACCGGTACGACGCCCCAGACATCGTTGGCGCTGCCGCCGTCGGCGAGCACGACGACGGAGATCGTGACGCCCTCGACGACGACCGAATCGAAGACATCGACCACGCCCACGAGAACGTCGTCGACGAGCTCGGCGGGGCTGGCGGGCATGACCGGGATGGACAGCCAGGGGTTCGTCGGGCACACCACCCGCTGCGACGACGGCAATGCGGTGGTGGCAGCGATCCAGACCTCGATGTCCATGGCGGTGATTTGCGAGACGTCGCCGGGAAACTACCAGTACAGGGGTGAACGCCTGCGCGACGGCGCGAATCTGCAGCTGAACAATGCGGCGCCTGACGGCGGCGGGTTCGATGTGACGAATCCGGCCGACGGCGCCCGATACGAGATCCGGCCGGACCGGCTCAGGATCCTCAGCAATGGCGGGGTCGATTCCGACGAGCCGGCGCTGCAGTACGGGACGCGGTAGGGGAGATTCGATGGACCAGCGCAACGATCCGCCGGAAAATCCGGAGGACGCGAGGAAAGCCACCGAGGATCAGCGGGACCTGCAGGACGAACTCGAGCATCGAAACGACGATCCGGACGCGCCCGGCGGCCATCAAACCCGAGATCAGGTGGCCGACGAGACCTGACCCGGTGTTGATGCACCCGCGGACAACCTCGGCAAACCTGGTGTAGCTTCAAGCGACACATCAAAGCGGGTTCGCCGGCCGAGGAGTAAACGCGGTGGATACGGCGCCATTCGGGCACTATCAGCTGCAGGAGCTGATCGGTCGGGGCGGAATGGGCGAGGTCTACAGGGCCTTCGACACCAAGACCGATCGCATCGTCGCCCTGAAGCTGCTGCCGTCGCACCTGGCAAAGGACGCCGTCTTCCAGCAGCGCTTCCGGCGGGAGTCGCAGGCGGCAGCGGGCATCAACGAACCGCACGTGGTGCCGATCCACGGCTTCGGCGAGATCGACGACAAGCTCTACCTGGACATGCGACTGATCGACGGCCGCAACCTCGGGGCCATGCTTGGCGAGGACGACGACAAGACGCCGCTGAAGCCGGCGCTGGCGGTGTCGATCATCGACCAGGTCGCGGCAGCGCTGGACGCCGCGCACGAATTAGGTTTGATCCACCGCGACGTGAAGCCGTCGAACATCCTGGTCACCAAGAACGACTTCGCCTACCTCATCGACTTCGGGCTGGCCCGCACGGCTGGTCAGCAAGGGCTGACGACGGCGGGCAGCACGCTGGGGACGATGGCCTACATGTCGCCCGAGCGGTTCGAGGGCGGCGAGATCGATTCGCGCTCGGACGTCTATGCGCTCTCCTGCGTGCTCTACGAATGCCTGACGGGTTCGCGGCCGTATCCCGTGGACAGCCTCGAGCAGCAGATCGCCATGCATATCAACGCGCCTGCGCCGAAGCCGTCGGCCGTCGATCCGAAGCTGGCCGCGTTCGACGAGGTGATCGCCAGGGGGATGGCCAAGAAGCCGAGCCGGCGCTATCAGACCGCGGGCGAAATGGCCGCCGCCGCGCGACGCGCGCTCACCGTGCCGGTGCGGACGACTGGTAGATCCGGGCGGCATTCGGCTCGGCGCACCAAGGCGTCGACGCCGGGGCGGGGATTGTCCGGGCGCGTCCTGGCGATCCTTGGTGCCGCGGTGCTGCTCGGTGCGGCACTGGTTTTCGGGGCGTGGCAGTTCTGGGGCGGAAGCGAGGGCGCCCCTTCGGCAGGCCCGACGGCGACGTCGGCGCCCCCGGGGCCCTCGGACGATGCGGGCGGGTTGGTGCCGGCGATCGCGGCGACGCTGCCCGCCGGCATCAAGGAGTCGGGTCGGCTGACGGTCGGCGTCAACGTTCCCTACGCCCCAAACGAATTCAAGAACTCCGCGGGTGACATCGTCGGCTTCGACGTCGA
Source organism: Mycobacterium sp. (assembly GCF_032159565.1). Taxonomy (GTDB): domain Bacteria; phylum Actinomycetota; class Actinomycetes; order Mycobacteriales; family Mycobacteriaceae; genus Mycobacterium. Next base: position 2,175 of record NZ_JAVHWR010000035.1, read on the forward strand.
CCTGATCAATGCGGTGGCGAAGACGCTCGGCCTCATCCCGGAGTATCGCGAGTTCCTCTTCGAAGACATCATTCCGGCGGTTCAGAGTTCAGAGATCAACGTCGGGATGTCGTCGTTCACCGACACGCTGGAGCGCCAGGAGCAGGTCGACTTCGTCACCTATTTGGAAGCAGGGACGTTGTGGGCGCAGCGCAGCGGATCGGGCATCGACCCAAATGCGGCGTGCGGGTTGCGGATTGGGATGACGCCTGGCTCAACTCACGAAACCGTCGAGATTCCGGCCAAAAGCGATCAATGCGTCGCGGCCGGACTGCCGCCGGTGCAGGCGGTCGTCTACGACCGCCAGGACGCGCTCACCGCGGCGTTGATCAACGGTCAGATCGACGCGATGTCGGCGGACTCACCGGTGACGGGGTTCGCGATCAAGGGCAGCGGCGGCGCGCTGGAACCCGCGGGCGAGCAGTTCGACACCGCGCCGTACGGATGGCCGGTGCAGAAGGATTCGGGGTTGGCCGAATCCCTGCGGCAGGCGCTCGAGCACCTCATATCGACCGGCCAGTACGAGGCCATCGCCACCAAATGGGGAGTGGACAAAGGCATCATCGCCAAGCCGGTGATCAACGGCGCGATCAGCTGATCGCCCCGTCGCCGACCTAGTCCTCGAGCGCCCGCCCGACGATCAGCGGATCGGGCTCGCCGACCAATGACTCGTCCTTGTCGTCATAGTCGAACTTGGCGAGCAGGAAGCGCATCGCGTTGATGCGGGCGCGCTTCTTGTCGTTGCTCTTCACCACGATCCACGGCGCGATGTCGGTGTCCGTCACGCGGAACATGTCCTCCTTGGCCGCCGTGTACTCCGACCACCTGTCGATCGAGGCCAGGTCCATCGGCGAGAACTTCCACTGCCGAACCGGATCCACCAGCCGGATCGCGAACCGGGTGCGCTGCTCAGCCGGCGACACCGAGAACCAGAACTTGGTCAGGTGAATGCCCTCGCTGACGAGCATGTCCTCGAACATCGGCGCCTGCCGCAAGAACTCCAGATACTGCTCGGGCGTGCAGAAGCCCATCACCCGTTCCACTCCGGCGCGGTTGTACCAGGACCGATCGAACAGGACCATCTCGCCTGACGACGGCAGGTGCGCCGCGTAGCGCTGGAAATACCACTGCGACTTCTCGGTGTCGGTCGGCTTCTCCAACGCCACGACGCGCGCGCCGCGCGGGTTGAGGTGCTCCATCAACCGCTTGATGGTGCCGCCCTTACCGGCGGCGTCGCGACCCTCGAAGAGGATGACGTGCCGCGCGCCGGTCCGCTTACTCCAGTTCTGCAGCTTCAGAAGCTCGATCTGCAGCCGGCGCTTCAGCCACTCGTATTCGTTGCGCGACATCCGCTCGTCGTAGGGGTATCGCTCGCGCCAGGTCTCCACGGGCCTGCCGTCGCGGTCGAGCAGCACCGGATCGTCGTCGTCCTCGGTCTCGATCGTGTAGCCGTGCTCGTCGGTCGACAGGTCTTCGAGATCGATGTCGAGGTCGTCGTCGTTGGTGGCACCCACGAAAGGTGGGATACCCAATCAGCGAGCGGCGCTAGCGAGCACCCGCCCTCGCGCGCGAGGGACGACCACCCCGTCGCCGACCATTCTTCGGTCGTTGCGACGACGACGACGGCGCCGCCGGTGGAGCCGACGTCGGCTTCGGAGCCCGGTAGGGCGCGACCTCGCCTGCGACGGCGTGCACGGCGGCCGAGTCGGCGGTCACGTGCTGCGGCGTCACCTTGATTCCGGCACGGCGCATCAAAGCCTGTGTGTCCCTGCGCTGTTCGGGTAGCACGACGGTGACGACGTCGCCGTCATTGCCGGCCCGCGCGGTGCGTCCGGAGCGGTGAAGATAGGCCTTGTGCTCGGCGGGCGGATCGATGTGAACCACGAGTTCGATGCCGTCGACGTGCACACCACGCGCGGCGATATCGGTCGCCACCAGCACGCGGGCCTCGCCTGCGGCGAACGCCGCAAGGTTGCGGTCCCGCGCGGGCTGAGAAAGGTTTCCGTGCAGATCGACTGACGGAACACCCGATTCAGTCAGCTGTTTCGCGAGCTTGCGGGCCTGGTGCTTGGTGCGCATGAACAGGATCCGGCGGCCGTGCCCGGAGGCGAGGCGGTGCACCAGTTCCTTTTTGGCCTGCGCATCGGAGACATGAAAGACGTGGTGCGTCATCTCGGAAACATGCGAGTCGGCGCTGTCGACGGAGTGCATGACCTCGTTGCGCAGGAAGCGCTTGACCAGTTTGTCGACGCCGTTGTCGAGCGTAGCGGAGAACATCAGCCGCTGCCCGCCCGCCGGGGTGGCGGCGAGGATGCGCGTCACACCGGGCAGGAAGCCGAGATCGGCCATGTGATCGGCCTCGTCGATGACCGTGATCTCGACCGAATCAAGGCTGACGACTCGTTGCCTCATCAGATCTTCGAGCCGGCCCGGGCAGGCGACGACGATATCGGCCCCAGCCTTGAGCGCGGTGACCTGTCGGGACTGGGCCACGCCGCCGAAGATCGTGGTCACCGTCAGGCCGCAGGCGGCGGCCAGTGGCTGCAGTGCGGCGCTGATCTGGGTGGCCAGTTCGCGGGTCGGAGCGAGCACAAGTCCGGACGGCCGCGACGCGCGGCGGCGTCGCCCGGCGAGCCTGGTGACCAGCGGAATGGCGAAGGCCAGCGTCTTGCCGCTGCCGGTCTTGCCTCGGCCGAGCACGTCGCGGCCGGCAAGGGTGTCGGGCAGGGTTTCGGTCTGGATGGGAAAGGGTTGAGTGATCCCGCGCTCGGTGAGCACGTTGATCAAGGGCTGGCTGACGCCGAGGTCGGCGAAAGTCGTGTCGGTATTCAGGGCGGTGCCTTTCAGGCATCGATGTGATGAATTGGCGGCGCATGGTCGCGCGGTAGCTCAGCACATGGTGGCGAGATTGCCGGTGGGCAAAATCGATCGCCGCGATACAGCTGTGCTGGTGCACGAATCATCTGAGGCGGTCGCACGGCCCAATTTCTGGGCGGCGCCGAGGGATGAAGAAGCGTTTCACGACGTGTCGGCTGATCCATTGAACAGCCAACGTTGTATTCATAGTAGCCCACGATGCCGCGGGATCCCGCACGACTACGTTCAATGTGATGAAGAACGCGCAGCTGAGCCGGCGGGTTCGTGGCGTCGCCAGTGCTCCGCTCAGCTTCGCCTGGCTGGCCGTGCTGTTCGTCACAACACGCGTTCAGCGGTCGGCCGGGCGACGCAAGGCCAAACGAATCCAGCGGACCCATTCCACCAATCTCCGTCGCCTGCGAGCCGAGCCGTCGCGGGTGCTCGCCGCAAGCCTGTTCTGGCTCGACGACCGCAAATGGTCGCCTTACGTTCCGATGTTCGTCGGCGTCGTCGCGCCCGCCGAACGGCGGTTGCGTTGGTGGCGTTGGCTTCTCGTCGGGTTGGGCGCTCACGTCGTCGGAACGTACGTCGGCCAGAGCTACCTGCGTCTGCAGATTCGCAGGGGCAGAGCGCCGAAGCGACTCGTGGAAGCTCGCGATGTCGGAGTCAGCTACTTCCTCTTAGGCGTGGCAGGCACCCTGACCGGCTACGTCGCACCGCCGTGGCGATCCCGCAGCCAAGTCGCAGCCGTCGCCGCGCTGAGCGTCAACGCAGCCGCCAGGCCGACCTTCACCGAGATCGGGCACCTCACGGCGTTGCTGGTCGGTCTCGCCGCCATCCCGTTGGCGCCCGATCGTGACCGAGTGCCGTACCCACCGGCCGCATCCCGAAGCAAGATGGGCGGATGATCTTCACGCCGGGCATCACCGGTCTGCTGGTGATCGACCCGTACAACGACTTCATCTCCGAAGGCGGCAAGGTGTGGGACCGCCTCAAGGGCGTGGCCGAGGTCAACGGCTGTATCCCGCACATGAAGCAGGTGCTCGACGCCGCGCGCGAAGCGCAGATCCGGGTGTTCTACGCGCTGCACCACCGGTACCGCCTCGGCGACTACGAGACGTGGAAGTACATCGCGCCCATCCAGAAGGCCGCGTGGGACCGCAGGACGTTCGAGTTCGGCACGTGGGGCGGCGAGCTGCGCAATGAGTTTCTGCCGCAGCCGGGCGACGTCGTGGCCGAGGAGCATTGGTGCTCGAGCGGTTTCGCCAACACCGACCTGGACCTGCTGCTCAAGAAGCACGGCATACACGAGCTCATCGTCGTCGGGCTGATCGCGCACACCTGCCTCGAGGCGACCGTGCGCTATGGCGCCGAACTCGGCTACCAGATGACCGTCCTGAAGGACGCCACGACCAGCTACTCCGACGACCACATGCACGCCGCGCTGGAGGTGAACCTCCCCAACTACGCCGCCGTGGTGTCCACGGACGAGGTCGTCGACGCGATTCGCAACAGCCGATGAGTCAGGCGCGCCCCTGACCGTTGACCGAAACGTCGATGTTTCCTGCAGGGCTGCCGGGGTAGACCAGATCACAGCCATGTCCGTGTCAGTGATGGAGCGAGTGAAGGCGGTACCGCTCGAGATCCGCAAGGTCGCAACGATTCTCGCTATAGCACTGTTCATGGCGTCGTCGTTCGTCTGGGCCTACACCGTTGCGCTGGGCAGACCGATTCCCCGCCACCTGCCGATCGGTGTCGTCGGCGCGCCGTCCGCGCAGATCCTCAGTGAGCTCGAGGTCAGAGCTCACGAGTTCGACGAGCGCAGATACCCGTCGCGTGAGGCGGCGATCGCGGCGGTCAATCGCCAGGAGGTGCCCGCAGTCATCGATGCCAGCGTTACGCCGCCCCAACTGCTGGTGTCGAGCGCGAGCGACCCGTCGTCGGCGCGCGCCTTGATGCAACTCGACCAGTCCACGCCGGGGCGGTATCTGTTGCCGATCGTCGACCTGCATCCGCTGCCGGCATCGGATCCCGCGGGGCTTGCGACGTTCTATCTCGTCATCGCGGCCACGCTGCTCGGGTTCGTGACGATGTTCCAGCTGCGCGCCAACGTCAAGACGCTGACGCTGGGGCGATGGCTGGCGGTGGTCGGCATCCTGGCCGTCGTCGGTGGCGCGGCGCTCGCCGCGGTGGCCGGGCCGATCCTCGGGGCGTTGCGTGCGCCGTTCCCGGAGCTGTGGCTGCTGGTGTCGATGCAGATCGCGATCGCGGCATTGTTCAACTCGACGATGATCGTGCTGATTCACAAGTGGGCGATCATCCCGACGTGGGGGATGTTCATTCTGCTTGGCAACACCTCATCGGGCGGAGCGGTGTCCGCATCGCTTCTGCCGCAGCCGTTTGCGTTCCTGAACCACGCCCTGCCGAGCGGGGCGACGGTGAGCGCGATCCATTCGGCGGCGTACTTCCCGCACAATCAGCGGCTGCTGCCGTACGTCGTCTTGGCGGCGTGGCTCGTCGTCACGCTGACCGCGTTGATCATCTTCTCGCGCAAGCTGGGCCGCTCGCCCGCGCAAGCATGACGGCGTTGCCCCGTTCGCCCGCACCGGTAGACAGCTTCTCGATAGTGTCGCCTGCGTGGACTTCGAGCTCGACGACGAGCAGCGCAGATGGGTCGCCGAGGTACGGCAGTTCCTGGCCGTGAACGTCACGCCCGCGCTGAAGGCCGAGATGGCCGAGCACGGGCTGGAGTACCAGGGCGGGGAGCTGACGGCGTTCCGCCGCAAGATCGGCGAGAAGGGCTGGTTCGGTCTGAACTGGCCGACGGAGTACGGCGGCCTCGGCCTCACGGCGATGCATCAGCATCTGCTGATGAGCGAGTTCGAGTACGCCGGTGTGCCCGGGCCCGACCTGACGGTGACGTCGGTGGCGCCGATGATCATGCGGCACGGCACCGAGCAGAACAAGATGGACTTCCTGCCCGGCATCGCCCGGGGGGAGATCGTTTTCGCGCTCGGCTACTCCGAGCCCAACGCAGGCACCGACCTGGCCGCCCTGCGGACCCGCGCGGTCCGCGACGGCGACGAGTGGGTGATCAACGGCTCGAAAATCTGGAACAGCGGCGCCCAGCGGTCCACCCACGAGTGGCTGTGCGTGCGCACCGACCCCGACGCCCCGCGACACCGCGGCATCTCGGTGATGGCCGTTCCGATCGACAGCCCCGGCATCGAGATCCATCCGCTGTACGCCTGGTCGGGCTACCGCACCAACGAGACCTTCTTCAACGACGTCCGCGTCCCGGTGACCAACCTGATCGGCGAGGTCAACGCCGGCTGGACGTACATCATCGGGGCGCTGGACCTGGAGCGCGGCGCGCTGACCAACGCGGGCGACCTTCGACGCGCGCTCGACGACCTGATCGCGATGACGGGGCGCCCCGACCCGGTGTTCGGCCGCCGCCTCGCACAGGCCGAGGCCGACGTCGAGGTCGCCAGGCTGATGGGCCTGCAAGCCGCGTCGCTGCTCGACAGCGGCCGCATCCCGTCGGTGGAGGTCAGCGTCGAGAAGATCTTCACCAGCGAACTGCGTCAGCGCATCGCCGACCTCGCGATCGATCTGCTCGGACCCGACGGCCTTCGCGTCGGGAACTTCTTCGAGCGGCTCTATCGGGTGTCGCCGCTGATGCGGTTCGGCGGCGGCACCAACGAAGTCCTGCGCGACGTCATCGCCCAGCGCGGTCACACAATGCCCTCGTACGGTCGGTGACGCGATGCGAGTGATTTTGGATCAGGACCAACGCGATCTGGCCGCGATGTGCCGCAGCCTGCTGGCGGCAGAACTCGAGCCCGACGCGCAGTGGAAGGCGCTGGCCGACGCGGGCGTGCTCGGACTGCCTCTCGACGGCAGCCTCACCGACGTCGGCCTCTTCTGCGTCGAGGCCGGAAGAGCGTTGTGTTCAAGAGCCGTTCAGAGCACGGTGTACGCGGCATTGGCCATGGACTGGCTTGGTGTGCGGGCTTGGCTGCCTGGGCTCACGACCGGCGAGGCGCGCGCGACGATGGCCTTGTTCGACCCGCGGGATGCCTCCGACGTGACGCCGCGGCTGCAGGCGCGGGCTGACGGCGACCGCTGGCGGGTGAGTGGTGTAGCGGATTTCGTCGCCGACGCGGATGTCGCCGCCGTGCTGATTGTCAGCACCGACGCAGGTGTGACGGTCGTTGACGCCTCGACGCCCGGCATCACGGTTGAGCCCGTGCCGCTGATGGGCGGCCAGGCATTCACGGTGCGGTTCGACGAAGTGGTGGTCGACGACGTGGCGGCGGTCGGTGAGGACCATTTGCGCCGCTTCGCCAATGCCGTTGTGGCGCTGGACTGCCTGGACCTTGTCGGCGTCGGCGAGGCGGTGATCGACCACACGGTCGACTACACGAAGATGCGTGAACAGTTCGGAAGGCCGATCGCGTCGTTTCAGGCGGCACAGCATCTGGTTGCCGACATGCACATCGCGCTGACGGCGGCCCGGCTCGCCGCGCAGTCGGCGGTGTTCTGGATCGGGAAGGGCCGCACCGGCACGCGCGAAACGGCGGTAGCGCGGATACGCGCGGCCGAGGTCAAGAAGATCACGCTGGACGCACATCAGTTGCACGGCGGTATGGGCTATGTGGTCGATACCGGCTTGTACCGGTATTCCGAACGCGCGCGGGTGCTGTCGACGGTGGGAGGGGGTGCCGATATCGCCGCGAAATGGCTTGAGGACGAGAAGGACTGGGAGGGCCGGCGGTGACCGGAGGTTCTCGGGGCAGCCTCATCGATCCGGAGTCGGCGGGGAGAATCGGCCAGGTCGTCGCCGTCGTGACCGGCGAGGTGTACCGGCGGGACTGGCAGCGGTGGGCGGCGGCGGTCGGCGACCACAACCCGCTGTGGTTCGACCCCGACTACGCGCGCGGGCACGGCTACCGCGACATCGTCTGCCCGCCGTTGTATCTGCAGTACTCGATTCTGGGTGTCGCGGCGCTCGGCGACCTGCGGCCGGACGGCTCGTCGGGCGCGGTGACGGGCAGCATGGCGTTTCCTCGTGCGCCTCGGCGGATGGCCGGTGGCGAGAGCACTGCGTTCCATCTGCCCGCTTACCACGGCGACGCGGTCGAGATGACGCGCACCGTCGACTCGATCGTCGAAAAGGAAGGCAGGTCAGGCAGATTCGTGTTGGTGATGTGGCGTACCGA
>NZ_JAVHWR010000049.1:0-66021 GCF_032159565.1 Mycobacterium sp.
TCACCCTGACCAACGTCTACGGCACCGGCGAGGAGGCCCGATCGCTCGGAGACGAGATCTTCGAGCCACTCTGGGCCGAACTCGACCGGCGCAGGACGCTTGTCTTTCTGCACGGCGAGCAGACACCGGGTCGCAACCGGACGCCGAATCGGTTCCTGCCCACGCCCGTAAGCGAGGTGCCGAACGAAACCTACAAGGCTGCAGCGGATCTCGTCACCAGCGGCCGGAAACGGCAGTATCCGAACGTGCGGATCATCCTTTCGCACTCCGGCGGAAGTACGCCATTCCTCGCCGCGCGGGTCGCGGTGCTCTCCCATTACCTCGGCTGTGAGCTCAGTCCCGAGGAGATCATCGCCGACTTCCGCACCTTCTACTTCGAGACAGCGTTGTCGGGCTTCGAGACGAATCTCGTCGCGCTGGAGAACTTCGTCCCTACAGACCGGATCCTGTTCGGCACCGACTTCCCCGCGGTCAGTCCACAAATGGCCGGCTGGTACACGACCAACGTCGACAACTACTTCGCAGACCGGCCCGACATGCTCGCGCAGGTAATGCACGGCAATGCGCAGACACTCCTGCCCCGACTGGCTGCGAACGCCGCGGCCTGAGTCGCCGCAGCGCCGACGACGAAAGGATCGTCATGACACTGATCGCCCTTGAAGAGCACGTGCTTCCAGCCGAACTCATCAACGAGGTGTGGCCCGACTCGATGGGATCCGAGTCGCTTACCGCGAAACTGGCGGACATCGGCGAGCAGCGGCTGCCCGCTATGGACGAAGCGGGCATCGAAATGCAGGTGCTGTCGGTCGTGGCGCCAGGATCCCAACAGGTCCCTGCCGAGCCCGCAGTCCACCTCAGTAGAGCGCTCAATGACCGCTGCGCCGAAATCGTTGCGGCGCATCCCATCCGGTTCAGCGCATTGGCCACCCTGCCCACCCAAGACTCGGACGCCGCGATCGTCGAAGCCAAGAGGGCGATCACCGAGCTGGGATTCTGCGGGGTGGTCATCAACGGGCACACCCACGGACGCTTCCTGGACGCACCCGAGTTCGATGAATTACTCACGGCCATCGAGGAGCTCGACGTGCCGATCTATCTGCACCCCACCTATCCCCCGCCGGAGGTCGCCGGCGTCTACTTCGGTGACCTTCCGGAATCAACCGGCAGGGCCTTGGCCACCGCGGCCTGGGGCTGGCATGCCGAAACGGGTCTGCACATATTGCGACTCGCAGCAACCGGCGTCTTCAGCCGACATCCCAAGTTGCAGATCGTTGTCGGACACATGGGCGAGAACCTGCCGTTCTCCCTAATGCGCGCAGACTCCATTCTCACCCGCGCCAACCCCGACAGCCCGTCAGTGGCGCAGGCCATCCGCGAACACGTACACATCACCATCTGCGGCTACACCACGACACCGCCACTGCTGTGCGCGTTGCAGGTGTTCGGCGCCGACCGCATCATGTTCTCCAGCGACTACCCCTTCGGCGACCCGGTTCAGCACGCAAAGTTCCTAGCCGACGCCCCGATCAGTCCGGCCGACCGGGACAAAATCTCATACCGCAATGCCCAACACCTCTTCCGGCTCTGAACACGGCCCGGGCCGGGATCAGAGCTAGAAACCGGCGGCCTGCCCGTCGCGCCGCGGGTCGCTTGCTGCGAGATACCCGTCCGGCAACCGCCAGATCGCCTGGCAGCTGCCGAACTGGTTGTAGTCGTCGACCGCGACGACATCGTGGCCGCGGCGGCGTAGCTCGTCGACCGTCGCCGGCGGGAAGCCGTCTTCGAGGCTCACCTGCATGCCTTGTAGCCAACGGAACCTCGGCCCGTCACACGCCGCCTGCGGGTTCTGACCGTGATCGGCGATGCGGACCATCAGCTGCATGTGCCCTTGTGGCTGCATGGTGCCGCCCATCACGCCGAAGCTCATCACCGGTGCGCCGTTTCTGGTAAGGAAGGCGGGAACGATGGTGTGGTACGGGCGCTTTCGCGGCCCAACGAGGTTCGGGTGCCCCGGGGTCGCGCTGAACTCGGTGCCGCGGTTCTGCAACGAGATCCCAGTGCCCGGCACCACTACGCCCGACCCGAAGCCGTCGTAGTTGGACTGGATCATCGACACCATCATGCCGTCGGCGTCGGCCGCGGTCAGATACACCGTGCCGCCCTTCGGCGGCCTGCCTGCCGAAACCGGTTTGGCCCGCGCCGGGTCTAACAACGTCGACCGCTGCCTGAGGTAGTCGGCGTCCAGCAGCTGATTCGGCCGCACCGGCATGTGATCGATATCGGCCACATAGGCCAGCGCGTCGGCGAAGGCAAGCTTGATCGCCTCGATCTGCAGGTGCACGCTGTCTGCCGAATCCACTGGGAGCGAGGCCATGTCGACGTGCTGCAGAATGCCAAGAGCGATCAACGCGACGATCCCCTGACCGTTCGGCGGGATCTCGTGCAACGTATAGCCGCGGTAATCGATGCTGATCGGATCGACCCAGTCCGCGTGGTGAGCGGCCAAGTCGGAGGCCATCATCGCGCCGCCGTTCGACGTCGAATGTGCCTGCATCGCCGCCGCCAGATCACCCCGATAGAACGCCTCCCCGCCCGTCACCGCGATCGCCTCCAACGTCGCCGCGTGCTCGGGAAGCCGGAACCGCACGCCCGGGGCCGGCGCGCGCCCGCCAGGCAGAAACGCTTCGGCGAATCCCGGCAGTGACCGTAGCTCTCCCACCTGTCCGGCCCACTGCGCGGCCACCGTCGGCGAGACGAGGAACCCCTTGCGTCCGTAGCCGATCGCCGGCTCGAAGACCCGCGCGAACGGTAGCTTGCCGAAACGGGCGTGCAGTTCGGTCCACGCCGACACCGCGCCGGGCACGGTGACCGAGTTCCAGCCCCGCACCGGCACCGGTCCGCCGCGGAAGTACTCCGGCGTCCACGCCGCAGGCGACCGCCCTGAGGCATTCAGCCCGTGCAGCCCCTCGCCGTCCCACACGATGGCGAAGGCATCCGAGCCGATGCCGTTGGACACCGGCTCGACCAGGGTCACGGTGATCGCTGCGGCCAGCGCCGCGTCGGCCGCGCTGCCGCCGTCGGCGAGCATCGCCAGGCCGGCCTGCGCGGCCAGCGGCTGGGACGTGCAGACAACGTTGCGCGCCAGCACGGGCTTGCGCGGCCATGCGTAGGGCAGCTCCCACGAGAACGGGACAGTCACCGGCGCAATCCGGGCAGGAGGATAGCCACCAGTCCCTCGGCGTGCGCGTCGATCCACGTCGAGTCGTCGGGATCGCGCCCGGTGAGCAGGCGGACCTCCGCGGCGTTGACGTACGGCAGCGATGCCCCACCGACAAGAACGTAGTAGAGGATCTCGCTGTCGATGGGCGCGGCAATACCGGCGTCACGAAGCGCCTGCCAGGCCGGCCGGATGCCGTTGAAGAACGGCTTCACGTGGGTCTCTGTCAGCCATGTCAAGCGGTCGCTCGGTGCGGTGCCCTCGTGCACCATGATCTGGTTGAGCTCGGGGTGCGCTGCGACGAATCGCACCAATCGGCGTATCCCGTCGGCATATGCCGCGGCAAGTGCCGGAACGCCGATCTCGGTCGGCTTCGCGGGAAAGACGCCTCGGAATGTCTCCCGCAAGAGCCCGAAGAGGTGGTCCACCGCGGCTGTCCATAGCGCCGCCTTCGACTCGAAGTGGTAGTTGATCTGCGGCTGGTGCGCCTCAACGCGCGATGCGATCGCACGCGTCGACGCGCCGTCGAATCCCTTGGCCCCGAATTCGACCAGGGCCGACTCCAGCAGCGCCTCCCGGATATCGGTCCTGGACCGACGGAGGCGCACCGTGTTCGGCGGTTGGGTCTTGCGTTGCATCTCAAAGAGTGTACCGTTATTATCACTCGATAATAACGCTCAAAGAAATGGAGTGGTCGATGAGCGCCACCCGTGAGGCCACGAAGCACGACGCAGATCGCGCATCGACGCGTCTCCTCCCGCTCTCCACGAGCCCGTTCCAGGCGCCGACGGATCGCGACATGTTGCCCTCCGAGCGGCGCGAATTCGTTCGGACCCACCGAACCTGCGTATTCGGCTACGGCCGCCGGTCCGATGGGCCTGCGATGTCGATCGTGTATTACATCCCAGCAGCCAATGACGACCTGTTCGTGGCGACGATGGCGGACCGGGCCAAGGCAAAAGCCGTAGCCCGCAACGGCAAGATCAGCCTCTGCGTGCTCGACGAGACCTGGCCGTTCGCCTACCTGCAGGTCTATTGCGACGCTGAGATCGTCGACGACAACGAGGCGTTGATAGACGTGATGATGGCGGTAGGTGAACGCATGTCGGGGCAGCCCTTGGCGCCAGAGCTGCGCCCCGCGGTCAAAGCCGCCGCAGAGGAGGAAGGCCGGGTGCTGGTGCGCTGCAGGCCCTACGCGACGTTCGTCACGCCGCCGCGACACTTGCACAGCAACGACCAGCAGGAGCTGACCCACTGGGTCTCCGCGTCGATGCCGTGGGACGCCGCGGACACCCCACGATGACCGATGTAACCGAGAGGTGGCGCTCTGAGCGCGTCACAGCGGCCATGTACAACACCGGCGTCAAACATGACAGTGTCGCAATGGTCGGCGCCTGGGCGATGTGGGGCGCCGACATGCGACGCATGTTCGCCGACGTGGCGCGACTTGCAGACGCCCCGGCCGGGACCTCGGTACTCGACATACCCTGCGGCGGCGGCTTCGCCTTTCGCGGCCTGCGTCCCGGCCAGTCGGTGCGTTATGTCGCGGCCGACATATCTCCATACATGCTCCAACGTGCGCGCCAAGAGGCACATCGACGAGCAGTGCAGGACGCGATCGAGTTCGTCGAAGCCGACGTGACCGCACTTCAATTCGCCGACAACAGCTTCGATCTCTGCGTGACCTATAACGGGCTCCACTGTCTGCCGGACCCGCGTGCGGCGCTGGGAGAGCTCACTCGCGTGCTCAAGCCCGGAGGGACGCTGCGGGGGACGTCATGTGTTGCGGGTCGAGGCCCGCGCAAGGATGCTCTGATCGCGATGTTGCGGCGCGCCGGGGTGTTTGGAAACGCTCCACGCGCAGGCGATATCGAGGCGTGGTTGAGGGAATTCGGCCTCGATGTCCTGACACTGGAGCGCAGCGGAGCGGTCGAGTTTTTCGAGGCGCGATTGCCGTTTAGGGAGCAGGCGCAGTGATACGCGACCAGTCTGTCGGCGCCCACAACGATCTGCACAGTGATCGGGGCGCTCGCAAGGACGAGCATCCGGGGCGCTCACGTGGGCCGATCATCAAGGTGCACGACATCGCGTGGTTGGAGTTCGAGAAGCCGGATCTGGCACGGGCTGAGGCGTTTTCCCAAGCGTTCGCGCCCGGCCGCGAATCCCTGCGCGAACTTCGCAAGGTGATCAGCGCGTTGCGCACCGACAACGATTTCGATCTCACGAGCCTCCGCGGCTTGCTCGCCGTGGCCAACTCCTAATACCACGATTTAAGGACCCAAGATGCCCGTCTCGATCCTGCGCACCGTCGACGCCTGGTGGGTGCAGACTCCAACCGGCGCCGCTCGAATCACCACCGCGGCCGCCACCACCCGCCAGCTGCTGGACGATCGCGCCGCCATCGACGCCGCCGACCGTCGCACAGACACCGTGCCGCTGGACAGCCTGCAACTGCTGTCCCCGATCACCGCCCCCTGCCGGGTGGTGGCACAAATGACCAACTACGCCTCCCATGTCAAAGACGCCGGGCGGGACCCAGCCAACACTCCACTCGCCTTCTTCCGCAAGGCATCCGGCTCCATCAGTGGCCCACTGGACGATGTCGTCAAACCCCAACACGTGCGGCTGCTCGACTACGAGGTGGAGATCGGTCTGGTCATCGGCCGCGATATGCCTGTCGGCACCACGATCACCGAAGCCAACCTCTCGGACTACATCGCCGGCCTGGTAGTGGCCAACGACGTATCCGCGCGCGATGTGCAGTTGACGAAAACGCAGTTCTACGAAGCGAAGTCGTATCCGACGTTCACTCCGGTCGGCCCCGCACTGGTGCTGCTGAGCGCCGACGAGCTCAAGCGCTTCGGTGACTTGCGGCTGCGGCTCCAGGTGAACGGTGATATCCGACAAGACATGCTCGTCGACGGCGACATCATCTACCCACCCGTGCAGGCACTGCAGGCACTGTCGCGATTTCAGCGTCTCGACGCCGGCGATCTGGTATTAACCGGTACCCCGGTCGGCACGGCAATCAGCGCACCGCCCAGACCAATCGAGATCATTGGATCGCTGCTTCCGGACCAGCTGAAGTGGAAGGCCTTCTTCTCCAGGCAAGCCAAGAATCCGGAATATCTACGCCCCGGCGACCTCATCGAGGCCGCCGTGGCGACCGACGACGGAGCAATCGACCTCGGTGTGCAACGCACCGCCGTGAAGTACAGCTGAGCGGGGACGGCTGATATGGCGACCCGCGCACGCGACCTTGGTCTGGACACCCTGACGGTCGAGCAGGATGATCGAGTACTCACTGTCCGGTTCTGCGATCCACCGTATAACTACATGACGGCGCGGATGCAGAAGGACCTTGACACTCTCACCGCAGCCGTCGACTTCGACGTCAGTGTCGGTGCGGTCGTTCTCACCGGAGGCGTACCGAACCGCTACATCACCCATTTCGACATCGCCGAGATTCTCGCCGCCGCCCAGCATGTCAGACCACCGTTATCCGGTCAGGCATTGTTGAACCTCCTGCGGAACATCGACGTCGATGCCGAACCGGGCGGCGAACGGGCCCTGGAACGAACTCCCCTCAGCCAGTTTTTGAGTGTCCCGCGGTTCAATCAGGTTGTGCTGCGCATCTTGCGCTCGCCTGCGGTTTACATCGCTGCGATCGGAGGACCTTGCGGCGGTGGAGGATTGGAGATGTCGGTCTGCTTCGACGTCCGCTTGGCGGCAGCTGACGAATCCGTTGGCTTCATACTTCCCGAGCTCCTCATCGGATTGACCACCACATTCGGGGGTCAGCGACTGGCTCAGCTGATCGGGCCTGCCAGGGCGCTGGAGATGATGCTGGAGGGCCGGATGTACTCCGCCCAGGAGGCACATCAGATGGGCCTGGTGAATCGACTGGTTGCCCCGGATGATCTCATCGACGAAGCCAAAGCGCTCGGCGCGCGATACGCCCGCCGAAACCGGAATACCATCGCGGCACAGAAGAAAGTCTTCAACGAAAACGTTGTCTTGAACCCGGCCGAAAGCCTTCACCACGAAAGCGCATCCAACGTATCCACCATCCTGTCCGGTCCCGCTCCACAGGCCTTGCAGAAATGGCTTGACATGCAGCGAAATGGTGAGTCCGTGTTCCTGACAGATCTGGCGCCATGGATTCAGGGCGAAACGGTCCAGCTCAACGTCGAAGAGGTCCACCCATGACTCTTGACGAAGTGTCGCGCACTCAGATCAATCAGATCCCGACGGACTTCGAGGCGTTTCTGAACGCGCGCAGTGGACGTTCGGGTCGGCGTAAACGTCGCGGTATCAAGCTCTTCAACAGAGCTCGCACACTGCCGTCGCACGACCACATCCACGACTTCGCACACGGCTATTACGACGCGGACCCGGTTGCTGAAGCCTTCGTACAAGACGCCTACATCGACGGAAACTCATCCCACGGCAGGGCCATGCTGGATCAGGCTCTCGCGCACGGAATCGACTCCGTGCCCGACGCGCCTGCGTCGATGGTGCGACTGTTCTCCGAATTCGAAAAGGATCCCCCTTGGGTCGATCACGATCTGGTCGAGCGCGGCGCGTTCCTCTTCCGGCGGTGTGGCCCGGCGGTGTTCAGCTTTCTAGGAGTCGGCACGTTGCTCGCATACACCGAAAACCCGATCGTGCAGCCGCTCAGCATGACCGGCAAATACGCCGGCGACGCCGCTCTGAACCGCTTCATGGAGACCGCGCGCTTCTGGATCGACGTGTCCGACCCGGGCGGCACCAGACCCGGAGCGTCCGGTCGCGCCACCGCCATGCGGGTTCGCATCATGCACGTCTTTCTCCGGCATCGCATCATCCGCCACCCGCAGTGGAACCTGGCCGCCTGGGGCAAACCGATTAATCAGGCAGAAGCCACCATCACGCTCCTGTCGGGCGGGTTCGGCGCGGGACTGGGCATGCACAAACTCGGCTACCGATCGACCACCGCAGACACCGAGGCGATGATGCACTTCTGGCGATACGTCGGGCACCTGATGGGCGTCCAACCCCGTTGGTACCCAGCGGATCTGCGCGAAGCCAGCCAATTGATGACGCTCTATTTCGCGAAGCGGGCATTCGGGGCAGGCGAGGACGGCCGCGAACTCATCGAATCATATCCGCGCGCCTTCACACCGAAACAGGGCACGGGTCCTCGCAAGGCAATTCGCGACCAGTTCAACTATCGAATCCAGCTCGGCTACACCCGTTACTTCCTGCCGGGCCGCTTCTACCGGTCCTACGACATGCCCAACCCATGGCCATGGGCGCTCCTGCCGCTCCTTCAGATTCCGATCAACCTCACGATCGACCTGCTGGCACACGCCAGTCCTCGCATCGCACACTTCCAGGATCGGTTCGCCCGATGGCGACGAAATACCTGGTTTCGCAATGAGATGGGCGACCGCGACGCCCATTTCAAGGCCGCCGAGACATTCCGCCGCTGACGTCGCCCATGGACGTTGAATAGGAGGGAGAGCTAAGCAGGATCTCGTTCATCCACATAGTCACCTTCAAGTGGAAATTCCCCGATCAGTCCGCGAAAGCCGCTGCCGCCGCCGACGCGCTTCGCGCCTTCGTCGCCGACCTTGACGGTGTCGAAAGCTACCTCTGTGGCAGCGATATCGGCCTCACCCCATCGAGTCATGACTTCGCGGTCGTCGGAATCTTTACCACTCAGGCAAACTTTGAGAACTACCGCGATCATCCTCAACATCAACGGATAATCAGCGAACAGATCGCACCCATCCTCGGTGACAGAACTGTGGTCCAACTCAGGAGTTGACCCACGCACCAACACCGACGTGCGCGTTGGAACGAGATCATCGCGAGCAGTGACGTTTGACTCCCGATCGGACTGGATGACTGCAGGTGTCTGCTGTGTGATCGACATGTTCGGTCCGGATGGCGGCTGGCTGCTATGCGGCAATGAGGACTGCTCGGGGGTACAGATGGGCGTTAGCGCCGATGACAGCAGACCACCCCAGAGGTGATCGTGGGAATCATGCACATGGTCCTCAACGCCGGAAGCAAGGAGATGAACATGCGTAATCCGCTGGGCCGGTTGTTCTTCTTGATCGCTGAATACCTCGACCGTAGCTTGATCACAGTTCCGGATATCGACTTGCCGTTGCCTGCCACGGCCGGGTCGGCGACGGCGCTGAGCACAGCGCGCGTAGGATTCCCGACAACTCTGGGCGCTGATTGGCGCCGACGCCTAGAATGTTGGCGCACTCATCCGAATTCCCGAGTACCACAGTTCATTTAAACATTGTGTAGCGCACAGCAAGGTCATTGGCACGCGTCTGCGGATCGATGAAAGTCGCCTGTGACAGGACCTCGCATAGGCCTCACGGTAGGGCGTCCGGTCGGCGGCACAAGGCTCTCTGCCGCCGCGCGATTCCTACAGCTAGCAGGTATCGCGGCCTAACTGGTAGTGGGAACGCGGTAGGGACGCCAGCCATAAAGATTTCTGATGACAAGACAGCAATCCTGAAAGCTATGGTCAGCCACGGCGACGCAGCACATTCGGCTCCCCGCCCCGGCTCTGGCGTCGGTGGGTTTGAGAAGGGGTCTATGACCCGTCGGGAGACCAACCCCCGGATCGATGACTACGTGGATTCGGCAGGCAACGGCGAATTGCCTGACGGAACGACGTTGATGTCGAATCTGTCGCAACACATTGCCGCATACGGTGAAACACCGGCATTCCGGTATCTGGATTACGCGCGTGCTGATGACGGGGTGGCGGTCGAACTGACCTGGAGGCAGTTTGGAGCCAGGTTGCGAGCGGTGGGCGCCCGGCTGCAACAAGTGACTTCGCCGGGTGAGCGGGTGGCGATTCTGGCGCCGCAGGGCGTCGACTACGTTGTGGGGTTTTTCGCGGCGGTTCACGCCGGCGCGATCGCGGTGCCACTGTTCGCACCGGAGTTACCCGGGCATGGCGAGCGGCTTGACGCGATCCTGGTAGATGCCCGTCCCGCGGTGGTGCTCACTACCGTCCGCGCTGCTGAATCGGTCGGGGCATACCTGCGGAAACTTCCGCGGTGGCGACGACCGCGGGTCATTGCCGTGGATGCGGTGCCGGACTCGGTGGGCGCGATGTTCATCCCCGCGGCGCTGGGCACCGACGAGATCGCCTATCTGCAGTACACATCCGGTTCCACCCGCACGCCGGCCGGTGTGGAGATCACTCACCGCGCGGTGTGTACCAATGTGCTGCAGATGGTCGTCGCCGGCGGCCTGGACATGAATATCCGCAGCGTCAGCTGGCTGCCGTTGTACCACGACATGGGGTTGATGATGATCATGTTTCCGCTGTTGTGTGGTGGTCATATCACCCTGATGTCGCCGCTGGCGTTCGTGCGTCGACCGCACCGTTGGATCAAGGCGCTGGCGACCGAGTCGGCGCACGGACGTACCTTCGCGGCGGCGCCGAACTTCGCCTTCGAGTTAGCCGCTCAACGCGGCTTGCCGGCCAACGGCGAGAGCCTCGATCTCAGTAACGTGGTCGGTTTGCTCAACGGATCAGAACCGGTCACGATGACCGCGATCGAGCGGTTCACCGACGCGTTCGCTCCGTACAGGCTGCCGCCGACGGCGATCAAACCGTCCTACGGATTGGCCGAAGCAACCCTGTCTGTGGCCAGCATTGCGCCCGACGCCCAGCCGAGCGTGATCTACCTGGACCGCGGGCAGCTCAGCGCCCATCGGGCCGTGCCGGTGCCGCCCGACGCAACCGGCGCGGTGGCCCACGTCTCGTGCGGGCAAGTGATACACCGCCAATGGGCGGTCATCGCCCATCCTGACAGTGGCGCTGAACTCCCCGACGGTGAGATCGGCGAGATCTGGTTGCAGGGCGATAACATCGGCCGGGGTTACTGGGGGCGGGAACACGAAACCGAACTGGTGTTCCGCAACAAGCTGCAATCACAGCTCGAACACGGCAGCCACGCCGAAGGCTCAGCCGCGAGCGGTTTCTGGTTGCGGACTGGAGATCTCGGCGTTTATCTCAGCGGTGAGTTGTACATCACCGGCCGGATCAAAGACCTCGTCATCATCGACGGACGCAATCACTACCCGCAGGACATCGAGGCCACAGTCTCGGAATCGTCCACGGCGATACGTTCAGGGTTCGTCGTAGCCTTCTCCGTGCCGGCCAACGAACTACCCGGTGCCGCCACCGACGACACCAGCGAGCGGCTGGTGATCATCGCCGAACGGGCCGTCGGCGCGGGCCGCGCCGAGCACGCGCCGGTAGCCCAGGCGATCCGGGCCGCGATCTCACGGAACCACAGCCTTGCAGTGGCGGACGTGCAACTGCTCGCCGCCGGCGCCATCCCGCGCACCACCAGCGGCAAGCTGGGCCGCCGCGCTTGCCGGGCCAAGTACCTCCGAAATGTCGCGAGGCACCCGACCGGGTGCGTAGACACGGCCTGACTCCTACCGCAGGAAGAGTCAAATGACCACAGGCACATCGATGTTCAGTATCCATGGTCCGACTCGGATTGGAGTGTAGCCATGTCGGTAGTGCAGCTGGTTGATATCGGTGAGACCGAGCAGGAGGTATTCACCCGATGGGACATCACCGGCCATCAGGTGAACCGCCACCTTCTCAGCAAGGCGCTCACGGGGACGGATGACGTGGTCCTTGACCACTTGACGTTCCCGCCCGGATTCATCCACCGCATGCACCGGCACCCGCACGCTGACATGGTGCTCATCCCGGTGAGCGGTGTTGTGCAGTTCCTCGGCGCGCCGGGGTCCCCCGGTCGAGGTGTAGCCCGGACATGTCCTTGTCATCCCGCGCGGGAACTGGCACGAGATCAGGAACGTGGGCACGGTGGACAGCCAAGTGCTTCACTTCTTCGCCGGGGTCGGTTCGGTTGACGACATGGGCTATGAGGCCCATCCGGGGCAGGGCGACGCGATCGGATCGGTTGGTAGGCAAGGGAGCAGCGCATGCGGATAGCGATCACGGACTCGGCAGGATGGAACGCGCGCTCGCCGAGCGGTTGCTCGACGAAGGTACGAGGTGAGCGTGTGGAACCGGACCCCGGGCCGGGCTGGTGCGCTCCGGGAACGAGGAGCTGGGGTGATGGGGTCTCCCGATGACGGGGGCGACGAGCGAGATGCCGTCTTCCTCTGCCTGGCCGACGACCGCAGCACCCTTGACGTAGCGGCTCCGAAAGGTGAGGCGCGCGCGAGGTGGGCACAGACCCTGGCGGTCAACACGGGAACGGTGGCTCTCGATGTCATCACCGCTCTTGCAGAGGCTTACGGTGACAGGTTTGTCAACGCGCAGATCCTTGGCGCGCCGCAGGCCCTCCGCTCGGGTGCCGCCTCATTCGTTGTCGGCGGCCCGGCGTCAGCACGTGCGGCACTGGTACCGGTGTGGAAGGGGTTCGCAGGTGCGCTCGATATCGGCGACCGTCCGGAGACCGCAGCGATCATCAAGCTCTTGAACAACCAGATGCTGCTGGTGCAAGCGGCGGTGATCGCCGAGACCATCCGAGCCGGCCGCGCTGCGGGTATCGACGACGCCACGTTGGCATCCACTTTCCGCGAATCGCTGATGATGCCCGTTGGTTTACGCGACCGCATCGACGTCTACTTCGACCCCGACCACGCCGGTTGGTTCACCAGCGCCCAGGCCGCCAAGTATGTCACGCTCTTCTTGGAGCTCGCCAAAGGTGGCGCGCCACTGCCGGTCACGGCGGCCGCGCGCGACGCCTACCGTCAGGTTGCCCGGGATGGATGGGAACGAACGACGTCACCGCCCTCGTCGAGTACGGCCGCCGTTCGCCGTGACTGAGACGGTCGCGGGCACGGCCCGCAACTCGTCGGGTCATATCCGCGTGCGTTCGCACCGAAACACGTTACGTCCCTTCGCAAGTCGATCTGCGACCGCGACGCCCACGTCAAGGCGAAGCTGAGACCTTCCGGCGCTGAGTAGCCCCTACCAGCGGCAAGTAGGCGGCCCAGATACCGGCTGGCATACCGCCTTGATGGGCGCCAGCGGTAGCGACATTCGCTCGCTCGACCGGGATCGTGGCAGGTGCATCGTCCACCCTTGGCACTCGACGAGACGATGCTGATCCGCCCATTGATCGGAGAAGCCAGATGCCCCACGCCCCTGTAGCGATCGATACCGCCTTGATGCCCGCACCGCGCCGGCGGGAAGAGATCGACGAGGTGCTCGCCAGGAGCGGGATATTCGGCAGAGTTGAGGCCGGCGCGCGTTCCGCGCTGACCGAACGGCTTCAGCCCGTTGACTTCCCAGCCGGGCACGCCGTCTACACCGAAGGCGACCCCGGTGACCATATGTACATCATCATTTCCGGGAAGGTCAAGATGGGCCGCCTTTCCCGCGATGGCGGCGAGGATCTGCTCGCAGTCATAGGCCCTTCGGAAATGTTCGGCGAGATGTCGACGTTCGACCCGGGTCCGCGTACCTCCAGAGCAACCACCATCAGCGAAGTCCGCGCCGTGTCGATTGGCCGGGACGCGCTGCGCTCCTTGATGTTTGACAGCCCCGCGATAGCCGAGCAGCTGCTTCGGGTGCTAGGTCGCAGACTACGGCGTACGACCAACCTGGCCGATCTGATCTACACCGACGTTCCCGGCCGAGTGGCCAAGCGACTGCTCCACTTGGCGCATCGGTTCGGCGTCCAGGAGGACGGCGCGTTGCGAGTCACCCATGACTTGACGGACGAGGAGATGGGCCAGCTGGTCGGCGCATCACCGGACACGGTTAACGACGCGTTGGCCGATTTTGCCCTCCGCGGGTGGATTCGGCTTGATGACACCAGCGTGTTGATCTCCGAATCCGAACTACTGGGCCGGCGGGCGAGCGCGGGTGTCGATCGCAGCGATCGGGGTGACTCATTGCAGCTGGCAGGTATCGCTAATTTGCCGCTGGCAGGAGGTGGCGATGGACGCCAGCGCTAGCGACACCAGGCACCGACAAACGCGATTCTAGAAGCATGTTCACGCTTCCTACAGCGAAGGACCGCAGCGACATGACCACTCAGCCGAGGCATTCGCATCGCAAACAAGGTCGAAGAAGCCCAGATCAGCAGCCGCACAAGCGTTCCCGAGGCGTGGCACTCTTCGCCGCTGCGCTGGCGATCGCGGTGGTGTCCGCTGGTATCGGCGGAGCGGCCGCCCTAGACCTGTATCCGCAACCGGCCGCAAGGAGCACCGTGGCGACGGTCCCGGTGGCCGCGTCCGGGCCGGCGAGCCTTCGCACCGATTCGATCGAGCAGGTTGCCGCAAGGGTTGTGCCCAGCATCGCCAAACTGCAGACAGATCTGGGCAGTCACGCTGACGTGGGCTCGGGCATCGTCATGACCGCCGACGGGCTGATCATGACCAATGCTCATGTCGTGTCGGCCGCACAGCAGCCCGCTCCGGCCGCCCCGGGCGGCGTGCACACCATCGTGACGTTCGCCGATGGCCGCACCGCGCCCTTCACCGTCGTCGCCACCGATCCAACGTGCGACATTGCCGTTGTGAGGGCCGACGGAACGTCTGGACTCACCCCGATTACCTTCGGCTCGTCAACCGACCTTCGCGTCGGCCAGCAGGTCGTGGCGGTGGGTTCGCCGCTGGGTTTGGACGGCACCGTCACAGCGGGCATCATCAGCGCTTTGGACCGGCCGGTGTCTACCGCTTCCGGTTCAACGAATCAGGCCACGGCGATCGACGCCATCCAGACCGACGCCCCGCTCAACCCCGGCAACTCGGGCGGGGCCTTGGTGAATGCGAACGGCCAGCTCATCGGAATGAACTCGGCGAACGCGTCGCTTGGCGCCCCATCCACCGAAAGCGGTTCGACCGGCCTTGGTTTCGCGATTCCCGTCGACGAGGCCAAACGCATCGCCGATGAACTCATCCACACCGGCACTGCCTCTCATGGGTTTCTCGGTGCGCGGCTTGCTGACGACGGAAATGCAAACGGCGCCCGGATCGTCGAGGTCTCGAGCGGCGGACCCGCGGCGGCGGCCGGCCTGCCCGCAGGCGCATTGGTTACGAAGGTCGACGATCAACTGATCGACAACGCTGACGCATTGGCCAGCGTAGTGCTGACGAAGGCGCCCGGCACCGCAATCACCGTGGATTATCTCGACCCATCGGGGACTGCCCGTACCGCGCAAGTCTTGCTCGGCACCGATCAGGGACAGCAGTCGTCAGAGCCGCTGTCCGGCGCGGGGAAACCGTCCAGTTAGCGGGTACGTCCATGGGGGCAGCGGGGACGACATGCGGCCGCTCGAGGAACACCGTGGAATCAGGCCAGATTAGGCCCCCGTGACAGGAGCAAATCATGCATACGAAACTGACATACATCGCAGCGCTGTTCGGAGCCACCGCGGCCGCCGTGGCGGTTCTCGCCGCACCCGCCGCCGCAGCCACCGAAAACTCCTGCTCCGCACGTGCATCGGCAACCGTGTGCCAGTCGCCCGACAATGCATAGATCAACGACGCGCCGCCACCCGTTACCTTCGATCCTTACGGCGGGTACGAACTCGCCATCGGCGGCGGCATTCTGCCCGGACGGTAGATCACGCGTGCCCGCTGGGCGCAGTTGATTACTGATCAGGTCGCCGGAGCCGCTGGGCTGACCTCGACGATCAGGTGTTGGTCAACGGTTGTCCGCTCTGCGCGCTGTGGTCGGCGATGGCGCACAGCACATTCAGCTCGGGCATGTAGCCGAATACGCTGCCGCGAGGCGTGTTGTAGGCCAAGGCCCGGTAGCCGTACACCGAGCGGTGCTGCCGTCGCGGGCGAAGCTGGTGACCCGCACTCAAAGCCGCCGTTCTCTCGCGGTTCATCCGCTGGATCGCCCGCGTGGACCCCGGCCGGCCGGCCCGGCTCACCCTCAACGAGCCGATCCCCCGCAATAGGGGGTCTTATGTCGGTCACCGGAATCCCGTTCGTCCGCGTTGCGTGGCTCTCGATCGGCCGACGATCACCGTTACTTGGGTATGTAGTCGAACATGTCGGGGTTGGGGCCGGTTCTACCGGATTCGCCGTGATCGAGGGCTGAGATCGCGTCCATTGCGGAGTTGTGCAGTTCGAAGTCGAACAGTTCGAAATTGGACTTCATCCGAGCCGGCGATACAGATTTCGGGAACACGATGTCGCCCCGTTGTATGTGCCACCGCAGCACGACCTGTGCGGGTGACCGGTCTATGGCGTCTGCGATTCGCTCAACGACCGGGTCACCGAGCACCCTTCCCTGAGCGATCGGCGACCACGCCTCGGTCGCGATGCCATGCTTTCGTCCGTACGCGCGGACCTCATCGTTGGTGAAATACGGGTGGGCCTCGATCTGGTTGACCGCGGGTACGGTGTCGGACTCCGCTGCCAGTCTGTCCAGATGTGCGGGCTGGAAGTTCGACACTCCGATGCTGCGGGCGCGTCCCTCCTTGGCGAACTCCTCGAGGACATTCCAGGTCGAGACGAAGTTACCGCCATATAGCGTCGGCAGCGGCCAGTGGATGAGAAACAGATCCACGTAGTCGGATCCAAGCGCGTTCAGCGTGTTTTCGAACGCACGTCGCGCATCGTCGGGCTTGTGGAAGCCATTGTTGAGCTTGCTCGTGATGAAGACATCGGCGCGGTCCAATCCGGCGTCGCGGACACCCTGGCCGACCCCCTTCTCGTTTCCGTACATCTCTGCTGTGTCAATGTGCCGGTACCCGATCTCGACAGCAGCCTTCACCGCTTCAGCGGTTCTCTCTGGCGCTATCTGAAAGACACCAAAACCCATCTGCGGGATGTGGTTTCCGTTGTTTAGTCCGATTACAGGAACATTGCTCATATCATCTCTCCCAGATTGGATCGGTGCGACGGTGAAACTAGGTCCTGTGCCGTGTTGCCGGCGACAGCCAGAGTCCGCTTGTTGCGGCGGAATCCCAATTGAGCGGTAACGCTTAGCGGCCCCACTGCGGCATCGACGACGAACGACCAGCGCCCCGATGGGTGGGGACTACGCGTGGCTTCGGCTTTGAACGGCGATTCGGCGCAGATCATCGCGCCGGTCTGGTCCTCCCACATCGTTACACCTCTCGTTTCCTCGCGAATGCCTCGGTAGCGCCGAAATCGCTTCCCACCAAGCTTGCATTTCCGGGTGGTCACTGTCGTCCCCGCTGGCACCCACTGAACATTCTGGTCAGCACCCCCTGCATGACCGGCCAGAAGCAAACATTCATCCGACCAGGACGAGGGGATTACGCGCGTCCGAGTCGGTGAGGCGCCTTGGCCCTTGGCGGCCATGGGCTGATTGCAGCTGGGGGGAAACAGGTTTGGGTGGCATCCGTGATGACGCGGACTCGGTACTGCGAAATCCTGGAATGAGCCTGATCAGGGCCCAACCATTGAGGAGCACGACCTTGAGGATCAAACTGAATTACATCGCACCACTGTTGGCGGCGGGAGCTGCCGCGGTGGCGATCGCCGCCGCCCCGATCGCCGCGGCCGCTCCGGCTCCGGCTGCGGCTCCGCACGGGGCCTGCGACGCCGGAGTCTCCGGCAGCATTTGTGATACAGCCGGCGACGCCGGGATCAACGACTCCCCACCCCCGGTTAGCTACGATCCCTACGGAGGCGAGGGCTTTCTGCTCGGCTACGGCGGTGGTTTTCACGGCGGCTTCGGCGGTGGCGGCTTCGGCGGCGGCGGCTTTCACGGCGGCGGGGGCGGGGGCGGACACGGCCGGTAGCGGTCACGGGCCACGCCTGGCAGCCAAAAGAACACCATGAAACGTTGTGCGCCAGCATCATTGGCTTTCCACAACCATGACTAGAACGGAGATGCAATGACTACTTCACGCCGTCTGACCGATGATCAGGTCCGGGAGTTCGACGCCCCGCGCAGCCTTCCGCTGAACCTACAGAAGGTTCTAGTCGATCTCATCGAGCTGCATCTACAGGGTAAACAGGCCCATTGGAATCTCGTCGGCACCAACTTCCGGGATCTGCACCTGCAACTCGACGAAATCGTCGACACCGCACGCGAAGCCAGTGACACCATTGCCGAGCGTATGCGGTCGCTCAACGCGGTGCCCGACGGCAGCTCCGACACCGTCGCCGCGTCCACCACACTGCCCGCCATCTCGCGGGCGGAACTCAGCACCACGGAAACGGTCGATCTCATCACCACCCGGATCTACGCCACCGTCGGCACCATGCGGTTCGTCCACGACGAGGTGGACTCAGAAGACCCGTCCACCGCCGATCTCCTGCACCAGATGATCGACAGCTTTGAGAAGGCCGCCTGGATGTTGAAGTCGGAGAACCGGAAAATCTGACTCTGTCGGGATGCCCTCAAGACGTGTCCCGAGGCGGCGGCTGCGAGCCGGCGGATTCAGGGTCCACCTCGACCGCATAGGACGTGATCGCGGTGATCTCATCGCCCACGAATTCGTAGATGTCGCAACTGGCGACCGCCGTCACGCCACCGGGGCCGCTGTAACGCGCAAAGGTGTCGACCGCAACAACGTCCGCCCCAGCCGCCACCACACAGCGGTCGTAGGTTGTTGTGGTGTCTTCGAGGCTGGCCGCGGTCTCGCGGCAGGTCTGCCGGACGGCATCGGCCCCCTCCAGGACCATGTAGCCCACGATCGTCCAGCGGACATCCTTGGCGAGAAAGCCGACCGCCTCGTCGAACCGATGCTCGGAAAAAGCTCGGGCGATAGCGCCGGGGTCGAAAGCCATGAACCGACGCTACTGCCACCGCACTTCGGGATTGCCGACCGCTCGTGAGTCCCGCTTCGCCGCGGGCTAGCGCTAGATCAGGACGAGCGCTTCGTCGCGGCTCAGCACGCTGAGCCTGCCCAGCAGGCTGGCCAACTCGCTCAGCACCGCGGCCCGCTCCGGTTTCGCGCCAATAAAGGCCTCGTAGGTGCACTGGTCCTCGAGACTCAGGGCGCCCAGAAGATAGGCCGCGTCCCAATCGCCGATGTCGTCCGCGATCAACAGACAGCGCCCGTTTCCTGCAAGGCGTTTCTCAGTGCGTGCAGCGCGTAATGAAGCCGGGATTTGACGGTCCCCTCCGGAATCCGTTCGTATTCGGCGATGGTGGCCACCGTCTGGCCGAGATAGTAGGCACGAACGATCGCAACGCGATGGTCGGCCGACAAGGACATCAGCGCATCCAACACGAGACACTTGTCGAAAGCGGGACCGATCTCGTCCGGCGAGCGCCGTTGGGGAACCGACTCCGTCTGCAATTCCCGCGCATATCCCGCACTTCGGCGATCGTCGATCACCTGGTTGCGGGCGACGGTGAACAGCCAGGCCCTGACCCCGTCGGTGCACTGCCGCATCAGGTCGGGTTTACGCCAAAGCCGCAGAAGCGATTCCTGCACGACGTCCTCTGCGAACGCCATGTCGCCCCGGGTGAGCCGCAGAACATAGCGCAACAGCGCCTGCCTGTGTGCGTCATGAGTCGCCCGCAGGATTGCGGACTGCTCGGGATCGGTCACCCCGCACATGCTCCGCGCGCGCCCTTGGCATCCGCTGTGAATTAACTTGTGAATACGAGACAGAACGCGGAAATCGTTACGATGTGTGGCTCAGTCGAGCACGGTGCGCACGACAGCGTCGGCCAGAAGTCGGCCGCGGTCGGTGAGCACCAGCTGCTCGGCTTCAACCCTCAGCAACCCGTCGCCGATGGCGATCTGCGCGCGGTCGCGTTCGCGATCGCTGAGAGAATCGGCCGACAATCCGTGTCGCAACCGCAGCCGCAGCATCACGTCCTCGGTGTGCGTCGCGACGGCGTCGAGCTGTTCGAAATCGGCCACCGGAAGCCGCCCTTCGGCCAGGGCCTGCGCATATGCGTTGGGGTGCTTGATATTCCACCACCGGGTCGATCCGACGTAGCCGTGCGCCCCCGGCCCTGCGCCCCACCACTCGCCGCCGTCCCAGTAGCCCATGTTGTGTCTGCACTCGCCACCCGGCGTGCACCAGTTGGACACCTCATACCAGTCGAAACCGGCTGCACGCAGTCGTCGGTCGGCAAGCTCGTAGCGATGTGCCATCACGTCGTCATCGGTCGGCGACATCTCGCCGCGGCGCACCCGACGGCCCATCGCCGTGCCTTGCTCGACGGTCAGCGCATACGCCGAGATGTGATCAACGCCTCCTTCCACAGCGGCGTCGATCGACCGCAGAAGGTCGTCGTCGGTCTCCCCAGGGGTGCCGTAGATGAGGTCGATGTTGACGTGATCGAACCCCGCCGCAAGAGCCTCGCGCGCTGCCGCAGGCGCCCGGCCCGGCGAATGCACCCGATCGAGCACCGCCAGCACATGTGGCGCCACCGACTGCATGCCGAGCGACACCCGCGTGTAGCCGGCGGCGCGCAGCTGCGCGAAGAGTTCCGGAGACGTCGACTCCGGATTCGCCTCGGTGGTGACCTCGGCCTCGCGCGCCAGAACGAAGTGCTCCCTGACCGATTCCAGCACCCGGGTCAGGCCTGCGCCGCCGAGCAGCGACGGCGTTCCTCCGCCGACGAACACCGTCTGCACGGGCGGAGCCGCACCGAGCCGGACCGCGGCCTCGGCGAGCTCGGCCCGCAGGGCGACCAGCCAGCGATCTGATTCGGTGCTCCTCTCGTCCGCGCGGGCGTTCACGCCGCCCAGCTCGGCCGGCGTATAGGTGTTGAAGTCGCAGTATCCGCAACGGGTGGCGCAGAACGGCACGTGGATATAGAGGCCGAACGGGCTGCCCCCCGTCGGCGCTCGGCAGGGCAGGTCGACTGGCTGGGTTCGAACGGTCACACAACCAGTTTTGCAGAGGCCTTTTGCTCACCCTGAGCGCAAATCTGGCCCGTTTAGGGCATGTGTCGATGTCCGTGGCACAATTGGGGCCGTGACCGCCGCCCGCATCTTCCCCCACCGCGTATCGCTGGTGGCACGGCGGCATGTCGACTACAAGCGCGTCTGTACCTCTTGTTGTCTGCCTTGAAGTCGTAGACCTGCCCACCAGTACTTCAGCTGGCCGCCGGATCTGCGCCGCCGGACAGCCCCCGGTGAACAGCGCGCCCGAAGGCCGGCTCCCGATAGGAGCCACATCAGATGACCACCGCCAAGCCGGCGAAGCCGGCCAAGCGCAGGGGTGAAGGCCAGTGGAAGCTCGGCTACCGCGAGCCCCTGAACCCCAACGAGCAGGTCAAGAAGGACGACAACCCGCTCAACGTCCGCGCCCGCATCGAGAATATTTACGCCCACAAGGGCTTCGACAGCATCGACAAGCAGGACCTTCGCGGCCGGATGCGCTGGTGGGGTCTCTACACCCAGCGCAAACCCGGCTACGACGGCACGTGGACCGGTGACGAGAACACCGACATGCTCGAGGACTCGTACTTCATGATGCGGGTGCGCTGCGACGGTGGCGCACTGTCCACGACGGCGCTGCGCACGCTCGGCGAGATTTCGACGGAGTTCGCCCGCGACACCGCCGACATCTCCGACCGCGAGAACGTGCAATACCACTGGATCGACATCGAGAACGTCCCGGAGATCTGGCGGCGACTCGACGAGGTCGGCCTGCAGACGACCGAGGCGTGCGGCGACTGCCCGCGTGTGGTGCTCGGATCGCCGCTGGCCGGTGATTCTGTCGACGAGGTGCTCGACGCGACCCCGGCCATCGACGAAATCGTGCGTCGCTACATCGGCAAGCCG
The DNA here is from genome assembly GCF_032159565.1 of Mycobacterium sp. Taxonomy (GTDB): domain Bacteria; phylum Actinomycetota; class Actinomycetes; order Mycobacteriales; family Mycobacteriaceae; genus Mycobacterium. The sequence continues at coordinate 21,928 of NZ_JAVHWR010000049.1, forward strand.
GAGTACTCGAACCTGCCGCGTAAGTTCAAGACCGCGGTGTCCGGCCTGCAGGACGTCTGCCACGAGGTCAACGACGTCGCGTTCATCGGCGTCAACCATCCCGAGCACGGCCCCGGCCTGGATGTGTGGGTGGGCGGCGGCCTGTCGACCAACCCCATGCTCGGTCAACGACTGGGCGCGTGGGTGCCCCTGGACGAGGTGCCCGACGTCTGGGAGGCCGTGGTGTCGGCGTTCCGCGACTACGGCTACCGCCGGCTGAGGGCGAAGGCCCGGCTGAAGTTCCTGATCAAGGACTGGGGTGTCGAAAAGTTCCGCCAGGTGCTCGAGGATGAGTACCTCGGCCGCAAATTGATCGACGGCCCCGCGCCCGATCCGGTCGTTCACACGATCGACCACGTCGGCGTGCAGAAGCTCAAGAACGGCCGCAACGCCGTCGGCGTCGCGCCCATCGCGGGCCGGGTGTCCGGAACCATCCTGTCGAAGGTGGCCGATCTGGCCGAGAGCATCGGCTCTGACCGCATTCGCTTCACCCCCTATCAGAAGCTGATCGTTCTCGACGTGCCCGACGACAAGGTCGATGAGCTGGTCGCAGGCCTCGATGCGCTCGGGCTCCCATCGAAGCCGTCACACTGGCGCCGCAACTTGATGGCCTGCACCGGCATCGAGTTCTGCAAGCTGTCCTTCGCCGAGACCCGCAAACGGTCCCAGGTGCTGGTGCCCGAGCTGGAGAAGCGGCTCGAGGACATCAACGCCCAGCTGGACGTGCCGATCACCATTAACATCAACGGCTGCCCGAACTCGTGCGCACGCATCCAGGTCGCCGACATCGGCTTCAAGGGCCAGATGGTCGACGACGGCGACGGACCGGTCGAGGGATTCCAGGTGCATCTGGGCGGAAGCCTGGGCCTGGACAGTGGGTTCGGCCGCAAGTTGCGTCAGCACAAGGTGCTCTCGTCTGAGCTGGGCGACTACATCGATCGCGTCGTTCGCAATTTCGTGAAACAACGCGAGCACGGAGAGCGTTTCGCAACGTGGGCACTGAGAGCAGACGAGGCGGACCTTCGATGAGCGCTTGCGCGAAGAGACGAGCACTGAGGTGACGATGACCGAGACAGACTTGCAGCAGCTGGCCGAACGCGGCGCGGTCGACCTCGAGGGCGCAGGCGCGGAGGACCTGCTGCGCTGGACGGACGAGAATTTCGGCGGCGATTATGTGGTGGCGTCGAACATGCAGGACGCGGTGCTCGTCGATCTGGCGGCCAAGGTGCGGCCGGGCGTCGACATCCTGTTCCTGGACACCGGCTACCACTTCGTGGAGACCATCGGCACCCGCGACGCCGTCGAAGCCGTTTACGACGTCAACATCGTCAACGTGACGGCCGAGAACAGCGTCGCCAGGCAGGACCAGCTGTTCGGCAAGGACCTGTTCGCCCGCGAGCCCAACGAGTGCTGCCGGATGCGCAAGGTCGAACCTTTGGGCAAGGCTCTGCAGAATTACTCGGCCTGGGTGACCGGGATACGTCGGGTCGAGGCGCCGACGAGGGCCAATGCGCCGTTGGTCAGTTGGGACAGGGCCTTCAACCTGGTCAAGATCAATCCCATCGCGGCGTGGACCGACGAAGACATGCAGGCCTATATCGACGCCAACGACGTTCTGGTCAATCCCCTTGTGTTCGAGGGCTATCCGTCGATCGGATGCGCACCGTGCACGGCCAAACCGGTCGAAGGCGCCGATCCGCGCAGCGGCCGCTGGGCGGGCACAGCCAAGACGGAATGCGGGTTGCACGCTTCGTGACACTCGTCCTGACGGCGCACGGCAGCGCGGACCCGAGGTCCGCGGCGTCGGTGTGCGAACTCGCGCGCACCGTCCGAAGGGTCCGCCGGGGCGTCGATGTGCGGGTGGCGTTCTGCGAACAGAACTCCCCCAATCTCCGTGACGTCCTTGCGTTCGCCGGCCGCGACGCCGTCGTGGTGCCACTGTTGCTCGCCGACGCCTACCACGCCCGCGTCGACATCCCCGCCATGATCCGCGATTCGGGGTCGTCGGCGCGGCAGGCCGACGTCCTCGGCGAGGACGACCGCCTCGTCGCGGTGCTGCGGCAGCGGCTGACGCATGCAGGCGTGTCCCGGCTGGATCCCAGCGTCGGCGTTCTCGTTACCGCAGTGGGCTCGTCGCGCCCGCAGGCCAATGCGCGCACCGCCGCGGTCGCCGATTATCTCGTGCCGCATACCAATTGGGCGGCGACTACCGCATTCGCCACCGGACCGCATCCCACGCTTCCGGAAGCCGCCGAGGTTCTGCGTGACCGTGGCGCGACCCGATTGATCATCGCGCCGTGGTTCCTCGCCCATGGTCGGATCACCGACCGCGTCGCGGTCTTCGCGCGAGCGCACGGGATGTCGATGGCCGAGCCACTCGGTCCGCACCGGTTGGTCGCCGAGACCGTGCTTGATCGCTTCGACACCGTCGCGGCTGCACGCCGCGTCGCGTAGTACTCAGTCGCTTCGACGGAGCGCTTTCGTACGCTCATCCGCAGTGTTGCGGACGAAACCGCACATTCGGCGGGTCTTCGTTGCTGCTCAGCCAGGTTTCGCAGCCGGCAATAAATTCTCGCTGAGCCTGAATATCCTCCAGACAACTCCCAGCCGGTACCAATATCGGGTGACTACCGCGCCCTCTGATGACTCCTGTTGTGGCTGAACCCTCTTCGCTTTGTCTCAGCAACAGGAAGTCGTGAACAGTGTCGGTTTTCATCGATATCGCCCCCACCGAGCCGCACGTCGACTCGCCGGCAACGGCCGCTCCCATAGCCAAGTGGCGCGGCAGGCTCGCACGCGCCGCGCTACCGGTGCTGTCGCTGATCGTCTTCTTCATCGTGTGGCAGGTCGCCGCGGCGAGCGGCATCTGGAACCAGACGTTCGTGCCTTACCCGGGCACGGTGTGGCGGGCGTTCATCGCCGTCTCGACAACACACGACGGCGTCCGCGGTTATGCGGGCTACCTGCTGTGGGAGCACCTGTACATGACGTTGCGCCGCGTGCTGGCGGGCGTGGTCATCGGCGTACTGCTCGGCGTACTGCTCGGCCTCGTCATGGGCTCGGTCAGCTGGGTGCGCAGCGTGCTCGAACCGTGGCTGACGTTCCTGCGCGCGCTGCCGCCGCTGGCCTACTTCTTCCTGCTTGTCATCTGGCTCGGCATCGACGAGGCACCGAAGGTCACGCTGCTCGCGCTGGCCGCGCTGCCGCCCGCCGCCGTCGCGACCACCGCAGCCGTCGTCGCCGCACCCGTCGGCTTGCAGGAGGCCGCCCGTGCCCTCGGCGCGTCGCGCCGCCAGACCATCCGAGACGTCGTCGTTCCGTCGGCCCTTCCGGAAACGTTCACCGGCATCCGGCTCGCGGTCGGCATGGCCTACTCCTCGGTCGTCGCCGCCGAACTCTTCAACGGCATCCCCGGTATCGGCGGCCTTGTCAAGGACGCCAGCAACTACAACAACACCCCCGTCGTTCTGGTCGGCATCTTCGCCATCGGGATCTCCGGCCTGGTGATCGACGGTCTACTTCGCGCCATCGAACGGCGTGCCGTCCCCTGGAGAGGAAAAATCTAGATGAATTTCATCCGAGCGGCTCGGGCGGCGACACTCAGACGCGCTCTTCTCGCGGCACTGGCAGTGACGACGTTGGCGTTGGCCGGCTGCTCGGTGGACCAACCCGGTCAGCAGGCCGACAGGCCGACGATTCGCATTGGTTACCAGAGCTTTCCCAGCGGCGACCTCGTCGTGAAGAACAACAAGTGGCTGGAGAAGGCGCTGCCGGATTACAACATCAAGTGGATCAAGTTCGACTCCGGCGCGGACGTCAACACCGCATTCATCGCCAAGGAACTCGACTTCGGCGCGCTGGGTTCAAGCCCGGTGGCCCGCGGACTGTCGGAACCGCTGAACATCCCCTACAAGGTCGCGTTCGTGCTCGACGTGGCCGGCGACAACGAGGCGTTGGTGGCCCGCAACGGCACCGGTATCGACTCCATCGCACAGCTGCGCGGTAAGCGCATCGCCACACCGTTCGCCTCGACGGCGCACTACAGCCTTCTCGCTGCGCTGTCGCAGAACAAGCTGTCGCTCAGCGATGTTGCGCTCGTCGACCTTCAGCCTCAGGCCATTCTCGCGGCGTGGGAACGAGGCGACATCGACGCCGCCTACACCTGGCTGCCGACGCTGGACGATCTGCGTAAGGGCGGCAAGGATCTGATCACCAGCCGCCAGCTGGCCCGAGACGGCAAGCCGACGCTGGACCTGGCCGCGGTCGCCGACGATTTCGCGTCCGCGCATCCTGAGGTCGTAGACATCTGGCGTCAGCAGGAGGCCCGCGCGCTCACGACGATCAAAAACGATCCCGACGCCGCCGCCAGCGCCATCGCGGCCGAGATCGGCTTGTCGCCGCAAGAGACCGCCGGACAACTCAAGCAGGGCGTTTACCTGACACCGGAAGAGGTCGCATCGCCGGAATGGCTTGGCTCCGATGGCAAGCCGGGCAACATCGCGGTCAATCTGCAGAGCGCCTCGCAGTTCCTCGCCGACCAGAAGCAGATTCCGGCGGCGGCGCCGTTGAAGACCTTCCAGGACGCGGTCTACACGAAGGGACTGCCGGGTGTCCTCAGTCAGTGAGCTCAAGAACGCAACCGATCGCCGGCATGCGGGGGCGATTCGCATCAGCGATGTGTCGCATCGGTACGGCCGCGGGCGCGCCGAGGTCACCGCGCTCGGACCGGTCGACCTGACCGTCGAACCGGGTTCGTTCCTGGTACTCGTCGGCGCCTCGGGATGCGGTAAGAGCACGTTGCTTCGGTTACTCGCCGGCTTCGAGGCGCCCAGCGAGGGCTCCGTACAGGTGTCGGGCAGCCCTCCGACACCGGGCGTGACCGCGGGTGTGGTGTTCCAACAACCGCGGCTTTTCCCGTGGCGGACGGTCGGCGGCAACATCGACCTGGCCCTCAAATACGCCAAGGTGCCTCGGGAGCGCCGCACTGAACGCGGCACGCAACTGCTCGAGCGGGTGGGCCTGGAAGGCACTGCCGACCGCAAGATCTGGGAGATCAGCGGCGGCCAGCAACAGCGCGTCGCGATCGCACGGGCGTTGGCCGCCGAGACGCCGCTGTTCCTCCTCGACGAACCCTTTGCGGCGCTCGACGCCTTGACGCGGGAACGGTTGCAGGAGGACGTCCGTCAGGTCAGCGCCGAATCCGGCCGTACCACGGTGTTCGTCACACACAGCGCCGACGAGGCGGCGTTCCTCGGATCGCGCATCGTGGTGCTGACACGTCGGCCCGGGCAGGTGGCGCTCGATCTTCCGGTGGATCTGCCGCGCGGCGACGTCGACGCCGACGAACTGCGCCGCTCACCGGAATACGCAGACCTGCGTACCGAAGTCGGCCGTGCCGTCAAGGCCGCCGCAGCCTAGTAAGACTCATGATGACTCCAGATGTGGTCCTGCACCGTCGTTCAGTCCTACGGTTCCGTTAGCCCACCGACTGCCCCATCGAAGGATGGTCCCCGCATGTCCGAAATCACCGCCGCACCTGACGCTTTGAGGGACGAGCCGCCAGGTACAGGTCCGACACGCAAACTCCGCGGCAACCTCGGCGTGGCGTCCATCGTCTTCATGGTGGTGGCCGCCGCCGCGCCGCTCGGCGTGATCGGCGGCGTCGTGCCACTGGGCATCGCATCGGGCAACGGCGCCGGGTTCCCTGCCACGTTCGTGGTCTCCACGGTCATCCTGCTGTTCTTCGCGGTCGGATTCACCGCGCTCACACCGTATGTGGAGGACGCGGGGGCGTTCTTCTCCTACGTCCGCAAGTCGCTGGGTTTTCCGGCCGGTATCGGTATCGCGTTCGTCGCGCTCGTCAGCTACGTAGCGATCGAGGCAGGCGTCTACGGCCTGCTGGGTCCGGCGGGCGGAGTCATCGTCGAACTGTTCGGCGGCCCGGCTCTGCCCTGGTGGGTGTTCGCGGCGGTGGCATTCGCCGCCACGACGTTCGTCGGCTACCGCAACATCGAGCTGTCCAGCAAGGTGCTGGCCGTGCTGCTGACCGCCGAGATCGCGATCGTGGTGGTGCTGGATGCGGTCATCGTCTTCCAGGGTGGTGACCACGGTTTGTCCAACGGAGTCATCAACCCGAGCGCCATCTTCTCCGGCTCGCTGGGTATCGGGCTGCTGTTCGCGCTGATCAGCTACGTCGGCTTCGAGGCCACCGCGATCTTCCGGGACGAGGCCCGCACGCCGGACCGCACCATTACGCGCGCCACCTACGTCGCGCTGATCCTGATCGGCGCCTTCTACGCGGTGACCAGCTGGGCACTGATCTCGGGCTGGGGCGACGACGAAGCATTGAGTCGGGCAACGGATTCCGGCTCCACCTTCCTCGCTGACACCGCGCAGCGCTACATCGGTGTCGTCGGCACCGACATCATCACGGTGCTCTACTTCACCAGCCTGTTCGCGTGCATCCTGTCGTTCCACAACGTGGCGTCGCGGTATGTGTTCGCCCTCTCTCAGCGCGACGTGCTGCCCGAGTCGTTGAGTCGCCCGCACGACCGGCACGGCTCACCACATCAGGCCTCGCTGTGGATTTCGGGTGTGGTCGCCGTCAGCATCATCGCGGCCGTGGTGTTCGACCTCGACCCTGCGGCCCAGTTCTACACCTGGTTCGCCGGCGCGACCACGGTTGGGTTCGTCGTCCTGCTGATCGCCACATCGGTGGCCGTGCTGGTGTTCTTCGCCAAGGACCGTCGCGGCTACTCGCAGTGGCGGGTGCGTATCGCGCCCGCACTGGGACTGGTTGGGCTGGCGGCAGGGCTGGTGCTCATCGTGATCAACCTCGAAGGCCTCGTCGGTGGATCCACCGCGCTGGGCTGGTCGATCGTCGGTCTGCTCGTCATCGCGTTCGCGGCGGGTGCGGTCGTCGGTACCCGAGTCGGCGACAAAGCGGTATCACGGCAGTGACACACACCGTAAATTCGACGTCGAGCGACAACCGGGTTCGATCAGCTCCCGAGCAAGAACTGCGGAACGGGCTGATAGATGGGTCGCTGGCCGAAATCGAGATCGCGTGGAGTGATCCGTTCGGTCACGCGCAGGGCAAACGAATCCCGGCATCGCAGTTCTCGATCCGGGCTCTCGGCACCGGATTCGCCTTCTGCGAAGCATCTCTGGGATGGGATACCGCCGGCACGGTGATCGACTCGCTGCGGCTGACGAATTGGAGCGGCGGCTACCCCGACGTGTACGCCGTTCCAGACTTCTCGACCTACCGGCCGTTGCCGTGGCGTCCCCGGGTCGGCCACGTGATCTCCGATATCGTCGCGCACGACCGCCGTCCGTCACTTCTTGATCCCCGCGCCGTACTGAAGAAGGTGCTGGCGCGCCTTTCCGCGCTGGGCTTCACCGCCAAGGTCGGCGTCGAGTTCGAGCTCTACCTCCTCAACCCGGACGGCTCTGCGTTTCAGGAAGACATCCACGCTTATTCGCTCGAGAACGCCAACGCTCTCGATCCGATACTCGCCGACCTGTACGAAACGTTGAGCGCGTTCACGGCATTGGAGGGCATCCAGACCGAATACGGTCCCGGTCAGATCGAGACGAACCTGGTCTACACCGACGCGCTGGAAGCGGCGGACGACGCCGCCCGGCTGAAATACGCCGCCAAAGAGGTCGCACGCAGACACGGCAAGATCGCCAGCTTCATGCCCAAGCCCTTCACCGAACATTCGGGAAGCTCGCAGCACCTGCACATCTCGCTGTGGCGTGGTGGCAAGCCGGCCTTCGCGCCCGACGGCGGCGCCGAAAACGCACTGACCCTGCATGCCATCGCGGGACTGCTCGAGCATCTCCCGTCGATCACGCTGTTCGGCGCGCATTCGGTCAACGCCTACCGGCGGTTCACCCGGGACTCGTTCGCGCCTGCGACGGTTACCTGGAGCCGAGACAACCGCAGCGCCGCTGTGCGATCGCTGATCGAACCCGATCCCGCCGCCACCCGGATCGAATTGCGCAGCGGCGCCGCGGACGCGAACCCCTACTGGCTGATCGCATCGGCCCTGGCAGCGGTCGTCGCGGGGCTGGAAGCCGAACGCACGCCGCCGGCCGCCCTTGGCGGAAACCTCTACACCGAAGGGGTTCGGTTGCCTGAATCACTGGGTGTGGCAATCGAACTGGCCACTCGTGACGACACCATCCTGGAGATACTAGGAGCCGACTCGGTTGTCGACTTCGCCTCGTTGGCCCGCAGCGAGTGGGCGGAGTTCTCCACCGAAGTCAGCGACTGGGAACGCCGGCGCTACCTGAGCCGCTCGTGACCGCTCCGCGGTTCGGCGTGTGGGCGCCGGTATACGGCAATCACGGCGCCCGGTCTCATCCGCGCGACGCGCCAGACGCCGGCTACCGGCGGACGCGCGACCTGCTGTTGCGCGCCGAGCGGGCCGGCTTCGATTCGACGTTGTTGGCAGAACACGTGATTCATCCCAGCAACACCGAAGACGACGTACTCGAGACGTGGTCGACCATAGCTGCGTTGGCGGAGGCCACCTCATCCATCGAGTTGATCGGTGCGGTCAAACCACTGCTGTTCAACCCGTTGGTGTTCGCGAAGATCGCCGCCAACATCGCCGACATCGCCGACGGACGACTCGCGGTCAACCTCGTCACCGGGTGGTTCCTGCCCGAGTTGGAGGGGTTGGGTCTCGACCCGCTCGATCACGATGACCGGTACGCCTACTCCATGAAATGGATCAGAATCGTCACCGAGTTGTGGGCGGGCAAACACGTCGCAATCGGGGACCGCGACGGCCAGCCCGCGCTGGTCCGGCCGCTACCGCCCAGGCCGCCGCTGTTGTACGTCGGCGGCGAATCCGAACCCGGCCGCGCACTTGCCGCCGAAACCGCCGATGTCTTCTTCATCAACGGCCGCCCGTTCGCCGACACGGTCGCGGTCATCGAGGACCTGCGTGCGAGACCTCGAGACGGTGCACCGCTGCGATTCGGCCTGTCCGCCTTCGTGATCGCCCGCGAGACCGAGGCGGAGGCCGCCGCCGAACTTAGCTACCTGCAGTCGCTGTCGGATGCCGAGAGCCGGCCCGAGATCTCCGGTGGCACCGATCCGGACACTCAGATGTACAAAGTGCTGTCGGGCACCAAACGAATCGGCTCCAACGGCGGTACCCTCGCCGGTCTGGTCGGCAGCTACGACCAGGTGATCGAGCGCATCGAGGCTTTCCATGACGCCGGAGTCGAGCTATTCATGCTCCAGTTCCAGCCCATCGAGGCCGAGGTGGACCGGTTCGCCGACAGAATCATTCCCCATTTCCGTTGACGCTGGGAGCCGACATGACTGTCACACGCGACGCCGTCGCACCCCGAAAGTCGTTCTCCGGTCGCCCGCTTGACGGGTCGGTCGAAGACCGACTCGCGCGGCTACCCGAGGTCGTCGCCGCACTCCGTCGAGACGACGCCGCCGCCGAGCGCGGGCGGATACTGCAGTACGAGGCCGTCGAGTCGATCTGGCGGACCGGTGTGCTCAATCTTCGTGTGCCAACCGAGTTCGGCGGCCCCGGCGGGAAGGCACGTGATGTGCTGTCGGCTGTGATCCAGATCGGTCGCGGCAGTTCGAATGTGGCACAGGCCCTTCGGTCCCACTTCGGCTTCTCCGAGCGGCTGCTCAGCAACAGGGCCACGCGGCAAGAGGCGAAGGAATGGTTTCCGCGCGTCTACGCGGGCCTCATCGTCGGAAACGCCATCACGGATGCGGCGGGCAAGGCCCCGTCGAGTGCCGACACCAAGGTGCTGCCCGACACCGACGGGGTCTTGCGGCTCAACGGTTACAAGTTCTATTCCACCGGCACGCTTTTCGCCGACGTCATCGCGGTGTCGGCGCTGGATGCAGACGGTCGCGACGTGCAGGCGATCATACCGGCGGACCGTCCCGGAGTTGACTTGTTCGACGACTGGGACGGATTCGGTCAGCGCACCACCGCCAGCGGCGGAACGGCATTCACCGACGTCGAGGTGCATCCCCACGAGGTCGTCACCGTATCCGACGGCAACACCCTGGGGCACGCGACAGCTTTCCTGCAGCTGTATCTGGCGTCGGTGGCAGTGGGCATCGCATACGCGGTGTTCGACGACGCCGTCGAATACGTGCGCACGAAGGCGCGCCCGGCGTCACATTCGGTGGCGGACAGCGCAGCCACCGACCCGTTCGTGTTGGAAGCCGTCGGCGAGATCTCGGCTGCGGCGACGTCGGCCGAAGCCATCGTGTTGACGGCCGCCGACGCCATCGATCACCTTGTCGACGAGGGCAGGCAGAGCGACCCCGACGTGGTCGCCCACGTCGCCGTCGCCGTGGCCGGGGCACAGTTGGTCGCGGAGCGGCTGACGATCTCGGCCGCCCAGCGACTTTTCGACACCGGCGGCGCATCGGCGACCGCGCGGGCGCTGAACCTGGACCGGCACTGGCGGAATGCGCGCACGATCGCCGGGCACAGCCCGCTGGCGTACAAGGCGTATGCGGCAGGCAATTACGCCGTCAATGGGACGCGGCCGCCCGCCAACGGCTACTTCTAGCCCCGCTTGTAGTCCCGCTGATCAAGGTCAGGCGTTGGTCAGCGCCTCGTTGTCGTCGACCTTGGGCAGGTCGGCGCCGCCCGGCAGCGAAGGCACCCGCGTGGCGCGGACATAGACGATGTCGCCCTCTTTCAGTCCGAGTGCCTCGGCGTCACCGCGGGTGATCTGCGCGGTGAAACCGACGTTGTTCGATGCCGCGGTCAGCTCGACGCGAATCTCGAAGCCCAGTGTGACGATTCGATCGATCGTGGCCTTCAGCACGCCGGTGCTCTGCACCGAATCGTCGGTGTTGGCGATCGCCATGTCGGGATTGCGACCCACGCGGATGTCGTGTGGCCGCACCAACGTGCCGTTGAGCGAGGACACCGCCCCAAGGAAGGACATCACGAAGGCGTTGGCCGGGGTGTCGTACACCTCTGTCGGCGAGCCGACCTGCTCGATACGGCCCTTGTTGAGGACGGCGATCCGGTCGGCGACGTCGAGCGCCTCCGCCTGGTCGTGCGTGACGAGCACCGTCGTGACGTGCACCTCGTCGTGCAGCCGACGCAGCCACGCGCGCAGATCGTCACGCACCTTCGCGTCGAGCGCACCGAACGGCTCATCGAGCAGCAACACCTGCGGATCGACCGCGAGCGCGCGCGCCAACGCCATGCGTTGGCGCTGACCGCCCGACAGCTGGTTGGGATAACGGGTCTGAAAACCGGCGAGTCCCACCACTTCCAGTAGGTTGTCGACTTTTTCTTTGACTTCCGCCTTCGGGCGCTTACGGATCTTGAGACCGAACGCGACGTTGTCGCGGACGGTCAAATGCTTGAAGGCCGCATAGTGCTGGAAGACGAAGCCGATACCGCGCCGCTGCGGCGGCACGTTCGTCACATCCTTGCCGTTGATCGTGACCGTTCCGGTATCGGGCTGATCCAGGCCCGCGATCGCGCGCAACAGCGTGGACTTACCCGAGCCGCTGGGACCCAAAAGCGCCGTCAGCGAGCCGTCCGGCACCACGAAGTCGACGTTGTCCAGCGCGGCGAAGTCGCCATAGTGCTTGTTCGCACCTCGCACGATGATTGCGTCGGTCATTCCCAGTTCTCCTATGCCTTGGTCTGCCGCGCACGTCGGGCGTCCAAAACGACCTGAACGATCAGGACGAGCACAGCCACAGTCATCAGCAGCGTGGACACGGCGTATGCGCCGTACTCCGCGCCGCGGGTGTACCGGTCCGCGACCAGCAGTGTGAGAGTCTGCGAGGTTCCCGGCAGGTTGGACGACACCATGATGACCGCACCGAATTCACCGAGCGTGCGCGCGATCGTCAGGACGATGCCGTAGGTCAGGCCCCACCGGATCGACGGCAGCGTGACCCGCCAGAAGGTCTGCCACCACTGCGATCCCAGCGTGGCGGCCGCCTCCTCCTGATCGGTGCCGATCTCGTGCAGCACGGGTTCGACTTCCCGGATCACGAACGGAACCGTCACGAAGATGCTCGCCAGCACGATGCCCGGAATACCGAAGATGATTTTGAAGCCGAGGTTGTTCTCGACGAACCCGAACAGCCCGGCCGAGCCCCAGAGCAGGATCAACGCGACGCCGACGACGACCGGTGAAACGGCGAACGGCAGGTCGATAACCGCCTGCAGTGCGCTCTTGCCGCGAAACCTGTTGCGCGCCAATACTAGAGCGGTCGGCACACCGAAGATCACGTTCAGCGGGACCACGATCGCCACGACGAGCAGCGACAATTGCAGTGCCGACAGCGCCGCCGGCGTGGTGATCGATTCGAAGAAAGCCCCGATTCCGGGCTGGAAGGTACGCCACAGAATCAACGCCACCGGCACGATCACCAGGATGACGACGTAGGCGAGCGCAAGGTAGCGCAGCAGATGGCGCACAACGGGTGACAGTGTCATCGCGCCAACTCCTCACGTCTGGCCGCCCGCGACCCGATGGCACGCAGGATGAACAGGACCACGAATGAGATCACCAGCAGCACAATGGAAATAGCAGCGGCGCCGGTTCGGTCGTCATTCTCGATCAGCGTCCGGATCCACTGCGACGACACTTCCGTCTCTCCCGGCACCGCCCCGCCGATCAACACGACAGAGCCGAACTCGCCGATCGCTCTGGAGAAGGCCAGTCCCGCTCCGGACAGCAATGACGGCAGCAGCGCGGGAAGGACGACCTTGGTGAAGATCGTCCAGTTGTTGGCGCCGAGCGAGGCGGCGGCCTCCTCGGTCTCCCGGTCGAGCTCCAACAACACCGGCTGCACCGAGCGCACCACGAACGGCAGCGTTACGAACAACAGCGCCACCCCGATGCCCCACTTGGTGTGCTGCAGGTGAAGGTCCACCGGACTGTTCGGGCCGTAGAGCGCCAGCATGACCAGGCTCGCGACGATTGTCGGTAGTGCGAACGGCAGGTCAATCACCGAGTCGACGAGGCGCTTACCGGGGAAGTAGTCGCGGGTGAGTACCCACGCCACCAGCAATCCGAAGACGAGATTGATTAGGCTCACGCCGATCGAGACCGTGAGTGTCACCCGGAACGACTCGACGGCCGCCTTCGATGTGACCGTCGACCAGAAGGCACTCCAGCCACCACCGGCCGCCTGCCACAGAATTGCGGCGAGCGGCAGCAGCACGATGACGCTCAGCCAGATCGACGCCGCACCGACCCGCAGCGACGTCGTGCCATACCGCCTCTCGAACAGCCCGGGCGCCCGGCCCTCACCATCGGTCAGTTCGGGCCGGGTCGCCTCGGGGTTGAGCCCAACCGTCATCCAGTCGCCTGCTTGTAGATCTTCGTGATGGACCCGTTCTCCTTATCGAAGAGCGCGGGATCCACCGAGCTCCACCCGCCGAGATCAGCGATGGTCCACAGCTTCTGCGGCGTCGGGAAGTCGTTTGCGAAGTCCTCAGCGACCGACGGGTCGACCGGCCGGAACCCTGCCTGTGCCCAGACCTTCTGCCCCTCAGGGGTGTAGAGGAAGTTCTTCAACGCATTGGCCTTGTCCGCGTGGGCGCTCGACGTGACGACCGCGACCGGGTTCTCGATCTTGAAGGTCTGCGGCGCGTTGATGTGCTCGACAGGCTTGCCCTGCCGCTCGACATTGATCGCCTCGTTCTCGTAGCTGATCAGCACATCGCCGGTTCCCTGAAGGAATACGTCGGTGGCTTCGCGGCCCGAACCGGGTCGCGTCTTGACGTGCTCGGTGACAAGCTTGGTGATGTAGTCGAGTCCGGCCTGCCCGTTCTTGCCGCCATCACTCTTGGCGGCGTAAGGCGCCAACAGGTTCCACTTGGCCGAGCCGGAACTCAGCGGGCTCGGCGTGACCACCTCGAGCCCGGGCTGCAGCAGGTCATCCCAGTCTTTGATGTTCTTCGGATTGCCCTTGCGGACAACGAGCGAAACCACGGAACCGAAGGGGATGCCCTTGGTGGCGTCGGCGTTCCAGTCCTTGGCCACCTTGTCGGCCTTCACCAGGCGAGTGACGTCCGGCTCGACCGAGAAGTTGACGATGTCGGCGGGCTTGCCATCCTGCACGGCTCGCGACTGGTCACCGGAGGCACCGTACGAGGTCGTCACGGCGACACCCTTGCCTTCCGGGGTGCCGGCAAACGCCGGAATGATCTTGCTCCAACCCGGCTCGGGCACCGCGTAGGCGACGAGTGTCAAGGTGGTGTCGGCGGCCGGCTGATCGCCGCCACCGGCGACGTCACTGGAGCCCCCGCCGCACGCCGCGAGCAGTGTCGCGGTGGTAGCGAGCACGGCGGCATTGAGCCAGGCTTTGCGGATCTTCATTGATGGCCTTCCTTGCGTGGACGAGACGAACGGGTGAGTCCGCCACGACGGCAAGGCGAAGGATCAGTATCTGGGCACAGGAACAGCCGCTACCGACACCAAACCGCGGACGGAGGTGACTTCAGCGACAACAACAGACGTCAGCGACAGCAGTGAACCCCACGGCAATGAGGACCAGGACATGGCCACTCTTGTTGCCGGCCGCTGTGCGCATGGCGCGAAGAATAACAGAGTCCGGCTAATTGCTCAGATCGGGGCTTTCGCCGACGTCAACGAGTGACGAACCACATGACGATCACCAGCGCCACGAGGATGACCAGTACCAACGTGACCCGAGACCGGGGCATCCGCCTCACTCCCCGTCCTCATCCTGGTGCCGCGCCCTCCGGAGAAGCCGGATCCCGTTGCCCAGCGCACCGTCCAGCAGGATCGCGATCCCATAGGCCAGAGCAAGCACCACCGGCATCACGACCGCGGTCTGGGCGACGAAGCCGAGCCCGGAAAGCCACAGCTCAACGCCGTCCCACCAGTTGAGGAAGCCGCCCACCTGGCCAGCCTACGGTGCGAGCGCCTGCCCACCTGCGCGCGACGCCGCGCCAGCAACGCCGGACACACCCCTCGTCAAGTAGACGCCGGGCAGGTTCGGAGTCGATGATGTCCGAATGGTTCTGCAACACAGTGAAGAGGCCAGCGAGGCGCCGGGGCCCCCGCCGTTGACCGTGACGGCCCCGGTGCCGTACGCGCCGAATGGAGCGTTGCGAAACCCGTTTCCGCCGATCGCCGACTACGCGTTTCTCTCCGACTGTGAGAACACCTGCCTGATCTCGTCGGCCGGCTCTGTCGAATGGTTGTGCGTCCCGCGGCCGGACTCGCCCAGTGTGTTCGGCGCGATCCTGGACCGCGGCGCCGGCCACTTCAGGCTCGGACCCTACGGCGTCTCCGTACCCGCCGCGCGGCGCTATCTTCCCGGCAGCCTGATCCTGGAGACGACCTGGCAGACCCACACCGGCTGGGTCATCGTCCGTGACGCGCTGGTGATGGGCCCCTGGCACGACCTCGAGTCGCGGTCCCGTACGCATCGCCGCACGCCGATGGACTGGGACGCCGAGCACATCCTGCTGCGCACCGTGCGCTGTGTGAGCGGCACTGTCGAGCTGGTGATGCAGTGCGAGCCCTCCTTCGACTACCACCGCGTCAGCGCCAGCTGGGAGTACTCGGCCCAGGCCTACGGCGAGGCGATCGCTCGCGCCAACAAGGATCCCGACTCGCATCCGACGCTGCGGCTGACCACCAACCTGCGGGTCGGCCTGGAGGGACGCGAGGCGCGTGCCCGCACCCGCATGAAGGAAGGCGACAACGTTTTCGTCGCGCTGAGCTGGTCGAAACACCCTGTGCCGCAAACATATGACGAGGCTGCCGACAGAATGTGGCAGACCAGCGAGTGCTGGCGGCAGTGGATCAATGTCGGCGACTTCCCCGACCATCCCTGGCGGTCCTATCTTCAGCGCAGCGCGCTGACGCTGAAGGGGCTGACCTACTCGCCGACCGGCGCACTGCTGGCGGCGCCGACCACCTCGCTACCGGAAACCCCTCAGGGCGAACGCAACTGGGACTACCGCTACGGCTGGGTGCGCGACTCGACGTTCGCGCTGTGGGGTCTCTACACACTCGGGCTGGATCGCGAGGCCGACGACTTCTTCGCGTTCATCGCCGACGTGTCGGGCGCCAACAACGGCGAGCGCCATCCGCTTCAAGTCATGTACGCCGTCGGCGGTGAGCGCACCCTGGTCGAGGAGGAGCTACGTCACCTGTCCGGCTACGACAACGCCCGGCCGGTGCGAATCGGCAACGGCGCTTACAACCAGATGCAGCACGACATCTGGGGCACGATGCTGGATTCGGTGTACCTGCACACCAAATCGCGCGAGCAGATACCCGAGACGCTGTGGCCGGTGCTCAAGCAACAGGTGGAAGAGGCCATCAAACACTGGCGCGAACCCGACCGCGGCATCTGGGAGGTGCGCGGCGAGCCGCAGCACTTCACGTCGAGCAAGATCATGTGCTGGGTGGCACTGGACCGGGGTTCCAAACTCGCGGAGATCGAGGGTGAGCGGTCCTACGCGCAGCAGTGGCGCGCAATCGCCGAGGAGATCAAGGCCGACATCCTGGTCAACGGCGTGGACGCGCGTGGTGTGCTGACCCAGCGCTACGGCGACGACGCGCTCGACGCCTCCCTGCTGCTGGCCGTTCTCACCCGGTTCCTACCACCCGACGACCCACGGATACGCGCCACCGTGCTGGCGATCGCCGACGAGCTGACCGAGGACGGCCTTGTGCTGCGCTACCGGGTCGAGGAGACCGACGACGGCCTGTCCGGCGAGGAGGGCACGTTCACGATCTGCTCGTTCTGGCTGGTGTCCGCACTGGTCGAGATCGGCGAGATCCACCGGGCCAAGCACCTGTGCGAACGACTGCTGTCGTTCGCCAGCCCGTTGCATCTCTACGCCGAGGAGATCGAGCCGCGCACTGGACGGCATCTCGGCAACTTCCCGCAGGCGTTCACCCACCTGGCGCTGATCAACGCGGTGGTGCACGTCATCCGCGCCGAGGAGGAGTCGGACAGCTCAGGTGGATTCCAACCGGCCAACGCGCCGATGTAGGTGGGGGTCGCGCGTCGCGTCGGTCGCTTGAAAGCGAATGCGTTCAAGTTGATATGCCAGTGCAGGTTCGCCCGTGGACGCCGCGACGACGGCCCCAGCTGACGTGAGGTCGACGCCGGCGACATAGCGACGTAGTCGCCTGAAGCGCTGGGCGATGTCGACCATGCGGTCACGCTAAGCCAGGCGGCACCGAAGCCGACCGGTTCAGATCAGCGTGATGCGATATTCCCGACGCTCTGGTGGACAGCTCACTGTAGTTTCTCTCTGTTCGCGCGGAAATCTGTTCGGCGGCTTGTACCTTGCGCAGCATGGCGTCTATGGGTTATCGCGCTGAAGAACACACCTCACGTCAGGTGATCGACGTCGCCATCGGGGTCCTTATCGGGTTGCGGGGTTGTTCGCAACGCGAGGCGTTCGACGAACTTGTCCGCGTGGTGAATAGCAGCGGTGTCGGCATCGGCAGCGCCGCAGCCGGGCTGGTGGCCCTCGCCAGCGGATCCTCGTCGGCCGGGCATGCCGAAGCGTTCACCGCGTGGGGCGATCTGATCGGGTGCGGCCGGTCGGCTCCTGCGGCGACGATCTGAATCGCGCTGATTGTTTAGCTTGTCGTCGCCGGCAACCGATGGCAGAGTGCACGGCTCTGATGACCATTCACTTGCACTGGTACCTACCCACAAACGGCGACAGCCGCGAAATCGTCGGGTCCGGCGACGACTCACACCTGTCAGTCGGTCCGTCGACCGGCAGAATCAGGCCGCCGACCATTGCCTACCTCGGCGAAATCGCCCGCACCGCGGAACTCCTCGGCTTCGAGGCGGTGCTGACGCCGACCGGAACCTGGTGTGAGGACGCGTGGATCACCACCGCGGCGCTGACGCAGGTGACGTCACGCCTCAAGTTCCTGGTGGCCTTCAGGCCTGGCTTCATCTCGCCGACCTTGGCGGCGCACCAGGCTGCAACCTTCCAACGCATCTCCGGCGGCCGGCTGCTGCTGAACATCGTCACCGGTGGCGATCCGGTCGAGCAGGCCCGGTTCGGCGACTACCTCGGACACGATGAGCGGTATAGCCGCACCGGTGAGTTCCTCGCGGTGCTACGCGGGGTTTCTGCTCAGCCGACCGGATCGACGTTCGACTTGGATGGTGACCACTACCGGATCGCCGGTGCCCGCATCGATTACGGCGACTGGGACCCACCGCAGGTTTTCTTCGGCGGGGCCTCACCTGCCGCCGAAGAGGTCGCAGCGCGGCACGTGGACACCTACCTGGCGTGGGGCGAAACTCCAGCACAGATCACCGAGCGGCTCGACCGCATTCGGGTACGTGCGGCGGCGCACGGGCGCGAGTTGCAGTTCGGCATCCGGCTGCACGTCATCAGCAGGGACACCTCCGCCGAAGCCTGGGCGCACGCCGAGCGGCTGCTCGCTGCCATCAGCGACGAGCGGATCGCATCAGCTCAGCAAGTGCTCGCCAGGACCGAATCCGTTGGGCAGCAACGTATGACGGCTCTGCACGAAGGCCGCACCTCCGACCTCGAGATCTCGCCGAACCTGTGGGCGGGTTACGGCCTGGTTCGCGGCGGCGCGGGCACCGCCCTGGTTGGTAGCCACACCGAGGTCGCCGATCGCATCGCGGAGTATCACGCGTTGGGCATCGACCACTTCATCCTGTCCGGGCAGCCGCATATCGAAGAGGCGTACTGGTTCGCAGAAGGCGCCGGTGCCATCCTGCGCGAGCGCGGCCTGGTCTGAACCGGTTAGTTTCCCTGACCCCCTCGGCCAAGCGCCTTGAGGTCGGTGCACGGGGTCCTTACCGGCCGCGCGACCGATCCGTCACCCAACGCCGCTCGTCGCTGTAGACGCTAGCGCGAATCGCGTGTCAGATTCAGTTCCTCGGCTTTGCCGAACTCGTCGTCGACGAGCACGACGTCGCGCTCGTGCCTGTCGAGAATCGACGCCGCGATAGAGGCGCGGTAGCCGGACGCGCAGTGCACCCAGACCTCGCCGACAGGCAGTTCACCGACGCGGTCGACCAGCTCGTGCAGCGGAATGTTCAGCGCGCCGTCGATGTGCGAGTCGGCGAACTCGTCGGCCTGTCGCACATCGAGAACCGTCACCCCGTCGCCGCCGATGGCCTTGGCGAGCGCACCGAAGTCGGCCACCCGGTAGGTGCGCTCGTCTGCGGCGTCCCTGACAAGCTCGATGTCGGCTGAGCCTGTGATGTCGTCGACGCCGATACGCACGAGTTCGCGCCGCGCGTCGGCGATCTGGTCCTCGTCCTCACCGATCAGCGTCAACGGGGTGCCCCACGGGTGCAGCCAACCCAGGTATGTCACGAACGACCCGGACAACTCGAATCCGAGGCTGCCCCCGACGTGGCCGGCGGCGAACGCCACGCGGTGGCGGACGTCGACGACCCACTCCCCCGACTCCAGCCGGCGACGCAGCTCGTCGGGTCCGATGGTCTTGGGGAGGGAAAGATCAACGGCTGCGGGGCCTTCGCTGTTGATCACACCCATGTGTGCGTAGTAAGTGGGGTATGCCGAGAGCTCTGCCAACAGCTCGTCGACGAAGTCCTGCTCGTCCTTGGCCAACGCGGGGTTGCTCTGGCGCTGCTGCCCGATCGTCGACGAGTCCTCGTCGACGATCGAGGCGGAGCAGAAGCTGCCGAACCCGTGCGTCGGGTACACCTCGGCTCCGTCGGGAAGGGTGTCTGCAAGGCGCCGGACGGAGCGGTACTGCGCGCGAGTCAGCGCCTCCGTTTCGGCGTCGTCGACCAGGTCGGTGCGACCGGTGCTGCCGAACAACAGGGACCCACCGCTGAACACGCCGACGGTGGTTCCGGATTCGTCGCGCAGTTCGTAACTGACGTGGTGTTGCGTGTGGCCCGGCGTGTGAATGACCCGCAGCACGATCGGCCCGGACTCGATGGTGTCGCCGTCGACGACCCTTCGTGCCGAATATCCGAGGTCCTCGCCTTCGGGCACCACGTATTCGGCGGCCGCGGTCCGCGACAGCTCGAGCCCGCCGGTCACGTAGTCGTTGTGGATGTGGGTTTCCAGCACGTGGGTGATGCGGGCATCGCCGACGGCGGTCAGCACACGGTCGATGTCCCGCTGTGGGTCGATGACCACCGCGGTGGTGCCGTCGGTGACGACGTAGCTGCGATCGCCCAGTGCCGACGTCTCGATGATGGTCACTTTCATGGTGCTAGGGGTTACCCCGAAACCACCGACGCGTGCACGTTCGCCCACGAGTTGTTCGCATAGCCTTTCGGATTCCATAGCGCCTCTGCCGACTCGGGCTGAAGCGCACCGGTGTTGTCCCAGGCCCTCGCGGTGATGTTCAGTGGCCCAGTGGCGACGACGGCGTCGAGCGTCCAGAACCGCCACGACCAGGGGCTGCGCTGTGGCGCGAGGTCCGCCTGGCGCCAGGATGCTCCGCCGTCGATGGACACGTCGACCCTGGCGATTCCTCGGTCATCCCCGGCGAAGGCGTACCCGCGGATCGTCAACGGTCCCTCGGGAATCGAATCGCCGTCATCCGGCACGAGAATCTCGGAATTGACGGCGACGGACGACAGCGGGATGCCCGTGCTCGGATCGGCGGTGTCGGGATCGGCGTCGGCAGGCAGGAGGTGATAGACCTGCGCCTGAAAGTAGTTGTCGGACGGCGCATCCTGAACATTGATGGACGTTACCCATTTGACGCTTCGGGCGCCGATGTAACCCGGCACCACCACGCGGACCGGGCCGCCGTGCAGGCCTGGCAGCGGACCACCGTTCATCTCCCAGGCAAGCAGCACCTCCGGCGACAATGCCTTCGACAATGGAATGGAGCTGCCGTAGCGCTGTGGCGGCGTCGCTTCCTCGGCGATATCGGGGCCTTCGAAGGCGACGTGCAGACCGTCGCCGGTACGCACTCCCGCGCTCTGCAGCACGTCGGCGAGGCGCGCACCCCGCCATTCAGCGGTCGAAGTCGCCCCCGCTCCCCACGGATCCTCGCCCTCGATCTTGCGGATCTCGTTGAATCCGGCGCGACGGTTGCCTGCGCACTGCAGCGTCGCCACCAGAGTGTGGACCTCGAATCGGGTGGTGAGTTCGTCGAAGGTGACGGTCTGTTCCCGGTCTATGAGTCCAGCGATGCTCAGCCGCCAATCGCGTTCGACAACACACGGAATCTGACCGTGATTGCGCGTATAGAACGTGTCCACCGCGGTGATATCCGCTTCCGCCAGCGCGGACCGGGATGGCTCGGAGTTGAACGGCGCACTGCTGTGCACGATCATCTCCGGTCGCTTGCCCCACACCTTGCTCAATCTATCGGTGTGTCCGGAGCCCGCGCGCGTTGAACTCCGGCTGATCAGAAGTTTTGCTCTGTTACTTCTCCGCGGCGTTGTCGACGATGTCGACGGCCATCGTCGACGCCTCGTCGTTGACGCTGTAGCCGCAGGCCCACGTTTCCGCCGTCAGGTTGGACACCGCCACGAGGGCGTGCTGGCATCCCCAGCCGTCGGCGTCCTCCTGCGTCGCCATCTGGGTGACCAGGTCGTCTCCGGAGACGTCGCCGAACTGCCACAGCGAGCTGGTGTCCTCGGTGTTCACCGCAAGCGACGAACCTGCGCATTTCTGCCAGATCGACCGCGACTTCTCGAGGAACCGGTTGGCGTTACCGGCCTGCGGGTAGAGCACGACGGTCTGCTCGACCCAATGGTCGTTGTCCTGGTCGGGCTCGCGGGCCACGATGTCACGCACCGCCGTCCACCCGCTGCCCTTGTAGACGGGCTCCTCGGCGCCGAACATCGCGCCGAGGCAGTCCGGGTCGGACACCTTGTCCGATGAATCGGTCATGTTGTCGATGTCGCTGGTGACCTCGAGGTCGGTGGTGCCCATGATGTCGTTGATCTCGTCGATGCCTAGGACCGCCTTGTCCAGAGCCGACTTATCCAGCCGCGGCACATCCGACGGCACCGTATTCGCGTTGCGCACCGCGGTGCCGGAAACCGTACTCACGCAGCCGGATAACGCCGTCGCGGCCGCGACCACGATTCCCACGAGCAGAACTCGCGCTGTCATTTCTTCGGCTTGTCACCCGCGGCGTCGCTGGACAGCGCGGCGACGAAGGCCTCCTGCGGAACCTCGACGCGACCGATGGTCTTCATCCGCTTCTTGCCCTCCTTCTGCTTCTCCAGCAGCTTGCGCTTACGAGTGATATCACCGCCGTAGCACTTCGAGAGCACGTCCTTGCGGATGGCGCGAATGTTCTCGCGGGCAATGATTTTCGATCCGATGGCAGCCTGCACCGGAACCTCGAACTGTTGGCGAGGGATGAGTTCCTTGAGCTTGGTGGTCATCTTGTTCCCGTAGGCGCCGGCGGAATCCTTGTGCACGATCGCGCTGAACGCGTCGACGGCCTCACCCTGCAGCAGGATGTCCACCTTGACCAGATCGGCTGCCTGTTCGCCCGCAGCCTCGTAGTCGAGGCTGGCGTATCCGCGGGTCCGGGATTTCAACGAATCGAAGAAGTCGAAGATGATTTCGCCGAGGGGCATGGTGTAGCGCAGCTCGACCCGCTCGGGCGACAGGTAGTCCATGCCACCCAACTCGCCGCGGCGGGACTGGCACAGCTCCATGATGGTGCCGATGAACTCGCTGGGCGCGATGATCGTCGTCTTGACCACCGGCTCGAACACCGCGCGTACCTTTCCGTCCGGCCAGTCCGACGGGTTGGTGACGACGAGCTGGCTCCCGTCGTCCTTCTCCACGCGGTACACCACGTTCGGGGAGGTGGAGATCAGGTCCAGGTCGAACTCTCGCTCCAGCCGTTCCCTGGTGATTTCCATATGCAGCAGCCCGAGGAAGCCACACCGGAAGCCGAACCCCAGTGCCACCGACGTCTCCGGCTCCCAGACCAGTGCCGCGTCGTTGAGCTGCAGCCTGTCCAACGCGTCCCGCAGGTCCGGATAGTCGGAGCCATCGACGGGATACAGCCCGGAATAGACCATCGGCTTCGGCTCGCGGTATCCGGTGAGCGCGTCCGTGGCGCCATGGCGAGCGGAGGTCACGGTGTCGCCGACCTTCGACTGGCGGACATCCTTCACGCCGGTGATGAGATACCCCACCTCGCCGACACCGAGCCCGGCGGCCGCCTTGGGGTCGGGCGACACGATGCCGACCTCCAGTAGTTCGTGGGTGGTGCCGGTAGACATCATCTTGATCCGTTCGCGCGGCAGGATCTTGCCGTCGACGACGCGGACGTAGGTGACGACGCCGCGGTAGATGTCATAGACGGAGTCGAAAATCATAGCCCGGGCCGGTGCGTCGGCGTCGCCCTGCGGGGCGGGCACCTCACGCACGACGTGGTCGAGCAGGTCGGCGACGCCCTCGCCGGTCTTGCCGGATACCCGAAGCACGTCGCCGGGCTCGCAGCCGATGATGTGGGCGATTTCAGCGGCATAGCGGTCGGGGTCGGCGGCGGGCAGGTCGATCTTGTTGAGCACCGGAATGATGTGCAGGTCGCGGTCCAGCGCCAGGTACAGGTTGGCCAGCGTCTGCGCCTCGATGCCCTGGGCGGCGTCGACCAGCAGCACCGCGCCTTCGCACGCCTCGAGCGCCCGCGACACCTCGTAAGTGAAGTCGACGTGGCCCGGGGTGTCGATCAGATGCAGCACGTAATCGGTGCCATCGACGTTCCACGGCAGCCGGACGTTCTGGGCCTTGATGGTGATGCCGCGCTCGCGCTCGATGTCCATCCGGTCCAGGTACTGCGCACGCATGTCGCGGTCGGCGACGACGCCGGTGAGCTGCAGCATCCGGTCGGCCAGCGTGGACTTGCCGTGGTCGATGTGGGCGATGATGCAGAAGTTCCTGATCTGCGCCGGCGCGGTGAAGGTTTGGTCGGCGAAACTGCTTATGGGAATCTCCTGGTCAGGCTTTGTATAGCGGGCGCGCTATGCCCTTCCAGGGTATCGAGCCGGCGGCACGGCGACACAATCGCGCGATTTCTCCTTCACCTATGCTGCGAATATGGCGTCGCAATGGAGGACGTTTCAGAGGATCGCAGAGAACCTGGTATTCAACGGAGCACCGAAGGTGATCCGCCAGCTCCAACGACCTGAGAACCTGCCTCGCAACATCCAGCAGGGCATCAAGATGGGCCTTGACGCCCTCGCCGGCACCACCGCGGTCCCCACGACCGCGATCACCGCCGGGCGCCCGGTGACCAACAACAGCGTCCCGACGGCACATCGCGCCCGCAAACTTGTGTACGCCCCTGACCTCGACGGCCGCGCGGATCCCGGCGAAGTGGTGTGGACGTGGGTGGTCTACGAGGACGACCCGTCGCGGGGCAAGGATCGCCCGGTGCTGGTGGTTGGCCGCGACCGGCGCACGCTGCTGGGCCTGATGCTGTCCAGCCAGGAACGCCACCAGAACGAGCGCGATTGGGTCGGTATCGGTTCCGGGCCATGGGACTACGAATCCCGGCCGAGCTGGGTGCGGTTGGACAGGGTGCTCGACGTGCCCGAGGAGGGCATCCGACGCGAAGGCGCGATCCTGGAACGCGAAACGTTCGAGATCATCGCGGCGAGGCTGCGCCGCGACTACTCCTGGAGCTGACCTACCGCGGCGCCCGCCACATCGGCCACATCTTCGGGCCGTCGGGAACCTGGATCTCGCCGATCTGCTCGAAGCCGAACCGGCTGTAGTAACCGACCAGCTCTTCCCTGCTCGCCTCCAAATAGGCGGGCGCGCGTTCACCGTCGCAGCGGTCGAGGCGCGAGCGCATCAGCGCCTGCCCGAAGCCGGCGCCGCGCACGCTCGGGTCGCTACCGATGACCATCAGATACCAGTGCGGTTCCTCGGGGTGAGCTTCCTCCATAGCCCTGCCGAGGGCCTGCGTCTGCTTGCCACGCGAACGGAAGTACCACGCCAGCGTCGGCAGCATCCGGAGCTCTTCCCATCGCGACGACTTGCGTTGCCCCGGCGGATCCCACAGCGTGGCCGCGCCGATCCGTCGGTCGCGGCTCGCCACTTCCGACCCGCCGCGGGACAGGAAATGATGGCTGGTCAGCGCCGCGAACATCGGCGGCAGCGCCTTCGCCCTTGCCTTGTCGTCGGGCAGCATATAGAGCATCAACGGGTCGTCGTAGAACGCCCGGGCCAGCACTTTCGAGGAGGGACGAACGTCGGCACGCTCGATGGGCCGACGTTCGATCTCAGCCACGGGTGATGTAGTCCTGCAGAGCCCTGTGCTCGCTCTCCAGTTCCTCCATCCGCTGTTTCACGATGTCGCCGATGCTGACGATGCCGACGAGCCGGTCGTTGTCCAGCACAGGGATGTGTCGGACCCGCTTCGTGGTCATCAGCGCGGTGAGATGGTCGACCGTGTCGTGCGGCGAGCAGGTCGCGACGAACGTCGTCATAATGGCCTTGACGGGCAGTTTCAGCAGTTCAGCGCCGTGCTCATGCAGCTTTCGCACGACGTCGCGCTCGGAGACGATGCCGACCAGCCCGTCGGACGACACCACCACCATGGCGCCGATGTTGTGCACAGCGAGCTCGTTGAGCAGCCCGGAAACCGAGGTCTCGGGGGTGATCGTCGCCACCGCGGCGCCTTTGTTTCGCAACACGTCCGCGATTCGCATCGTCGCCTCCATCGTGACCTGGTTCACACAAGGTTAGGTCGAAGTCGGTCGAGGCGAAAGCATCTTGGTCGGAACAGTCACGCGCCGGCGCTGGTTGCAGGAACATGAACCACCGTCGACTTGAGGAACGAAAGCATGACTAACCAATCTAATGACGTGCCTGCAGTCGCTCTCGGCGACGGATTGACGGTCAGTGCAATCGGTTTCGGAGCGATGGCGTTGACGCCCGTGTACGGAGAGGTCGATGACACCGAATCGCTGGCCACCCTGCACCGCTGCCTCGACCTCGGCGTCACGTTCATCGACACCGCCAACGTGTACGGCGGCGGAAACAACGAACGGCTGATCTCCAAGCTGCTTGCCGACCGACGTGACGAAGTCACCCTGGCAACGAAGTTCGGCATTGCGAGCAATCCGGCCGATCGAGCGGCAGGGACTCTGGTGGCGCGCGGGGACGCCGAGTATGTCCGCAAGTCCATCGACGAGAGCCTGTCACGGCTCGGCACCGACGTCGTCGACCTCTATTACATGCATCGCCGCGACCCGTCGGTGCCGATCGAGGAGACCGTGGGCGCGATGGCCGAGCTGGTGACCGCGGGCAAGGTGCGCCACCTCGGCCTGTCGGAGGTCACCGCCGACGAACTGCGGGCCGCGGTCGCGGTGCACCCGATCGCCGCGGTGCAGAGCGAGTGGTCGATCTGGAGCCGTGACGTCGAGCGCAATGTCGTGCCCGCGGCCGCCGAGCTGGGCGTGGGCTTCGTTCCGTACTCGCCGTTGGGGCGTGGCTTCCTGACCGGCACCGTGCGGTCGGCAGCCGATCTCGCGGCGAGCAACGACTTCCGCAAGACGATGCCCCGCTTCGCCGAGGGTGCGCTCGACGCGAACCTCGTGGTGGTCGACGTCGTCACGTCGGTGGCCGATGCGTTGGGCGCGACGGCCGCCCAGGTCGCGCTGGCCTGGTTGCGGCAGCGCGCCGAAACCTTCGGTGTGGCGTCGGTGCCGATCCCGGGAACCCGGAGGGCCGCACGGGTCGAGGAGAATCTCGGCTCGTTGTGGGTGACGCTGACCGCGGATCAGCTCACCGCACTGGATGCCGCCGCAGATGCCGTGTCCGGGAACAGGTTCCGCGATATGAGCTGGGTGTCGGCCGGCCGCGAGTAGCCGGTCACGGCGGCATGGTCTGCCACGAGCGAAGGTGGTGGACGGCGAACCCGTCGAACAACGGCTGCTGAAGCCGTGCGGCGACGGCGGTGAGCTCCCTGCGCATCACCGCCTCGCCGTCGTCGGCGAACGTCGTGTTGGTCGGTACCGAGGCTGACGGCGGCTGGGTCTCGACGCCGATCCGGTAGCGAGTTCCCGCGGCTTCACAAAGCCGGAGCATCGGTTCGGCCTCCGCGACGATGGTCGAGGCACGGTCTCGGTAGGCCAGCACGGTGATCGAATCACACTGACGCACAATGCGAGTGAGCAACTCACGGTGATCGTGCACAAGCCACGGCACCAGATCCAGCACCAGCGGAGCCACCTCCGTCACTTCCTCCACCAGAGTGGCGAAGGAACTCATCAGTTCGCGCGCATCCTGCGGCCAACGGGGCAGTGCCCACGGTTCGACGTCGAGGTGGACGGCGTCGAACACGGCGTCGGTGGTGGCCCGGAACGCCCAATTGGACGCGGTGTCATGCTGGACCGTCCACGTTGGGTCGCCGCCGAGGCACGACACCGCAATTCCGTTGGCCCGTAACGCTGTGGTGAGCGCCGCGATATTGTCGTCGACCCCGCTGAGTGGCACCGCGACGTAGACCTCGCGAAGCCGGCGCGCGGCCACGAACTCGACGATCTTCGGGATGTCTGCTCCTGCTTGCCACAGCCACGTTGCGACCGTTCCCGCCGGATCCGCGTCCACAGATCTCACGTTAGGCAATTTCTGGCGATATGGCCTGAGCCGGACCGTTCGACGGGGTAGGTATGTCTGATGATCGAAGTCACCCTGCTCGGCACCGGCAGTCCGATTCCCGACCCGAACCGGGCGGGCCCGTCGACGCTGGTGCGGGCCGGTGGGCAGACGTTCCTGGTCGACTGCGGTCGTGGCGTGCAACAGCGGTTGGCGGCGGTGGGCTCGGGTGCCAATGCGTTGTCCGCACTGCTTCTCACGCATCTGCACAGCGATCACATAGCCGACCTCGGAGACGTGATCATCACGCGCTGGGTGACGACATTCGATCCGGACGCGCCGGCCTTGCCGATCATCGGACCGCCCGGCACGGCAGAAGTCGTCGACGCCACGCTCAAAGCGTTCGGCCACGACATCGGCTACCGGATTGCACACCACGCCGACATCACCGGCCCACCGCGCGTCGAGGTGGAGGAGGTCACCGGCGGCGTGGTGTGGGGCCGCGACGGCGTGCGGATTCTGGTGGCGCCGACCGATCACCGGCCGGTGGCGCCGACCATCGGGTTCCGGATCGAACATGACGACGCGTCGGTGGTGCTGGCCGGCGACACCGTGCCGTGCGCCGGCCTCGACGACCTGGCCGCGGGCGCAGGCGCGCTCGTGCACACGGTGATCCGCAAAGAGCTGATCTCGCAGATGCCGCAGCAGCGGATCCGCGACATCTGCGATTACCACTCGTCGGTCGAGGAGGCCGCTGCCACCGCGGAGCGCGCGGGCGTCGGCATCCTCGTGCTCACCCACTACGTGCCGGGCATCGCACCCGGGCAAGAGGACGACTGGCGCGCGCTGGCGGCGACGGTGTTCAGCAGGCAGATCGAACTCGGCGACGATCTGCACCGCGTCGAGGTGCACCCCGGCGTATGCGGTGGCCGCGGCGGCAACTAACCGACAAGCGCGCGTAGCGCTTCGGCGGCCGGCTCGTACGTCATGACGGTGAAGTGGTCGGCGTCAACGTCGGTAATGGTGAGCGTCTGGACCGTCGAGTCGATATCGGCGGCGACGTCGTCGGGAACCACAAGGCCGCCATTGAGTGGCTGCCTGCAGCGCACCAATCCGACGGGCATGGTCAGGTGGCGCCACTGGTGCGGCCAATCTCGCCCGGACGCGTCGCGGCCATCTTCGAGGCAGGCAGCCTTGCTGGTCCGCCGGAATTCGTAGAGATAGAAGCGCCGCCAGAAGTCGGTGAACGGGCGGATCGGACTCACGGCCTCCACCTGCGACACGTAACCTTCGGCAGTCGAAAGGTGGAAATCCAGCCGGTTGAGGCCGGCGAGTACGGCTGCCACGGCTCCTTCGTCGGACCGGCCCGCATGGTCGATCAGCCCGAGGCGGCGGATACGGCCCGGTTCGAGCCCGGCGGCGAGGATGCCGGTCAGCGCGCCGAGCGACCAGCCGATCCAGTCGAACTGCTCGTGTCCGAGAAGCGTTGCCGCCTCGAACATGTCACGGGCATGAGACGCCAGACCATAGGTGCCCGGTGCCGTGGAGTCGCTGCCGCCGCGTCCGCGCAAGTCGACCGCGACGACCTGGCGTCCGCCGTCGGCGACGAGATGCGGAGCCAGGTAGTCGAAGCCGTGCATGTTGGCCGAAAGTCCGTGCACCGCGAGCACCAGCGGCGCATCGGGATCGCCGAAGCGTTGAGCGTGCACGCGCCCGGACGTGAGCTCGAGGTCGAACTCGGCCGCCATGACAGCCAGGTTAGCGGTCGAGGCGCTATGCCAGCCGGGTGATCTCCACGACCACGTCCAGGTCGGTCGAACCTTCCCCCGAGTAGACGCCCTTCAGCGGCGAGACGTCCGAGTAGTCCCTGCCGACACCGACGCTCACATACTGCTCGTTGATATCGGTGTCGTTGGTCGGGTCGTAGTTCCACCAGCGGCCCGTCCACGCCTGGACCCATGCGTGGCTCTGGCCCTCGATGGCGTCACCGACAGGTGCCTTCGGTGTCGGATGCAGGTATCCCGACACATACCGCGCCGGAATACCCATGCCCCGCAGCAGAATCAAGGTGAGGTGTGCGAAGTCCTGACAGACGCCCTTGCCTTCGCGATGAGCATCGAGCCCGGACGAGTGCACGCCGGTGGTGCCCGGCACGTAGTCGAGTTCGCTGTTCACCCAATTGGCTGCGGCGACAACGGCGTCGAAGGGATCGTGATCCTTCGCGATCTTCTGTCCGACCCTGACGATGCGTTTGCTCAGCGGCGTGTAGTGCGTCGGGCCGAGCACCTCGTCGAACTTGTCTATCACGGCTTCGGTCGTCAGGTCGTCCCAGCTCACCTTCTCGTCGGGCACCTCATCCTTGTCGGTTTCGACCACCGACGACGACGTGACCTCGAGCTCCGTGTGCGGCGCGTGTAGGTCGAAAGCCGTCACCGCCGTGCCCCAGTAGTCGACGTAGCGGTAGGAGCGCGTCGCGGGGACGGTTTCGACGCGGTTGAGGATGACGTTCTGGCGGGAGTCAGACCGCGGCGTCAGGCGTGCCTCGTTGAACGACGCCGTCACCGGTGACTTGTACGCATAGCCGGTCGAGTGCACCACCCGCATGCGCCACATCTCTAAATCTCCCCCTCTTCGATGACGAGGGACCCGTTGCGTCCGGCGTCCGTCCACGCCACCCAAGGCGCGGAGTGGAAGTACTCCAGCGCCAACGCCTCTCCGACGTCGCTGCACGTTTCCTGCAAGCTGGCGAGACGCCGTTCGAGCGACTCCAGAAGCACGCCGGGACGGACGAACTCCAGCTCGCTGCGGGCCCGGCCGAGGAGCCGTTGCGCCTCAGCGGTCGCGCCGACCCGGTTGAGCGCGCGGTGGTGCAGTTCGTCGAGGCTGTGCTCGGCCAGCCGCAGCGAGTAGAACACCGACCGCGGGAACAGCCGGTCCAGCAGCATGAACTCGACGACGCGGGTGGCATCGAGCACGCCGCGGTAGGTGCGCAGATAGGTGTCGTGTGCACCCGCCGAGCGCAGCACCGTCACCCAGGCGGGCGACGATGCGCTATCGCCGACCCGGGACAGCAGCAAGCGCACCGTCATGTCGACCCGTTCGATCGCCCGGCCGAGCACCATGAACCGGTAGCCGTCGTCACGGGACAGCGTCGAGTCGGCCAACCCGGCGAACATCGCGGCGCGCCGCTCGACATAGGAGAGGAACTCGCCGGGCCCGAGGCGTTTGGCGGCCCGTTCGCGATCGGCGAGTGCGTTGTAGGTGGTGTTCAGGCACTCCCAGATTTCGGTTGACGTGACTTCGCGTGCACCC
The DNA here is from genome assembly GCF_032159565.1 of Mycobacterium sp. GTDB lineage: Bacteria > Actinomycetota > Actinomycetes > Mycobacteriales > Mycobacteriaceae > Mycobacterium. Next base: position 52,842 of record NZ_JAVHWR010000049.1, read on the forward strand.
CTTGCATTCGCGCGCGCAGCTGAGATCGAGTCGACGATCGATCCGCCGTGTGTGTTCCGGCTGAAGGCGACGACGTCGGTCAGCGACCACACGTCAAGCGGCTCCGAGGGCGCTTCCATCCCCAGCACCCGAAGCAGCGTGCGCGACGCTTCGTCGGGGTCGACGCTGGAATCCTCGAGCAGCTGATGGACGGTGACGTCGAGGATGCGGGCGGTGTCGTCGGCGCGCTCGACGTAACGGCCGATCCAATACAGAGATTCGGCGTTGCGGGCGAGCATCAGCGCACCAACGACTGCTGTTGCTGTTGCTGCTGTTGGCTCTGACCGGGACCCGGCGACTGCTGTTGCTGCGACTGAGACGCGGATTCGCCGTTCTTGTCGGCTCTTGGACCCTTGGGCCCCTTGGGCAGCTTGCGGACCACCTCGGCGGCCGCCAGTTCCCGGTCGGCCACCGACGCACGCGACGCCAGCACCCAGGTGTCCTTCGAGCCGCCGCCCTGGCTGGAATTGACCACCAGCGAGCCCTTCGGCAGCGCGACGCGGGTCAGGCCGCCGGGCAGCACCCACACGTCGTCGCCGTCATTCACCGCGAACGGCCGCAGGTCGACGTGGCGTGGCGCGAGCTTGTCGCCGATCTGGGTCGGCACCGTGGACAGCTGCACGACCGGCTGGGCGATCCAGCCGCGCGGGTCGTTGCGGATCTTCTTGCTGATCGTGGCGAGCTCCTTCTGAGAAGCCTCTGGCCCGAAGACGATGCCGTAGCCCCCGGAGCCTTCGACGGGTTTGACGACGAGTTCGTCAACGCGGTCGAGCACTTCCTCGCATTCGTCGTCAAGCCAGCAGCGGTACGTGTCGACGTTGGCGATCAACGGCTTTTCGCCCAGGTAGTACTCGATGATCGTGGGCACATAGGTGTAGACCAGTTTGTCGTCGCCGACGCCGTTGCCCACCGCGCTCGAGATGACGACGTTGCCCGCCCGCGCCGCGTTCAGCACGCCCGCAACCCCGAGCACCGAGCTCGGATTGAACTGCATCGGGTCGAGGAAGTCGTCGTCGATGCGGCGATAGATGACGTCGACCTGACGCTCCCCCTCGGTGGTGCGCATGTAGACGGTGTTGTCGCGGCAGAACAGGTCGCGTCCCTCGACGAGTTCGGCGCCCATCTGCCGGGCGAGAAGTGAATGTTCGAAATAGGCGGAGTTGTAGACGCCGGGCGTCAGCACCACCACGGTCGGGTCCGCCTCGTTGGATGCCGCGGCGTTGCGCAGTGCCCGCAGCAGATGCGATGAGTAGTCGCCGACCGCGCGCACGCGGTGGGTGGCGAACAGGTTCGGGAAGACGCGCGCCATGGTGCGGCGGTTCTCCATCACGTAGGAGACGCCTGAGGGTGAGCGCAGGTTGTCCTCAAGCACCCGGAAGTTGCCCTGTGCGTCGCGCACCAGGTCGATGCCGGCGACGTGGATGCGCACGCCGTTGGGCGGGACGATGCCCGCGGCTTCGCGATGGAAATGCTCGCACGAGGTGACCAGCCGACGCGGGATCACGCCGTCACGCAGGATCTCCTGCTCGCCGTAGATGTCGTCGAGGTACATCTCCAGCGCCTTGACGCGCTGCCGGATGCCCTTCTCCAGACGCGACCATTCGGCGGCGGAGATCACCCGCGGCACGAGGTCGAGCGGGAAGGGACGTTCCTGGCCGGAGTGCGAGAACGTGATGCCCTGGTCGATGAAGGCACGGCCGAGTGCGTCGTTGCGCGCTTCCAGCTCAGAGGCGTCGGAAGGCGCGAGTTCGGCGAAGATGCCCTTGTATGGCCCGCGGACGTTGCCCTGCGCGTCGAACATCTCGTCGAAGGCTTCGGAGTAGCTGCCCAGGTGGTTGTAGCCGTCGAAGATCCCCTCGTAGCGCGAGGTCCGGCGGCCGTTGGTGCGTGAGGGCTTGGCGGTCTCGGTCGGCAATATACGAAGGCTCACCGTTGACATGCTGCCCCACCCGCTCCGTTTCCGCAGGCCAGCGGCTTCCCATTCTCCCCCACTTTGGGTTTTTACCCCGTGCGCTGGTAATCTGAACCCTCGCTGCCCGCTCGCCGGGCGCCCAAGAGCTTCCAACCCCCAACCGAGATTTACGAAGGAATCAGCGCGTGGCCAACATCAAGTCGAAGGTAAAGCGCATTCACACCAACGAGCTTGCCCGACTGCGCAACCAGTCGGTGAAGTCCTCGCTGCGCACGGCCGTTCGCTCGTTCCGTGAGGCCGCCGAGGCCGGCGACAAGGACAAGGCCGCCGAGTTGCTCGAGTCGACCAACCGCAAGCTGGACAAGGCCGCCAGCAAGGGCGTGATCCACAAGAACCAGGCGGCGAACAAGAAGTCCGCGCTGACCCGCGCCTTCAACAAGCTCTGAGTCGGCGGTCTGGGCTCAGTCCGCTCAGTCCGCTCAGTCCTTGATGAGTTCCGCCACTTTCCGCACCGCAGCTTCCAGCGCATAGTCGGCGTCTGCCGCTGCGCCCTTGACATCCGCGTTCAGTGTCGCCACCAACTGCATCGCCGTCGCGATCGATTCGCGCGACCAGCGTCGCGCCTGCTTCTGCGCCTTCTGTACCCGCCACGGCGGCATCCCCAGCTCGGATGCCAGTCGGTAATGGTCGCCCGACAACGGCCCCACCCGGGCGATCGTGTGCACCGCTTCTGCCAGCGCGTCGGCGAGCACCACGTGCGGCTCGCCGCTCATCATCGCCCAGCGCAATGCCTCGGCGGCGCCCGCGACGTCACCGACGACAGCCTTGTCGGCGATGTCGAAGCCCTTCACCTCCGCCTTGCCGCTGTAGTAGCGGCGCACCGCCGCCGCATCCACCTTGCCGCCGGTATCGGCGACCAGCTGAGAGCACACCGATGCGAGCTCGCGGATATCCGAACCCACGGCGTCCAATACAGCTGTGACGGTGTCCTCGGAGACCTTGATCTTCAAAGCGCGGAACTCACCGCGCACGAAGTCGGCGCGTTCAGCAGCCTTGGCGATGCGGGCACACGGATGGACCGTGGCGCCGAGGTTTTTCAGTTGACCGGCCAGCGCCTTGGCGCGGCCACCGCCTGAGTGCACCACGACGAGAAGCGTGCCCTCCGGCAGGTCGGCGGCGGCGGTCTCGATGAGGGCGACAGCCTCCTTGCCCGCTTCGGCTGCAGACTCCAGCACCACGAGGCGCTCGTCGGCGAACAGTGACGGGCTCAGCAGCTCGGCGAGCTCGGCCGTGCTGACCTCACCGGCACGCATGCGGTTCACCGGGACGTCGTCGGTCCCCGCCTGCTTGCGCGCTGCGCGCAAGACGGCGGCCACCGCGCGCTCGACCAGAAGTTCCTCGTCCCCGAGAACCAGATGCAACCCGGGGACCGATTCGCTCATCTGCCGATCGTGTCATGCCGCGCCGACAGTCGTCATCCCGCTCCTCGCGTGCGCAGTTGTCAATCCGCTCCTCGCGTGCGCAGTTGTCAATCCGCTCCTCGCGTGCGCAGTTGTCAATCCGCTCCTCGCGTGCGCAGTTGTCATTCCGCTCCTCGCGTGCGCAGTGATCTGCGGCACCACCGCGACAGCGCCACCATCGCGATTGTTGCCGCGGCAACGGTCAGCGCGCCGGGCACCCCCGCGGGGACCGGCACCGAGGCGCCGGGTATGCCCGCCGCCCATCGGGCGACCTTCAGCAACCACCACAGTTCGGGTCCGGTGAACCGGATCAGCAGGCCTGCACCCGCCGGCCACAACACCGACAGCGCCGCCGCCGCGCACCCGATCACGGTGATCGGGGCGATCACCGCGGCGGCCGCGAGGTTGGCTGCCACCGCCACGACGCTGAACGTGCCCGAGATGGCAGCCACCAGAGGCGCCGTCACGAGCTGAGCGGCGACCGCGACGCTCACCGCATCGGCCAACGGTTTGGGCCAGCCGCGAGCCACCAGCCCTCGCGACCACGCCGGTGCGATGACGACGAGTGCGGCGGTCGCCGACACCGACAACGCGAAGCCGACGTCGACGGCGAGGTCGGGTGCCGCGATCATCAGCGCGATGACCGCGGCCGAGAGCGCCGGAATCGCCTGCCTGCGGCGGTGTGTCACCAGAGCCAGCAAGGTGATGGCGGCCATCACCGCGGCGCGCAGCACACTGGCCGACGGCTGCACGACGACGACGAACGCGACCAACGCGACGGCGGCCACGCCGACGGCGATGCGAGGGCCGACCAATGCCGCCGTCAGCAGCACCGCCCCGCAGACGATCGTGACGTTCGCCCCCGACACGGCAGTGAGATGCGTCAGCCCCGAGGCACGAAATTGCGCGGTGGTCTCGTTCGACAACATGGACGTGTCCCCGAGGACAAGGGCGGGCAGCATCGCCGCCTCTTCGGTGGGCAAGGCGGAACGCGCCGCGGCGGCGAACGCGCTGCGCATTGCCTGCCCGGCCCGCTGGATCGGCGCGGCCTCGCCGAGCGTCGGCTCTCCCGTCGCCGACAGGACGGCGATCGTGAGGTCGCGGCGGTTCGGCCTGGCGATCCGCGCCCTGAACGCCGCCGGCTGGCCGGCCGTCAGCTCGGCGAAGCCGGCCACCGAGGCGAAAACCACCACCCGGCCCGACATCTCGTCGGCGTCGACCGCCTTCAGCGACCCACGGAACATCAACCTGCCGCCGCCCAGCGACCGCGGCGTCTCGCTCGGTGTCACGATGACCGCGGTGACGGTGCCGTAGCGGTCGACGAGCGGATGGTGTCGCATCTGGTCGACGCGCAGCTGCACCGCAATGCCGAAACTCAACGCTGTCAACGCGATAGCGGCCACGCCCGCCGCCGTCATCCGCACACCGTCTCGCGATCGGCGGCGTCGGCTACCCCACCACGCTGTCGCGCCTGCCGTGGCGACGGCCGCCGACAACATCACGACGACACCAGCGATCGACCACAGAATTCCTGCGGCCGTGATCCCCCAACTCGTCAGCGCCGCAGGCACCAGACGCAGGTCCAGGTGGGCCTCGCGACCGTTTGGTGCGCTCACACATGGACCTGGGCTCGCAGCTTCTCCAGGCGCGCCGGACCGATGCCGTCGACGTCGGCCAACTGGTCGACGCTGGTGAACGATCCATTGGCGCTACGCCACGCGACGATGGCGGCCGCTGTCACCGGGCCCACACCGGGCAGGGCATCGAGCTGCTCTTCGGTGGCGGTATTCAAGTCGACCGAAACGTCCGGCGCCGACGTGCTCGCGGTGTCCTGCGGGTCGCCCGGTGATGCAGACGTGCTCGGCTCTGCTGCCACCGAACTGCCCATGGTCGTCGGCTCCCCCGGCGGCGCGGCGATGCCGACGATGATCTGCTCGCCGTCGGCGACGCGGCGAGCCATGTTCAGCCCGATCAGGTCGGCGCCGTCGAGGGCGCCGCCTGCCGCGCTGACCGCGTCGGCGATGCGCGCGCCCGCGGACAAGGTCACCAGGCCCGGCTTGTGCACGAGGCCTACAACGCTGACGATGACCGGGCCCTGGGCAGCGGGCGCGGCCGGAGTGGACTGCGCCGTCGAAACCATCTCGACCGGCGGCAGTTTGGCCGAGACCACCGCCGGGGTCTCATCCCGAAGCAGTGTGAACACAGTGACCAGCACGGCCACCACACCGACGAGTCCCAGCGCGATGGCACCCGCGCGACCGGGGTCGGCGCGCACGGCCGCCAGCCAGCCCGCGGAGTCGCCGGCGGGGGCGTCGGGCAGCCAGCGCGACAGTGCGGCATCGGAGTTGTCGGCGTCGCCATCCGAGCCCGTGTCGGCGTCGGCCTCGCCACCGAGCCTGCGCTGAAGCCGCTCGGCGGTCAGTTCGGTCCCCATGTGCCCGACGGTAGGTGCGACCGTGGCGACAACGGCCGGTCGGCAGCGCATTCGGCGCAAACTGTGAATGAAGTCGGTTCTGTGGACAACTTCCCCGTCGCTTCGCTCCTCGCGTGCGCGGCCACACGGGGGAGGCCCTCCCCGGATGTTGACCGCAGCCGGGGAGGGCCTCTATTGGAGGTGGATCGTGTTCAGTTGTGGCTTACTGGTTGAACATGTCGAACCGGCCGACACCGTGGTGGTGACGCCACCCGGGCAGCGCGTTCGGCGCGGGCTTCGCGTAGGTGTCCGGTGAGCTGACGATGGCCGATCCGGTGCTGTGCTCAGTGGTGGTCGTCGCGGCGTTGGCCATGCCGGCCAGGCCGAGGGCGGCACCGCAGAGGATGCCTGCCGAGACGGCGGGCAGGGCGACGTAGCGGGCGATAATGGCGTTCATTTTTGTATCTCCTTGTGCTGCTGAAGTTTTCGGTTTCTCTGCCGGTTGTTTCCGGTGATGAGATAACTGTGCCTCAGCGGCGTGCAGATGTGTGTCGGCCGAACGGCCGTCAGACCGGTTGAACCGGGTGTCCCCCGATCGGGGGAATACGGTCGGATGCCGGCGTCAAGTTCGTATGATCCGGACGTGGACGGTGTGCATGACCTCGGTGGGCTGGACGGCTTCGGTCCGGTCGAGCACACGGACAGCGAGCCGATGTTCGCCGCGGACTGGGAGCGGCGCACTTTCCGCATGATGGTCGGGTCGATCGCATCTCTCGGCGGGCCCGGTGGCAGGTTCCGGCATTCGATCGAGCGGATGGATCCCGCGCACTACCTGTCGTCCCCGTACTACGAGCACTGGCTGACCGGCCTCACCACGCTTGCCGTCGAGGCGGGTGTGACCACTCCAGAAGAACTCGATCGTCGCGCCGGCGGCCGCTTTCCGCTGTCACAAGTCGACCGCGGCGTCCTGCCCGACGACCTCGCGTCCCGGACCACCCCGAGATTCGCGATCGGCGACACGGTGCGGGTGCGCGAACGGCATCCCCCCGGCCACACCCGCGCGCCCCGGTACGCCCAGGGCAAGTGCGGCATCGTCGTGCGGGTCGATGAGGCAGCGAACATCGACGACATCGAGGCGCACGGCGGCGGATCCGTCACCGATCCCCTGTATGCGGTGCGCTTCGCATCCCGCGAATTGTGGGGAGAGGCAGGCACAAACGGCGACTTCGTGCATATCGACCTGTTCGAGCGATATCTGCAGGAGGCGTGATGGCCGACCATCACCACCCCGAAGCGCTCGCACCCGTCGAGGCGCGCATCGCAGCCATCGAAGCGGTGCTGGTCGAAAAAGGGATCCTCGACGTGGATGCGGTGGACCAGATCGTCGCGCATTTCGAGGACAACCTCGGACCGATGAACGGTGCCAGGGTCGTCGCCCGGGCGTGGATTGACCCCGAGTACAGGACGCGGCTGCTCGCAGACGGCACCGCGGCCGTCGCCGAACTCGGCTTCGGCGGGCCGGAGGGCGAATACGTGGTCGTGCTGGAGAACACCCCGACAGTGCACAACCTCGTCGTCTGCACGCTGTGCTCGTGTTACCCCTGGCCGATACTCGGGTTGCCGCCGAAGTGGTACAAAGCACCGGCCTACCGTTCGCGCGCGGTGCGTGAGCCCCGCAAGCTGCTCGCCGAGATGGGCACCGTCATCCCCGACGACGTCGAGGTCCGGGTCTGGGATTCCAGTGCTGAGGCTCGTTACCTGGTGCTGCCGATGCGCCCGGCGGGCACCGAGGAGTTGTCCGAGGATCAGCTCGCGGACATGGTGACGCGCGACTCGATGATCGGGGTGCAGCGGCTATGACCGCCACACCGTTCGACGACGACACGCTGCCCCGCGACAACGGCGAACTCATCTTCGACGCGCCGTGGCAGGCCCGCGCGTTAGCCATCGCTGTAGCGGTGGTCGACCAGCTCGGCCTGCCATGGGATGCGTTTCGTCACCGCCTCATGGCGAGCATCGCCGAGGAACCCGACCGCCCCTATTACGAGTCGTGGACGAAGGCACTCGAGTCACTGGTCGTTGCGAAAGACCTCGCCACCACCGTCGCGCTGGACGAGGCGATGCCGACTCAACGTTCCGCGCTTTAGCCGTCCCAGCCGTCGCTTCGCCAGCACACCCAGTCGATCTCGACGAGGGCGTCGACCGCGAGCCCGGTACTGCCCACACAGGTGCGGCTGGGCAAACGGTCCGGGAACCAGCGCGCGTAGGCGGCATTAAAGGCTTTGTAGTCGTCCCAGTCGAGAAGAAACGCCCGCACCGACACGACGTCCGCCAGCCCGCCGCCACACAATTGGGTGACGCGCAATAGGTTGCCCAACACCTGATCGGTCTGTGCAACGACGTCGGCGCCGACGGCCGTTCCTGTCACGTCGGTGGGCATCTGCCCGGTGACATACAACGTCGGACCCGCAGCGGTGGCGTGGGCGAACGGCGCGACGGCAGGTGGCACGCCGTCTTCCGGCGTGAACGTGAAGGCGCGGATTCCGCCGGTAGTCATCGGCCGATCATCGCACCCCATTAGGGTCTTGGTGCATGAGCACACCTGACCGGCCGATCCGGGTGATCCAGTGGACGACGGGAAACATCGGGAAGCGCTCGCTGCACGCGATCATCGGCAGGCCGGACATGGAGTTGGTGGGTGTTTACGCGCATGGCGCCGACAAGGTCGGGGTGGATGCCGCCGAGCTTGCCGGCTGGCCCGAGCCGACCGGTGTGAAGGCCACCAACGACATTGACGCGTTGATCACACTCGAGCCGGATGCCTGCTGCTACAACCCGTTGTGGCCCAACATCGATGACCTCACGCGGTTGCTGGAGTCCGGCGTCAATGTGTGCTCCAGCGCTGCCTGGATCACCGGCGGCAAGCAGCGTCCGGAGGATCTGGACCGCATCCGGAAGGCCTGCGAGAAGGGTGATTCGACGATCTTCGGCAGCGGCGCGCATCCGGGTATGACCAACATGGTCGGCATGGTGCTCAGCGGATCGTGTGAGCGGGTCGACGAGATCAGGATCACCGAGTCGGTGGACTGTTCCACCTACGAGTCGGCCGGCACCCAGACCGCGATGGGCTTCTCCCAGGACCCGCAGACGCCGGGCCTGACCGAAAGCGTGCGGCGGGAAAGCGAGGTCTTCGCCGAGTCCGCGGCCATGATGGCCGACGCGATCGGGGCGAAGCTGGACCGGATGACGTTCGATGTGACTTTCACTGCGGCCGACGGCGACAGCGATCTCGGTTTCATGCAGATCCCGAAAGGCACCGTGGCCGGGGTAATGGGCTACCACCGCGGCTGGGTCGGCGAAAAGAACGTCGTCAGCGTCGGCTTCAACTGGACCATGGGCGACCATGTGACGCCGCCCAAACCACTCGAGCACGGACACGTCATTCAGGTCTTCGGGCTGCCCAACATGCGCACCGTGCTGCACTGCCTGCCGCCGAAGGACTGGACCGAGCCCGGCTTCATGGGTCTCGGCATGATCTACACCGCCCTGCCGGTGACGAACGCGGTGCCCGCCGTCGTTGCGGCACCGCCGGGCATCGTCACGCTGAAAGATCTGCCGCCGGTCACCGGCCGCGCGGCCGTCTAGCTGCTCACCGCACATGGCGTGGTGCTCGGGTCAGCGTTGATTCCGTCAGCGCACTCGCTGCGAGAGTTCTTTCGTTCCTGGACCGCTGAGGTCCTTCAGTGCGTCCTTCCGGCCGGCCAACGCCATCAACAACGCCTCGCCAGGTCCCTGCACCTCGGGGCCGCCGCCGTGATCCCATTCGAGATCGGTCGCGACGAGACGCACTCCGCGGGCCCGGCGTGACCCGCGGATGGTGGGCGCGATGAGAGCGAAGTCCAGCGCGATGCGAAGTCGCCGCTCGTCGATCGTGCGCGGCAAACCCAGCGGTCTGCGGATGTCCTGCTGATGGATCATGTTGTCGGTCAATGCGACCCTCCCGCCGAAGCCCGCCGTCAGCCCGTGAGGCTGAGCGTGCTTCCTGATCAAGGCGATCAGCTCCTCCGGAGTGCGGTCGGCGTAATCGTCGACGCCCACTTGGTTGATCCGGTCGACCAACAACCAACCCTTCAAAAATCGCGTCACCAAAGCGCCGCCACGCAGTTCGTCGAAGCTGATGGTGTGGGCGGCAACCTCGCGAACATTCCAGCGGTCGCAGAGCGTCGGCGCCTCCCACTGCTTCGGCGTCAAAGACTCGAGAAACGCGGCGAAGTCTTCGCGTTCGGCCTCAGCCAGATCGAGCCATGGCACTAGTCGTCAACCTCTATGCACACGCCGACTGCATCCGCGCCGACGTGCACCGCGAGAACCGGACCCATGTCGGTGACAGTCGGCGGCGCGATCTGTGGAAGCCGCACGGTCAGCGACTTGGCGATGTCGTCCGCGGCGTCGCGGTTGTCGACGTGATGTACGGCGATCCTGGCGCCGGTGTCGCCGACCACCTCGGCGATCTGATCGATCAACGCCGCATGCGCCTTGGTGGCGGTGCGGATCCGCTGGCTCAGCACCAACCTGCCGTCGACGTCAAGGCACAGGAGCGGCTTCAGCGACAACGCGGATCCCAATAATGATGCCCCCCTGCGGATTCTGCCGCTGCGCCGCAGGTTGTCCAGCCGGTGAACGACGATGAACGAATGGCCGCGAGGAACGGCCGAACGAGCAGCGGTCTCAACGGCATCGAGGTCTGCCCCCGATGCGGCACGTTCGGCGGCGGCCAGCGCGACGAACCCGACGCCCATGGCGGCCGACCTGGAGTTCACGACGCGAACGGCGGGACCGAACTCGCGCGCCGCCGACACCGCAGAACTGTAGGTGCTCGAGAGCGCGGCCGAGATGTGCACGGCCACCACCCCGTCGCCGTCGCTCTGCTTTAGCGCTTCGCGGTATGTGTCGGCGAGTTCGGCGGGCGTCGCGCCCGCGGTGGTGGCGTGGCGCTGGTGAGCGTCGGCGGGCACGTCGTCAATGCCGTCGCGAAAATCGTTGCCGTCCAACAAGATGTGCAGCGGTACCTGTCGAATAGCGCAGCGCTGCATGTCCTCGGGCTGCAGGCGCGAAGACGAGTCGGTCACCACGACAACGGCCATGATCAGGGTGCATCCTCTTGAACAACTCCGGCTTCCTGCAGGCCCTTGAGCATCAGTTCGGCAACCGCTTGATGCGCCTCGAAGTTCCAGTGGATGCCGTCAGGATTGCCTCTGCCGCTCATGACGTGCTCGGCGACGGCGGCTTTCAGGTCGACCAACGGAACGTTGTGCTGTTCCGCCCATGCGGTGATCGCCTTGACGGTGCCCGCTCGGCCGTGGTGCGCCTTGCCGTACGTCTCGGCAATATGCACCGACGGCAGCGACGCCACGACGGGAATACCCGGCCGGTTGAAATCGATTGCGTGACGGGTCATCTCGAGGTACTCGACGGAGACGTGCGGTGGCAATGCGGCCCGTGCGATCGGCGAGAGCCTGGGCTGCGCCCAGCCGTAACCATCGCGTACCCAGCGTCGCAGCCACGATGGCCGCACGTAGCGGATGAGTTCACGCAACGCCGTCGGCAGCGGCGACGGAAGCGAGTCCATCCCCCCTGTCGCGAAGATGACGGCCCCGGCCCGGGGCAGCGCCGCCCACGAGCGCGGATCCTGCGTCGCCGCCCACCACACGTCCCGGCAGGTCCAGCCGATCCGTCCGATCAGCTCGACATCCCAGTCGAGATGAGCAGCAACTATGTTGGGCCAGATTCGCGGATCGTCGGATGGCAGCCCACCGGTCGGCCCGTAGTAGGCAAGCGAGTCGCAGAAGACGAGAAGGGTCCGCCGGTCAGAGGACATCGTTGGCGACCTGCGCCGAGGCGTTCCAGACGTCGAGGCGCCACCGGATATCGTCGAATTCTTCGTTGTCGTCGGAGTGCCCGGAGAGTTGCACCCAGCTGGCGTTGCCCATGCCGCCCAGCGCGGGCCAGTTGTCCACCGGCAGCTTCAGCAGCGCCGCCGTCAGCGCGGCGATCAGCCCCCCGTGTGCCACCAACACCACCGGCCGCTCCGGTTCGTCTGTCCCCCACTCGGTTTGATCGGAAACCAATTTGCGGACCAGCGGCATGCCGCGCGCGGCCACATCGACACGGCTCTCACCGCCGTGCGGTGCCCACCTGGCGTCGTTGCGCCACGCGATCCGCGCGCCGGGCGCGGCGGCATCCACCTCGATGTGCGTCATGCCCTGCCAGTCCCCGAGGTGCGTTTCACGCAGGCGGGCGTCCACCTGCAGCGGCATTCCCGACCGCTCCCCGAGGGTCGTCGCGGTGTCGAGCGCGCGACGCAGGTCGGAGGAGACGATCAGCAGCGGCTGCCGTTTGGCCAGCACCTCGGCCGCGGCGACGGCCTGGTCGCGGCCCAGGTCGCTCAACTCGGTGTCGAGCTGACCCTGCATGCGGTTGCCCGCGTTGAAGTCGGTTTGTCCGTGCCGCAGCATCACCAGGCGGCGGATCGTCACGACCCCGCCTCGAGATCCACCGGAACGATCGGGCAATCCCGCCAAAGCCGGTCGAGCGCATAAAAGTTGCGCTCGTCCTGATGCTGAATGTGCACGACGATATCCACGAAATCCAATAGCGTCCAACGCCCTTCGCGGGCACCCTCGCGTCGTGCCGGTTTGTAGCCGGCCAGCCGCATCCTCTCCTCGACTTCGTCGACGATCGCATTGACCTGACGCTCGTTGGTGGCCGATGCGATCACGAAGCAGTCGGTGATCACCAATTGGCCCGATACGTCGATGACGACGACGTCGTCGGCGAGTTTGGACGAGGCCGCCTGCGCGGCGACGGTCGCCATGGTGATGGCCTCTTCGGACGCGGTCACAGCGATTGCTCCTGTGTGGCGAGGGCGTGCGACCGGTAGAGGCCGCGCTTGGACACGTATTGCACGACACCGTCGGGCACCAGGTACCAGATCGGCCTGTTGCCTTCGGCGCGCTTTCGGCAGTCGGTGGACGAGATCGCCAGCGCCGGCACCTCGACCAGGTTCAGCGCGTCGTCCGGCATCTCCTTGAGCGCCTTCTCGATGTGCTTGCCGTCGAGCTCGTAGCCGGGCCTGCTCACCCCGACGAACCTGGCGAGGCCGAACAGTTCCTCCCATTCCTGCCACGTCAGGATCGACGCGAGCGCGTCGGCGCCGGTGATGAAGTAGAGATCCGCATCGGGGTTGAGCGCCCGTAGTTCGCGCAGGGTGTCGCGAGTGTAGGTCGGTCCACCGCGATCGATGTCGACCCGGCTCACCGAGAATCTCGGGTTGGAGGCGGTCGCGATGACGGTCAT
>NZ_JAVHWR010000067.1:0-5243 GCF_032159565.1 Mycobacterium sp.
CAGCGCGTCCACCGCGCGACTGGTCGATAGCTCAGCAGCCTTGGGCGAGGCCGAGTTGGTTCAGATCAAGGGTGCCGACGAGCCGGTGCCCGCCCATCGCCTGTTGGGCATCGGCGACCGGCATCGCAGCGTCGGGCGTGCTGAGTCGAATCTGGTGGGTCGGCGGTGGGAGATGTCGGCCGTCGAGGGGTTGTTGGACTGTGCGGTCGATGGCCGCGGCGCGGTGGTCGGCGTGGTGGGGCCTCCTGGTATTGGCAAGAGTCGTCTGGTGCGCGAGGTGGCGGCGATGGCGCGTCAACGGGGTGTGGAGGTGTTCATTACCTTCTGCGAGTCGCACGCCAGCCAGGTGCCCTTCCATGTCGTCGCGCGGCTGCTGCGCGCGGCCACCGGGGTTGAGGGTCTCGGCGTGCAGGCCGCCCGGAATCGATTGCGCGACCGGGTGAGTGATGCAGACCCGGAGGACTTGCTGCTACTTTATGACTTGCTGGGTATCGGCGATCCTGATGCTGTTCTGCCTCGGATCGACCCGGATGCTCGTCGGCGGCGGCTGACCGCGCTGGTCAATGCCGCCTCGTTGGCCCGGGAAACCCCGGCGCTCTACATCATCGAGGACGCGCACTGGATCGATGAGGTCAGCGAGTCGATGCTGGCCGATTTCTTCACCGTAATTCCGCAGACGCCGTCGCTGGTGCTGGTCACCTATCGTCCCGAATATCGCGGCCCATTGACCCAATTGCCTGGTGCGCAAACGGTAGCCCTTGCACCGCTGAGCGATTCAGAGACCGCGGCGCTGGTCTCGGAGCTGGTCGGTCCGGACCCCTCCGTTCGCAAGCTGGGTCAGACGATCGTCGATCGGGCTGCCGGTAATCCGTTTTTCGCCGAGGAGATGGTGCGCGAGCTGGCCGAGCGTGGTGTCCTGCGTGGGGAGCGTGGAGCTTACATCTCGACCGCAGAGGCTGCGGAGGTTAGTGTGCCTGCGACCCTGCACGCGACGATCGCTGCGCGCATCGACCGGCTGGACCCGAAAGCCAAACGCACATTGAGCGCGGCGGCGGTGGTCGGCTCGCGGTTTGGCCTGGACCAGCTGACTGTGCTGGGGACCGAACCGGTCGTGGGTGACTTGGTGGCGGCCCAGCTCATCGACCAGGTCAGGTTCACCCGCCACGCTGAGTATGTGTTCCACCATCCGCTGATTCGCGCGGTGGCCTACGAATCGCAGCTCAAGTCGGATCGCGCCGAGTTGCACCGGCGGCTTGCCGCCGCGATCGAAGCCCGCGAGCCGGACTCGGCCGACCAGAACGCTGCTCTGATCGCCGAGCACCTGGAGGCCGCCGGTGATCGGCACGCCGCCTTCGGCTGGCACATGCGCGCCGCAGCGTGGGCGACCAACCGTGACATCGCCGCGGCGCGACTGAGTTGGGAGCGTGCGGAAAAGATCGCCGACGCATTGCCCGCCGAGGACCCCGACCGGGCTGCCATGCGCATTGCGCCGCGCACCATGTTGTGCGGGATCGCCTACCGGGTCCATATGAACGTTGCCGGTGACCGCTTTGATGAATTGCGGCAGTTGTGCACCGCCGCCGGGGACAAGGCGTCGCTGGCCATCGCCATGGCGGGGCTGGTGATGGATCACGTGTATCAGGACCGGATGCGCGAGGCGTCGCAGCTGGCATCTGAAATCATGGCCCTCATCGAGTCGCTCGGCGATCCGACATTGACGGTGGGGCTGTCCATCGCGGCCATCTACGCCAAGATTGAAAGCGCCGAGTGGTGTGACGTGCTGGGGTGGTCACAGAGGGTAATCGACCTGGCCGACGGTGATCCGGCTAAAGGCAACATCATTTTCGGGTCTCCATTAGCGGTCGCCTTGACGAACCGGGGTATGGCCCGCTATGGCCTGGGTCGTCCCGGATGGCGAGACGACCTGCAGCACGGCTTGGCCATGGCCCGCAGCACCGACCCCTTGTCCTACGCCATGGTTGTCACCTACGTCTACTTCCCGGGGATACCGAATGGCGTGCTAACGCCCGATGATCTCGCCGTGCGCGAGATCGAGGATGTCCTACGGATTGCCGAACGATCCAGCGACGATCTCGCGTTGCCCCTCGCCCGGTTGACGCTGGGCGTTGCGCTGGTGCACCGACACACGGATGCGGAGCGTGACCGCGGACAGAAGCTACTAGCGGAGGTCAGCGAAGCGTTGCTACGCCGGGGACACAACCTGGGCGAGTTGCCGATCGTCAACGTCTACTCGGCACGTGAGAGGGCCAGGCGTGGGGATCGCGATGAGGCCGTACCGCTCATGCGCGCCGCTGTCGACCATCTGTTCCGCGAGGGACGGCTGCTGCTGTGGGGCGTTCCTGCGACGGGTGTTCTGGTGGAGACACTGCTCGATCGCGGCGCCGACGGTGACGTGGCCGAAGCCGACGCCGCGATCGAGCGTTTAGCGGCGGCACCCAGCGAGGAGGGTCTGGTTTTGCGCGACATCTGGCTATTGCGGCTGCGCGCCCTGCTGGCCAAGGCTCACGGCTACGAGGCAAGCTACTGCGACTATGGCGACCGCTACCGCGACATGGCGACAACGCTTGGCTTCGAGGGGCATACCGCGTGGGCCCAGGCGATGCCATGATGGAGGTCAGGCCGATGAGCTATCCCGGTGTCCTGAAATAGACCTCACATTTGCGCCACTCGTGAGCCACACCACCATGTCCCTAGTCGACGTCTCAGTTCAGCCACGGAACGCTGATGCAAAGCTGGGTCCTGCACCATTGCGCGTTCAATCGGCGCAGCATATTCGCACGCTCCGTCGCCAGCTGCGCAAACGGAATCCTGTCCACGCCCCACTCCTTACGGTGTCGACCGGTTGCCGCGTCGACGGCGTCCAGAGTTATCGTGACCAAGCATCGATCGGCTCGTCGTTTTCCAGGACCGAGATGACGTTGTAGCGGTCAAGATTCGCCTGAAAAACCAGGTGCGCAACAGATTCCCCTCCCATCGTGGATTTCTCCACGTGGTTACGCGATGGGCTACTCGGCTTCAAAGCCAGACGGCTCGAATTTGAGTGTCTGGGCGTTTTCGCTCCCAGCCGAGGCGTTCAGCGCTACCGGCCCGATTCCGATGCTGCTGGCGCCTGAATAGCCGGGGGCGGTTTTGGGCTGCGATCATGGCGGCATGGCCGCCGCCGGACTTCCCGAGCTCGACGTCGCCCGCG
Organism: Mycobacterium sp.; assembly: GCF_032159565.1. GTDB lineage: Bacteria > Actinomycetota > Actinomycetes > Mycobacteriales > Mycobacteriaceae > Mycobacterium. The sequence continues at coordinate 3,212 of NZ_JAVHWR010000067.1, forward strand.
TGCAACGCTGGTGCGCCGAGCAGGTCCCAGAGCAAGCTCGTGGCGAGATTCGGATCGAATGCGACCTCACCCCAAGACATCTGACTATCTGCGAATGCCGACCGCCGTGGCGCGAGGATTTCGGCCCCGACTGGACCCGATTCCCGATCGCCCGCCTGCGCTACACCAAAACCACCGGACTATGGACGCTGTACTGGCGCGACCAGAACCTGAAATACCACCGCTACACACCTCTCGACCCCAGCCCCCAAGTCCAAGACCTGCTCGACTACCTCGACGACCGAGCCGACCCCATCTTCTGGGGATAACGACCGGCTAAGCTGATCCAACTGATGCGCTGACCGAAGCGCCGGGGTGGTGTGATCCTATGAACTTGTCGGAGCCGTTTTGCCGCTGGCCTTATACAGCGTCCGGTCCACGATTCGCGGGCCGCGATCACAGCGCCCAGCAGTGGGCGCTATGACGAGCCGCAGAATGCTCTACGAATCAAGGCCAAGTTTCCTATGGCGCAGGGTCCACTACAGCGGCACGGTGGAGCGCAATCTGAGTATTTGCTGACCCTTTCCTGTGCAGTCGAATGCTGCGTCCGTACCGGTTTTGCCAAACGGAATACTGGCTGTTTACTGCCTGCTAGCTTCCTATGCACGGTCGAGGGTGAGAACCAGTAAGGGAGGAAACTTCCCCATGCAATTATCTGTTATGGACGGCGTCAAAGTGTTTGCCACCGCAACGGCGATGACCGCGTTGGGATTCATCGCCGTCCCAGGCCCGACGGCGCGGGCTGACCCCATCTCCTGCACGCTAGACACGCCCGTTCTGACTATGGACCTTAGCGATGGCTCGGTGTACACCGTCGATTGGTCCGGCACCCATCCCACAGGGGGGACCAAATCCGTCTATGAAGGCGGAAAGGTCAAGTTCGGCGGCGCCACCGGCCCTGGAGTGGTACCTGCAAATCCCTATCCAAATATTGATTTCACTATCAACTGGGGTGATGTCACGAACCACATCACGGGCCAAATCGACCCAACGGCAGGGTTTGCGTATGGCCAAGCCGCGAAAGGCGGTAACACCGGTGGCTGGACCTGGAGCGCCCAGCATGAGCATTTCACCTGCGCCGCGAATCCCACCGGCGGCACACAGACGACGCCGATGGCAACGGTGTCGATAGCCACCGACGTCTACAACGCGCCAGACGGGAACGGCCAGCCGTACTCGAATGGAGGCCAGAACGTTGCCGCACAGCCAGGAAAGGTTCAGCTGGTTGGACCGGAACTCTGCAAGTCCAACGACTGGTGCCATATCGTTCCGCCGCAAGGGGCGGGCAACCCATCGTGGATTTACATCGGGCCTGGCGAGAACGGCGTTCGGTTCGGCACCTACCCGTAAGCGGTTATGGACGCCGAGTTCTGCTTCGGGTGCGTGATTCGGCGGGCGGTGTCCGAGCGTCGCACCAGCACGAGCCGCGACGCGGGCGGTTGGCCGTTCTTACACTTGTTCGCGCCAACGGCACCAAGTTCGGGCGGCCCAAGAAGGAGCCGATGCCGGTCACATCGCGACCGCAAAGCGGATGCGGGCGGACGGTCACACTGCGCGGGATGTAGCCAAATACCTCGGAGTGAGTCGGGCGACGCTGTACCGGTACCTCACCGATACAGCGGCGTAGACGATGGCGGGGAGGGGATCGATACCTCAGGCGTACATCATGATCTCGATCTGACGACGTCCTGGCCGTAGCCTGCATGCATGCCTGGCACCGTCCCCTTCGATGACCTACCCATTGCTGACCTGACGGTCGAGTCCGTCTATCCGGCGGTACGAAGGGGCATGCGGGTGACGAGAGACAACGGCCGCACCGCGAAGGCGCGATTGGTGCGCTACGCGGTAAAAGTGCCCTCTGAAGCCAACTCCGGGGCGTAGAGCGAAGACATCGACGCGTGACGAGAACCGTCCCAGTGATGCCCGTGATGGCCACCGCTGTAGGCACCCAGGACGAATCCGCTCCAGAAGATGACGGCGACGATGAAAACGA
>NZ_JAVHWR010000072.1:0-41979 GCF_032159565.1 Mycobacterium sp.
CCGCGACCAGACGCAAACTCGCACCAAACTCACCCGAAAAGGGCGATTTTGCGTCTGCTCGCGAGGGAACGCAGGGGCACTTCGAGGACGTCGACACCGGTGATGGGATACCGGTTCTGACCGTCTCGGTCGACGAGACGCAGATGTTCTTCTTCAGCGCCGCCACCTACAACGGGCATCGCATCCACTACGACAAGGAGTGGGCGCGCGACCGCGAAGGCTACGACAATGTGCTCGTGCAGGGCCCGCTGCAGGCGGCGCTGTTGTCGAGGGCGTTGACGGACTGGATCGGCGGCGACGGGCGGCTGGTGGCGTTCTCGGTGCAGAACCGCGCGATCGCCTATCCGGGTCAGGAGTTGACGTTCGGGGGTGTCGTCACCGGCAAGCGCTCCGACGCGCACGCGAGCAGCGAAGACGGCGCCGGGCTGGTCGATCTCGACATCTTCTGCAGGTGCGGCGAGGACGTGCTGATGCCGGGCACCGCCACCGTCACCTTGCCGCATCGGAGCGCGTGATGACGGGCCTGCGCGGCGAGGCGGCCATCGTCGGCATCGCGGAGTTGCCCGCAGAGAAGAAGCCGAGCGGCCCGCCGTTGTTCACGCTAGACCAGTACGCGCGGCTGGCGAAGATGGTCATCGAGGACTCCGGCGTCGATTCCGGTGTGGTGAACGGGCTTTCGACGCACGGCATCGGCGAGTCGAGCTTGTTCGCGCCGGCCACGCTGTCGGAGTACCTGGGTATGGCGCTGGACTTCGGCGACCGTGTCGACTTGGGCGGCGCAACCGCGGCGGGCATGGTGTGGCGGGCGGCCGCGGCCGCCGAACTCGGTCAGTGCGATGCGGTGCTCGTCGTCATGCCCGGGTCGACGGAGGTTCCGCGATCGGAGGCGAAGCCCGGCCGGACGCTCAGCTGGTACGGCGCGTCGAGCAACAACTACGGCTCCCCGCAGGCCGAGTTCGAGATTCCGTACGGCAACGTCGGGCAGAACGGCCCGTACGCGCAGATCGCGCAGCGCTATGCTCACGAATTCGGCTATGACGCAGGCGCGTTGGCGCGGATCGCGGTGCACCAGCGGTTGAACGCGTGCGCCCACCCCGGTGCGGTGTTCCATGGCAAGCCGATCACCGTCGACGACGTGCTGAACAGCCCGGTGATCGCCGACCCGATCCACATGCTCGAGACGGTGATGCGGGTGCAGGGCGGCGCGGGCGTGCTGATCGCGAGCGCCGACGTGGCTCGGCGGTCCCGTCATCGCCCGGTGTGGATCAAGGGTTTCGGCGAGCACATCCGGTTCAAGACACCGACTTACGCCGACGATCTCATCCGCACCCCAATCGCCCGCGCGGCCGAACGGGCGTTCACGATGGCAGGCGTGCAGCGGTCCGACATCGACATGGCGTCGATCTACGACTGCTACACGATCACCGTGCTGATGACGCTGGAAGACGCCGGCTTCTGCGGCAAGGGCGAGGGCATGAAGTGGCTGACGAAGCGCGACCTGACCTTCCGCGGCGACTTCCCGATCAACACCGCGGGCGGGCAGCTGTCGTATGGGCAGGCCGGCATGGCAGGCGGCATGCACCATGTGGTCGACGGCGCGCGCCAGGTGATGGGCCGCTCCGGCGAGGCGCAGGTCGCCGACTGCAACACGGCGTTCGTCACCGGTAACGGCGGCATCATGAGCGAGCAGGTCGCTCTGATCCTGGGTGGCGACCGATGAGCGCGCCGTTGCCGGAGCCGACGCCGGTCTCGCAGCCGTTCTGGGATGCGTTGCGCGAGCGCCGGATTCTGATCCAGTACTCGCCGTCGGCGGGACGCTACGTCTTCTACCCGCGCATGCTGGTGCCGGGCACGCTGGCCGACGATCTGGAGTGGCGCGAGATCGACGGCGCCGGCTCGCTGTACACCTACACTGTGGCTCGCAGACCGACCGGGCCGCCGTGGGCGGAGAAGCTGCCGCAGCTGCTGGCCGTCGTCGAATGGGACGTCGGCCCGCGGGTGAGCACCGAACTCGTCGACGTCGAACCCGGGGACATTCGCATCGGGATGCGAGTGACGCCCGTCTTCTGCGATGTGCCCGATGCGGGAATCACGCTGCTGCGCTATCGGCCTACCACGGAGCGAGGCTTGTCCGAGCGACCAGGCAACCATGTTTGAGACAGTGCAGCAGCTGCTGCGATCGCGGATCGACGACGACAGTGTCGCGATGGTGCACGAGGAGCGGACGTGGACGTGGCGGGAGCACTTGGCCGAGGCGGCGGCGGAGGCGTCGGCGCTGATCGAGCTGGCCGACCCGTCGCGTCCCATGCATGTCGGTGCGCTGCTCGGCAACACACCGGCGATGCTGCGGGCGATGGCGGCGGCCGCGCTCGGTGGGTACGTGTTGTGCGGCATCAACACGACGCGGCGGGGCGACGGGCTGGCGGCCGACATCAGGCGGTCGGACTGCCAATTGGTGCTCGCCGACAGCGATCACATGCCGCTGCTCGAGGGTCTCGACCTGGGCCGTGCGACGGTGCTCGATGTCGACGGACCTGACTACCGCGACCCGGTGGCGTCAGCGAAACCGCTTGAGCCGTATGGCGAAGCCGCCGGTGCGGACCCCGTCGTCCTGCTGTTCACGTCGGGCACAAGCGGTGATCCGAAGGCAGTGAGATTCGCGCACGCGATGGCGGTGCTGTGCGGCGCCAGCCTGGCCGAGCGGTTCGAGTTGACCGCCGACGACGTCTGCTACCTGTCGATGCCGCTGTTCCACTCGAACGGGGTGGCGGCGGGTTGGGCGGTCGCCTTGGCGTGCGGCGCGACCATGGTGCCCGCGAAGTTCTCGCCGTCGCGATTCCTGGCCGACATCCGCCGCTACGGCGCGACGTACATGAACTATGTCGGCAAGCCGCTGGCCTTGGTGCTGAGCACGCCGGAGAAGCCCGACGATGCCGAGAACACGCTGCGGGCAGCGTTCGGCAACGAGGCGACCGAGCCCGACGTCGACGAGTTCGCCCGGCGGTTCGGCTGCCGCGTCGTCGACAGTTTCGGCTCCAGCGAGTTCGCCGTCGTCGTCATGCGCGAAGACGGCTGCCCGTCGGGCTCGATCGGCAGGGGATACCCGGGCGTCAGCGTGTACCACGCCGACACCGTGACGGAATGCGCACCGGCGGTTTTCGACGAGCACGGCGCACTGGCCAACTTCGACGAGGCGGTTGGCGAGCTGGTCAACACGTACGGCGTCGGCGGCTTCACCGGTTATTACAACGACCCCGCTGCCACCGAGGAGCGGATGCGGCACGGCATGTACTGGTCGGGCGACCTGGCCTACCGCGACGCCGACGGGTGGATCTATCTGGCCGGCCGCACCGCCGACTGGATGCGGGTCGACGGTGAGAACCTGGCAGCCGGCCCGATCGAGCGGATCCTGCAACGGCTACCCGAGATCAACCACGTCGCCGTCTACGCGGTACCCGACGAGCGGGTCGGCGACCAGCTTATGGCGGCCGTCGTCCTCAACGAGGGAGACACGTTGTCGCCCAGACGGTTCGAGGACTTCCTGGCAGCACAGCCCGACCTGTCGCCGAAGGCGTGGCCCAGCTACGTGCGCATCAACGAAGCGCTGCCGAAGACGGCGACGAACAAGATCCTCAAGCGCACGCTCATTCAACAGGGCGTCAGCGCAGCAGATGGTGTGCTGTGGAGACGTGAGGCTCGCGGACGGGAATACTCGGCGCAATGACCGACCCACTGCCACCGGAGGGCTTCTATCCTCTGCCGAGTGCGTTGCCCGTCGAGGTCGTCCCGGATCGGGCGTTCGTGGCGCAGCCGAACGACGACCCCTTCTACACCTATTCCGGCAGCACCCCGCTCGACCAGCTAGTGCCGGGCACGGTGCTCGCCACCCGCAGTGTTCCGTACCACATTCTGGGCCTGCCGACGCCGCTGAAGACCACGCAGCTGCTGTATCGGTCGACGAGCCAAACCGGTGGGCCGACCGCCAACGTCACCACCGTCATCCAGCCGCTGCACCAGCCCGATACGACCCGGATACTGTCGTATCAATCGGCTTACGACTCGCTGAACCGCAACGACCAGCCGTCGTATGCGATCAACGGCGGGCTGACTTTGGGCGGCCTCGTGCCCACCGTCGAGCTTGCGGTCTTCAGTTTGTTCCTCGCGCAGGGTTTCACGGTGATCGTGCCGGACACCGAAGGCCAGCGTGCCGACTTCGCCGCAGGCCCCGAGTACGGGATGAACACCCTGGACTCGATCCGCGCCGCGTTCAACGCGTCGGCGGTCGAAACGGCGAGCCACGCTGACGTCGCGCTGCTCGGCTACTCCGGTGGCGCGATCGCCGGCGAATGGGCCGCAGAACTCGCGCCGATGTACGCGCCGGATGTCAACGCCCGCTTGATTGGCGCGGCCATCGGCGGCGTGCTTGTGCACCCGGCGCACAACCTGCGTTACGTCGAGAACACCTACATCTGGGCGGGTGTGATGCCGATGGCGCTCATCGGGATCGCGCGGGCGTTCGAGGTCGATTTCACGCCGTACCTCACGGCACGCGGCTTGGAGCTTTACCGCGCCATGCAGAGCTCGTCGATTGTGCACGTCCTCGGCCAGCGTCGGTATTGGCGGCTGAAATGGACCGATCTCGTCATCGCGGAGTTCCCGACGCCGGAGAGCCTTCGGCTGTTCGTCGAGGTGGCCAACCACCTCATCATGGGCACGGGCGGCACGCCTACCATTCCGCTGTTCATCGGGCAGGGCGCCAACGGTCTTCCCGAGGGCACTCCCGGCAACAAGCCGGGCATCGGCCGCGGCGACGGCGTGATGATCGCCGGCGACGTCCGCACGCTCGCGCGCCAGTACTGCGCGCGCGGAACCGTCGTGCACTACGAGCAGTACGACTTTCTCAGCCACATCTCGACCGTCGGACCCTGGCTGATGCAGGCCATCGACTGGATCCACGACCGGTTCGCCGGTCAGCCCGCGCCGAACAACTGCTCGTCGATCCCCGTCGGCAATCCCCTTGACCCGCTTCCGCTTCCCTAGAGAAACCGGTGGATCGCCTCGAATGCGTTCCCTTGAATTTCCGGGCTCGCGAAGTCGGCCACGACGGTCGCCTGGTCGACGAGGGAACCGGTCAACGTCTTGGCGGCGCTCGCATAGAAGCGACCGCTTTCGAGGTCGGTGGTAACAGTCGCGTCGACCAGCCGCCGCGCGCCCGCACTCACAGGATGCGACAGGCCGAACCGAGGCAAGACGTACGGCATAAGGACGCGATTCATCAGCGGCCGCGCGAGTGCCGGCATATCCCTGAAGACATCGGTGCCCGCCGTGTTGCCGGGGCTGACGGTCAGCAGACGCAACTGTGGGTTGCGACGGGCGAGTTCGGACATCCACAGGGCGCCCAGGTATTTGACTTGCCCATACGCGAGTCCACCGTCGACCTTCTGTCCCTCGAAGATCGATCCGTCGACGACGCTCGCGAACTCGTCGACCGAGTGCTCCGCGAAGGTGGGACGCTTGATGCCCAGCTTGGGTACGCCCCGCGCGGCCTCACTGCCGACCAGCACCGCCGAAGCGGTCAGGCCGTCAGCAGCGATCAGCTGCTCGAGCAGCGCCACGTGACCGAGCACGTTCGACGCGAAGATCTCGGTGACCCCTTCTTCGGTAAGCGCCATCGGTGCCGAACCGCCCATGCCGCCTGCGTTCATGACGACTGTCTGAAGCGGCGCGTCGATGGTGTCGACTGCCGAGCGGACCGAGCCGAGGTCACTGGTGTCCATCAGTACGGTCGCGAAGATGGACTTGCCGGTGGCGCGTTCGAGTTCGGCCCGCGCGGCCGCCGCCTTCTCCCGATTTCGGCATGCGAGGTAGATGCTGTCGAAGCTGCCGAGGTCGGCAAGCTGCCTGGCGACCTCTTTACCGATACCGGAGTTCGCACCGGTGATCAGCGCGCATGAGGCCATGCCTCACTATTGCAGGACGGGCCGACAGCCGGGTGCCGGGAAGAATGTCACGACGACAAGGCGCAGCTGCCGCGATCTGCCCGTACCGGGCCGCTGGCCGACGGCGTGATGTCGAAATCGAAGATAGCTGTGGGCAAATAGAGCGAACAGCATGCGTTGGGGATGTCCACGACGCCGCTGACGCGCCCCTCGATCGGCGCTGCGCCGAGGAGCAGATAGGCCTGCGCGCCGGAGTAGCCGAATTTCTCCAGGTAGGCGACGGCGTTGAGGCAGGCATTGCGGTACGCCGTGGTCGCGTCGTTGTACAACTGCGTGTCGGTTTCGTGGTCGACGCCGATACCGATGAATGTCAGAAACTCCGTGTAGCGCGGCTCGACGTTGCCCGGCATCAGGATCGGGTTCGTGGTGACGCCGTATGTCTCCATGCCGCCCTTGATCAGATCGATGTGGAAATCGATGAATCCACCCATCTCGATCGCGCCGCAGAAGGTGATCTCGCCGTCGCCCTGGCTGAAATGCAGATCGCCGCCGGAGAACAGGGCGCCGGGAACATGAACGGGGTAGAACACCCGCGACCCGCGGGTGAAGTTCTTTATGTCGTGATTGCCGCCGTTCTCCCGAGCCGGGACGGTCCGTGCGCCGTCACGACCGATGGCAGCCAGCGCATCTCCGGTTGCGGTGCCACCCAACACGTTTTCCTCCAGCGGCGGTAACGCAAGCGGCGGCACGCGCTCGGGGTCCGTATCGATCAGCGCGCGTTCGCGGGCGTTCCAGCGTGCCAGCAGCTCGGGTGACGGCGCCGTGCCGAATAGTCCCGGATGGGTGATGCCGGTGAACTCGACGCCAGGAATGTGGCGCGACGTGCATTTCTGGCCGGCGAAATCCCAGATCGCCTTGTAGGCGTCAGGAAATTGGTCGGTGAGAAAGCCGCCGCCGTTGGCCTTGGCGAAGATCCCGGTGTAGCCCCAGCCCTGACCTGGAGCGTCGCCAACCTCCTGCGGCACGGGGCCGAGGTCGAGGATGTCGATGACGAGGAGGTCGCCAGGCTCGGCGCCTTCCACGTAGAGCGGGCCTGACAGCATGTGGGCGTGTGTCAGGTCGACGTCGCGAACATCGTTCGCGGAGTCGTTGTTGCCGATCTGACCGTCTGTCCATTCCCGGCATTCCACCCGAACATGCTGTCCCGGGCGGACATTGGCTGCCGGTGGGACACCGGGGTGCCACCGGTTGTGACCTGGCACAGCCTGATCGCGCATCGAACGTGCCTGATCAACCGAAAATACGACGTCGGGCATGACAACCTCCAGATTCAGGGACGAGGCAGCCGGGCGTGCCGCGGGTCCGACGTGATGCGGGTAGCTCGTCGCGACTGCCCGGGCACCGATGACACGACCTGCGGCGCGTCGGCGCTGCGTTCGCTCGCCCCATAGGCCCGCCGCAGCCGTTCATCGACTGCGTGCAATGCGGGTGAACCGAACATTCGGCCGGCGGCTCGGCCACACTCGGGGCACGGTGCGGATGCCCCCGATTCAGCCATCGGACGCACGACGGCGAAGTCGCCGCACGCAACACAGGAAAATCGATAAGTCGGCAAGGCCTACCTCCGTGAGACCCGTGCTACACGGCTACATGTGCTGAAGCTGCGGCGCTGCGGCATCTATGGCCATAGTAGTGACCGATGCCGAGTTGTCATCTCGACCTTCAGCGATTTCGGCGCGCTCGCGTGCGCTCAGCGTCGATTAGCGCGCCGAAATCCCTCAGTACGGGCCCCGGTATTCGACCTGCCAGTGTTTGATCCCGTTGATGAAGCTCGACCGCAGGCGCTCTGGTGCGGAGACGGGTGTCAGCTCGGGAATATGGTCGGCGATCGCGTTGAACATCAGGTCGATGGTCATCCTGGCGAGGTTGGCGCCGACGCAGTAGTGCGCGCCGGTGCCGCCAAACCCCAGGTGCGGGTTGGGATCCCGCAGAATGTTGAACGCGTAGGGGTCGTCGAAGACGTCCTCGTCGAAGTTCGCCGACCGGTAGAACAGCACCAGCCGCTGGCCCTTCTTGATCTGCACACCGTCGAGCTCGGTGTCGACCAATGCGGTGCGCTGGAAAGCGGTGATGGGGGATGCCCAGCGGATGATCTCGTCGGCCGCGGTCTTCGGACGCTGCGCCTTGAACAATTCCCACTGGTCGGGGTGGTCGGTGAAGGCCATCATGCCCTGGGTGATCGAGTTGCGGGTCGTCTCGTTGCCGGCCACCGTCAGGGTGACGACGAACATCCCGAACTCGGCCTCGGTCAGCTGCCCGTCGGCTTCGGAGTCGATCAATGTGCTGACGATGTCCTCGCCGGGCTCCTCGGCCTTGCGTTGCGCCAATTGCATGGCGTACCAGATCAACTCGCCTGTTGCGCCCAGTGAGTCGTATCCCGCGAACTCGGGGTCGTCGCCGCCGATCATCTGGTTGGTCCAGTCGAACAGCTTGTTGCGGTCCTCCAGCGGAACTCCGAGAAGCCCGGCGATGGCATGCAGCGGCAGTTCGCGCGCGACCTGGAGAACGAAGTCGCCGGAGGTTTGCCCGGCGGCCTCGGCGGCGATGCGCTGAGCCCGCTCGTTGAGGTCGGCGCGGAGTCGCTCGACGGCGCGTGGCGTGAACCCGCGGGAGATGATCTTGCGCAGTCGAGTGTGCTCGGGGTCGTCCATCATCAGCATGGACAGCCTGGAGGCCTTGATCTGTCCCTTGACGTCCACCGACGGCTTGAAGTGCGGGACCACCGTCTTGGCCGCCGACGAGAACACGTCGCTGCGCAGCGATACTTCGCGGACGTCGCGGTGCTTGCTGACCACCCAGAAGCCGCCGTCGCCGAACCCGCCCACATCGCGTGGCTGCTCGTTCCACCAGATCGGTGCGGCGCGGCGGACCTCCGCGAACTCCTCCGTTGGCAGCCGTTCGGCGTAGATGTCGGGATCGGTGAAGTCGAAGCCGGGCGGCAGGTTGGGAGCGGCTCGGCGGACGCGAGGAGCAGATGGGGTCATGCGGACCTCCTCGGGGTGGCTTTCGTGATGGTAGCCAGCGATCGTGCATTACGGTTGCCGATCATGGACGACGGCGTGCAGAAATTCATGCGTGCCGCCGCCGACGCCTTCCCCGACCTCTCGACAATGACCGCCCAGCAAGCGCGGGCGTTTCTGGCCGGGCGGCGCCTCGCTGTCACGAACCTCGGCGACGTGGCGAGCGCGGACGATCGCACGATTGCAGGCCAGGGCGGCGACGTGCCGGTGCGCATCTACCGCCCGTACGGCGACAGCGCGTCACGGCCGGCAGTGGTGTTCGCGCACGGCGGCGGATTCGTGCTGTGCGATCTCGATTCGCACGACGGGTTCTGCAGGGCGATGTCGCGGTTCACCGAGACGGTCGTCGTGTCGGTGGACTACCGACTGGCACCGGAGCATCGCGCGCCTGCGGCCGTGCAGGACGTGTTCGCCGCGTACTGCTGGGTGACGGAGCACGCCGACGAACTCGGCGTCGACCCGTCGCGGGTGCTGGTCGCCGGGGACAGCGCGGGCGGCAACCTCGCCGCGGTCACCACGCTGATGTGCCGCGAGCAGAGCGGCCTCATGCCCGCGGGGCAGGTGCTGATCTATCCGGTCATCGAACCGTTCTTCGACACCGAGAGCTATCGCAAGTACTCGACCGGATACGTGAACACCCGCGATGCGATGCAGTTCTACTGGCGGCAGTACCTCGACGACAAGCTGCCTTCTCCGGAATATCTGGTGGCGCCGGGGCGGGCCGAAACGCACGAGGGTCTGCCGCCCGCGGTCGTCGTGACGGCCGGGTTCGACGTGCTGCACAGCGAAGGCGTGGCGTATGCGCAGCGGCTGCGGGCGGCGAATGTGCCCGTGGTGCATCGTGACTACCCCGGCCTGTTCCACGGCTTTCTGACGATGATGCCGTTCGGTGCGGGGGCTGCGGCGCGGGAATTGCTGTGGGCTGACATGCGGCGGTTGCTCGCCGTGGGAGTCGAGGCATGAGCAGCGATGCGATCGTGATCGGCGCGGGCTTCGCCGGGCTGTATGCGGTGCATCGGTGTCTCTCGGATGGCCTGACGGTGCGCGGCGTCGAGGCGGCGCCGAGCGTCGGCGGCACCTGGTACTGGAATCGCTATCCCGGCGCCCGCTGCGACGTCGAAAGCGTCGACTACTCATACTCTTTCGACGAGGACCTGCAGAGCGAATGGACGTGGACGGAGCGGTTCGCGGCGCAGCCGGAGATTTTGGCGTACCTCGACCACGTGGCGGACCGGTTCGATCTGCGCCGTCACTACCAGTTCGACACCGAGGTGGTCGGTGCGCAGTTCGACGGCGGCGAGTGGGTGGTACAGACGTCGGATGGCCAGAGCCGTCGCGCCCGGTTCCTCCTGTGCGCGACGGGCTGCCTGTCGGCGGTGAACCGGCCCGACATTTCCGGGCTCGACCACTTCGCGGGCCAGGTGTACTACACCGCTGCGTGGCCGCGTGAGGATCCGCACCTGCGTGGCAAGAGGATTGGTGTGATCGGCACGGGATCGTCGGGTATCCAGGTGACGCCGATCCTCGCCGAGCAGGCCGCGTCATTGGTGGTGTTTCAGCGCTCGCCCAATTACACGATCCCGATGCCGAACTACCCGTGGTCGGACGAGGACACCGAGCGCATCCGCGAGGAGTATCCGCAGCGCAGGCAGCGCTCGGCCTACGCGCCTGCGGGCACGCCGCACGGTACGTATCACAAGAACGCGCTCGAGACCGATCCAGACGAGCGCGAAGAGGCCTTGTGGAAGCGGTGGCGCCACGGCGGGGTGTTGTTCGGCAAGACGTTCCCCGACCAGGGTTCGGTGCTCGAGGCCAACGACATCGCTCGGCGGTTCGCGGAGGACCGCATCCGTGACATCGTCGACGATCCGGCCGTCGCCGCGGACTTGATCCCCACCGACCATCCGATCGGCACGAAGCGCATCTGCACCGATGCGGGCTACTACGCGACGTTCAACCGCGACAACGTGCGGCTGGTGAACCTGCGCCGCGAACCCATCGAGGCGGTCACGCCGGACGGTGTGCGCACGAGCGAGGCGACGTACGAATGCGATGTTCTGGTGTTCGCAACGGGTTTCGACGCACTCACGGGTGCGATGACGCGCATCGACCCGGTGGGTCCGGATGGGGATCGGTTGTCGGCGCTGTGGGCGGACGGGCCGGTGACGTTGCTCGGGGTGATGGTGCCGCGGCTGCCCAACCTGTTCAGCTTCAGCGGACCGGGCAGCCCGTCGGTGTTGTCGAACATGGTGCTGCACGCCGAGGTACAGGTCGACTGGGCCGTCGAGTTGATGCTCGAGGCCAGGCGCCGCGGCATCACCGAGGTCGAACCGCGCCGCGACGCCGCGGAGGCCTGGACCGCCCACGTCGGTGAGGCCGCCGACCAGACGCTGTTCCCGAGGGCGGAGTCGTCCTGGTATCTCGGGTCGAACATCGACGGCAAGAAGCGAGTCTTCATGCCGTACATCGGCGGCTTCGGCAATTATCGGAGGTCGCTCGATGACGTAGCCGCGCAGGGCTATCCCGGCCTCGTCCTGACCACTCGCTGAAGCTTGCCGGGCCAGCACTGTTTCGGTTATTGCAGCCCGGGTAGACCGACTGGGTGGCAGCGGTGGACGACGGACGGTGAGCTTCAAGACCGCCGTCAATCGGGCCACTGACAACCGCGCGCTGCAGCGGGTGGCCCGTGCCGGCTATCTGATCAGCGGAACGCTGCACCTTCTCATCGCGGTCATCATCGTGCGGCTCGCGCTCGGTTCCGGTGGGGAGGCGGACCAGGCGGGCGCGCTGGCGACGCTCGCGAACAGGCCGGGAGGAACGGCGACATTGTATGTCGTCACGGCCGGCCTGGTGGCTCTGGCGATGTGGCGGCTCTCCGAGAGTGTGCTCGGTCTGCATCCCGCCGAGCATTCCGACGCGCACAAGCGCGAGTCGCCGATTGTGCACCGGTTGAAGGCATTCGGGTTGGCCTTCGTTTACGGCGCGGTGGCCTTGACGGCAATTCAATTCGCTCTCGGCGCCCAGACGCGGGGCAGCAGGCAGACGGCGGGCGTGAGTGCACGGTTGATGCAGTCGGGCGTCGGGAAGGCCGTGCTGGTGGTGGTCGGGCTCGTCATCGTGGTGATCGGCGGCTACTACGCCCGTAAGGGCGTATCGAGGAAGTTCCTCAACGACCTTAATGTGACGGGCGGACGGCTGATCACCGCGCTGGGTGTCTGTGGACACATCGCGGAGGGCTTGGTGTTGTCGGCGGTCGGCATCTCCGTCATCGTGGCCACGTTCCTCGAAGACCCGACCAAGGCGAGCGGCCTGGACGGCGCCGTCAAGGCGCTGGGATCTACTCGGTTCGGCGGCGCGATATTGATCGCCGCCGCAGTCGGTTTCGCGGCATACGGCCTCTACAGCTTGGCGTTGACACGGTACTCGCGGATGTGACGTGGTCAGTCCTGCACGGCCTTCGCCAACGCTATGTACCTCGTCAAGTTGGCGGCGTCGCGGGTCGCCTCCCGAACCACCCGGACGATGACATACGAACGTGCGCGGTCCTCGTCGAAGCCGGCGGCATCGACCAGCGCATAGAACCGCCGCTGAACTCCTGAGCGGACGTTGTCGCCGATCTCGGCCCAGCGGTGCCACAGCATCGGCGCCAGCTCGTAGTGCCGGTCGCCGTTCACCGGCCTGGGAGAGATCGCCAGCCAAGGCTGGCGGTCGGCGGCCAGGACGTGCCCGTAGTGCAGGTCGCCATGCAGGACGTGGTCGGCCGGTTCTGTCACCAATGCGCGGCAGAGCGTGACCGCCTGCTCGACGAGCCGGTGCGGGATCGCAGCGCTCCGTGGCAGCGCCGCAAAGTCGTCGGCCCATTGTCCGAGAAGCGATGCGAGCGAGGGTAATTGCGGCATCGCCGCCACATGAAGGCGACCGTACAACCGTGCGACCACCTCGCAGCCGTCGACGTCGGACATGGTGTGCAGCGTCTTTGAATCCAGGCGCTCCAGCAGTACAGCCCCTCGGTGCGGATCCGCGCGCAGAAGCCGCACCGCGCCGTCGCCGGCCCAGCGCCGCAGCACCAGGTGTTCGTGCTCGGAGTTGCCGATCTTCAGCACCGCGCGAACCCCATCGGATGTGCGCACGGGGATGACCGCAGCCCGGGAGGCGCGCACCACGTCGCCGTCGACGCGAAGTCCCCACTCGTCGACGAGGTCGGCGACGCCGGTCACGCCGTTAGCAGTGCATCAGCCATCTTCCTGATGCTATTGCCCGAAGAGCTGCTGTGTTGATGCCGGCAACCGAGAAACTCCGGTTTGCATGAGTTGTCGAGTCCGCACATGCGCAGAGCCCATCAGCGGATAGTCAGCAAACATACAACTGTCCGCAGCGACCATGAGCGAACTTACCAATTGGTCCGTGAAGGAAATTGTGGTCGCCCGGGCGCTTGGTAGCGGCAAAACCCAAGGCAAAGGACGCATCATGACGAACAAATCCACCCCGCGACGGCGCATTCGAATCGGTGCGGGCGTCCTCCTCCTCACCGCAGGAGCGGCCTCAACGGCGTGCTCGGCGCAACGCCGACCGCCAACGCGGCGGACGCCTACGTCGCACTTTCTGTCGGTCTTGCCAACGACAATCCGCCCGTTCGCACGATCGGAGGCATGGGGATAGGACCCGACGCCGATCAGGCCCGCATCGCGTCGCTGTCGAACTGCCAGAACAACGGCGGCAACCAGTGCGTGTTCGAGATGAGCGCCAAGAACGAATGCGCTGCGGCCGCCGCGAACGACGGCGGCCAAATCGAGGCGGCGTCGGACCCGTCGGTTCAAGCCGCGGAGACCAGCGCGATGGGCAAGCTGCAGAACTCACCGGGCGCCCAGGTCGTCGTGTCGGGCTGCTCCAATGGCCAGGTTCAGCCGCCGCCACCGAACCAGCCGCCACCCGCCCCCACGCAAGGCCCAACCGTGTCGTTCAAGACGATCGTCGGCGGTCGGCAGGCCCACATCACCGACCGCAGTGGCGTTTCGTCGCAATGCACCTACACGGCGGATGACTACAACCGCAGCTTCGCGCTGCCCGCCAACTCCAGCTATGACCTCAAGATCGTTCCTGCGGTCCCGCAGTTCCGCAATTGGAACATCACCATCGCTTGCGATAACGGCACCAGCACTCAGACCACCGACTACTTCTGAACGCACCAAACGATTTACGACGTCAGAAAGGCGTCACACGTCACCGGTAGGTCTCGCACCCGTACGCCGGTGGCGTGATAGACGGCGTTGACCACCGCCGCCGCGGACCCGACGATGCCGATCTCGCCCCCGCCGCGCGAGCCCATCGGGTTGGCGTGCCTGTCGATGTCGTCGAGCGCGATGGCGTCGATGTGCGGGATGTCGGCATGCGCGCTGATGTGATAGGCGGCCAGGTCCCGGGTCACGACATGGCCGAAGCGGTGGTCGCGAAAGCCTTCCTCGTGCAACGCCATCGAGAGCCCCATCGTCATGCCGCCGATCAACTGCGAGCGCAGTGTCGTCGGATTGATCACCCGGCCGATCGAGAACACGCCGAGCATGCGCGACACACGGATCTCACCGGTGTGACGGCTGACTCGCGCCTCGACGAAATGCGCGCCGAACGAGTACATCGCGTGCTGCTTGGCCTCTTCGTTCTCCGGCGCGTCGACGGTCGTTGCGGCGCCGACCGCCGGGGTCTCGCCGTGGTCGTGCCGGAATTGTCGTGCCGCAGCGACGATGGTGCGGCCCCACGAACTGGTGCCGGAGGAGCCGCCTTCGACCGACGCAGCGGGAAGCTCGGTGTCGCCGATCTGCAGGTCGACCGCGCCCATCTCACACGACAGCGCGTCGGCGGCGATCTGCGACAGCGCCGTCCATGTGCCCGTGCCGATGTCGACGGCGCCGATCTGCACGGCGTAGCGCCCCTGTCCGACGTGCTCGATGCGAGCCGAGTTGCCGGGCTGGATCATCGCCGGGTACATCGCCGACGCGACACCGGTGCCGACAAACCATTCGCCGTCACGTCGTTGCCCCGGCGTGGGATCTCTTGGCGCCCAACCGAACCGCTCGGCGCCGGCATGCAGGCACTCGACGAGGCGGCGGTCCGACCATGGCTTGCCGGTGTCCGGGTCGACGTCGGGCTCGTTGCGGAGGCGCAGCTCGATCGGATCGATGTTGCAGGCCACCGCGAGCTCGTCCATCGCGACCTCGAGGGCGTACATCCCCGGGCACTCGCCGGGTGCGCGCATCCAGAATGGGACGGGCACGTCGAGCGGCGCCAGCCGGTGCGACGTCTTGCGGTTGGCGCCTGCGTACATCATTCGGGTCGGCACCGCGGTCTGCTCGGCGTACTCCTTGACCGTCGCGGTCTGTTCGACGACCTCGTTGCTGATCGCGGTCAGCGTGCCGTCGCGCTGCGCGCCGAGGCGGATGTGCTGGATTGTCGGTGTGCGGTAGCCGGCGATGTCGAACAGCTGCTGGCGGGTCAGTGCCAGTTTGACCGGACGGCCGCCGGCCCGCTGCGCGGCCATCACGGCGAGCGTGTTGTGCGAATGCGGCGCGCCCTTCGAGCCGAACCCGCCGCCGACGTGTTTGGCGATGACGCGCACCTGTTCCTTGTCGAGCCCGAAGATCGTCGCCACCCGCTGCCGGACGACATGCACTCCCTGGGTCGAGTCGTACATCGTCAACCGGAGCCGGCCGCCGCCGGTGTCCCAGATCGCTATGCACGCGTGAGGTTCCATCGGATTGTTGTACTCGTGCGGCGTGGTGTAGGTCTGGTCGACGACGACCTCGGCGCCACGCAGCGCCGCCTCGGGGTCGCCCTCGGAAGTGTCGGTGGGAAACGACGGGTTCACCTGTTCGGGCGCATACAACTTCGGATGATCGGCGCGCAGTTCGGTGTCATGCGTCGCGCTGTCGTAGTGCACGGTGACCAGACCCGCTGCGTGCCGGGCGGTTTCGGCGCTCTCGGCGATGACGCCGCCGATCAGCTGACCGTGGTAGTGCACCTCGTCGTCCTGCAGGATCGTCAGGTCGCCGTCGGACGTGTCGGCCAGTTGCGGTGCGTCGAAGACCGTGACGACGTCGACGACGCCGTCGACGGCGTGCGCCTCGGTGGTGTACATCGCGGTGACTCGACCGCGGGCGATGGTCGCCTGCACCGGATGGACATACAACGGATGGTCGACGCGGTGCTCGAACGCGTACGGCGCGGTGCCGGTGACCTTGGCGGGCCCGTCGAGGCGGGTGACCGCGGTGCCGATGACCCGGGGCTCGAGGGCGGTCACCGCCGCTGTCCTTCGGTCAGCGAGGTGAGCGTGGCGACGATCGTTCGCCGGGTGAGTTCGACCTTGAACTCGTTGCCGGGCAAGGGTTCCGCGTGCTCGAGCTCGGCGTCGGCGGCTGCGCGGAAGGCATCCTCGGTGGGTGGCGAGCCGACGAGCCTCTGCTCGACCCTTCGGGCTCGCCAAGGTTTGTGGGCGATACCGCCGAGGGCGATGCGCGCCGAGGAGACGGTGCCGTCGTCGACGACGACCTCGGCGGCGACGGACGTCAGCGCGAACGCATACGAGGCGCGATCGCGAACCTTGCGGTACGTCGAGCGGGCACCCTCCGGTGGCGCAGGTATCTCGACGGCGGTGATGAGGGCGCCGGGCGGCAGCACGGTGTCGACTTCGGGCCGGTCGCCGGGCAGCCGATGAAACTCCGTCAGCGGAATGCGGTGTTCACCGTCCCCGTCGACGAAGAGCACGTCGGTGTCAAGCGCTGCCATGGCGACAGCCATGTCGGAGGGGTGCACGGCCACGCAGTTCTCGGAGGCGCCGAGGATGGCGTGATAGCGGACGTAGCCGCCGATGGCCGAGCAGCCCGTGCCGGGAGTGCGCTTGTTGCACGGTGTGGTGACGTCCTGGAAGTACACGCAGCGGGTGCGCTGCAGCAGATTGCCCCCTGTGGTCGCGAGGTTGCGCAGCTGACCCGACGCAGCGGACAGCAAGGCGCGCGCCAGCATCGGGTAGCGGCTGCGGACGATCGGATGCGCGGCGAGGTCGCTGTTGCGGACATCGGCGCCGATGCGTACGCCGCCCTCGGGCAACTGGTCGACGTCCGACAAGGGCAGGTGGCCGACGTCGACAAGGAGGCCCGGCTCGACGAGGCCGAGTTTCATGTGGTCGACGAGGTTTGTGCCGCCCGCGAGGAACACGGCGTCGGGGCGGTCGGCAACGGAGGTCACGGCGTCGGCGACGCTGGTGGCGCGGTGGTAGTCGAAGGGGATCATCGGGCGGCCTGGTGCGGACGCGAGGAGCACATTGATTCCTGCGGACCCGAGGAGCCGATTGACTGGTGCGGACGCGAGGAGCCGATTGACTGATGCGGACGCGAGGAGCCGATTGCCTGGTGGATGGCGGCGACGATGTTGGGGTAGGCGGCGCAACGGCAGAGGTTGCCGCTCATGCGCTCGCGGATCTCGTCGTCGGTCAACTCGGGGGAGCCGCCGAGGTCGTCGGTGACGGCGCTGGGCTGGCCGGCCTTCACCTCGTCGAGCATGCCGACCGCCGAGCAGATCTGGCCGGGCGTGCAGTAGCCGCACTGGAAGCCGTCGTGCTCGAGGAAGGCCGCCGCGACCGGGTGCAGGGCGTCGGCGTCGCCGAGACCCGCGGCGGTGACGATCTCGGCGCCGTCGTGGGCGACCGCGAACGCCAGGCACGTGGTCGCGCGTCTGCCGTCGAGCAGGACTGTGCAGGATCCGCATTGGCCGTGGTCGCAGCCCTTCTTGGGGGCGGTCACGCCGAGGTGTTCGCGCAGCAGGTCGAGCAGGGTGATGCGGTTGTCGACGTGTACGTCGTGCTGGCTGCCGTCGACGCGCAGGCTGATGTCCGTGAACCGGGCTGCCTCCATCCGCGCGGCGTACCCGGTATCAGGGGGTGGAAACGGGCCGGCGTCAGCGCACCAGGATCGTGTGTTCGCCGCGCGGCACCAGTTCGCCGATGACGGGCGCGCCGGGGATCTCCCCGGCGATCAGCAGCCCGCCGGAGGTCTGCGCGTCGGCGAGCAGCAGCGCCTCGTCCTCGTCGATCGCCGAGAGGTCGGCATGCGGTCGGACCCAGTCGAGGTTGCGGCGGGTGCCGCCGCTGACGTAGCCCTCCTTCAGCGCGTCGCGCGCACCGTCGAGGTAGGGCACCGCCGCGGCATCGACGACGGCGGTGACGCCGCTGGCGCGCGCCAGCTTGTACAGGTGGCCCAGCAGGCCGAAGCCGGTGACGTCCGTCGCGCACTCGACACCCGCCGCCAGCGCCGCGACGGAAGCGTTCGCGTTGAGCGTCGTCATCAGCTCGATCGCCTGCGGGAACACCTCGCCCGTCGACTTGTGCCTGCTGTTGAGCACGCCGACGCCAAGCGGCTTGGTCAGCGACAGCGGCACACCCGGTTTGCCGGAGTTGTTGCGCAACAGGCGATCTGGATCGGCGATACCCGTCACCGCCAAACCGTACTTCGGCTCGGGGTCGTCGACGCTGTGGCCGCCCGCGAGATGGCAGCCGGCCTCACCGCAGACGTCGAGCCCGCCGCGCAGCGTCTCGGCCGCCAGCTCGAACGGCAGTACATCGCGCGGCCAGCCGAGCAGGTTGACCGCGACGACCGGCCGCCCGCCCATCGCGTACACGTCGGAGAGCGCGTTCGTCGCCGCTATCCGGCCCCAGTCGTAGGCGTCGTCGACGACCGGGGTGAAGAAGTCCGTCGTCGCGATCAGGGCAACGTTGCCTTCGATGCGCACGGCCGCCGCGTCGTCGCCGTCGTCCAGCCCGACGAGCAGTTCCCCGACCGGATCGCGCGGCGTGGCCTTCGTCAGCCCGCGGACCACCTCTTCCAGTTCGCCGGGAGGAATCTTGCAGGCACAGCCGCCGCCGTGCGCGTACTGCGTCAGTCGGTAACCCATGGCGTCCATCGTGCCTGCCATGATGATGCGATGGGCCAGGGAGGCGTATCCGATCTGGTGATCGGCTCGATCTTCAAAATCGCTGAGCGGCAGATGCTGTCGCTGGCGGGTTCGATTCCCGTCCGCCTCCGCCATGACCCCGGAGCACATGGTGACTGACCCGCGACGCCGGGTGCCCCGCACCGACGTCCTGCTGGCCGATCCCCGACTCGCCGAAGCATCACGCGTGCTCGGCCGCGCGCTGGTGAAAACCGTTGTCGCGCAATCGCAGGAGCGGGCGCGTGCCGGAGAGATCGCGCCCGAGCAGGTGGCCGACGACGCCGTCGCGGCCCTGCCGGCGAGCGCGTCGAGCCTGCGGCCGGTCATCAACGCGACCGGTGTCGTCGTCCACACCAATCTCGGCAGGGCACCGCTGTCGCAGGCCGCCGTCGACGCCGTGGTGACCGCCAGCGGAGCCACCGACGTGGAGTTCGACCTGGTGTCCGGCCGCCGCGCCCGCCGCGGCCGCGGTGCGCTGGCCGCCCTGGCCCGAGCTGTGCCGACGGCAGGCGGCGTGCACGTCGTCAACAACAACGCCGCCGCGCTGCTGCTGACCGCGATGACACTGGCGCCCGGCAAGGAGATCGTCGTCAGCCGCGGCGAGCTGATCGAGATCGGCGACGGCTTCCGGCTGCCCGAGCTCATGGGATCGACGGGCTCGCGGTTCCGCGAGGTCGGCACGACGAACCGCACCCATCTGCGCGACTACCTCGACGCCATCGGCCCCGACACCGGCTTCGTGCTCAAGGTGCACCCGTCGAACTACTCCGTGCGCGGCTTCACCTCGACGGTGTCGGTTGCCGAGCTGACAGGAATGGATGCGCCGGTCGTCGCCGACATCGGCTCGGGCCTGCTGACCCCGCATCCGCTGCTGCCCGACGAACCCGACGCGACGACCATGCTGCGCGACGGCGCCGATCTCGTCACCGCCAGCGGCGACAAGCTGCTCGGCGGCCCGCAGGCCGGTCTGTTGTTCGGCGACGCCGAACTGATCGAGCGGTTGCGACGCCACCCGGCCGCCCGCGCTCTGCGCGTCGACAAGCTCACCCTCGCCGCGCTGGAGGCCACGCTCGTCGGGCCGCCCTCGCCCGTCGCGCGGGCCCTCGACGCCGACGTGGCCGACCTTCGCGCCCGCGCGCAGCGGCTCGCCGAACGACTGCCGGACGCTCAGGCGGTCGATTCCATCGCGGCCGTCGGTGGGGGCGGCGCGCCGGATGTCTCGCTGCCCAGCGCGGCGGTGAGCCTGCCCGAGTCGTACGCCGTGTCGCTGCGCACTGGCACGCCTGCGGTCGTCGGCCGGCTGGAGAACGGCCGCTGCCTGCTCGACCTGCGCACGGTCCCGCCGCAGGACGACGAGGCACTGCTCGCGGCGGTGCTGGCATGTATGTCGTAGCGACCGCGGGCCATGTCGATCACGGCAAGTCGACGCTGGTGCAGCGGCTCACCGGCATGTGGCCTGACCGGCTCGCCGAGGAGCAGCGCCGCGGCCTGACGATCGACCTCGGCTTCGCATGGACCGAGATCGACGGGCGGCAGTTCGCGTTCGTCGACGTGCCGGGCCACGAGCGCTTCGTCGCGAACATGCTCGCGGGCGTGGGGGCGGCCGCCCCCTCGGAAAACCCGGTGATGTTCGTCGTCGCGGCCACCGAGGGCTGGATGCCGCAGTCCGACGAGCACCTCTCCGCGATCGAAGCACTCGGCGTCCGCGACGTGCTCGTGGTCATCAGCAAGGCGGACCTCGCCGACCCGGGGCCCGCCGTCGAGCAGGTCCGCCGGCGGTTACCCGACGCACCGATCGTGCTCGGCACGGACCTCGACGCCGTGCGGGCGGAACTGTTGAAGCTCGTCGACCGGCTACCCGCTCCGGACGTCGGCGGCGACGTGCGGCTGTGGGTGGACCGGTCGTTCACCGTCCGCGGCGCCGGCACGGTCGTCACCGGAACGCTCGCGGCGGGCACCGTCCGCGCCGGCGACGAACTCGAACACAACGGCCTTCGCGTCACCGTGCGGGGGCTGCAGTCGCTGGAACGCGACCACAGCGAGGTTGCCGCGGTGGCGCGGGTCGCGGTCAACCTGCGCGGCGTCGACCGTCGACACATCGGCCGCGGCGACACCCTCCGGACGCCGGGTGCGTGGCTGGACACCGCCGAGATCGACGTCGCGCTGCGCAGGGCCGGCGACTTGCACCGCGAACTGGTGCTGCACATCGGGTCGGCGGCGGTGCCGGTGCACGTGCGTCCGCTCGGCGACGCCGCCGCCCGACTGCGGTTGTCACGGCCGTTGCCGCTGCGCATCGGCGACACCGGGTTGCTGCGCGACCCAGGTGAGCACCGCATCGCCGCGGGCATCGAGGTGCTCGACGTGCGGCCGCTGCCGCTGCGCCGCCGAGGAGCGGCGCGGGACCGGGCCGACGAGCTGGCCACCGGTCGTGCCCGCCCACCGGTGTGCGCGCGGGCAAACGAGTTGCGCGCCATGGGTTTTCCGTTGACCGGCCTGCGCATCGGCGACTGGGTCGTCGACCCGCAGTGGTGGTCGGAACGCCGTCAACACCTGATGACGGCCGTGACGGAGTGGTCGAGCCGCCACGACATCGCCGCGGGTATGCCGCTCGAAGCCGTCAGGCAGCAGGCCGGCCTTCCGGCCGCCGAGTTGGTGGCCGAACTGCTCGACGGCACCGGCCTCGAGGTCGCCGACGGCCGGGTCCGCCGACCGGGCGCGACGCTGCCGCCGCGCGTCGACAAGGCGATCAAGGCGGTCGAGGAGTGGTTGGCCGCCGCGCCGTTCAGGGCGCCCGAGGCCGACGAACTTTCCGACCTCGAATTGGGTCCGAAAGAGCTTGCCGCGGCCGTCCGCACCGGCCGCCTCGCCCGCATCGCCGACGGCGTCGTGCTCGGCCCCGACGTGTACGACCGCGCCGCCGACACCCTCAGGACGCTGCCGCAGCCGTTCACCGTCGCCGACGCCAAGCGGGCCATGGACACCACCCGGCGCGTGGCCGTTCCGCTGCTGGAGGAACTCGACAGACGACGCATCACGAAGCGCGCCGGCGACGGCACCCGAACTCTATTTTGATTGCTCCTCGCGTCCGCGTCCTTTAATCGCTCCTCGCGTCCGCGTAGTTTGATCGCTCCTCGCGTCCGCGTAGTTTGATCGGGGTAGCCGCAGGGTAGGAGACGCCGATGGACTTCAGGAAACTGGTCGAGTCGTGGCCGGTGTACAGGCAGCTCACAGGCGACGACCGGCTCGGTCGCGGCAAGGCCGCCCAGTCCAAGCGCTCGCTCACCCTGACGCCGCGCACCGCCGAGGCCGACGGCGTCGCGCACTCCGTCTGCCCGTATTGCGCGGTCGGCTGCGCGCAGAAGGTGTACGTCAAGGACGGCAAGGTCACCCAGATCGAGGGCAACCCCGACAGCCCGATCTCCCGAGGCCGGCTGTGCCCCAAGGGTTCTGCGAGCAAGCAGCTCGTCACCGGTCCGCAGCGCCTGACCAAGATCCGCTACCGCGCGCCGTACTCGAAGGACTGGCAGGACCTCGACCTCGACACGGCGATGGACATGGTCGCCGACCGCGTCCTCGACGCCCGCGAGAAGGGCTGGGAGCAGTTCGACAAGGACCGCAACACACTGCGCCGCACCATGGGCATCGCCAGCCTCGGCGGCGCCACGCTGGACAACGAAGAGAACTATCTGATCAAGAAGCTCTTCACCGCGCTGGGCGCCCTGCAGATCGAGAACCAAGCTCGTATTTGACACAGCGCAACGGTTCCCGGTCTGGGAGCCTCCTTCGGTCGCGGCGGGGCGACGGACTATCAGCAAGACCTCGTCAACTCGGACTTCATCGTCATCATGGGCTCCAACATGGCCGAGGCCCATCCGGTCGGGTTCCAGTGGGTGATGGAGGCCAAGTCGCGCGGCACCCGCGTCGTGCACATCGACCCGCGGTTCACACGTACCAGCGCAGTCGCCGACCAGTACGTGCCGATACGGGCAGGCAGTGACATCGCGTTCCTGGGCGGGGTGATCAACTACATCCTGAGCAACGAGCTCGACTTCCGCGAATACGTCAGCGCGTACACGAACGCGTCGTTCCTCGTCGACGAGCGGTATCGGGACGCCGAAGACCTCGACGGGCTGTTCAGCGGATACGACCACGAAACCGCGTCGTACGACCCGTCGACCTGGCACTACGAGTCGACGCAGCCGGGTGGCCGCGGCGGGACACGCGCCAAGGAACGGGCCGCACCCGACCAGCTGGGCTCCGGGGGTGTCGCGGTCGAGGGTGCTGCAGGCGACATCCCGTCCGACCCGACGCTGCAGCACCCGCGCTGCGTGTACCAGATCCTCAAGCGGCATTACGCCCGCTACATCCCTGAGATGGTGGAACGGGTGTGCGGGGTCCCGGCCGAGGAGTTCCTGCGCGTAGCCCGGGCGTGGGCGGAGAACTCCGGTCGCGAGCGCACGGCCGCGCTGGTGTACAGCGTGGGCTGGACCCAGCATTCGGTGGGCGCCCAGTACATCCGCGCCGGGTCCATCATCCAGCTGTTGCTCGGCAACATCGGCAGGCCCGGCGGCGGCGTGATCGCGTTGCGCGGGCACGCGAGCATCCAGGGCTCCACGGACGTCCCGACGTTGTTCAACCTGCTGCCCGGCTACCTCATGATGCCGAATGCGGGAAACGCCGACCTGTCCGACTACCTCGGCAGGATCAGGGGCGAGAACCAGAAAGGCTTCTGGCGCAACGCCGACGCGTATATGGTCTCCCTGCTCAAGGAGTACTGGGGCGAGCACGCAACTGCCGAGAACGACTACTGCTTCGACTATCTGCCGCGCATCAACGGCGACCACGGCACGTATCGCACCGTCATGGACATGGTCGACGGCAACGTGTTCGGCTATTTCCTGCTCGGCCAGAATCCGGCCGTCGGGTCCGCGCATGGACGGCTGCAGCGGCTGGGCATGGCCAACCTCGACTGGCTGGTCGTGCGCGACATGGTCATGATCGAGAGCGCGACGTTCTGGAAGGACGGGCCGGAGGTCGAGACCGGGGAGATCACGCCGGAGACGTGCCGCACGGAGGTGTTCGTGTTCCCGGCCGCGTCGCATGTGGAGAAGGCGGGCACGTTCACGCAGACGCAGCGGATGCTGCAATGGCGGGAGAAGGCCGTCGAGCCGCCCGGCGACGCCCATTCGGAGCTGTGGTTCTTTTACCACCTGGGCCGCATCCTGCGGGAGAAGCTGGCCGGCTCGGCCGACGAGCGCGACCGGCCTCTGCTCGACCTCTCATGGGACTACGCGATGGAGGGCGACGAGCCGTCGGCCGAGGACGTGCTGCGCCGCATCAGCGGCGTCGATCTCACCACCGGCCGCGCGGTCGACAACTACCTGAGCCTCAAGACCGACGGCAGTACCGCGTGCGGGTGCTGGATCTACAGCGGCGTCTACGCCGACGAAGTGAACCAGGCAGCGCGGCGCAAACCGCATGACGCGCAGGGCCCACACGAGTCCGAATGGGGCTGGACATGGCCGATGAACCGGCGGGTGCTGTACAACCGGGCGTCGGCCGATCCGCAGGGTCAGCCGTGGAGTGAGCGCAAGAAGCTCATCTGGTGGGACGCGAACAAGGGCGAGTGGTCCGGCTTCGACGTTCCCGACTTCGAGAAGAACAAGCCGCCCGATTACCGGCCGCCCGAGGGTGCGGTGGGCGTCGAGGCGCTGCGCGGCGACGACCCGTTCATCATGCAGGCCGACGGCAAGGGCTGGCTGTTCGCGCCCAACGGTTTGCTTGACGGCCCGCTGCCCACACATTACGAGCCACACGAGTCCCCGTTCCGCAACGCCATGTACGCGCAGCAGGGCAACCCGACGCGGGTGGTGTACGGCCGGCCGGACAACCCGTCGAACCCGTCGCCGCCGGAGGCGAACGGTCAGGTGTTCCCGTTCGTGTTCACCGCGGCGCGACTGACCGAGCACCATACCGCCGGCGGAATGAGCCGCCAGTTGCCGTATCTCTCGGAGTTGCAACCGGAGTTGTTCGTGGAGGTGTCGCCGGATCTGGCGGCCGAGCGCGGACTGGTTCATATGGACTGGGCGCATGTGATCACCAGTCGCACCGCGGTGGAAGCGCGCGTGCTCGTGACGGACCGGATGAAGCCGCTGCGCGTGGACGACCATGTGGTGCACCAGATTTGGATGCCCTACCACTGGGGATCCGCGGGCCTGGTCGACGGTGACGTGGTCAACGATCTGCTCGGGGTGGTGGTCGACCCGAACGTGTTCATCCAGGAGAGCAAGGTCGCCACGTGTGACATCCAGCCGGGGCGCCGGCCTCGTGGTCCGGCGCTGCTGGAATACGTCGCCGACTACCGGCGCCGGGCCGGCATCACGCCGGAAACGGGCACCCGCGTGGACACCACCCGGCCTGACGGGGTCGCGCACACGGAGGATCAGGCATGAACGAGAACAGCCTCTACGGGCCGCTGGAAGACCCGGCTGGCAACGCCGGATACGACGACGGGCACCCACCGCGGGTCGGGTTCTTCACCGACACGTCGGTATGTATCGGCTGCAAGGCCTGTGAGGTGGCCTGCAAGGAGTGGAACGGGGTGCCCGACGACGGGTTCAACCTGCTCGGGATGTCGTTCGACAACACCGGCGCGCTCGGCGCGAACTCATGGCGGCACGTGGCGTTCATCGAGCAACCTGCGCACGAGACAAGTGGAGAGGTCCAGAGCCGAGAGCCGATCGACCTCGGCATGCCTGCGCTCGAGCGGCCCGGCGACGGCTCCGGCACCGAGACCCGCACGGACTTTCGCTGGCTGATGAGCTCGGATGTGTGTAAACATTGCACGCACGCGGGTTGCCTTGACGTGTGCCCGACCGGCGCGCTGTTTCGCACCGAGTTCGGCACAGTCGTTGTGCAACAGGACATCTGCAACGGCTGCGGCTA
This sequence comes from Mycobacterium sp., assembly GCF_032159565.1. Lineage (GTDB taxonomy): Bacteria > Actinomycetota > Actinomycetes > Mycobacteriales > Mycobacteriaceae > Mycobacterium. The sequence goes on from NZ_JAVHWR010000072.1 coordinate 25,940, forward strand.
CTGCGTGTCCGCCTGCCCGTACGGCGTGATCGAGCGCCGTGAGGGCGACGGCCGCGCGTGGAAGTGCACCTTGTGCTACGACCGGCTGCACGACGGACTCGAGCCGGCGTGTGCGAAGGCGTGCCCGACCGACTCGATCCAGTTCGGGGTCCTGGACGAGTTGCGGGAGAGGGCGGCGCAGCGGGTATCGGACCTACACGAGCGGGGTGTGACCGAGGCTCGGCTGTACGGGCACGACCCCGACGACGGCGTCGGCGGCGACGGCGCGTTCTTCCTGTTACTCGACGAGCCGGAGGTGTACGGGCTGCCGCCGGATCCGGTGGTGCCGACGCGAGACGCCGGCGCGATGTGGAAGTACGCGGGCGTGGCGGCGTCGGCGTTCGTCGGTCTGGCGGTCTCGGCGTTCGTGGGCCGGCGATGAAGGAGCAACTGGCGGTGCCGCGCGCGGAGTTCCGCTCCTATTACGGGCGCCAGATCCTGAAGTCGCCGGTGTGGGACTGGAAGATCGCGGCGTACCTGTTCACCGGTGGACTCTCAGCAGGATCGGCGATGCTGGGCGCGGGCGCGGACCTGACGGGGCGGCCGAGGTTGCGCAAGGTGACCCGGATCGGTTCGCTGGTAAGCATCGTGGCGAGTATGTACTTCCTGGTCGCGGACCTCGGCCGGCCGGAGCGATTCCACCACATGCTGCGGGTGGCCAAGCCGAGCTCGCCGATGAGCATGGGCACGTGGATCCTGTCGGCCTACGGGCCTGGCGCCGCCGTCGCCGCGATCGCGGAGTTGATGCCCAAGCGCCAGCGAGGGACATGGCTTGGCCGGCTGGTGAACCGGGTGGCGAGGCCGGCGGGACTGTGGGCGGCGGGCACGGCACCCGGTGTGGCGTCGTACACGGCAGTTTTGTTGTCGCAGACGGCGGTTCCGGCGTGGCGGGAGGCGCACCCGTATCTGCCGTTCGTCTTCACCGGCTCGGCGGCGGCCAGCGGCGCCGGGTTGGGCATGCTGTTCGCGCCCGTCGACGAGATCGGCCCGGCGCGACGGCTGGCCGTCACCGGCGCCGTGCTGGAGGTCGCCGCGTCGCGCACGCTGGAGCATCGCCTCGGGCTCAGCGCCGAGGCGTACACCACCGGCAAGCCGCACCGGCTGCGGAAGTGGGCCGAGATCCTGACGGTCGGCGGTGCCGTCGGCGCGGCGCTCGGCGGCCGCAACCGCGCCGTGCTGGCCGCGTCGGGTGCGGCGCTGCTGACGGGCAGCGCGCTGCAACGCTTCGGCGTCTTCGAGGCCGGCGTGGCGTCGACGCGCGACCCGCGCTACGTCGTGGTGCCCCAGCGCGAGCGGCTCGACGCGGGCCTGCCCGTGCGGGCGCAATCAGCGCCCTGAGTCCGAAGGGTTTTGCCGGTCGATTGTCTGTTGAGCACGGTCGACCAGCGGTTGGGTTCTATGGATGAACATGGTCCGGCCGTTCGTCGTGATCCAGCCGAGTCGCGCGAACTCCGACAGCGCCTTGTTCACCGATTCTCTGGTGGCCCCGACCAGCTGCGCGATCTCATCCTGCGTCAAGTCATGAGTCACGACTATGCCGTCACCGTCGCTGTGGCCGAAGCGCTGCGCGAGTTTCAGCAATCGGTGAGCGACCCGCCCGGCGACATCGACGACCGTCAGCTCCGCGAGCTCGTCTTCGGCGCGCTGAAGTCGACGTGCGAGTACCCGCAGTAACCGTTCGCTGCACTGCGGATGCTCTCGGGTCCATGCCGTCAAGGCGTCTTGGTGCAGCGTCGCCACCGAGAGATCCGTGATCGCAGTGGCGTTCGCCGAGCGCGGCCCGGAATCGAGAACCGATACAGCACCGAAGATGTCCCCGGCCCCGATAACAGCCGTCAGCTTCTGCTTGCCGTCAGCCGTTCGGCAGCCGACCTTCACCTTCCCGCGCACGATGATGTACATCGTCGCCGCGGTGTCCCCTTCGACGAAGACGTCGTGCCCGGAAGGGAAATCGACCAAGACCAGTTGACCGGAAAGGCTGTCGGAATCCTCGCCGAGCATGTGCTCCAGTGACGCACGAGCCAGCATGATGTCGGCGCGTCGATGACTTCTCGCGTCGGCGGCCGGAGCGCCGGTTGCCCAGCGCTGTCTAAGTTCACCGGTACGCGCCATGTGGCACCGGTGAAATGTGACCTGCCTCCGACATGCGCAGCGACTTACCCGCTAACGATGTCGATCAACCGGCCGCACCACAGTGTTTCGCCAACTGGCCCGCGCGGTTTCGTCCTTCGGACGTTTGCGCGCTCGATCGGTTTGACCGCAGCCGGGCCGCAGAAACCGTGCAGCCGGCTTGAGCCTACGAGTAGCGGTTTTCGCCGAGTTCGTCGACGATGGGGTTGACCGGCCCGGTGTCTTTTGCGTTCTCGGCGAGGCCCGGCTTGGTGTGCGTGCGACGCGCCGAGGCCTTTTCGGAGTCGCTGAGTTCGTCGTCGTCGAGCGTGACGGAGGCGAGCACCTCGGCGAGGTTCCTGTAGGTCTCCGGCGGTATGGCCCGTAGCGCGCGGGCGGCCTCGTCGCAGTCCTTCTCCGAGGCGGCGTTCACCAGATCATCCTTGCCGGCTGGAAAGTCGATGTCCTCGAGGCACTTTCGTACCTCGTCGCGAGATGTGGATGCGACCATGACATTTCTCCTTGTCTTCTCAGCTGGGCGCTGAGTTCACGGGTGGGGGGCTACCCCTCACGCGGCACTCGAACCACCACCGAAGCGCCGGCGTAGTTGCCCACGTCGATACCCCTGTCTGGTGTGATTCGCGGGTGTGATTAGCCAGAACGCGGGGTACCCGCGCCTCATGGAGCAAGGACAGCTTCGGCCGACCGAATGAACGATGTGGTGGACTGCGCCGTCGTCGGCGCAGGAGCGGCCGGTTTGAGTGCTGCCCTTGTCCTGGGGCGGGCGCGGCGGCGGACGCTGGTGATCGACGCCGGGGAGCAGAGCAACCGGGCGTCGGACGTCATCGGGGGCCTGCTGGGATACGACCAACGGCCGCCTGCCGAGTTGTATGCGGCCGGCAGAGAGGAGCTGGCGTCATATCCAACCGTCGAATGTCGCCGTGGGCGGGTCCTGCGCGGTCGCCGTGTCGAAGGCGGTTTCCTGCTTCAGGTCGACGACGGCTCGGAAATTTGTGCCCGTCGGGTGCTGCTGGCGACCGGGATGGACTACTGCCCGCCGCAGCTGCCTGGGCTCGCGCAATTGTGGGGCACATCGGTGTTCCAGTGTCCGTTCTGTCACGGCTGGGAGATGCGGGACAAGCGGCTGGCGGCGCTGGCCGCCGGTGGCGCGGCCATTCACGCGGGGCTGATGCTGCGGGGGTGGACCGACGACCTCGTGGTGCTCACCGACGGGCCCGCGGAGCTGAGCGACGAGAGCCTGCGGATATTGAAGTCCGCTGACGTGACGGTGGATGACCGTCGAATCGTTGAACTGATCGGCGAGCATGGTCAACTGACCGAGATCGCGTTCGCTGACGGGACGCGGTTGCCGCGGGACGGCTTACTGGTCGAGGCGCCGCTGCGGCAGCGGTCACCGCTGGCGCAACAGTTGGGTGTCGCCTACACCGCTGGACCGGTGGGAGTGGACGAGATCAACGTGGACGCCCTTCATCGCACGACGGTCGACGGTGTCTTCGCCGCCGGCGACAACTGCACCAAGCACCCTTCCCTGGCGGACGCGATCAATGCCGGTTCGAAGGCGGCGATGATGATCGTGCAGAGTCTGCTGGCCGACGAGTACGGACTGCCCTATCCGTCGTGACGTTTCGCTCAGCTCGACTCCGCCGCGGCCGCCGTGTCGGATGGCTCTGCCGCGCATACGGAGCGGACGAACACGTCTGCGATCCGGAACGCTTCGGTGTGTTGGTGGCTCGAGACGATGGGTAGCCGGGCGGCTCGTCGCAGCAACATGACGGCGAGAGCTGTGCTGGTTCTCGGCGGCACGACCAGAATGCGCGCTCGGGCGCGGCTACCAATAAGCGTCATGACTCGTTGATGGCGGGTCTCCGCGCCGATTACGGCCGCGTTGCCGCGCCAGTTGAGCGAGTCGAGATTGGGCATACCCGCCAAGGATGACCAGTTTACGTCGATGTCGACGATCCGGCCCAGCGCAGGCTTTACGGCCTCGATCAGCTCGGGGAGTTCGCGTGCGACCGACGCCGTGTGTGGCCACCAGGCCCCGTCGAGCGCGTCGCCCAGCTCAGATGCCAATGTGAGCCGGAGCGGGCTGGCGACGCGGCGCCCGTTCACCGTGCTGGTCACCATAATGTTGTCGAATCAGGCGCGATGGCCCGGATCGCTTCGCGTGCACTGGTTTTGACAGCCAAGCTCGCCTCACCCATGGATGTTCCTCCGTCTTGAGCAGACCCGAGGCGACAACACAGGGGTCAGCACACGAATCGGATCGCGCGTCGATCTTGTTCGACCCCTCATGGGCGAGGATCACGCTGACGACGAAACGGTTCTAACCTGACGCTACACCTGAGCCATCGCGAAGCGGCAACTGGTGATATCGGGAGACGCGCTGCTCAGGATCGCCACGAACCTGCGCAACGCATCACCGCTGGGGTGTAACGTCGATGGTGTTGGGAACCCAGCCAGTCCGGAATGCGTCAGCCTCTTCCGCTGATTTGCCGAGCAACCGCTCACGTCGGACACGCCGGTAACAACCGTCAATCGGAAATGTGTTGAGCGCTTTACCGTCCCTGCCGTCGCTGGCTCCCCCTGTTCGCGTTCGAGGCTTTTCGCGTTGCGCCAAGGTGGGCGTCCTGAGTCCCTATCCGCCGACGTGGGGCGGACTGGCGACATTCACCGCCGCCTTCTCCGAAGCGTTGAGCGGGCATGGCGTCGACGTCAGCGTGGTACGCGTGGCGGACGATTCGATGCCGGCCGGCGGCGAAGTCGTCGGGGAGTTGGTCAACGGCTCCGCACCATCAGTCGCCAAGTGTGTCGACCTGCTCAACCAGAGCGACGTCGCGGTCATCCAGTACGACAACGGCATCTACGGAGGCGTGGACGGCAATGACGTGGTGGACATTATCGGCGGGTTGCGTATCCCGTCCATCGTTGTCGCCCATGCGGTCCTGAAAGATCCGACGCCGCATCAGCTTTCGCTTCTCGCTTGGATCGGCGCCACAGCCGACCAAGTGGTCGTCATGTCGGAGGTTGCGAAGCAACGGTTGTGTGCCGGTTATGGCGTCGATCGCCGCAAGGTCACGACCATCCCGTACGGCGCTGTCGTTCCGAGCGGACCTCCTACCAAGCGTCCGAGTAGACCAACCGTCTTGACATGGGGCCTGATGGGGCCGGGGAAAGGCATCGAGCGCGTCATCGAGGCGATGAGTTCTCTGAATCATCTGCCCGGCCGGCCGCGCTACCTCGTCGTCGGACCGACGCACCCGAAAGTCCTCGCCGAGGATGGCGAGGCGTACCGCGATGCCCTGACCGAGCAGGTGCGCCGCAGCGGAATAGCGGATTCTGTGGTCTTGGACTCTCGTTACTTCAGCGGGCCGATGCTGACCGCCCTGGTTCAGTCTGCAAACGTCGTTGTGCTGCCCTATGACTCCACCGATCAGGTCAGTTCTGGCGCGTTGGCCGACGCCGTCGCCAGCGGCCGGCCAGTCGTGGCCACCGCTTTCCCGCACGCTGTCGAGCTGCTCTGCAACGGAGCGGGCGTCGTTGTCGATCACGACGATCCCAGCGCACTTGTGACAGCGTTGCGCAGCATACTGACGCAGCCGCGCCTCGCCGGGTCGATGGCAGCCGAGGCGCGCCGGTTGGCGCCGGAAATGGCGTGGCCCGTGGTGGCCGCCGCATATCTGCGGCTGGCGCAACGGCTCATCGCCGACCGGCCTGCTTTGATCTGACCGATACCACCTCGGCTAGGACAGGGCGCTCGCCGGCTGGTTGAGCAGGTCGCGAACCGCATGCGGGTAGGCCTCGTCGCGGTCCTGAAACGACAGGATGCCGGGGTTGAGCACGACGCCGTCGCGGATCTCGATCGCCCTGGCGATGGTCGGGGTCCTCTCCCAGCTCGTTGGGCCGGCCAGAACCGGACCGAGGTGGGGTAACAATGCCTCGCTGATGTCCCAGGTCGCCGAGTTCCACAGGTAGGACGGGCTGTGGTCCACCGCGTAATATTGCAGCCCGTTCGCCACGGCGATGAGGGGCTGGGTGAACGAGGTGGGGCGCGCCCAGCTGAAACCCATGCCCGCGTCGCAGGAGACGTCGACGATCAGGCTTCCCGGGGTGAAGGAGGCCAGATCCGCTTCGGTGACGAAGACCAATGGTGCCGCCGGATTCTGAAGGACGCAGTTGACGATGATGTCGTTGTCGGCGAGCAGGCGTGCCACCGGAACGGACCCGTCCGGGGTGTCCGCCCAGATCCGGTCGGGATTGTCCGGGTCGGGGCCCATCTGGATGATCTGGGTGGAAGGAATCGGCGAACCGACGGCGGCCACGTCCCGGTTGGTCAGTACGCGCACATCGTCGACGCCGTGGGCATTCAGCGCGGTGACGGCGCCGCGAGCGGTCGCGCCGAATCCGATGACGGCAGCACGCAACCGGCGGCCATAGCTGCCGGTGATGCCTACCAGTTGCATGGCGTGCAGGACCGAACAGTAGCCCGCGAGCTCGTTGTTCTTGTGAAAGACGTGCAGGCCGAACCCGCCGTCGGCCTGCCAGTGGTTCATCGCCTCGAAAGCGATCAGCGTCAACCGGCGATCGATGGCCTCCTGCGTCAGGGCGAAATCCTGCACGCAGTGCGGCCAGCCCCAGACAACCTGTCCCGAAGTGAGTTCCGTGAGATCCTCTGCCTGAACTTTCGGTAGCAGAATGACGTCGCAGTCGGCAACGACTTGTTCCCGAGTCCTGATTCCACCGACGAGACCGGCCAGCGACTCGTCCGACGCGCCGAAATCCGACCCGTAGCCATGCTCGAGGATGATCCGCCGCCGGACCCGAGGATCGATCCGGCTGAAATGTGCCGGATGGATTGGCAATCTGCGTTCGTTCGGCTTGTGCGAGCGAGCCAGAACGCCTAACGAAAGCTGTTGTGCGTCAGCGCTTCTTGTCATGGAACAGAGTCTCGGCGGACGAGGCCTTGGCCGCCGTCTTGGCGTGCTTGGCGGCGCGCTTCTCCTTGAGAGATTTTCCGGACTTCTTGGTCATGCCTTGTCGAGGAGACTTATCCGACATCGAGGGCCCCTTGATCGTGGGGGCCTGGTTGGTCCCGATTCAGTCTGACCCTACTCCTGTCGGCGGCGCTGCGGACCCGGGCGCGCACGGGTTAGTTGGTCTCGGCCGAAGGCTTGATCAGCAACAGCGCCAGAATGATTGCCGCAATCGGCCCGACGGCCATGATCAAACTCAACGTGTGAATCGCGTCGACCGCGTTCTGCGGCGCCTGGTCGACCACCAGTCGTGCCTGCTCCGGGTTGACCAGATGGGCACCGCGGCCGCCGTGGACCGTCAGCAACGCCTCGCGCGTCTCCGCACGGGTGATCCCGGATTTGGAGAGGTCGTGCACGCTGTCGGTGAGGAAGAGGTTGATGCCCACGAGTGCGAAGAGGGCCGGCCCGAGCGAGTAACCCCCTTCGTTGACGGCGCTCTTGACGGCGGAGACGGCACCGCCGAGGCGAGCCGGCGCGCTGCCCATCATGATCGTGGCCTGCGGTGTGGTGACCAGTGCGCCGCCGACCACGATGAGCGCCGTGGTGACAAAGACCACCGGTCGAGACGTGTGCAGGTCGAAGGACCTCAGCACCAGCAGGCCGGCGAGCATGGTGGTGAGCCCGGCGACGAGCACCGTGCGAGCGCCGAAGCGGTTCGCGGCAGGGCCTGCGGCGGTCGCGGACAGCGCCGCCATCGCGGTGGCAGGAATCAAGAGCAGCCCGAAGAGCTCATGCGACTCCTTGCGAATGGTGACGAGATAGAACGCCAGCAGGACCATCGACCCGCCGAGCACGATGTTGAACACCACTCCGGCGGTGACGGCCGCATTGAACCGGCCCGAGCGGAAGACGCACATGTCCAGCGCCGGATCCGGCGTGCGGCGCTCTTGGAATACGAAGCCACAACCGGCCGCCAGGCCCACCGCGATGGAGGCGAGACCGACGCTGTCGATGCCCGTCTCCATCCGCGAGGTACCGAAGATCAGGCCCAGCAGCGCGACCGCGAACAGCGCCAAGCCGGGCAGATCCAGCCGGCGGCTGGTGCGCATCGTCTCGGGCACGTAGCGCCAGGTGATGGCCAACCCGACCGCGGCGATCAGCGGCACGACGAAAAAGCATGCGCGCCAGTTGATTGCATGCGCGAGCGCGCCGCTGAGCGCGGGCAGCGGGGTGGCGACGGCGTATCCCACACCGAAATACGCGGCGATGGCCGCGGCCCGTCGGCCGGGTGGGAAGACCGCGTTGGTGATCGCCAGCGACAGGCCGATCAGGAAGGCCAGGGTGATCCCGACACCGGCGCGGGCGATCATCAACACCGCCGGCATCGGCGCGGCGGCGGCCAGCGCGCTGAAGGCGATCGCGCCGGCCAGTCCGATCAGGTACATGCGTCGCATGCCGTACAGATCGCCCAGCGCGCCGGCGCTGAGCACGGCGGCGGCCATGGTGAGGGTGGCCAGGCTGGCGACGAAGGTGGCGGTGCTGCCGGAGAACTGCAAGCCGCTGGAGATGACCTGCAGGTTCGCCGAGAAGAGCGTCGGGTCGCCAATCGAAATGGCATAGCCGAGGCCCATGGCGATGACCGTCATCGCGGCCGCGAGGCCCGAGACGTATGTTTCCCGGCCATCGGTACGAGCATCCGTCGACACTGACGGGATGCTACTGCCGCACTCAGCAGGGCGCTTCGATCTTGAACGGCATGTCCGTCGACTTGGCTGGATGTGCCGCGTCGGTGATGACGGCGGTGCCGGTGATCGTGTAGCGGCCATTGCCGTTGACGGCGGCCTCGGCCTTGCCGACACCACTGCCTGCGACGCCGTTGAGGCCGTCGAAGTCATCGATGTTGACGGTCCTGACGACTGGCTGCTGGCCGCCGATCTGCAGGGCGGCTCGGGCGCGTCCGGAGTCGGTGCGCGCGACGATCGTCAAGTCCCATTCGTTCTGAGTACAGGCGACGGATTGCGTCTGCCGCGACTCGTCGCCGACGGTGACGCGACCGGGAGACGGTTCGGTCGGTTCTGTGCCGGTCAGCCCACACCCGGCGGTCACGGTCATTACCGCAAGCGCTGCTGCCAGGCTGATCAACCGACTCCCCACGAGCACCTCCCTTGCGGCGGGGTTACCCACTATGTGGTATCGGCTACACGTCGAGCAGTACCGCCAGGAGGTGCGGGAGCGACGGCGGGTATGAGAAGATCTGATCACCCCGCCCCGGCGTGAGAATTCCGCCGCGTCCAACGTAATCCAGTTTATGGAGATCCGATGTCCACCAATCGTTTCAATGCTGTTGTCACATGGCCGCGCGCATTGGCGTATGCCATCGCCGTGGTCGTCATGGGTGTCGTCGTCGGCGAGCTGGCCGCGATGCTGATCTTCGCGGGCTCGAGCGATCGCCGACTCGACGAGCAGGCGGCGCGCGCCGCCGATTCCGCACCCCCCGTCGTGGCCGCGTCGGCCGACCTCGAGCAGACGCGTCAGGCACGCACGGCTCTCGATGACGCTGTGGTGGACGCCGGCCGCCGACGCGACGAAGCGTTGGTCGTCGCGCGCTGCGAATTCAACCCGTCGCCGGCCTGCCCGCAGACACACATCACCGGACAGCCCGGCGCCGGGCCTGAAAACCGCACTGCCAATGGGTTTCTCGCGGACACCCAACAGCAGCTCGACAAGGTTGTGGTCGAGCGCGACCGTCTCGCCCCGGCTTTGGACGCCGAGGCTGCCGACGACCAGCAGAAGCTGACCACGGCTCGCGATGCCGCGGTGGCGACTGCCGACCGTGGGTTCGGCGCGCGGTGGCTGGCGATGAACGCATACACGCTCGACAGCCCCGGAGCGACGGTGTTGCGCGCGTTGCTGGCCGGCTTGTTCATCGTGCTGTTCCTCTTGCCGCTGATCCTCAAGCTGTCGCGGGCCAAGACGACCGAGGATCGGCTCACGTTGGCCCACGCGCAGCAGGAGCGGGCGGATCTGGAGGCGGATACGGCGATCGCGGTGAAGCGGGCCGAGGTGCGCGCCGCCATCGAGACGTTGCGCGCCGAGCAGGAGCTGACCAGTACCCGCCTGGCGATCGAGGCGCAGAATGAGATCGATCGGGAGGAGCAGCGCCGTCGCGTCGCCGCAGCGATCGAGGCGCCGACGCCGGTGACCTCGGAGCGGGTCGTCGAGGCTGTCGCCGAATTGACGGCCGAGCCAGTGCTTGAAGAGTCGGACAACCTGCCCGCGTTGACCGAGTCGGCGGGTGCGAGGGAGAAGCGCTCGTTGATCCCGACGGTGCCCGGTGTGGCGGGGGCGGCGGTGCGGTGGATGCGTCCGTTCGTGCCGCCGATCGTCGCCAGCGCCATCGATACGACGACGAGGCCATTGCGGGCCGCGCGCCAGGTGTTCGAGGAGACAGAGGAGATCCACGTCAGCATCAGGCGAAGCCATCGGGTGAGCGTGACCTCGGAGGAAACCGCCGACTCGGACGGGCAGTGGCGTCAGTTGCCCTCGGCCGACGCCTAGTCGATGTCCCAGTTGATGGTGAAGTCGTGGTTCAGCACGAGGTCGGTCAGCACGTCAGCACGGCCCTTCAGCGCGCGGGACTCGACGTCGAACCCGTCGATCGCGAAGAACGCGAAGTTGCCCGACGTCTCGGGCGTCGTGCGGGAGCGGTAGACGATCGCGTCGACGTCGGTCCACCAGCGCTTGACCGCATCGGCCACCCGATGGCAGGTGTGCCATACGTCGGGATGCTGGCCGGTGTTGATCTGGTCGTCGACCTGCAGGGCGTCGAGGTTCTTCTCGGTGCGCAGGTCCAGGACACGCAGGTTGCGGGCGGCGACGAGCCGAACCAGGCGGTGAGTTGCGTGATCTGCGGGAATGACGAGGCCGCTGAATCGGTAGCGCTCCCTGAACGCGCCCGCAAGCGTTGCGCCTGCGTAACGAGTGCGAAACGCGCCCGATTCGGGGTCGAAGCGATAGCGGGGTTGCGGAAAGCCGGACCACGTCCACTTGGCCGGAGCTTGCGCGTCGAGTCGCCAAATCTCGGTGCCCGCAGGCACTGAACGGCGTCGAAGTCCGGGTGGCGTGGCGTCGGGGAGTGGGCCGAGGTAACCGGCGGAGAGATCAGGCACCGACGGACGTGAGTACGTGCCACGCCGTTTCGGCGGTCCTGGTGTTGCGCAGCGCTTCTGCGATCGACTTTCCCCCGAGATCATCGTGCTTGGTACGCATGATGCGGTCGGCGATCAGTACGTCGTCGGTGAACCGGGCGAGTAACTCGATTATCCTCGGGAGATCCGTCCGGACGCGATCATCGTGGAATTGCCATGCAGGAAACCATGTTTGATTGCCAACGGCGGTGCCGAGCAGCTTTTTCCGTGTCCGGAGCCGATGGACGGCTTGAGGCGTCTTCACGCCGAGCAGCGCCTGTACGTCGGACGTGCGCATCGAGCCGTCGACGAACTCTTGCACCAGCGCGCCACGCCGCTGCGTGTTCAGTTGGCGGGCGGCGATGCGTTCGAGCGTGCCCTGTGGGGCGGCCGGCGCGGCCAGCAGCGCGTCAAGGATTTGCGCGAATCCTTTGTCTCGTTGAGCCCGGGCAGCGACTTGACGGGCAAGCGGCGCAACGGCGGCTGTCATGTTGTCAGTCTACGCCGGCCACTCGCTATTGAAACAATCGAAACAAGGGTGACGGCGTCATGCCAGCGCCATGTCCCAGAACGCCACCTCATGCGACAGCACGTCGACGACCAGCGCCTCATGTTTATCCGGGACGGCCAGCTCCCCGAGCGCGTCGACGTAGTCCGCGAAGGCCGGCGCGGACCAGTGCTCCACGAACTCGCCGTACGGGGACGAGTCCGACGCGGCGGAGGACCACGCGAGCAGGTACACCCGTTCAATCACCCACAGCGCCGTCATCGCGGCCTCGTACGGCGCCGCGTCCAGTCGCTGAAGCAGTCCGCGGTAGGCGAGCGTCGCCGACAGTGGCGGCGCGCTGAGGTCGAGCCGACGGCGAGCGGCCTGCTCTTCGAACCAGTCGAGCTCCGCAACCAACGCCGCACATCCGCCGACCAGCACGGACTGAGCCGGCCGCGGCGCCCGGGCGAGCAGGCGGGCCTGAAAGGTCAGCAGGTCGGTCACGAACAAGGCGTCCTGCACGAGCCACCGGTCGAACGCCGAGTTGAAAATCGCGCCGTCGCGCACCGCATCGAGAAACGGATGCCGGGTGGCGGCGGTCCACAGTGAATCGAGCACAGTACGAAGGCTAGTCACGCCGGCCCGAGCGGCCGCGCACCGAAGCACTGTCGCAGCTGCCCGCCTCAGGGCGACATTGTCGCTAACCGGATAGGCATTCAATGCTTTCAGCGACAAAGTCGCTCGAAGGCGGGCAGAACGACCGCCGTCCCTTTCGACAAGGTGAAGAAAAATCTCCGCGAAGAGGAGTCCTGCAACGGGCTTATGGTCGAGATGTGGAAACGATTCGGGCTGATGTCGACGGCCTTTTCGCGTTCGGCGCCGCTTGCAAGCGATCGGCAGAAGCGTTGAGCGCTGGGCATCCTGCTCAGCAGAGCGGCCCAAGTTTTCAATCGTCGACCGCGGCTGTAGAAGCTGTACTGACGTTGGCGGGTCGAGCCGAAAACCTGATCAGTATGCGGCTGCGCGTGACGGGACATGCCGTCGTCAGCGCCGGGAACCGGCTGGCCGAATGCGACAGCGCTTCCAGCGAGCGCATCGCCACCGTCGGCGACGCGCCAACAGTGTTGTGACGATGGCAGCTTCGACCGCTTTGCCCACGCTCAGCCAGATCCACGGCTGGGACGTTAGCCATCTCGAAGCGGCCGCGGATGCGTTGGCTGTACGCGCAGCAGCGTGGGAGGGCTGCTATTCCGCGGTCTTTCAACAAACATTTCACCCCGGCGGAACGTCCTGGCAGGGGGCCGCAGCTGATGCAGCCGCTCAGCGAGTTGGGGCCGACCGACGAGTGGTAATCGGCGCCGCAGATCTTCTGACTACAGCAGCAGCCGCTGCACGTGCAGGTGCCGTCGACATTCGAATCGCGAAGCAGGTGGCACTTCACAAGATCGGGATGGCCCGGAGCGCCGGATTCGACGTCGAAGAGGACCTATCGATCGTCGAGGTCACGACGCCGTCCCCAGCGACACGACATCAACGAGAAGCATTGGCGGTGACGCACGCACGGCGCGTCTGGAACTCGGCCGACACGCTGGCGGCCACCGATAGAGAGGCGGCAAGGAAAATTACCCAGGCCGTAGAAGGTTTAGGGGATTTGAGGTTTCCGACAGACCCCGATCAACGATGGCCGGGCGCGATGATGGCTGATTACGCCGGTGTAGTCGGCCCGCTTCCAGCGGCGCCGCACCTGATCTACTGTTACCCGAGTGCTCGTCCCGATTTCTGGTGGTGTGAAGGCTATGACATCGGTGGCGGTCCCTATGGATTCGATTCCCCCATCGACGTGTCGGGGGTCGGCTGAGTGAGCGATTCCGACACAACTCAGCTGTGGCGAATGATTGTCGAGACTCGACAGCTGGAGGACGGCACGTGGCGCGCCTCCATCCCGGCACGGGACTGGTCGGAGCGCGGCGACAGCGAGCAAGAGGCGAGGGACCGAGCCGTCGAGCATGCGATCACCGATGGTGAGGACGCCGACGAAATAGTGCGCAATGCCCCACGTGGCGCTATCGAGCTCGAAGCGGACGATCCGAGGGTGGGCTGGATCTGGCGGTTCACGGCCCAGACGGAACACTTCAGCGATGGCAGCTGGCGAGCGTGGTTTCCGAGCGGAGGATGGACCGTCACGGGATCGACGGAACAGGACGCCATCGAGAAGGCGAACTTGGAGTGGTTCCGCCGCCGGGAGGAACCGGACGAAAGTGCTCGCCGGATCGCCTTAATGCGTCGCCATCTTGTCGAGCCGGTGCCCGGCGTGCAGAACACGTCCAGTGCGGTGCTGCAGTCGGCGTGGAACGATCCGAATCCCGCAGACTCAGTGCGATCGATCATTGAAGGGCTGGACGGCCAGAGGTGACGCGTACGTCCCGCACCGCCTCGAAGGCGGGCAGAACGACGCGGCTTGGTCAGCCGTCGGTGACAGGCCCCGACGCTTGCTCGCCTGCTTCGTTCGGCGGGGTGGGGAGCTGGGTCGTCGGGTCGGATGCCGGTTCGCGACGCAGGATGCGAAGCGCGGAGATTTCCTCCGTCGGCGGCGCCGCCAGCACCGTCGTCGAATCCTCCCTCAGTCGAACGATTTTCGGCACTGCGGCGGGTTGCGAAGGACGCGCGACTGTCGGCGGCGCAGAGGCTGATGGCGACGGCGGGGAAGCGGGCGCCGCTATTCGGGCGTCGCGCCGGCGTACCAGGTAGCCCGCCAGCGGTCCGGTGAACAGCATGGTGACCAGCACGGCGAGGCTCAGTGCGCAGACCACCACGTCGAACGTGCTGGTGATCTGCTGGGCCAGGTTGTTGCCGTAGACGGCGTCGGGCGATAGTTCGGCGTAACGGGGGGCGAGCGCGACGCCGATGGCCAGGTTCGCGACCGTGAACACGAACAGCAACCCGCTGAACGCCGCGATGACGGTCAACACGAGCTCGCCCCTGGCGAGTTGGCGCTGCAGCCACCGCGCGATCAAGCCGGTGATGACGTTGAACACCGTCATCGCGATGCTGTCGTACAGGGCGCGGGGCAGATCCAGCGACAAGGCGATCACGAAGTCGACGACGCGCAGCGCGGCCGCGGCGAACGCCCAGAACGCGATGAGCGTCAGACATTTCTGCGCGGCCGAGCGGTAGGCGCCCAGCGTCGGCGGCTTGACCAGGAAGATGGCGTAGAGCGTCGTCGGTGCGACGATCGCCGCGGCGGCCGCCCAGAACAGGTAGCCCTCGTAACCGACGGCGGCCGTCGAGGTGTTCTGCGCGATGCCGTGGAAGCCGTCGATGTCACGGCCGATGGGAAGGAGCCACACCAGCGTGGCCGCCAGCGCGCCCGAGGCGCCAAGGGCAGTGGTGGCCAACCGCGCCGCGGCGGACTTCTCCAGGAGCCAGCGCGACGCGATGACCAACGCGACCATCGCCGCCGCGCCGTAGAGCACTGTGGTGACGATGACCGCGACGTCCCTGCCGCCGAAGTCGACGTTCGTGACGAACAGATACCGCAGCCGCCAGTACACGTTGAAGGCGACCGACAGCGTCGCGAGCGCAATCGATAGCGCACCCAGCGCCCGCGCGGCGGCATACCAGCGCCGAAAGCCGTTGTCTTCGAGCGTGATACTCGTGATCGGTGGCTGCGCCGCCAGCAGCGCGCCCCCGACGCCCAGCAGCAGTCCGGGGCCGATCCCCGGCGGCACCAGCCCGGTCCCGCCGTCGCGCCAGGTCTCCAACAGCTGATACGCGACGAAGCCGATCGCGACGACCAGATAGGCGACGCTGAGCAGCAGCCGGATCCGGCTTGTGCGGCGGACATTCTGGTCGGATGCGGTGAGCCGGAACGGGCCGACGTGCGGCGCGAGTGCGGCGAGGATGGCGAGCAGTGTGACGGCGACGACGAGGGCGATCAGCAGCCCGTTGCCGACGGGGACACCGACGCCGAAGTCGAGGTTCCACGGCAGAAGCAGCGCGATAACGAGCAGCGCGACTGCGACTGCGTCGCGCACGGTGTTGGCGCGGGCGGGCACGTAACCGACTCGGGGCGACCGGGCGACGACGGCCGCGGCGGCGGTCGCCACCACGGCGGTGTCGGGCGCGTCGTAACGCTGGTCGCTCACGTGACGATTTCCTCTCCAGAGTGACGGTTCGAGTCGCTGCCACCCCAGCGTGCCATTTTCGCATCCGCGCACAAGCAGTTCG
>NZ_JAVHWR010000114.1:0-2917 GCF_032159565.1 Mycobacterium sp.
TAGCGCGGCAGCAGGTTGGCGAACAGCGCCCCGTTGGTCAGGAACAACGCCGCGACCGCCACCCTGGCCCGGCGGTCGCGCGCCGCGACGTCGACGTCGTCGATTCGTCCTAGCGCCATGGTCACCGACGTTACCGACGAGTCGCCCACCACCGCGTCGGCGGAGTGGGACGCTGAGGCGATGCGCATCGAGGCGACCGCGGAGGAACTGATCAATCTGTTCCCGCCGGGCACGCGAACCGACGGCGACGGCACCCTTGTGGTCGGCGGCTGTCGTCTCGATGATGTCGCCGCCGAGTTCGGGACCCCCGCCATCGTCGTCGCCGAGGACGCGCTGCGGAACCGGGCGCGGACGTACCTCGGCGCGTTCCGCAGCCGGTGGCCGCGCAGCGATCTGGCGTTCGCGTCGAAGTCGTTCCCGTGCACGGCGGTTCAGCGGGTGATGGTCGAGGAGGGCCTGCACCTCGACGTGGCGGGCGGCGGCGAGATCCTCACCGCGATCAAGGCGGGCGTCGACCCGGACCGGCTGGTGCTGCACGGCAACGCCAAGACCGACGAGGAACTCGGGCTGGCCGTCAAGCACGGCCTCGGGCTCGTCGTCGTCGACAACTTCGACGACATCGACCGGCTGGAGCCCATCGTGCCGCACGGGCGCCGGCAGCGCTGCCTGGTGCGGGTGATTCCCAACGTCGAGGCCGCCACTCACGCCTCGCAGGCGACCGGGCATGCCGGCTCCAAGTTCGGCCTGCTGCCCGACGATGCCCGGGACGCGATCGCCCGGATCGAGCGAAGCTCGGTGCTGCAACTCGACGGCGTGCACACCCATGTCGGGTCACAGCTGCTCAACGTCGAGCAGCTGGCCGCCGCCGTCGAGCCGATCGCCAAACTGGGCACGTTCGAGACCTACGACCTCGGCGGTGGCCTCGGCGTGCGCTACACCTACGACGAGCACCCACCCAGCGTCGACGATTACGCCGAAGCGATGGTGACGCAGGCCCGGGCTCTGCTGCCCGACGGCTGCCGGATCATCGTCGAGCCGGGCCGCAGCATGGTCGCTACCAGTGCGTGCACGCTGTACCGCGTCACGACGGTCAAGCGCGGGGCGATCACCCATGTGGCGGTCGACGGCGGCATGGGCGACAACCTCGAGGTCTCGTTGACCGGGCAGCGCTTCGAGGCGGCCCTGGTCGACCGGGTGGGCGGCGACGGCGAGACGGTCACCGTGGTCGGGCGGCACTGCGAATCCGGCGACCGGCTCGTCGACGGCATCGCGCTGCGCGATCCCGCGGTCGGCGACCTGCTCGCGGTTCCGGTCACCGGCGCCTACTGCTACACGATGTCCAACCAGTACAACGGCGCTCGCCGGGTGCCCGTGGTGTTCGCCCGCGACGGCGAGGCGCGACTGGTGGTCCGCCGCGACACCTGGGACGACCTGTTGAGCCGCGATGTTTGACGCGGACGCGCGAGGAGCACATCGTCGGTTGGAGGAGGCGAGCGGCGGGCAAGATAAGCGACATGGT
Source organism: Mycobacterium sp. (assembly GCF_032159565.1). Classification (GTDB taxonomy): domain Bacteria; phylum Actinomycetota; class Actinomycetes; order Mycobacteriales; family Mycobacteriaceae; genus Mycobacterium. The sequence continues at coordinate 1,520 of NZ_JAVHWR010000114.1, forward strand.
CGAAACCCCGCCGTCACTAGGCGAACTTGCCCGCCGCCACGGCGTTGCCACCGAATACCAGGACTGGACGGGTCGCCACGTCGACGTACCCGATACCACCTTGGTTGCGGTGCTCGCGGCGCTCGGTGTCTCCGCGACCACGGAGGACGAGCGGGCGGCGGCACTCGCCGCCCACGACCGCGACCACTGGAGTCGGTCCCTGCCGCCGACCATCGTCGCCCGCGCCGAGACCGAATCGTCTTTCTGGGTGCACGTCACTCACGGGAGCCCGGTGGGCCTGTGGATTCGGCTGGAAGACGGCAGCGTGCGCGCCGGCCTCCGTCAGCTTGAAAATCACACTCCCCCATATGATCTCGGCGACCGGCTCGTCGGCGAGGCCACGTTCGAGCTGCCCGGCGATCTTCCGCTGGGCTATCACCGGTTGTACATCCAGGCCGGCTCATCGGAATCGAGCACACCGGTGATCGTCGTGCCGGCCAAGCTCTAGCTGCCGCCGCGGCTCCGGGCCAAGCGAACCTGGGGCCTTGCCACTCAGCTCTACAGCGTGCAGTCCGAAAGGTCCTGGGACGTCGGCGATTTGACCGACCTCGCCGATCTTGCGGTGTGGTCCGGCGCACAGCACGGCGCGGGATACATCCTGGTCAATCCGCTGCACGCCGCCGCGCCGGTCGCGCCGATGGAGCCGTCGCCCTACCTGCCAACGTCGCGGCGCTACTTCAATCCGCTCTACCTGCGGCCCGAGGCGATCATCGAGTACGCCGAGGTTCGCGGTCGCGGCCGCATCCGGAAAGCGCGGGCCGACCTCCGCCACCGCGGGCGGCGCGAGGAACTCATCGACCGCGACGCTGCGTGGAAAGCCAAGCGTGCCGCATTGCAGACGGTGTACTCCGTCCAGCGATCCGCGGGCAGGGAGCTGGCGTATGCGGCGTACCGCGAACGGGAGGGGCGAAGCCTCGAGGACTTCGCTGTCTGGTGTGCGCTCGCCGAGAAGCACGGCCCCGACTGGCACCAATGGCCGGACGAACTCGAGCATCCGGCGAGCGCCGGTGTCGCCGAATTCGCCGTGAAGCACGCCGACGCAGTCGATTTCCACCGCTGGCTGCAGTGGCAGCTCGACGAACAACTTGCCACGGCACAGTCGACGGCCGAGCGGTCGGGCATGGAGCTCGGCATCATGCACGACCTCGCCGTCGGGGTCGACCCGAACGGTGCCGACGCGTGGGCGCTGCAGGATGTCCTCGCGCTCGGCGTGACCGCGGGTGCGCCGCCGGACGAGTTCAACCAGCTCGGTCAGGACTGGTCGCAACCCCCCTGGCGACCCGACCAGCTCGTCGAGCAGGGCTACCAACCGTTCCGGGCCGTGGTCAATGCCGTGCTGCGGCACGCGGGCGGCGTCCG
>NZ_JAVHWR010000115.1:0-89898 GCF_032159565.1 Mycobacterium sp.
GTCGTGGTAGAACGCCGACGCGCCGTAGCCGGGACGATCCAAAGCGATCGCCGTGTAGCCGTTCGCGGCCGCCGATCGCAACAGGGACAACTCGGGACGTCCCGGGCAGTCGAAGTACGCCGCCGACGTGGCGCCCCCGTGGATCGCGACGATCACAGCCTTCGGTTCCGGCACCGACGCGATCAACGCCGACATCGGCACACCGTCCACCAGGACGACGCGTGGACGTGGATGCAGGCTCACTGGTCCGTCCGCAGCAGGATCGCCCCGCTCGGCGTGAGACCGCCGCTGCTGACCACCCCGACGCGGGCGTCCTTCACCTGCCGCTCGCCTGCCTCGCCCCGCAGCTGGACGACGGCTTCGTGGATCAGTCCCATGCCGTGGGTGCGCCCGTGCGACAGCTGACCACCGTGGGTGTTCAGCGGGATGACACCGTCACGGGCGATGGCCTTACCGCCGTCGATGAAGTCCTTCGCCTCGCCGATCCCGCAGAAGCCGAGCCCCTCCAGCCACGACAGGCAGTTGAACGTAAAACCGTCGTAAAGCTCGGCGACATCGACGTCCTTGGGCCGCAACGACGTTCGCGTCCACATGTGTGCGGACTGCCCCAGTACCTGAGGTTCGTGCGTCAGTGTGGTCTGGTCCCAGTCGATGCGCTCGACGATCTGGGTGCCGACCGCCTCGAACAGCACGGGCTTGCGGGGCATGTCCCTGGCGACGTCGACTGCAGAGACCACCACCGCGATGGCGCCGTCGCACGGCACGTCGCAGTCATAGAGCCCGAACGGGGTGGTGATCATCCGGGCATTGAGGTAGTCGTCCATGGTCATCGGGTCCCGGTAGATCGCCGTCGGGTTCAGCGCCGCATTCGCCCTCTGATTCAACGCGATATAGCCCAGTGTCTCCCTTGTTGTGCCATACCGCTGGAAGTGGCGTTGCGCATTCAACGCGAGTGTGTGCGCGGCCGACGTCGCGCCGAAGGGCATCTGCCAACTCGAGGTGCGGGCACCCCCCGGCGGCGATGTCTTGCCTTCCTTCAACAACTGCTGGAAGGTGGCTTCCCACAGCGTGCGGAAGCACAGCACGTGGCGGGCCATGCCGGTGGCGATGGCCATCACCGCCGCGATCAGCGATCCGCCGGGACCAAAGGTGTCCATCCCGCCGTTGATCCACACCGGACGCAGACCCAGCGCACCCTCCAGCGCGCTGACCCCACCTTCGCCCATGCCCGCGATGTCAAGGCCCGGATACGTTGAGAGCCCGTCGATGTCGTCGAACGTCAGACCCGCGTCGGCCACCGCCTGCTGGCAGGCGTCGACGGTCAACGACAGCGGCGGCACCATCTGGCGCCTGCCGATCTTCGACATGCCGATCCCGGTGATCGCCGCCGCGTCCTCGAACTTCTCCTTGGTGAGCATCGGCGAGACGTGCTTGCCGAAGTCCTGCGGTGCGATCTCGTCGCCGGCCTGCGGCCCGGTCTTCTTCTCGACGGTCGGCTTGAACACCGGCAACCACACGGTGCCGAGCTTGTCCTCGGCCTTGTCGAACTGAACCTCGAGCATCTGACCGATCTCGAGCTCATCGGGTTCGCAGTCAACGACGTTGGTGGTCAACCGAACCCGCGGGTCCTCGACGATCGCGACCTGTGCCACCACATACGGCGGTGGCAGATCGGGAAAACCGAAACGATGGTTGACGGTGAAAGCCGAGAGGGTGGCTTCGCCGGACACGTCGCGCACGCCCATGTTGCGGCCTCGGCAATATCGGCACACCGGCCGGGGCGGATGAATCAGCGCACTGCAGTCCCTGCACTCCTGAATGCGCAGCACACCGTCGGCGCCTGCGGTCCAGAAGAACTCGTTCTGTGCGTTGACTTCTGGCAGCGGGCGACCGGGAACGTCCACCTCAGCTCCTCGCGTCCCGTGCGGCAGTCCCGGATGACTGCTCGCGGGCTTCGGTCATCTCGATGATGGCGTGCACCGGGCAGTCCAGCAGGGCGCGCATCACCGCGTCGCGATCGGCCTGCGGAATGGTGCCGTTGCCTTCGAGTGAGGCGTATCCCCAGTCGTCCAGGGAAAAGTATTCCGGTGCATGCTTGGCGCACTGGCCGAAACCGTCGCACATGGTCCGGTCGAGACGAATCCTCATGTCGGCATCACCGCCTCGATCTCGTAGGGCCGCAGTGCCTTGAACGCGCCTGTGCGGCATGAATCGCAGTCGTTGTTCAGATGGCGGTCGACCACTTGCGGGAACGCCGACAGCAGGCTGGACGCCACGTTCGTCGCGGCATCGAGTGTCGCGCAGGCGCCACGGCCGCGCAGTACCACCGACCATCGCTCCAACCGCGCCAGATCCTCGTTCGACGCCACCCCGTCGCGCAGCGCTTCGGTCACTGCCGACATCGCGGCGGTGCCGTTGAAACACGATCCGCACTGGCCCGCGTTCTCCCGGTCGAAGTACGCCATCACCGACGCCGCCACCGCGACCGGGCAGTCCTCGGTGAGGACGGTGATCGCGCCGCAGCCCATTCCGCTGTCGAGGCGACGCAATGATTCGTGGTCGAGCGTGATGTCGAGGACATCGCGGTTCAGCAGCCCGGCGAAGTAGCCGCCCATCAGAACGCCGTGCACCTGATCTGACGGCACGCCATGGAATTCGAGCAGGTCGGTGAACGCCAAACCGTGCGGAAGCTCGTACAACGCAGCCGGCCTGCCCGCACCGCTGATCGTCGCAAGGAAAGTTCCCGGTGACGCCGACGTCCCCTGCGCGCGGAATGCCTCGGCACCGTGCCGGGCGATGAACGGGACGAGTGCGAGCGTCTCGACATTGCTTACCATCGTCGGAAGGTGGCCGACGCCTTCTTCGAACGGGCGCGGCGGCTTGTCGGTCGGCTTGGCCGGCCCGCCGTTGAGTGCGCGCACGGCGGCCGTCTCCTCGCCTGCGACGTAGCCGGGGTCCACGGTGAACATCGAGATGGACAGACCCCCGAGCACGTCCTGATCGATCTCGGCGAGCGCGGACTGCACCGATTCCGCGGCGCATCGGTCGGAGACATAGAGGTGGGCGCGCTCAGCGGACACCATCGTCGCCGCCAGCCGTAGCCCGTCGAGCACCAGGTGCGGGCGGTGCCGCAGCAGCCACCGATCCTTGATCGACGCGGGTTCACCCTCCTCACCGTTGGCGACCACCACCGCTCCGCCGGCCTCGACGCCGTTGGCGCGGACCGTCTTCAGCTTGACCGCCAGCGGGAAGGCCGCACCGCCGCGGCCGAGAATGCCGGACAGATCGATTTGACTCAGCAGGCCGTCCGGATCGTCGAGCGGCCGGTAACCGCCCGAGTCACGGTATTCGGCGTAATCCTCGCCGCCCTGTCGCAACAGCCGTGGCTCGAGGCCCGGCCACACCGTGACGGCGAGATCGGTTGTCGCTGTCATGGCATCCTCCTGACCGCGGATAGGGTTGCGGACATGAGGACCGCGGTGGTGCGTGTCCAGGTGGACCCCACGGGCCGCCTCGCGCCGGAACAACTAACGGAGGGCATGACGGCCCTCCGCGCTCTCCTCGGCGCCGCGGGTATCGAGCTGCTCGACAACGACATCGCCTCGATGCCTGCGGCCCGCCGGGAAGTGCAGATGCTGATGATGGGCGGCGACGCCGAGAAGCTGAAGCAGGACGCGGTTGCCTTGTGCGCGAGCGCGTTTTCTACCGAGCCCGCTGCCGGTGTGGTGACCTACGTGAGCCGGGGTACCGACGACGACGCTCACGGCGTGCTCGCCGGCTTCGGCCTGGCCGGCGAGATCAGCCGCACACGGGGAGACGACGGCCTGGACATCGTCCATGTCACACTGCGCAATGCCGACCTCGACCGCGTGCCGGAAAGCCGAATACACACCGCGCTCGAGGCTTCCCTCAACTGCGAAGTGCACATTCGAACGGCGTAGCGGCATCACTTGTCCAGGAACTTCAGGATTGCCGGCGCCGCCTGCACCCAGGTGTCGAACATGTTGAAACGCTTGACTTTCCCCTGAGCGCGGGCCTCGCTGGCCCGCTCCCAGGCATCCTCGGGCCACGGCGGGTCGATCAGTTTCGCGCCCTTGATCAGGCAACTCACTTCCAGCGACGTCCGCTTGGGGTGGTCCCAGTCGTTCTCGCCGCCGCGGATGATCAACGTGGGTACCTTGATGTCGTCGAACATCTCGTCGGGCACACCGGGGATGGTTTGACCGGGCTTCGGGACGTAGGCGTTGAGCCAGCGCAGCATGACCTTGAGGAATTCATCGCTGTCCTGCGCCAGTATCCGGTCCCTGTTGCGCGGATTCTCCGCGATCAGTTCCTTCCACTCGGGCAGGCGCAGCAGACCTTCCATGCCGAGCGCGCGGGCCGCGTGGATGGTGGGCATCACGTAGTAAGCGCCCAGCGCGAACGAGCCGTAGACGCCGCCGACGATGTTCCACACCACCAGCTTTCGCACGATCTCGGGATACAGCATCGTCGTCAGCATCGAATCGCGGGCACCGCCGGAACCGCCCGCGATGAGGCACGGGCCGATGTCGAGGCCGGTGATCAGCGCGTGCAACGTCTCTGCACGCATGTGTGATTCGCTCTGCCCGTAGAACTGGACGTCGGACTTCCCGCAGTTCGGCCGGTCCCAGAGCAGCACCCGGTAGCCGCCCTCGACCAGCTTCTTGGCCAACGGCCGCAGGCCTTCGATGTCCTTGCTGTATCTGCCGCCGGGCGTCAGCGCGATGAATTCGCCTTCCTTGCCCAGGGCTTCGTAGACGACGTTGCCGCCGTTGACCTCGAAGACCTTCTCGCCCCGCTTGAGCGCCGGGCCGGCTGACTGTGTGGTCGTAGTCACGCCATCACCAGCACGTCGTTGCCGACGACCCGCACCGGGTAAGTGCGGATGCTCCACTCCGGCTTGACCGCCGTCGTACCGGTGGCGAGCTCGAATCCCCATTGATGCCACGGGCAGTAGATGAATTCGAGATCGCGGACCATGACGGCATCACCTGGCACCTTCTCGTCGACGACGGTTCGGCCACGTGCCCGTCCTGAGCACAGCGGGCCGCCTTCGTGCGGACAGTAGTTCGCGATCGCGTAGAACGTGCCGTTGACGTTGTACACACCGACGCCGTGGCGGCCGATCGGCACCAACTTGTGCTTGCCCGGCGGAATCTCGTCGACGGTGGCTACGACGTGCTCACGCCCCTGCGCCAGCCGGGGCGGTTTCGTTTCCTCTTGCACTAGTCAGAACACCCGCACTTGGCCCTCGAGGGCCGGGACCGTCTCCGGAAGGTGGTACGTCGCAATGCCGTTGCGGAACATCACGGCCTCACGGGCGTGCTCGGGCAGGTGCTTCACCAGCCAGCGCGGGTCGTCGAAGGTCCAGTGCGGGTAGTCCGACGAGAACAGCAGGATCTTCTCGCATTCCATCCACTCGAGCGCCCGCGTCAACTCCGTCTTGTTCTCGGGGTAGTCCAGCGGCTGCGTCGTGAACTTGATGTGGTCCTTGACGTACTCCGACGGTTTGCGCTTGATCTCGACCCAGGACTTGCGGGCTTCGTAGATGGCGTCCATCCGCCACATCAGCGGCAGGATCCAGGTGAAGGCGTGCTCCACGAACACGATTCGCAGCGTGGGGAACCGGTCGAAGACCCCGTCGAAGATCAGGCTCATCACCTGATTGGCCGCCAGCAGCGAATAGGTGACCATGAAATCGTGGTTGTAGCTGGGGAAGCCGACCGGTGGAATCGGCAGCTCCTCGTGGTGGCCGCGGGACAGGTGGCAGCTGACCGTGATGTCGTGCTTGGTCGCGGCAGCCCAGATCGGGTCGTACTTGGGGTCGCCCCACGACGGACGCGGCTCGGCCTTGATCAGAATCTGGCCCATGTAGGGATGCCCGGCCCAGCGTTCGATCTCACGCGCCGCGGCGTCGGGCTCCTCGACCGCCGCGCAGATGGAGCCGCGCCACCGCTCGTGCCAGTTGTTGTGGCTGTCCAGCCAGTGGTTGGCCTGCCAGTCGTTGAGCGCGCAACTCATCGCGTGGTTCGGCTCGCGGAAGCGGGCCGGATAGGCGGCAGGCTCCAGGATCGCGATGTCGGCGCCTGCCTCCATGATCAGTTGCTTGAACGCCAGATCCGGACTGCTGCCGGGAAACTGGCCGTCGGGGGGAAAGGTGTCGGCGCGCATCGCGTAGGCATGGGCGTAGTCCGGAGCGTCGTAGTAGATCTGCTCGCCGATCTTGCGGGTCAGAAAGTACTTACTGCGCCACGGTTCGGGAATGTACTGCGTCAGCTCGCCGCTTCGGGGCACCGGATGGACGTCGGAATCGACGCACCGAACGGCAATGCGCTCGGCCGCGGGCCTGCGCTCTGTGGTTGTGACCGTCATCGTGGTCTCCCTCTATCGAAGCCTGTAGCTATCACTCTGCGCCGACACCGGCACCGACGTCTATCCCGTACAGCTCTGCGGCGTTGCGCCAGCACAGCTTGTCGCGCTGTTCGGCCGTATACGCGCTCGGCACCGTCAGCTCGTTGGCCTGCCAGTGCGGGTAGCTGGACCCGTACATCACCATGTCGTCCTTGCCGGTGAAGGCCGACCACTCGCCGGCGAAGTCGACGTCGCCGGGGCCGTCCACGGCGCCCTGGATGAAGAAGACATGGCCGGGCAGGTAGTCGCTCGGCATCTTCGGGGCCCACGGCGTCTGTTCGAGGTGCGGGCGTCCGAAGCAGTCCATCCGCCAGATGAAGGGTGTCAACAGGTCGGCGGCGCCGTCCGCCCAGACGAACTTCAGATCGGGCATCCTTTCGAATACCCCCTCGGCGATCATGTTCATCAGGTGGTACAGGTAGTTCAGCGCCATGAAGCTGACGTACTGCTCGTAGGTTCTCGTGACGCCCGACGGCGTCGGCGCGAACTGAATTCCCGCGCCCACCTCGATGTGCACGGCAACCGGCAAGCCGGCGTCGACCGCCGCCTCCCACAACGGCCAGTACTGCGGCTTCCCGTAGACCTCACGCGATTGCAGGGGGACGCCGATCTGCACTACCCGGGGGTGGTCCTTGTACGTGTCGATCTCGCGCAGCGCTCCGGCGATGTCGTCCGGATTGACCCTGATGGTGCCGCGGAACCGGTCGCGGTAGGAGCCCTCGTCGAGCCAGCGCGTCACCAGCATTTCGTTGTGGCCCGCGGCGATGGCCGTTCCGAGGTGCCGGTCCGGCATGATGCCGCGCGTCATGGGGTGCAGGATCGCGACGTCGACACCGCGGTCGTCGAACAGGTGCCGTCCGACGACCTCCGGGTCCGAACCGGGGTACTGGCCGTCTGGGCCCTCGGTGCCCTTTGCGTACTCGCCGCCGGGTGCGCCGTACCAGTCCATCTCGTAGTCGGGGAAGCCACGGCTGCGGTACGGCTCGGCCATGAAGTTCTTGCGGAGGTCCTTGTTCGACTGGGCGAAGATGTGCACGCTGGCGTCGATGACGGGCGTCTTATCCGACGCAGCCCCGTCAGGATGTTGGATCACTGATGGCCTCCGATGTCTGCCGGTCGGGACCGGACATACAGCCAGTGTAAAGCCAAGTTCTTCAATGGCAAGAATTGGGTTCTCAAGCGTAACGCTTACTTCTCCGCAGGTCAGGGTGCGCGCTGGTGACGTGCACGGCAGCCCTGGAGCGAAACGTGGTAGTCGCTAATCGAGAACAGTTACGGCATCTAAGGAGAATGTTATTCTCGTCCGCGACGGGCAATCGCACCAGGAGGCGCCGGATGCTACTCGAGTTCGATGCAGATCAGCGGCTGTGGCAGGACACCGTCCGCGACGCGGTGGGGAAGCAGTGCCCGCCGTCCCTGGTCCGTGAGGTCGCGGAGAACGGCGTGGACCCGGCGCCGCTGTGGCAGGCCTACATCGACGCGGGCTGGACCGAGCTGACCGATCCGGAGAATGCCGTCGAGCTGGCAATCGTGCTCGAAGAGCTCGGCCGCGCCACCGATCCGACGCCGTTCTTGGCGACATTGACCCAGTTCGCGCCGCTGGTCGGCGACCGCTTCGACCCCCAGCAGGCCGGTGCGGCGATCTACGACGGCATCAACGCCTACCGCGATGCCGATGGCTGGGTGCTCGACGGAACGGCACGCCACGTGCTCGACGCCGACCGGGCGCAACGGCTCGCCGTGGTCACCGACGGCGGTGTCTTCCTCGTCGACGCCGACAAGGCGACGGTCCGGCGCAGCAAGGTCTTCGATCCGGTGCTCCACATCGCCGACGTGTCCTTGGCGGGCGTCCGGCTGGCCGACACCGAACGGCTGCACACCGATCCGGAGAAGGCTCGCCATCTGGCGCTCACCGGGATCGCCATCACCACGGTCGGCGCTTGCCAGCGCATCATCGACCTCGCGCTTGAGCACGTGAAGCAGCGCCAGCAGTTCGGCGTCGCGATCGGCTCCTTCCAGGCCGTGCAGCACAAGGCCGTCGACATGCATGTGGCCACCGAGCGCGCCCGCGCACTGTCGTACTTCGCGGCGCTGACCATCTCGGCCGACGATCCGCGCCGTCGTCTCGCGGCTGCCATGGCCAAGGCCGCGGCGGGGGAGTGCCAGGCCATCGTGTTCCGGCACGGCCTTCAGCTGTTCGGCGCCATGGGATTCACGTGGGAAAACGACCTTCAGTTCGCCCTGAAGCGGGCCAAGGCGGGCGAGTTGCTGCTCGGCGGTGCGGCCGAACATCGCGCGGTGATCGCGGAGGAGTTCGATGCAGCTGACTTTTGATTCCGACGTCGAGGACTTCCGCGCCGAGTTCTCGGCGTTCCTCGACGAGCATCTCCCGTCGGAGGCCGAGACGCTGGAGCGGCCGCGGTCGGTGTCGCACATGCCGCAGTGGTCGCGCGACTGGCAGCGGCTGCTGTTCGACAACGGCTGGTTGCTGCCCGCCCAGCCGCCGGAGTTCGGTGGCCGCAACGCGACGGTGCTGCAGTCGTTCGTCCATCTCGACGAGCTGTGCCGCCGCCGCATCTACCACAGCATGAATCCCCAGGGCGTCAATATCATTGCCGCATCGCTGATCTCGTTCGGATCCGACGAGCAGAAGCACCGCTGGGCGGTACCCGTGCTCAGGGGTGAGCTCACCGCGTCGCTGGGGATGAGCGAGCCCAGTGCGGGCTCCGATCTGGCGTCGCTGCGCACCCGCGCCGTGGCCGACGGCGAGCACTTCGTCGTCAATGGCCAGAAGGTGTGGACCTCCGGCGCCCATGACGCCGACTTCCTGCTCGCGTTCGTGCGCACCGACCCGGATGCTCCCAAGCACAAGGGGATCAGTGCCTTGATCATCCCTACCGACACGCCGGGGGTGGTCTGCCGCCCGTTCGCCGATATGTGCGCTGAAGACAACCTGGACTTCAACGAGGTGTTCTTCACCGACGCCAGGGTTCCCGCCGAGAACCTCGTCGGACCACTCAACGGAGGGTGGGGTGTGGCCAACGGCTCACTCGGACACGAGCGCACGATGATGTGGCTGGGCTTCGCCGACCGGATCGACAACATGATCGCCGACTTCCGGCCGCGCGGCGAGGTACAGCGCGACCAGTACGCCACCACGATCATGGACTACCTGGCCTTGCGGGCGATGGGATCAGCGGCGCTGGCCAAGGCCGCCCGCGGCGAGATGGACACCGCCTCGGTCTCGGTGCTCAAGCTCTTCGGGTCCGAGGCGGAGCGGCAGGCGCTCGAGAACGCGCTGACTGCCGCGGGGTCCGACGGGCTCATTCATCCGGCGACGACGGGCCCCTACGAGCACATGAACCTCGACCACTACTTCGCCAGCTGGTTCGAGCGCTACGCACGCAGCTTCGGCGGGACGATCGCGGGCGGCACGTCCGAGATCCAGCGCAACATCATCGCCACGCAGGTGCTCGGCTTGCCGCGGCGCTGAGTTCGGTGACCGAGACGCTGCTCGTCGAACGGCCGCACGCGGGCGTGCTTGTCGTGACGCTGAACCGGCCCAAGCGGCTGAACGCGATCAACGCAGTGATGCGGCGCGAACTCATCGAGACGCTTGAGGCGGTGGGCGACGACGTCAACGCCGTCGTCATGACCGGCGCCGGTCGCGGCTTCTGTTCGGGCATCGACATGCGCGATTTCGGGCCCGATGTGCCCACGCCAGACGATCCCGCGATCGACCGGCTGCGATTCCAGGAGTCGATGGCGGCGCTGCCGCAGGCGATCCGGGATCTGCCGCAACCCGTCATCGCCGCGGTCAACGGTCCGTGCGTCGGCGGCGGGCTCGCGCTGTGCCTGGCCGCCGACATCCGGATCTGCTCCGGCGCGGCAACATTCGGCAATGCCGCGATTCTTCTCGGGCTGTCCGGCGCCGAGATGGGAATGAGTTACCACCTTCCGAGGATCGTCGGAACCAGCGTGGCCGCCGACTGGATGCTGACCGGTCGCACCGTGACAGCAGACGAAGCCGACCGCCGCGGGCTGGTGAGCGAGCTGGTAGAACCGGACCGGCTGGCCGACCGCGCCGCCGAGATTGCGGCCGCGATCGCCGAATTGTCGCCGCTGGGAGTGCAACTGACCAAGCGTGCGCTACAGGTCAACACCGACGCCTCGGGACTCGATGCGGCCGTGGAACTGGAGAACCGCAATCAAGTGCTGAGCCACGCCACCGACGACGCGGCTGCCCGACGGCAGAAGTGGTCGTAGTGAGCGGACCGCTGCACGGCGTCCGGATCGTGACGATGGGCGGTCTCGGACCGGGCCCGTTCTGCGGCATGTTGCTCGGTGACCTCGGCGCGGACGTCGTGCGTGTCGACATTCCGCGTGCGGTCGACGGTCCGCTGCCCATCGACTACACCGTCCGGCGCAGCCAGCGTTCCATCGCGCTGGACGTCAAAGACGCTGCGGGCCGGGCGATCCTGTTGAAGCTGGTCGAGAACGCCGACGCGTTCGTCGAGGTGTTCCGACCCGGTGTGGCTGAGCGGCGCGGCATCGGGCCCGACGATCTGCACGAGCGCAACCCGCGGCTGGTGTACGCCCGGATGACCGGTTACGGACAGGACGGGCCGTACGCTGAGCGCGCCGGCCACGACATCAACTACATCGCGCTCGCAGGCGCGCTGCACGGGATCGGCACCGCCTTCGCGCCGGTGCCGCCGCTGAACCTGGTCGGCGATTACGGCGGCGGTGGCATGCTGCTGGCCGTCGGGTTGCTCAGCGCCATCCTGGAGGCACGGGCTTCGCAGGAGGGCCAGGTCGTCGACGTTGCGATGGTCGACGGCGCTGCCACGCTGATGGCCCCGTACTACGGCATGGTGGCGGCGGGCACATGGCGGGATCAGCGGTACGACAACGTACTGGATGGTGCGGCGCACTACTACGGTGTCTACGCAACCGCTGACGAGAGGCATGTCGCGGTCGGGGCCATGGAGCCCCAGTTCTACGCCGAGTTGTGTCAGCGCCTCGGCGTCGACATCCCGCAGGACGCGAACGATCCGACGGCATGGGAAGGTCACCGGGCGGTGCTGGCGGCGCGGTTTCGCGAGAAGTCGCGCACGGAGTGGGAAGAACTGCTCAGTTCTCCGGGATGCTGTGCCACACCCGTGCTCAGCCTCGCCGAAGCACCGCGGCATCCGCACAACGTGGCCCGTGGCACCTTCGTCGAAATCGACGGCGTGGTGCAACCGGCACCGGCGCCGCGGTTCTCGCGGACTTCGCCTCCGACACCGACCGGCCCGTCGCTGCCCGGCGACCATACCCGCGACGTGCTGGGCGGGCTGGGGATGGACGACAAGGCGATCGCGGAACTTCTCGCATCAGGTGTCGCGCGACAGAGCAGCGACTGAACTTCGAAGGAAGGACGAGCGATGGCGTGGGACTTCTCGACCGACCCGGAATGGGCGGAGCAGCTGACCTGGGTCGAGCAGTTCGTGCGCTCGGAGTGCGAGCCGATCGACCTGGTCGTCAAGGAGTCACACGACCTCAACGACCCGGTGCGCCAAGCGCTCATCCCGCCGCTGCAGCAGATCGTCAAGGGCCGTGGGCTGTGGGCCACGCACCTCGGCCCGCATCTCGGCGGGCCCGGTTTCGGTCAGGTCAAGCTGGCGCTGCTCAACGAGATACTCGGCCGCTCCGAGTGCGCACCGATCGTATTCGGCTCGCAGGCACCCGATTCCGGCAACAGCGAGATTCTCGCGCACTACGGGACACCCGAGCTGAAGCAGCGCTACCTGGAGCCGCTGCTGGACAACCGCATCGTGTCTTGCTTCTCGATGACTGAACCACAGGGCGGCGCCGATCCGAAGGTGTTCACCACCACCGCTGTGCAGGACGGCGATCACTGGGTGATCAACGGCGAGAAGTGGTTCTCGTCATTCGCGTCGATGGCATCCTTCATCATCGTGATGGCGTTGACCGATCCGGATGCGCCACCCTACGAACGCTATTCGATGTTCGTCGTCCCCGGCGACACGTCGGGCATCAACGTGCTGCGCGACGTCGGCCTCGGCTATCAGCCGTTCGGTGGCGGCGGCCGGGAAGGTTACGTGCGATACGAGAACGTCCGCGTCCGCAACGATCACATGCTCGGACCGCGCGGCGGCGCGTTCGTCGTCGCCCAGACACGACTCGGCGGCGGACGCATTCACCACGCCATGCGCACGGTCGGGCTGGTCCGACGCATCTTCGACATGATCTGCGAGCGCGCCGTGTCGCGATACACCCAGGGCGACCTGCTGTCCAACAAGCAGCTCGTGCAGGAAATGGTCGCCGACTCTTGGATGGAGATCGAGGCGTTCCGGCTGCTGACCCTGCAAACCGCGTGGAAGATCGACCAGCACAACGACTACAAGGCGGTGAGAGCCGACATCTCGGCGGTCAAGGCGATGATGCAGAAGGTGCTGCACGACGTGTCGGCCAGGGCGCTGCAGTTGCACGGCTCGCTGGGCACCACCCATGAGATGCCGTTCGTGCAGTACCTGGTGGAGTCGTTCGTGCTCGGGCTCGCCGACGGGCCGACCGAAGTGCACAAGGTGACGCTGGCGCGGCTGCTGCTCAAGGACTACAAGCCCGCTCCTGACGTCTTTCCCTCCGAGCACCTGTTGCGGCTGCGGGAGGCTGCCGAAAAGAAGTTCGCCGACAAGCTGGCCGGGGTTCCACGCACGTGAGCCGCGGACGTCCGATGCCGTGTGACGGCAAGGTGGCCCTGGTCACCGGCACCAGCCGAGGCCTGGGCAAGGCGATCGCGCAGCGGCTGGCCGCCGAGGGCGCCACCGTGGCGCTGACCGCACGAACCATGGAGCCAGACCCGAAATCCAAAGGCTCGCTTCGCCAGACGCTCGACGAGATCGAGGCGGCGGGCGGATCGGGGGTCGCCATCCAGGCCGACCTGTCGAAGGCCGAGGACCGCGAGCGCCTGTTCGGCGAGGTCGTCGAACGCGTCGGCGCGCCCGACATCCTCGTCAACAACGCCGCCGTCACCTTTCTGCGGCCCCTCGACGAGTTCCCGGAGCGGCGGGTGAGGCTGATGATGGAGATGCACGTGCTGGCACCGTTGCACCTGACGCAGCTGGCGATCCCGGCCATGCGTGAGCGTGGCCGCGGGTGGGTGCTCAACGTGACATCGGTCGGGGGCGACCTACCCGACGGCCCGCCGTTCTCCGAATTCGACCGCGTCGCGGGCTTCGGCGTCTACGGCACGGTCAAGGCCGCGCTCAACCGGCTGACGAAGAGCCTCGCCGCCGAGTTGTACGGCGACGGGATCGCCGTCAACGCCGCGGCGCCGACGAATCCGGTCGCCACGGAAGGGGCGGGCGCGCTGGATCTGGCCAAGACCGACACCGAGGGCATCGAACTCATCACCGAGACCGCGTTCCTGCTGTGCACCGGCAACCCGACGACGCTGACCGGCCGCATCGCCCACACGCAGGAGTTTCTGCGCGAAGTCGGATGGTCATCCACTTAAATAAACCGCTTGATTTAAACCGTGCCGAGATGTCTACTGAGGCGGTGACGGCAGCCAGAGTCTTGAGCAGCGACCGTTCGACCGCGACCAGGGAGGCGCTGCTACTCGCGGCGGAGCGGTTGTTCGCCGAACGCGGGATGTACGCCGTGTCGAACCGGCAGATCAGCGAGGCCGCCAACCAGGGCAACAACGCCGCGGCGTGCTACCACTTCGGCACCCGGACGGACCTGTTGAGGGCCATCGAAAGCAAGCATCGCGCACCGATCGAGGAGTTGCGCGGCAGGATGTTGGCCGACGTCACGGGTTCGACCGAGCTGCGCGACTGGGTGGGCACGCTCGTCCTGCCGCTTACCGATCACCTGACGGCCCTCGGCAGCCCGAGCTGGTACGCGCGGTTCGCGGCGCAGGCGATGGCCGATCCGTCCTACCGCCAGGTCGTCACCAAGGACGCGCTGACATCACCCGAGCTCGTCGCTGCGATCAACGGCATCAACGACTGCCTGCCCGACCTACCGAAACGCGTGCGCATCGAACGAATCGTGATGGCGCGCAACCTGTTGATGCATACCTGTGCCGAACACGAAGGCGAACTGGCCGAACACGGGCCGGCAGCCAGGTCGAGCTGGCCCGTCGCGGCCGAAGGTCTCATCGACGCGATCGTCGGCCTCTGGCAGGCGCAGGTCCGCCTTGTCGGCCCCGCCGACGTGGTCCGCCTTGTCGGCCCCGCCGACGTGCTCCGCCTTGCCGGCCCCGCCGACGTGGTGCGCAATGTCTGAGATCCTCGACTTCCCGACGCCGCGCGCGGCCGGCTGCCCCTTCGCTCCGCCGCCGCAGGTGCTCGAGCGCAGCGCCACCGAACAGCTTTTCCGCGTGCGCATCTGGGACGGCAGCACGCCGTGGCTCATCACCGGCTACGAGGCGATCCGGTCGCTCTTCGCCGATGGGTGCGCGAGCGTCGACGACCGCAAACCCGGATACCCGCACTGGAACGAGGGAATGCTGGCGACGGTGGACAAGCGGCCGCGGTCGGTGTTCACCGCAAGACGCCGAGGAGCACACCCGGTTCCGCCGGATGCTGTCGCGTCCGTTCACGTACAAACGTGTCGAGGCGCTGCGGCCCGCCGTGCAGCGGATCACCGACCAGCACATCGACGAGATCCTGTCCGGACCGAAACCCGTCGATCTCGTCGAAAGCCTGGCGCTGGCGATTCCGTCGCTGGTGATCAGCGAAATGCTCGGTGTCCCTTACGACGCCGAGTTTTTCCAGGAGCAGGCCAACAAGGGCATGAGCCGGTACGCCACCGCGGAGGAATCGGCCCAGGGCGCGGGCGCCCTCGCCAAGTACCTGGCCAACCTCGTCCGCACGAAGATCGACGACCCGAGCGAGGACCTGGTGTCCGATCTCGCCGAGCGGGTGAAGGCCGAGGAAATCAGCGTGCGGGAGGCGGCTCAGCTGGCGACCGGTGTGCTGATCGCCGGACACGAGACGACCGCAGGCCAGATCGGCGTCAGCATCGTGGCGCTGCTCGAGCACCCCGCCCAGATGGCGCTGCTGCGCGACGCCGACGACCCGAAGGTGATCGCCGCCGCGGTCGAGGAACTGATGCGTTACTGCAGCATCATCCAGACCGGCCAGCGGCGCATCGCCGACGAGGACATCGAGGTCGGCGGTGAAGTGATCCGGGCGGGCGACGGCATAATTCTTGATGTGGCACCGGCAAATTGGGATGCGCGTCAGTTCCCCGAACCTGACCGTCTCGATCTGAGCCGCGACGACGGCCCGCATGTCGGGTTCGGCTACGGGCGTCATCAGTGCGTCGGTCAGCAGCTGGCTCGCATGGAGTTGCAGATCGTGCTGCCGACGCTGCTGCGGCGCGTTCCCACGCTTCGGCTGGCCGTGCCGATCGACGAGCTGCCATTCAAACACGACGCACTCGCATACGGCCTCTACGAGTTGCCGGTCACCTGGTGAACGGCGGCCCGAACCTCACAGTTCCGGACCTCTCCGGTCGGATCCGAGAACGCCGCGAAGATCGCCAGCGCCAACATCACGACTTTCTCGGCCTGTCATGACAACGACAGTCGAGACGATTCCCGAGACGCCCGACCGCGCGCGCATGTATCGCGATATCGGTGTCCGCCTCCGCGCGGCGATGACCGACCAGGGCGTCGACGCCCTGATGTTGTTGTTGAACGGGCACGTGACGTACGCGACGGGTGCGAGTTGGCCGATGCTCGACGCGGGCCTTGGTCATGTGGAGCGTCCGGTTGCGCTCGTTCTGGCAAGCGATGAACACCCGCACCTGTTCATGCCCATGCGTGAGGGCGCGGCGTCCGAGTTCCAGGTCCCGACCGATCATCTGCACGGCCCGGTCTATCTCGAATTCGACGAAGGCGTCCAGCAATTCGCGCGTATCACCGCCGAGCTGATCCCGCAGGGCGCCAACGTGGCCGTCGACGAGCTGTCCGGAGCGATGCGACGTGACGCGGACCGGCTGTTTCCCGGCGGCCCTCCGTCCGACGCGACCCTCGTCGTCGCCGCGGCCCAGCTGGTCAAGACGCAGGACGAGGTGTCATGCATTCGCAAGGCATGTCGAATCACCGAATCGGCCATGGTCGGCATCCAGAAGCAACTCGTGCCGGGCGTGCGACAGATCGACCTGTCTGCGGCCTTCGCGCGACAGGCCTTCGAGCTCGGTGCGACGGCCAACATGCTCGATCCGATCTGGCAAGTGATGCCGAGCTCGCGGGCAACTGGTGTGTGGACGATTCACGGTGACCTCGCGCTGCCACTGCTGACGACCGAACGGGAACTCAACGGCGGTGATGTGCTGTGGACCGACGTGAGCATCTCATATGCCGGCTACTGTTCGGATTTCGGCAGGACGTGGCTGGTCGGCGACGGCCCGTCGGCGCAGCAGCAGTACCAGTTCGCGCAGTGGCGAACGATCCTGGACGCGGTGCTTGCCGTCACCAAGGCTGGGGCGACGTCAGGCGATCTGGCCCGTGCGGCGATCGCGGCGAACGGCGGATCCAAGCCGTGGCTGCCGCACTTCTATCTGGGGCACGGCATCGGCACCTATCCCGCCGAAGCGCCGTTCATCGGAACCGATCTCGGTGAGGAGTTCGACGACAACTTCGTCTTCCCGGTCGGTATGGCACTGGTGCTGGAGCCGATGGTCTGGCGGGACGGCACAGGCGGGTATCGCAGCGAGGAGATCGTCGTGACCACCGACGAGGGCTGGTACCGCATCACCGACTACCCGTACGCGCCCTATGGCGCCTGAGGGCGGCGCGGCCGACGAGGTCTTCCATCCGGCGGGCGACGACGATGACTGGAACGAGAGCGGCTGGTTCGGCTTCAACATCCCGCAACGCGACATCAATGGCTTCGTCTACTACGCCCACGACTTGCGGGAACAGGCGCGCGCTCATCGGCCGGCCCGCGATTAGGTGAGCTCGCTCAATGCCTTACTGAGATCCCTTGACTCCCAGAGGTTCAGCACATTGGTGAGCATTTGCAGCGGCGCACGCACGCCTTCGTCGTCCTTGATGGCCGGATGAGTGCGCTGCGTGTCGGCACCGTCGTCCGGTACTTTCGCACGGATCAGCGCGGGCACGTTGAACAGCCAGGTGATGCCCATCAGCGCGGCGTACAGCAGCACCTGTCTTTCCAGTTGAGCGGGATCCAACTTCGGCCCACCTGATGAGTGCACCTCGTCGCAGAACAACGCCAGAAACTCGTCGAAGTGGTTGTCCCACAGCTCAGTCTCTGCACCCGACATGGCACCCCAGATCGCCATCGCAAGGTTCAACAGGGTGACGCAGCCCCAGTCCATCAGGCCGCAACGCAGCAGGCCGTCTTCTGTCCAGAACCACGCGTTGTCGACGTTCGCGTTCCAGCGGGAGAGGGCGAGGTAATCCTTCGCATCGGTGAGATGGCTCCAGATCGCGGATTCTCCTTGCAGCACCTGCGGCGCCTCGACGGCGAGGCGGTCAAGGAACTCCGGTGATCGAACGTTGTCGGGCATCAGGCAGCAGACGATCTCAGCGGGTGATTCACTCAACAGGTAGGGCACCGTCGGATAGGCCGCCGAGCCGAGCACCGGATGCGAGACGTCGCGGAAGAACCGGCGATGGCGGTATTGCTGCAACGATGACAGCTCGTCGACGGCGTAGACGGGGACGAGCGGCACGCCGAGCCGCTGAGCCTTTTCGGCGACGGCGTTCTTCTCCTTGTCCCGAATCCACGGGGCGAACCCACGGTGAAACCTCGCTACCTTCTCGGGCGTCACGGAGAACTCGAGCCAGTCGTCGTCGAACTCGTCCAGCCACGACGGTCTGTCCATCAGCTCCTTGAGCGCAACCCAGTGGTGCCCGTTGGTCATGTAGAGGTAGACGTGCCCGTCGCTGCAGGCGAAGAACGACGCCGGCCCCTGCTGGTCGTAGTCGTCGCGGGTGCCCTCGGGCGCGATCTCACCGGCGATGAACCGGCCGAGTATGCAGCCGGCCCGGGACACCAGCACCGCGTGCGCGGAGACGTCGACGAATTCGCCGCGGCCGTGGTGCAGTTGCGCGAACAAACACGACGCAACGCAGAGTGCCGCGTCGAGGCCGGCTTCGTAATCGGTCAGGAATCGGCCAGGCCCCTTCAGGGGAGGCATCGTCGGGTCAGCGTGGCTGGGCGTGTGGAAGCCCCAGCCGCTGGCGTGGAACGCGTTGATGCTCTTGGCGTTTTGCATCTCGGCCGGCGCGTCATGGCCGAACGGGGTGACGGAACAGACGACCACGTCGGGATGCTGACCTGCCAGCTCGGACAGCGACGTATGGTCGCCGATGACCGCATGTGCCGAGTCGATGATGCCGTCGAGTGTCGGGTCGTCGAGGACGACGACGGACTTCTTGTTCGTGTTCAGGTACGCGAACAGGCTGCCCGGCGTCATGGCCCTGGTGGAGCTGCCCCACCCGGGCTTCTCGACCTTGACGACATCGGCGCCGAAGTCGGCGAGCAGCTTGCCGCAGTACTCCCCGGCCACCGTCTCTGCCAGTTCGACGATCCGGATGCCGTTCAGTGCCGACATGGCGGTGCCGCCTCAGGGCTTGGCGCGACCCGAGCGGCTCAGCCGCCACTCGGGCGGGAAGTTCATGTCGTTGTCCTTCACCACGTTGTTCAGGCCCTTCTCGAAGGTGCCCGCGGTGAGGTCGACTGTGTTCTGCACGTCGTTTCTGATCATCGGCAACATGCCCTCGACCATGCCGGTGAGCAGGCTGCCGAAGTACTCACCCTTGTGCTGCTTGTAGAGCTCCAGAAACGTCTTCTGCACCGCGACCGTGTCGGTGGGTCGCGACCGCGAGCAGGCCAGTGCGTACTTCTCGGTTTCCTTCTCGAGCTGATCGCGGGGCACCACGCTGTTGACGAATCCGCAATCGTACATTTCCTTGGCGCTGAACGGCCTTCCGGTGAACAGCATTTCGGAGAACTTGCGAAGACCCATCGTTTCGGCCCACCACCACAGCCGCGGACCCCAGCCGACGTACCGGAACGCCGGGTGGCCGAACAGCGCGTCGTCCGACGAGATCACCAGGTCGGCATCGCCGGCCTGGTAGAAGTGCCAGCCGTAGCAGTAACCCTTGGCCTCGATGATGCTGACCTTGCGCAGCTCCTGCAGCGGCCGGTTACCGGCCTTGGCCTTGGCGTAGAAGTCGGTGACCGTGGACAGGTAGCGGTAGGAGTCGCCGGGAGGGTAGGTGACCTCGTCGTCGTTGATCGCCAACTCGTGCAGCAGCGGCATGCCGGGGTTCTCGATCATGCCGCGCTGTTCGGGGAGGTCGCCGCCGCTGCCGAAGTCGTCGCCCTCACCGCGGATCACGACGACCTTGACGTCGTCGTCCACGTTGCATTTGTGAATCAGGTCGGCGTAGTTCTGCCGCATGCCGAGTGACGTCGCGTTCTGTGCGTCCGGCCGGTCGAACGTGATGTAGGCGATGCGGTTCTTCTTGTCCTTCTCGAACTTGATGTACTGTTCGGCTTCCTTCTTCATCTCTTCGTAGTCGTATTCGGGCATGCGCAACTCCTCTATCTCGTCCTACTTGAGTAGACAGCCCGCGTCCACGGGCAGCTGAACGCCTGTGACGTAACGTGATTCGTCAGAGGCGAGAAACAATACGGCGTTGCTGATGCCCTCGACGCGCCCCGTCATGGCAGCACGGCAGGCATCGACTCCCAGCCACGGACGGTCGACGTCGGGCTGAGTTGGGCATCGGTCAGATCGACCTGCCATTCCGGGAAGCGGTCGAGGATCTCGTCGAGCGCGATGCGCCCCTCGAGGCGGGCCAACGCGTTGCCGAGACAGAAGTGGGTGCCGACACCGAAGGCGAGGTGCTGGAGCGGTTCGCGGTGGATGTTGAACTGCTCGCTGTCCTCCCCGAACCGGCGCGGATCCCTGTTGGCGGCGCCAACGATCAGCATCAGCGCGCTGCCCGCGCACACCGCCTGGTCGTAGTACTCCACGTCGCGCGTCACGTAGCGGCTGACATGCGGGGCGGGCGGTTCGAAGCGGAGCAGTTCCTCGATCGCGAGGGGCAGCAGCGTCCTGTTGGCCACCAGATCGCGACGCTGATCGGGGTGCTCGGCAAGCACCTTGCCTGCCCAACCGAGCAGCCTCGTCGTCGTCTCGCTGCCCGCGGTCGCGATCACCTGCAGGTAGAGCAGCAGTTCGTCGCGGCTCAATCGCCGGGTGGCGCCGGTTTCGTCGGCGAACTCGGCGGTCAGCAACTCGGTCATGATGTCGTCGGACGGATGCTCGGCGCGCCAGTCGATGTAGGACGCGAACACCTCGCCGGTGGCGATCACGCCGTCGGGGTTCTCCGTCATCTTGCCGCCCCGCTCGGTGCGCAGCGTCGAGTCGCCGTGGTCGACGACATGCTGCTGATCCGCCTCGGGGATGCCGAGCAGCATCCCGATGACCTTCATCGGCATCTGCGCGCCGAGGTCTGAGACGAAGTCGAAGCGGCCGGTGCCGATCAACGGATCGAGGCAGCTCGCGGTGAACTCGCGGATCTTCGGTTCCAGGGCGGCAACCTTACGCGGCGTGAAGATTCGCGACAGCAGCTTGCGGTGGATGTTGTGGATCGGCGGATCCTCGAAGATGAGGGTGCCCGAAGGGATGTCCATGCCGGACTGGATGATCTCCAGCACCGCACCACGAGCTGAACTGAATGTCTCGTGGTCGTGGTATGCGTCGTAGCGGTTCAGCGCGTAGAAGCCGTGGCGGTCGTTGAAGTAGAGCGGTGCCTCTTCGCGGATCCGGCGAAACATCGGATAGGGGTCGGCGTTGAGCTCGACGTCATACGGGTCGTAGTAGACGTCGATGTCGGTCCTCGAGATTGGTTGCGCTCCTCGCGTGCGCGGTGCCACGAAGCAAGTCTTTCAGCGCCCGAACGTATTCGGGCTGTTTGTACTCTTTGCTTAAAAGAAAGGTCGTTTTGCATGTCCGACATCGCTTTACAGCCTGCACATGCGCTGGCAGCGGCCCTTCGTCGCCGCGAACTCTCCAGTCGCGAGTTGCTGGAACACTATCTGAGCCGCGTCGAAGCATTCAACGCACCGCTGACGGCCGTCGTCACGCTCGACCCGGACGGCGCGCTGGCGGCGGCCGACGCAGCGGATGCGTCGCTGGCTCGCGGTGACGAGGTCGGGCCGCTGCACGGCGTGCCGATGACCGTTAAGGACACCTACCTGACCGCCGGGGTGCGGACCACATGCGGCCTGCCCGCATGGGACCACGTGCCGGAGCACGACGCGGAGGCCGTCCAGCGGCTGCGCGGTGCGGGCGCGGTGATCTTCGGCAAGACCAACACCCCGGCGCTGGCGGGCGACTGGCAGACCTACAACGCGATCTTCGGCACCAGCAACAACCCCTGGCACACGACGCGATCCACCGGCGGGTCGTCGGGGGGTGCCGCGGCCGCGGTCGCGACGGGTATGACGGCCCTCGAGCTGGGCAGCGACATCGGCGGCTCGATCCGCTTCCCGGCCAACTGGTGCGGGGTATGCGGCCACAAGTCGACGTGGGGGATCGTCTCGCAGGCGGGTCACCTGCCGCCCGCTCCCGGCACCTTGTCGAGCACCGATCTCTCCGTCGTCGGGCCGCTGGCGCGTGACGTCGCCGATCTCGAGCTGGCGCTCGGGGTGCTCGCGGGGCCGGCCGGGCAGGCCGCGGTGGGGTGGCGGCTCGAGTTGCCTGCTCCGCGGGCGACGACTCTGGGCGACGTGCGGTTCGCGCTCTGGCTAGACGACCCGGCCTATCCCGTCGAAGCCGAGGTGGAGGCGGTGCTGCAGGCGGCCGCCGATGCGCTCCGGAACTCCGGCGCGCACATGGTCGACGCCAGACCCGAGGTTGTGCTGCCCGATGTGGTCCGGCTGTATCAGCAGTTCCTGTACCCGATCCTGCTGTCCACCATGGGCAAGCGGTCATTCGACAACATGGTCGGCCTCGCCGAGTCTCTCGCTGACGACGATGACCGCCCGCTGGCCCGCACCGCCCGCTTCGCCACGCAGCGCTACCGAGACTGGGTGTTCGCCGGCGAGCGACGCGAGCAGTTGCGTGCATTGATGGCGGACTTCTTCCGCGAGGTAGATGTGCTGCTGATGCCGGTGTCGATGGTGCCCGCCATCCCGCACGACCACAGCGAGCCGTTCCCCGAACGGGTGATCCAGGTCGACGGCGTCGTGCGGCCCTACACGGATCTGATGGCGTGGGTGGCGTTGGCAACGTTGACTCATCTGCCCGCGACCGTCGTCCCGTCGGCCGCACCCCGTCGGGCCTGCCGGTCGGCGTCCAGATCGTCGGGCCCTATCTCGAGGACCGCACTACGCTGGCCGTCGGACGTCTGATCGAAGACCTGCTCGGCGGGTTCACCCCGCCACCGGGTTACTAGCGAGCGTGCGCAAACTCCCCCTTGCACGCGGGAGTTACAAGCGCTGCAGTGCGAAGGTCCAGAACTGGGTTCCCGGCGGCCCGCCGAAGCAGCCGACGTCGTAGGTCGAGTTGATCTCCCCGGCCAGCGTGACAGGGTCCCAGGTGTAGGTGTCGCGGGTGGGCATGCTGTAACCAGGCAGGCAGCGCAAGCCATCGTTGACGTCCACGGTCAACGTGTAGCGGCCGTCGACAAGGTGGGCGTCGCCGTCGTAGTAGGCATAGAACTTCAATCTCGGTATCGCGCTGACGTCCACGCAATCCGGGGCCGTCGGCTGACAATTCGACACGAACCATACCCACGAAGCTTGCGTGTACCTGTTCGTCAGCACATCGTAATTCCCAGGCTGCATCATGGCCTGCGCTGGCGGGGCAAGCAGCGACGCGACCGCGGATAGGGCCGCGACGAAACTCATGACCATGACAGACTTCATGGCCCCTCCATCCATCTCATCCCGACGGCTGCCTATCAAATCACGTCGCCACACATTTTATTTGGTATCAGTCGATTACCGCGGCTTCCTTGCGCTCGGTGATCGGCCGGGCGAGCTTCTGTTCGTCGCAGATCCGCTGCAGTTTCTCCAGCGTCTCGTCCAGTCCGGGGCCCAGCCGCTTACCGGGCGTGAAGGTGGCGGGCAGGTGTTGCATGCCCTGGATGACACCGATCGTTTCGTAGTGCACTGTGCCTCCGGGGTCGCAGACGTAGTCCGGCATCCGGTCCAGCACGGCGGTGAGCATCGACTTGAACACCGTGCGGGCCACGTTGGATCCGACACATCGGTGCACGCCGATGCCGAAGCTGAAGTGCCGGTTGCCCTTCCGGTCCATGATGATTTGGTTGGGGTCATGGAACACCGACGGGTCGCGGTTCGCCATCGCCCACGAGATCCACAGCCGCTCAAATTGTTTGAAGCGGGTGCCTTCGAACTCGGTGTCCTCAGAGAAGGTGCGTCCGTCGCCGGGTGCGGGGGTGAAGTAGCGCAGGAACTCCTCGGTGGCCGGGTGCACCAGCGTGTCCCGCTCGCGGCTCAGACGCTCACGCTCCGAAGGATGCTCCCCGAGCCACTCCAGCGCGTGCGCGGTGAGCGCGGTAGTGGTGTCGAAGCCACCGCCGATGATCAGACCCAGGTTACCCAGGATCTCCATGTCGGGCGCAGGCTCACCGTCGATCCGCAACTGCAGCAACGCATTCACCAGGCCGGGCCGCGGGTTCTCGCGGATCTCCATCATGTTGTTGATGATGTCGATGCCCATTTCGCGGTGCTGGGCGTTGATTTTCTCCCGGTCGGGGGAATGCTCCGGGGTGTACACCGACGCGTGGGTGGGGTCGCTGTAGACGTTCCACTTGTCCAGCTTGATGCCCATCATCGCCAGCGTGAGCACCGCGGGCACGACGTTGGCCAGGTGGTCGACGAAGTCAATCCGCCCGAATTCGATGTGCTCGTCAAGGGCGGCCCTGGTGATCTCGTCGACGAACGGTTCCCAGCGCTTGATGGCCGCAGGCGACAGATAAGGGTTCATCGCCCCGCGGTAGATGCTGTGCTCGGGTTCGTCCATCTCGAGGATGCCGCCGCGAACGGCGGTGGCGCGACTGGCCTTGGGGATCGTGATGCCCTTATAGGGCGTTTCACCCGTGATGTCGTGGTGGTTGGACACTGCGGGGCACCGGGCCAGCTCGAAGACTTCCTTGCTGCCCGCGGCGACCCAGTGCCCGTCGTATGTGTCCGACCACGCCACCGGACATTTGGCCTGCATGTCCTCGGTGATCTTCTCGAACTGCAGCCGGTATTCGGGCGTGTGCCGGTCGAAGTGGTACTTGATCTTCTTGCGATCGCTGTCGGCGGCGCTGATGTCGTCGACGGTCACGGTGTCTCCCTAGTGTTTTTCGGGTCTTACTCTTCAACCGAGATGGCTTGCTCGGGGCACGAGTGCACAGCTTCGCGCACCAGGTCTTCCTGGTCGGGCGGGACGACTTCGTTGAACGGCGACGAGGTGCCGTCAATGTCGCTGAGCTGAAACGATTCCGGCGCGATCATCGCGCACAGCGTGTGGCCCTGGCAGCGCTGCGAGTCGACGAAAACCTTCATGATGACCTCCCTCAAACGTGGTAGTCGTACCACTTCAGATAGCCGCCAGCGTCGACACGCTGCTGCGTGCCGGTGATGTAGCGGGCCTCGTCCGAGGCGAGGAAGAGGACCATATTGCTGATGTCCTCGGGCTCGACCCAGGGGACTTTCATGGCCTGCTGTACGTAGAACACCGGCTCGGCGTCGGCCTGCGTCGGGTTCTCCAGGTCGGGGCGGAAAGACCGGTACATCGGCTTGCTCTGCAGCATGGCCGTGTTGGTGTTCGTCGGATGTACGACGTTGGCCCGGATGCCCCGGGGTGCGAGTTCGGCCGCAAGGTTGTGGACGTACTGCGACAGCAGCCGCTTCGAATGCAGGTATGCGGCGCCGCCCGGGTCGGTACCGGGATTGTCGTTCTTGGCGACGTCCATCAGCGCGGCGGTGGAGCCGGTCGCGACGATCGAGGCGCCCTCGCCGAGGTGTGGCAGCGCGACCTGGATGGCGTTGATGGTGCCGATCAGGTTGGTGTTCATCACGTCGATCCAGGCCGCCATATCGGCCGAGCCCTTCATGCCGGCGATACCGGCCGCGGTGACGACGATGTCGAGCTGGCCCAGTTCGGCGACGCCGTCGTCGAGAATCGACCCCAGTGAGACGACGTCGCTCACGTCAACCTTCGCGGTGACGATGCGCTGCCCCGTCTTCTCGACGAACTGCGCGGTCTCCTCGAGGTCTTCCGGTGTCGCCATCGGGTAGCCGATCGTTGCGAAGTCCTCACACCGGTCGACGGCAATGATGTCGGCGCCCTCCTCGGCCAGCCGAACCGCGTGGCTGCGGCCCTGCCCGCGCGCGGCTCCGGTGACAAAGGCGACTTTCCCTTGAACGCGTCCCACTTCCGATGTCCTTTCGGTGTTCTTCTCTAGGTGTTTCTGCCGCCGTTGACCCCGAGGATCTGGCCGGTGATGTAGCCGGCCTCCTCGGAGATCAGAAACGCACATGCGGCGGCGATGTCTTCGGGCTTGCCGACCCGGCGCACCGGTGTCCGGTCGATATGCTCTTCGACCGTTCCGCCGAGCAGCCCGCGTTCCTCCGACTTGCGCAGCATCGGGGTGTCGATGAAGCCCGGCGGCACCGCGTTGACGGTGACCCCCATCGGCCCGTATTCGAGGGCCAGGGACTTGGTCAGGCCGTTCACCGCGGACTTGGCCGCCACATACGCCGACATGTACGGCTGCCCCGATTGCGCGCTGGACGAGGAGATGTTGACGATGCGTCCCCAGCCGGCGTCGATCATGTCCGGTAAGACCGCCTGCACGCAGTGGAAAACGCCGTTGAGGTTCACGTCGACGACGTGATGGAAGTCGTCGAACGTGAGGTCGGCGAACCGCTTGAAACGTTCCATCCCGGCGGCGTTGACCAGGATGGTGACCGGACCGAGCTGCTCGCGGACGGCGGTCAGCGCGGCCTCGACAGCTGCGCGGTCGGTGACGTCGGCGGTATGCGCGAACTTCTCATCGGAGGCGACGAGGTCGAGGGTGGCGACGTGATACCCGTCGGAGCGCAGCCGATTGGCGACGGCCTGACCGATGCCGGATCCGCCTCCGGTGACAACGGCGGTCTTCACGGCAGCGCGCCGGTCTCAGACATCAAGAATCTTCCTTCCGATTATGAGAACCGTACTCTCGCATTGTGCAGCATCGCAAGACAAATCGGCCTTAATTGTCGCATTCGTTCTTCTGCGAAGGCCGTTATCAGGCCAGTTGACTAGGCCATCTTCATTTTCTTGAGTTCTCATCGCGCGAATGTATGATTCGCCGAGGATGAGAATGAAGTTTCCATCACACTGAAACTTTGCGGAGGAGGGTGGATGACTGAAGCGTCGACGATCTCGGGTGGGCCGAGCACCACTGCAGACCCATCGGAACGGGCCGCCGACCGGCGGATGCTGATCGACGGCCAGCTGGTCGACACACCCCGGACGTTCCCTTCTATCAACCCCGCCACAGAAGAGGTGGTCGGTTATGCCCCGGACGCGACGGTGGCCGATGCCGAGGCCGCGGTCGCAGCGGCACGGCGGGCGTTCGACACCACCGACTGGTCCACCAACACCGAGCTGCGGATCCGCTGCCTCGATCAGCTTCACCAGGTACTGGTCGACCATCGTGAAGAGCTCGCCGAGCTGACCATCGCCGAGGTCGGTGCGACGCCCGCGATGTGCGCGGGCCCCCAACTCGACGCGCCGATCGCGATCGTGCGCTATTACGCCGACCTGCTGAAGACGTACCCGTTGACCGAGAATCTCGGTAACAGCGAGAGCCACGGCATGCTGCACCACCGCTGGGTGGAGAAGGAAGCTGCCGGGGTGGTTGCGGCGATCATCGCGTACAACTATCCGACGCAGCTTGCACTCGCCAAGCTCGCGCCCGCGCTGGCGGCCGGATGCACCGTCGTGCTGAAGGGCGCACCGGACACACCGTTGATCACGCTGGCGCTCGGTGAGCTGATCGCCGAGCACACCGATATCCCGGCCGGTGTCGTCAACGTCCTCTCCGGTACCGACCCGCAAGTCGGTGTCGCCCTGACGACGAGTCCGGACGTCGACATGATCACCTTCACCGGATCGACCCCGACCGGTCGGGCGATCATGGCCGCCGCCAGTGAAACGTGTAAACGCGTCTTCCTCGAACTCGGCGGGAAGTCGGCGGCGATCGTGCTCGACGACGGTGACTTCGACATGGCCGCGCTGTTCACGGCGTTCGCCACCGCCAGCCACTCCGGTCAGGGCTGTGCGATCACGACACGGATCTTGGTACCGAGCAAGCACCACGACGAGATCGTCGAGAAGTTGAAGAACAACTTCGGGGTCGTGCGGTACGGCAATCCCGCCGAGGAGGGCACCTACACGGGTCCGCTGATCAGTGAGAAGCAGCGCGACAAGGTCGACGGCATGGTCAAGCGCGCCGTCGAGGCGGGCGCGACGTTGGTGACCGGCGGAGAGAAGGTGAGTCCGGGCTTCTTCTATACGCCGACACTGCTCACCGATGTCGATCCGGACAGCGAGATCGCCCAGCACGAGGTGTTCGGGCCGGTGCTCGCCGTGATTCGCTACGAGGACGACGACGACGCGGTCCGGATCGCCAACAACTCCATCTACGGCCTGTCCGGCGCCGTGTTCGGCAGCGAGGACCGCGCCCTCGCGGTGGCGCGCCGCATCCGCACCGGCACCCTCTCGATCAACGGCGGCATGTTCTTCGCGCCCGACAGTCCGTTCGGCGGCTATAAACAGTCCGGCATCGGCAGGGAGATGGGCGCCGCGGGGCTCGAAGAGTTCCTGGAGCGCAAGACGATCGCGACGGTCGTCTCATGAGCCCCCGAAGACGAGCGCGCGCGAGGAACGGGCGAGGACCGGGGCGAGTGGGAGTCGAGGCATGAGTTCTCGGCCGCTGGAGGGCATCCGCGTTCTCGAGGTCGCCATGTACGGCTTCGTCCCGTCGGCGGGTGCGGTGCTCACCGAATGGGGGGCCGACGTCATCAAGGTCGAGCACGCGATCACCGGCGACCCGCAGCGCGGGCTGCGGCAGACCGGCCTGTTGCGCGTCGAAGGCGACCCCAACCCAAACATCGAGCACGCCAACCGCAACAAGCGCAGCATCGGTCTGGACATGTCGGTGCCCGAAGGCAGGGAAGTGCTCTACGAGCTGGCCCGGCGCAGTGACGTCTTCCTGACCAGCTTCCTGCCCGGACACCGCACGAAGTTCGGCATCGACGTCGACGACATCCGAGCCGTCAATCCAAAGATCATCTATGCACGGGGCAGCGCACTGGGTCCTCGCGGCGAGGAGTCGGTCAAGGGCGGCTACGACATGACCGCTTTCTGGTGCCGCGCGGGCACCGCGGCCACCATCACCCCGCCGGGTATGCCGGGGATGATCGGGCCGCCGGGACCGGCCTACGGCGACACCATCAGCGGCACCAACCTCGCGGGCGGCATCGCGGCCGCACTGGTGAAGCGCGAACGCACCGGCGAGCCGTCGATCGTGGATGTCTCGCTGCTGGGTAGCGGGTTCTGGTCGATGGGGCACACCGTGGCGCTGACCAAGCACCTCGGTCAGCGGATGGAGGCCTTTCCGCCAGGTGTACACGGGTCGCCGATCAACCCGCTGGTGGGCCTTTACGCGACGTCCGACGACCGCTACATTTCCTTCGTCATGATGCAGCCCACCAAGTTCTGGGCCGACGTGTGCAAGCACATGGAACTCGACGACCTCGCCGACGATCCGCGGTTCGCGACCGTCGAGTCGATCGCCGAGAACACCGCAGCGGCAACGGAGATCCTCACCGAGGCGATGTCCAAACGCCCGCTGACTGAATGGAGCGAGCGGTTCGCGACGCTGCTCGGACCGTGGGCACCGGTGCAGGACACCCTCCAGGCCGTCGAGGACAGCCAGATCCGGGCCAACGAGTACCTCGTACAAGCGGGCGAACTCGAATTGGTGGCGAATCCGGTGCAGTTTGACGTCAGTCCTCCCGAATCGGGACCCGCACCGGCTTTTGCAGAGCAGACTGACGAAATCTTGCTTGAACTGGGGTTGGATTGGGACCGCATCATCGAGCTCAAGACGGCCGGCGCCGTCACCTAGATCGCAGAGGATCACATGCCCTACCTTGCTCTATCGGCACTGACCTGCGGTGTTGCGGACCATCTCAACACAAGGTGGCCGGCGACGACGAGGGCGCCAGCATTCGTGCTGTCGAAGCACACCGCGTCGCACGCCACCGCCTACGTCGACATCGCTGAAATTGACGTTTCCTTCACGGGAATTGATGAAGTCGGTTATGAAGGTGTTGGCTTTGCCGAGCGGTTGGGGGCTACGAGCTTGTCGAGGCTGAGGTGACAAGTGTCGGGGGTGCGCTGCCTGTGAACCCCAGCGGACGCAAGGGCCATCCTCCGGGGGCGACGAGCGTCGAACAGGGCGTGGAGCTATTCGCGCAACTCCGAGGGGAGGCGGTCAAGCAGGTGGACGGCGCGCGGGTCACATTGACCCGAGACATCGACGGTCCGACGGCAGTTTCGGCGGCCATCATCCTGGAAGGACCGGCCAATGGCGCGCGGTAGTGGACCCGAACGGTGGTCGACAGGCATCTCGCTCGGACGCGGTTCCAAGCCGATGGAGGCCGTCGGCGGATTGTTTGCGATGTCGAAGGACGCGGTGCGGAACGTCTTCCGGCGGCCGTTTCAATGGCGTGAGTTTCTGGAGCAGTGTTGGTTCGTCGTGAAGGTATCGCTGGCGCCAACGGTGTTGGTGGCGATCCCGTTCACCGTGCTGGTGTCGTTCACGCTCAACATCCTGCTTCGCGAATTGGGCGCCGCGGACTTGAGCGGTGCCGGTGCGGCGTTCGGCGCCGTGACCCAAGTCGGTCCGCTGGTGACGGTCTTGATCGTGGCGGGCGCGGGCGCCACGGCTATGTGTGCGGATCTGGGTTCGCGCACGATTCGCGAAGAGATCGACGCCATGGAAGTGCTGGGCATAGATCCGGTGCAACGCCTGGTGACCCCTCGGATGCTGGCCTCGGGTGTGGTGGCCCTACTGCTCAACAGCCTGGTGGTGATCATCGGGATACTGGGCGGCTACACGTTTTCCATCTTCATACAGCATGTCAATCCGGGCGCGTTCGCGGCGGGCATCACCCTGTTGACCGGGGTCCCAGAGGTGATCATCTCGTGCGTGAAGGCGTTGCTGTTCGGGTTGATCGCCGGGTTGGTGGCCTGCTACCGCGGGCTCAACATCACTGGTGGTGGCGCGAAGGCAGTGGGCAACGCCGTCAACGAGACCGTGGTGTATGCATTCATGGCGCTGTTTGCGATCAACGTGGTCGTGACCGCCATCGGTATCCAGATGAGCCAGCGCTGACCGATGGGAACACAAACGGTACTGCGCAGTCGCTTTCCGCGGCTGACGCGGGGTCTTCAGTGGCCGATCGACCAGTTGAGCCGCCTCGGCGACCACATGTTGTTCTACTTTCGCGCCCTGGGCGGGGTGCCGCATGCGACCGTTCATTTCCGCCGCGAGATCGTCCGGCTGATCGCCGAAATCTCCATGGGGGCAGGAACCTTGGCGATGATCGGCGGCACCGTGGTCATCGTCGGCTTCCTCACCCTGGCCGCCGGTGGAACACTCGCGGTTCAGGGGTACAGCTCCCTCGGCAACATCGGGATCGAAGCGCTGACCGGGTTCTTGGCGGCCTTCATAAACGTGCGCATCTCTGCCCCAGTGGTGGCGGGCATCGGGTTGGCGGCCACCTTCGGCGCCGGTGTGACGGCCCAGCTAGGCGCGATGCGCATCAACGAGGAGATCGACGCGCTCGCGGCCATGGCGATCCGTCCGATCGAATACCTGGTCTCCACCCGGATCGTCGCGGGGATGATCGCGATTACCCCGCTGTACTCGATCGCGGTGGTCCTGTCGTTTCTGGCTTCCCAGTTCACGACGGTGGTGTTGTTCGGGCAGTCGGGTGGGCTGTATGACCACTATTTCAACACTTTCCTCAACCCGATCGATTTATTGTGGTCGTTCCTGCAGGCGATTCTGATGGCGGTCACGATCTTGCTCGTACACACTTATTTCGGGTATTTCGCCTCCGGCGGGCCCTCCGGTGTCGGGGTCGCCGTGGGCAACGCGGTGCGCACCTCCCTGATCGTGGTCGTCTCGGTCACCCTTCTGGTGTCCCTGTCCGTCTATGGTTCCAACGGCAACTTCAACCTGTCGGGATAGGTGGCGCGCCGATGAAAAGTAGTGCGGTACGCCCGCTGACGGGCTTGGCGATGATCGTCGCCGTCTGCTTGATCATCGCCTTGGCCATCGGCTTGTTCCGGGGCAGCTTCACCAAAACCGAACCAGTGACGGTCATTTCGGATCGCGCCGGCCTGGTGATGAACAACGACGCCAAGGTCAAGATGCGTGGCGTTGAGGTCGGCAAAGTCGAGTCGATCGAGGACCGGTCCGACGGCACGGCGGCGCTGCAGCTGGCGATGGATCCGTCACAGCTGCACCTCATTCCCTCGAACGTCAACGTTGACATCGAATCATCGACGGTGTTCGGCGCCAAGTTCGTCAACATGGTTCCGCCGCAGGACCCTTCGCCGCAGAAGCTCCGACCCGGTCAGGTGATTCAAAGCCAGCACGTCATGGTCGAGATCAACACCGTCTTCCAGCAGTTGGTGCAGGTGCTGGACAAGATCGACCCCGCCAAGCTCAATCAGACACTCGGAGCGATCGCGACGGCGTTCAACGGCCGAGGCGAGAAGTTCGGCAAGACGCTGACCGACTTCAACGCATTCCTGGCCAAAATCGAACCGAGCCTGCCGAATCTCAGCCGTGACCTCGAAGCCGCGGTTCCGACGTTGAGCGCGTACGCGGACGCGGCGCCCGACCTCGTCAGGACCGCCGGCAACACCACACAGATCAGCCATACCATCGTCGACCAGCAACAAGAGCTTGATCAATTCTTGGTCAGCTCCATTGGTCTGGCCGACATCGGAAACGAGGTGATCGGCGGCAACGAACCAGCGCTGGCCGATGTGCTGCACCTGCTCGTGCCAACCACGGAACTGCTCAACCGTTATCACGAATCGGTGAATTGCTCAATTGCCGGACTTGCCGTGATGGCGAATTCGCCACCACTTCCAGGTAACAACAGCGCCGTGGTGGTGTCTGCCGGCCTGACGCTCGGCACCGAACGCTATCGGTATCCGCAGGACCTGCCGAAGGTAGCCGCCAAGGGCCGGCCATACTGCAAGGAACTGGGTCTGCCCAATGTTCCGCCCGAGTTCCGAGTGCCTGCCATCGTCGCCGATGTTGGCGCGAACCCGTATCAATACGGGAATCAGGGCATCCTGCTGAACTCCGCCGGTCTCAAGGATTGGTTGTTCGGGCCGATTCCCGGACCGCCGCGCAACTCCGCACAGATCGGAATGCCTGGATGACACGCCCGACGGGCACGCTCATCAAGTTCACGGCTTTCGCGCTCGTGATGACGATACTGACAGCCTTCCTGTTCTTGGTCTTCAGCCAGATGAGAACCGGTTCGACGAATGAATACTCTGCGGTCTTCGCCGACGCGTCGCGCCTCAAAAACGGGGACACCGTGCGGATCGCGGGAATCCGGGTTGGCACCGTCAAGGGGGTGTCGCTGCAGCCGGACCGCAAGGTGCTCGTCAAGTTCGATGCCGATCGCGACATCGTGCTGACCACCGGAACCAAGGCGCAAATTCGCTATCTCAACCTGACCGGTGATCGCTTTCTCGAACTCGCCGACAGCCCTGGATCGACGAAGATACTAGCGGTCGGCTCCCAGATACCTGTGGATCGTACGGCACCCGCTTTGGACCTCGATCTGCTGCTCGGCGGCCTGAAACCCGTTATCCAAGGCCTGAATCCGCAAGATGTGAACGCACTCACCTCGTCGCTGGTTCAAATCCTGCAGGGCCAAGGGGGGACCCTCGAATCGCTGTTCTCGAAGACATCGTCCTTCTCAAACTCGTTGGCGGACAACAGCCAGGTCATTGAGCAGATGATCGACGACTTGCGAACACTGCTGGATACGCTGTCAAAGGACGGCGACCAATTCTCTGGTGCGATCGACCGGCTCGAGCGACTGGTCAGTGGCTTGTCGACCGATCGCGATCCCATCGGTGAGGCGATCACGAGTCTCGACAACGGAACCGCCTCGCTGGCCGATTTGCTCGGCCGGGCGCGGCCGCCGCTGGCCGGCACGGTCGACCAGTTGAGCAGGCTGGCCCCACTGGTGGACGGCGCGCACAAGGATTATTTCGACGCCACGCTGCAGCAGCTGCCCGAGCTCTACCGCAAACTTGCGCGGGTCGGTTCCTACGGGGGGTTCTTCCCCTACTACATCTGCGGGATCACCTTCCGAGCCAGCGATCTCGAGGGCCGCACCGTGGTCTTCCCCTGGATCAAACAAGAGACAGGGAGGTGCGCGGAAAACTAATGGCACTAATGGATAGATACCGCGGATCCCAGCTCGTTCAGGCGGGCATCATTGGCGTCGTCCTGATGATCCTTGTAATCATCGTGGGCCTTCAACCGGAACGATTGCTGGAATACGCGACCGCTATCAAGTATCAGGCGCTGTTCACCGAGGCGGGCGGGCTCGCAGTGGGCAATGACGTCACGGTGTCGGGTATCAAGGTCGGCTCGGTTTCATCGATCAAACTCGACAACGGCGACGCGCTGGTCACTTTCACCATCGCCGGGAAGGCCGCCCTCGGCTCGGAAACCACCGCGCACATCCGCACCGGGACACTGCTCGGCGAGCGTGTGCTGGCCCTGGATTCCTCCGGAAATGGCACGCTGGACCACCGTCAGGTCATTCCGGTGACGCGCACATCCTCGCCGTACTCCTTGACAGACGCGGTCAGTGAACTCACCGCGAATACCGCTGCAACCAATACCGACACGCTCAACCAGTCGCTGGACACGCTGGCGACCACGCTCGACCAGGTCGCGCCACAGTTGGGCCCGACATTCGACGGCCTGTCGCGACTGTCCAGATCGCTCAACGATCGAAACGAGAGTCTGGCCGAGCTACTGAAAACCGCCGGCGATGTCACCGGCATCCTGTCCGAACGCAGCCACCAGGTCAACACGCTGATCCTCAACGCCAACGATCTGCTCGCGGTGCTCAACGAACGTCGACAGGCCATCGTCAGCCTGCTCGCCAACACCTCGGCGGTGTCGCGGGAGCTGACCGGCGTGGTCGCCGACAACGAGCAAAAACTGGCACCGACGCTGGAAAGGCTGAATCGCGTCAACGCGATGCTCATAAAGAACCGGGACAATATTTCCAAGGCCATCCCCGGCCTGGCCAAATACGAGCTCACACAGGGCGAAATCGTGTCGAACGGCGCCTACTACAACGCGTTGATACCCAACATTTCCCCGGCTCAGATCCTGCAGCCGTTCCTGGACTACGTCTTCGGGTTCCGACGGGGTGTGGGTGCAGGCCAGCCGCCGGACAACGCCGGGCCACGCGCCGAACTGCCGTTCCCGGTCAACGGCATCCCGCAACCAGGAGATCTGCCCAATGATGGCAACCCGTAAGCGCGTCGCGGTGGTCACCGCCGTGCTGCTGGCCGTTGCACTCGTGGCCGGAGTCGTCATCCTGGTGCGTCAGGTTGTCTTCGGGCCGCACACCATCAGTGCGTACTTCCCGACCGCCACGGCGATCTACCCAGGCGATGAAGTGCGCGTGTCGGGTGTCAAGGTCGGCAAGATCGACTCCATCCAACCCGAAGGCACGCAGACGAAGTTGACCTTGAAGGTCGATCACGACGTGCCCATTCCGGAAGGCGCCAAGGCCGTTATCGTGGCGCAGAATCTGGTTGCGGCGCGTTACGTTGAGCTCACGCCGGCCTACCGGAAGGGTGGCGGACCGACCATGCACGACGGGGCGGTGATTCCCGTCAACCGAACCGCGGTCCCGGTCGAGTGGGATGAGGTAAAGGCTCAACTGATGCGCCTGGCGACGGAGTTGGGCCCGAAGACCGGAGTGTCGGGCACCTCGATCTCGAGGTTCATCGACAGCGCAGCGAACGCATTGGACGGCAACGGCGACAAGCTACGGCAGACGCTCGCTCAACTGTCCGGAGCGGCGCGGATTTTCGCCGAAGGCAGCGGCAACGTCGTCGACATCATCAAGAACCTACAGATCTTCGTGACCGCGCTTCGCGACAGCAAAGAACAGATCGTCATGTTCGAGAATCGCCTGGCCAGTTTGACGAGCGTCGTGAACGACAGCAGGTCCGATCTGGACGCGGCGTTGTCGGACTTGTCGGTTGCGCTCGGCGAGGTGCAGCGCTTCGTCGCCGGCAGTCGCAACCAAGTATCCGAGCAGGTCAGTAGCCTTGCCGAGGTCACCCAGATCCTGGTCAACAACCGCTCGGCTGTCGAAAACATCCTTCACATCACGCCGAACGCGGTCGCCAACTACCAGAACATCTACTACCCGCCTTCCGGCGGAGTGAGCGGAGCATTCTCGCTGTCAAACTTCTCGAATCCGGTCTACTTCTTTTGCGGCCTGATCGGCGCCATCGAGAACACCACCGCTCCCGAAACGGCGAAACTCTGCTCTCAATACCTCGGTCCCGCTTTGCGATTGCTCAATTTCAACAACCTGCCGCTGCCGATCAACCTGTACCTGCGGCCTGCGCCGAAACCGGAAAACATCATCTACACCGACCCCAAGCTGGCGCCGGGAGGCGCGGGGCCAGGTGACCCGCCCGAAGCGCCGCCCACAGTGTCCGCCTATACCGGCGCCGGCGATATCCCACCGCCGCCCGGCTGGGGACAGCCGCCCGCCCCGCCGGGGTTGTATTCGCCGGGTGGGGAAGTACCCGCCACTCCGTCGCCGGCGTTGTTCCCGGGCGCGCCGATTCCGGGTCCGCCCACTGTGCTTCCCGGGCCGCCGTCGACCGTTGACAGCATGTTGCTTCCGTCGACTCCGGCACCGGCCGCGTCACCGGCTCCGGTATCGCCCAACGCGCCCCTGCTGCCAGCCGAAGGGGTGCCGCCGTCATGATGCACCGGAGTCGTGTGAAGAACGTGGTCATCGTGGGATCGTGTGCTGTGTTGACGGCGACTGGTTGTGGCTTCCAAGGCGTGAATTCCTTGCCGCTACCCGGAGCCGTCGGACGGGGACCCGACGCCGTCAAGTACCACGTCGAAATCCCGAATGTCTCCACTATGGAGTCGAATTCGCCGGTCATGATCAACGACGTCGTCGTCGGCAGCGTCGGCAAGATGAAGGTCGACCAATGGCACGCCGACGTCGAGATCTCGGTCAAGCCGGACGTGGTGGTGCCCGCCAATGCGGTGGCCACGGTCGGGCAGACCAGCCTGCTGGGCTCGATGCACCTGGCGCTCAACCCGCCGCTCGGCCAACAGCCAAGCGGCAGATTGCAGCCCGGTGCCACCATTGGCCTGAACCGGTCTTCGACCTATCCGACCACGGAGCAGACGCTGTCGTCGCTGTCGGTGATCGCCAACGGAGGCGGTCTGGGGCAGATCGGTGACATCATCCACAACACCAATGCCGCTTTGTCCGGACGTGAACCGCAGATCCGCGAGCTGCTCACCCACCTCGACAACGTCGTCGGCGTTCTTGACCAGCAGCGAGACAACATCATCGCCACTATTCAGCAACTGAGGCGAGTCGCCGGGACATTCGCAGAGCAACGCGATGTGATCGACCGCGCGCTCACGGACATTCCACCAGCCTTGGATGTGCTGGTCAGGGAACGGCCCCGGCTGACGACCGCACTGGAGAAGCTGGGGCAGTTGAGCGATACCGCCAGCCGTCTGGTCAATGACGCCGGTGACGATTTGGTGACCAACCTCAAGAACCTCGAGCCGACGATCAAGGCGCTCGCCGACGTCGGACCCGATCTGACGATTGGGCTCCGCTTTGCCACCGCGTTCCCGTACGGCCCGACCTTCGCCGACCGAGTCGCACGGGGCGACAACATCAACCTGTTCGCCGTTTTCGACATCACCTATCCGCGACTGAAGCGGACGCTGTTCCTCGGCACCCGGTGGGGCGACCAGGACGCTAAATTCATTCCTGCGCCGGGAGACCCGTTCTATCTGAACTACTCGTACAACCCGCTCGGTGTGGGTGTCGCGCCGCCACCGCCGGAGGCGGCAGATGGGGCGTCACCTCCGCCCCAAGCCGCGCCTAGCGGGCAGATGCCGCCAGTGACCGAGCCGGTGGTCCCAGTGGTGCCACCGGCGACCATGGCCCCGG
Source organism: Mycobacterium sp. (assembly GCF_032159565.1). Taxonomy (GTDB): domain Bacteria; phylum Actinomycetota; class Actinomycetes; order Mycobacteriales; family Mycobacteriaceae; genus Mycobacterium. The sequence goes on from NZ_JAVHWR010000115.1 coordinate 37,821, forward strand.
TGACCACTTCCTCGCAACTCTTCGCGGGGCCATATGTTCCCGAGGGGCCGACACCGTCCGCGCCGTCCAACCCAGGCGCATTGCCGGCACCGCCGGCGGTCCCGCCGACACCGGGAGGCGGCGGCTGATGGTCCTGACCCGCTTTGTCCGAAACCAGTTGATTATCTTCACCATCGCGTCGATCGTGGGTGTGACGGTGATGATCTTCACCTATATGCAGCTCCCGGCCTTGCTCGGTATCGGTCACATTCAAGTGACATTGGAACTGCCGGCGGCCGGTGGTCTGTATCGCTTTTCCAACGTGACTTATCGGGGCGTTCAGGTCGGCGAGGTGAGGGATGTGAAGCTCACCGAGAAGGGCGCGGAAGCGAAGCTGACGCTGGGCTCCTCGCCGAAGATTCCCGCGGATCTGCAGGCCGACGTTCGCAGCGTCTCGGCTGTCGGTGAGCAGTACGTTGATTTACGTCCGCGCACCGATTCCGGGCCGTACTTACGGAATGGCTCGGTGATCGCCATGGCGGACACCACAATTCCGCAGCAGGTGGGCCCGATGCTGGATCAAGTCAGCAAGCTTGTGGACAGCATTCCCGGGAACAGGCTGAGTGATTTGCTTGATGAGTCGTTCAAGGGCTTGAACGGCGCCGGCGACGACTTCCAATCTCTTCTCGACTCGTCCGCCAACATCACCAATCACCTCAACGATGTATCTGACCAGAGCCGAGCGCTGATCGATGACAGTGGGCCACTTTTGGATTCGCAGGCCGATACCACGGACGCGATCCGGACGTGGGCGCGTAGTTTGGCCGGAGTCACCGAGCAGGTCGCGCAAGACGATCCGAAAGTGCGGGCGATCCTTCAGCGCGGACCCGGCTTCGCGCAGGAAGTGTCACAGCTTCTCACTCAAGTTAAGCCCACGCTGCCGATCTTGTTGGCGAACCTCACTACCTTGGGTCAAATCCTCGTGACGTACAACCCGTCGCTCGAACAACTCCTGGTGCTTCTGCCTGGGGTCATCGGGGCTCAGCAGTCATTTGGGCTTCCAAAGAACAACCCCATGGGTCTGCCCCTAAGTGATTTCTCATTCACTATCGCCGATCCGAACGCGTGTACGGTCGGCTTCCTACCTCCGTCGCAGTGGCGCAACCCCGCCGACACCACCACGATCGACACACCGGACGGGCTGTACTGCAAACTGCCGCAAGATTCGCCGATCTCGGTGCGCGGCGCTCGCAACTATCCGTGCATGGGGCACCCTGGAAAGCGCGCTCCCACGGTCGAACTCTGCAACGACCCAAAGGGTTTTGTACCAACCGCAATTCGCCAACACACGCTCGGGCCCTACCCGTTCGACCCGAATCTGGTTGCACAGGGGGTCCCGATCGATGACCGCGTTGACTTCAACGATCGAATCTACGCGCCGATAGAGGGTACGCCCCTGCCGCCGGGTGCCGTCCCGGCCGGAACGCCACCGATCGCACCCAATCCACTCACCGCTCCGCTACCGCCCGCACCATCGGCGCCTGCGCCGCCGGGCAATTCCCTCAATGGGGTGCCGATACCGCCCGTCGAGGCTCCGCTCGCGCCGGCAGCTGGAGAGGTACCGCCTGCGCCGCAGGGTCCGCCGCCTGGGCCCGTCGAGGTGGCACCGTCAGACGGCGCGTTACCCGCGGCGCCAAGTGCGTTCAACGGCAACGGTTCTGGTGGTCCGTCAGTTGCGATCACGAGCTACGACCCGCATACGGGACGTTATATGAGCCCCGATGGGCAGCTTCAGCAGGTGTCGACTCCGGTTGCTGGGACGCAACTCAGGTCGTGGAAGGACATGCTGCCGATCTGATAGGCCCGGCGGCGGCTAAGAAATCTGTTCCAGTCGCACCGGCAACTGGGTGACGACCGGCTTGTTGTAACCGCATGCGCCGCTCGGGGCCATCGTCCTTTCCCAGCCCACGATCAGGTCCCGGTTTTTGTTCTTCTCAGTCGTGGTCGGGTCGAACCCCCACAAAGCGAAGTTCTGATGACCGGGGGCTGCGGTGCCGTCGGGGCACGGCTGCCAGTTGGGGATGTCGCGGTCGATCCTCCAGGAATCGCCGTTGAACTTCAGCGCACCGGTCCAACCTGCGTCGCTTCTGACCTCGCCGGTGCATTCGATCGGACTGATGCAGTCCGACGTCACAGTCCAGGTCTCCATCTTCGACGGCTGGTCTATGTAGACCATGGCTCCACCCGCGCCGTTCGGGCCCGCGCTGGTTTGCGCCCATTCGCCGTTCGAGAAGGCCCGATAGGAGCCATTGAGCGCAACTCCGTAGTCCGTGGCCTGCCCGGACGCAGCTGTAACTAGACTTCCGATCACGGCGATCGCCGTCGCGGCCGCGCCCGCAGCCACACCCATTGCGCGCATAACCCAGTAGCCTAACGCGGTCTGGAGCTATCTTCTCCAATAGCGAGAGCTTCGTTCCCGCCTATGGGAAAATGTTGCTGTGCGATCAGTCTTCGCGGTGCTCGCTACCTTGCTCACCACCGGTCTGTTGCCCGGCGCGCCGCCGGCGGCCGCCGAGCCGCCCGAGTGCGACTACCCATCGTGCACACCGGGCATCAGACCCAATGTCGTGCTCGGCTCGTACTGCGACAACCCCACTTACTACGCGTTCGGTGTGACTTCGTGGGGACGGCTGGTGTTCTGCGGCTCACCCAGGAGATACGAACCGCGGTGGTTCCGCTCGCCCGAGATGCATGGAATCAGGAACGAAAGCGCACCGTGCCCCGCCCAGGACGGTGAAGTGGCCCAGGCGCCCGACGGGCTGTTCTTGACGTGCGTGGCCAATAACGGCGCCAGCCTCTGGGCGCGCGGGGACACCTAGATCGCCCGCCGGCCGGGGGTGTTAGAAATGTATCCACCGTACGGCCCCGTTGATCTCCGCACACTTCAGCGGGACGCCGGGGGTATGCGCCTGTAAGTCATTAGTGGTGTCGGGTTGCTGCGCGCTATCGCCCGGCCTTTCGCAGGGCAGCGCCAACTCGCGCGTGCCGATCAATGGGCCGACCCGAACCCACATGCCCTGCGCGGCGCAGATGAGGGTGTTCCGGTCGGAATCCAGGCCAAAGACGTAAGAAGGACCGGGTGCGCAGGGTGCACCCTCGGCGACATTGCGGGCAACGTTCGGGACACAGTCTGCCGAGTCACAAAACGCCGATGCGTCACCGGCGAAAGGTATTGTCGCTGAGAGTAATCCACAAGCAACGACCGGCGCCGCGATGAACTTGCGCACCTCTGCCTCCTTCGACGATCAGGCCGAGCCCGCCAGCCAGTCCAGCCTAGCGTTGTCTTCACAGCTGCGAGCAGTGTTCTCGGTCGACGGACCGGACGATGTTGCGCGCCTGTCACGGCTACCCGGCGGGTGTGAAGCTGATGTTGATTTCGGTGAGGCCGCGCAGGATGAACGTTGGTTCGTAGTTGTATGCGCGGGAGTCGGCGGGCCCGTGCTTCTCGTCGTCGATCGTGATGTCGCTCAGCCGGTCGAGAATCCGCTCAATGCTGACCCGGCCCTCCACGCGGGCGAGCGGCGCGCCGGGGCAAGAGTGGATACCGCGGCTGAACGCGATGTGCTCGCGGACGTTTTTTCGGTCAAGCTGGAACTCGTGCGGGTGCTCGAACCGCTTCGGATCGCGGTTCGCGGCGCCGGGGCTGACCATCACCGTGGTACCCGCCGGGACGGCGGTTTCGCCCAAAGTCGTTGACTTGCGGGCCATCCGGAACACGCTCTTCACCGGGCTGTCCATCCGCAGGCACTCCTCGATGAACACCGGAATGAGGCTGCGGTCCTCGCGCAGCTGCTGCTGGATCTCGGGTCGGTCACCGAGCACCCGCAGCGCCGCACTGAGCAGCTTGGCGGTGGTCTCCTGGCCGGCCCCGAACAGGAACGTGGCGGTGCGCACGACGTCGACGACTTCGGGTGTCGAGCCGTCGGGGTAGAGCGCAGTGGCCAGCCCGGTCAGCACGTCGTCGCGCGGGTTCTGCCTGCGATCCTCGATGTAGTGACTGAACTTCTCGTCGGCCCACTCCAAGGGGTTGGCCGCAATCGGCTCGTGGTCGAGGCCTCCGATGTTGCTGCCGGGGCGCTGGGCGCCGAATGCTTCGCGAAACTCCTCGTGGTCCTCTTCGGGGACGCCGAGCAGATCGGCCACCACCAGCAGTGAGAACGGCCTGGCGTAGGCCGCCAGGAACTCACACTTGCCGTCGGTGATGAACTCGTCGATGTGGCGGTCGGCCAGACGCCACATGAAGTCCTCGTTCTCCTTCAGCCGCTTGGGCGTCAACAACCGGCTCAGCAGCGACCGCGCATCGGTGTGGTACGGGGGGTCCATCGTCACCATGTGCTCGTACATGGGGATCTCGGCGCGATGCTTCTCTAGCTGCGCACAGATGTCGTCGCCCTCGGGCACGAACGGGATCGGGGTGAACGGGCCCGCGACCGCGACGCAGGACGAGTAGTTCTCGGTGTCCTTGTAGACGGCGTTGGCGGCCTCCCAGCCGGTGACGGCGAGCACCCCGTTGTTGATCGGGCAGCAGGATGCGTCCTTGGTCCGTAGATGGTCGAAATAGGGATGTGGGTCGGGCACGAGCGACGGATCGGTGAAGTAGTCGACGGAGTCGTAATCGGTGGTCATGAAAAGCGCTTCCTCCCGGAACCCGTGACAGCTCCACTGGCTGGACGTTGCGCCGCGCTGAACGTGCACGGCACAAATATGCTGAGCACTTGCCTAGCATGGCGGTAGAGTCATGGTCAAGATGACACCCGGAATGGCGTCTAACGTCTCCAGTGGCGACCATCTGGGAGAAAGATTCGGGGTGACATGGCGTCGGACCGAAGAATTGGGGCACCGGACGCGAAGAATCGCGGCGTGCTGCTGGATGCTGCCGAGGAACTGCTCCTGCAGGAGGGTTACGCCGCCGTCACGTCTCGCCGTGTCGCGGATGCCGCCGGACTCAAGCCGCAACTCGTGCATTACTACTTCAGGACCATGGAAGACCTCTTCCTCGAGGTGTTCCGCCGCAGAGCGGAGGAGGGCCTCGGGGTGCTGGCGACGGCACTGGCGTCGCCTCAGCCGCTGTGGGCCCTGTGGAGGTTCAGCACGCAGCCTGAGGCCACCCGGCTGACGATGGAGTTCATGGGGCTGGCGAATCATCGCAAGGCGCTTAGGGCCGAAATCGTCTTTTACGCCGAACGGTTCCGGCAGGAGCAGAACAAAGCGATCGCCGCTGCGCTACGGCGCTACAACGTGGACGTCGCTGAGGTACCGCCGGTGGTATGGACGGTGTTCGCGACGAGCGTGTCGCAGGCGCTGGTGATGGAGCGGGCTCTCGGCATGTCCACCGGTCACGCCGAGACGTTCAAGTATTGCGAGCAATGGCTGCGTCGATTAGAAGGGGAGCCTGTGACCGCAGGCGACGCGGCGCCGGGGAGCGATCACCAGGATCGAATCGAACAGAGCGCACCCTTCGGTCCCTGATTGGTCTTCACTACCACGCCGTCGACGGCAAGCGCACAGTGGATGTTGGGTTTCTTCGGTGACTCGCCGCCGGTGCCCGCGACAACCATCGCCCACTGATCTGGGTCGGCCAAACCGACGTCGAGGTTCCATTGCTGGTCCGGTCCGACGGGGACTTCGATGTTCGGGCTGAACAGATAGGGGTTGTGGCTGTACTCGGCCCAGTTCGGCGGGTCGGTGTCTCGATAGTAGATCTCAGCGGTGAACGGCTGTTCGGCCCAAACCGTGTAATGGATTTGATGCATTTGCGGAGGCGGCGGGTCGTCCGCGGCCGCGGTTGCGGTGCCGAAGCAGAGACAAGCCGCCGTCAACGCCGTTGCCGACAGCACGCCCAACGACGGCTTGGCCCGCAGGCGATCAGCCGGAAACCTCATTTCCGAGATCCTAAAACGTTGTTTCCACAGCCGGTCCGGAATCGGCGATCTGATTGGTACGAGTTCTGGATTCTCCGGCCGGTACCCGACACTGGGTTTGTCATAAGACCGCGCGGGGTATCAGCCGCCAGTGGGTGGCTGCCGTTTGCCTGCCTGGCGAGGCGGTCAGCATCACTACGCAGAGGGGGTCCCATGAACCTGACCCGGTTGGTCCTGATCTTTGTAGGGTTGATGTTCATGAACGGGGTCCTGGCTGGCACCGCTTCGGCGACGACCGTCGTAGAGTGCCGGATGCTGGTAGCCCATCTTCGGAACGGCACGGTGGAAGCCCAGCGCCAGTCCGCCCAGACGAAGGACCAAAGTGGCAGCGTCGCAAAGCTCGACGACATCTCCCTGATGCTGGCGGAAGGCAAGAACGCCGATGCCATACAGAAGCTGACCGACTTCATCGCGCAGGGATACCCCTCCATAGGCGTGCAGGATGTAATCAGCTGCATCAACGCAATCGGTACCCCCTAGCTCGACTGCGCGCGGCCGGATTGCGGCCCCATATCGTTGGCAGCGGGAGGGGGACCGGCGCGGCCACAACTCCGTTTCGCAATTCATGGCAGAGGGAACACGATTGCTGAGCGTGAGGCTAGAGTTGTCGCGTTGCGGTTCGACTTAGGAGTGGTCATCATGATGTTCGCCCGCCACGACGTCCCCAAGCTTTTCGGCGCGGCGATAGCGGTGGCCGCGCTCGGTCTGGTCACCCCCGGCATCGCCGACGCCGACGCCACCGACGACGCGTTTCTGAAGAAGCTCTTCGCCGACGCGGTCAATTTTTCACAACCGGAACAGGATATTCCACGGGCCAGGACGGTCTGCGAGGCATTTGCCTCCGGCAAGTCGCCGGCGAACGTTCACGAGCTATTACTTGACCACTCTGCATTCAGTCCACGTCAGGCCGCGATTTTCATGGCCGACGCGGTCCAGGCCTACTGCCCCGGGTACGCCAACCAGTTCATGAGCTGACTAAAGGTTTTGGTACGGCTCCTATTCGCCTTTTTTGGGAGGTTGGGCTGCCGTCGGGCTTTATCCTGGAGGGGAAATGAGCGCCTATCAGACCCTGGTGGTCGGCACAGATGGCTCGGACACGTCGTTGCGTGCGGTGGACCACGCAGCTGCGTTTGCCGCGGCACTTAACGCGAAGTTGATCATCGCGATGGCGCACTTGCCGAATGTGGACAAGGGAGGCTGGGGAAGACCGGCCCGGCCGGATCGTGTGATTGATGGGCGCGCCGAGGTCACCCTCGGGGGCGAGGGGGACTTCAAGATGCACGGGATGTCCCCCATATATGGGATCCTTCGGGACGCTCGCGACCGGGCCAGGGTGGCTGGGGCGATGAATATCGAGACGCGACCGATTCAGGTGGGTCGTCTGGGTGGTCCGGCACAGGCGCTGTCCCGCCTCGCCGAGGAGGTCAAGGCCGATTTGTTGGTGGTTGGCAACGTGGGACTGGGCACACGCACCGACAAGTGGCTTGGCTCGGTGCCCGGCGACGTCTTGCGCAGGGCCAAGACCCACGTGCTGATCATCCATACCAGCGACTGAAATAGCCGCAGCTAGCGCTTGAACCGGCCTCTGCACAACATAACCGGCAGGTCATGTCTCGTTCCCGACGGAGTGTTGCTCAGTAGAGATAAATCGCCAGGATCGTCGCCCACAACGCGATGAGCCAGGCGTCGGTGGTGATTTTGAGCCATCGCGGGGCGGTGCGCACTTCCATGAAGTAGCGGTAATGATGCGACCCTTGACAATTCCGAGCAGTGCGACAGCGACGGTGATGGAGGCATTTGCCACCGCGTGTCCGCCGGTGTGGCCCGGCGCCAGCCACCAGGAGACCACGGTGACGGCCGAGAGGACGAGCCACGCGTACGTGGTGGTCCTGGCCGCCCGACTGTCGGCGTTCACGGCCGCGGTCACTCGTTCACCTCATCACGTACAGCAGGCCGAAGATGACTATCCAGAGCAGGTCGACCATGTGCCAGTAGGTGGCCCCGGATTCGACCATGGACGTACGCCTCTTGCGCGAGTCACCCAGCTCGCGCGCCACGATTCCCAGAATGAGCAGACCGAGACCGACGTGGAACAGGTGCACGCCGGTCAGCATGTAATAGAACATGAAGAACTGGTCGCTGGGCATGGTGTGGCCCTGCGCGATCTTCGCCGACCACTCGTAGGCCTTGATCACGATGAACAGCACCCCGCATGCGCCGCCCAGGTAGGTCAACCGCAGAGCGCCGTCGTGGTCACCCGATCGCGCCCTGATCACGCTGCGCGCGACGAACCACGAACTGGTGAGCAACACAAGGGTGTTCACCACGCCGACGGTGAGATTCAGGTGTTGCTGGCTTTGCAGGAACTCTTCCGGGACCATCGCGCGATGGACCATGAAGATGATGAAGTAGGCGCCGAAGAACACCAAGTCGCCGAGCACCATCACCCACATGGCGCCGTCGCCCGGCAGGTGTGCGGTGCGACCGGACTGCGTGACAGTGGTCGTGGTCCCCTGGTCGGTGTCGGTCATGGCAGCGGCGCCTCGTCAGACGGTTGTAGCTCGTTCGCCTTCTTCAGCAGCACGATCAAACACGAGATCCAGATGCCGAAGATTACGGTGCCCTCCCAGAAGGCGATCGATCCGTTTCACGCGAACGGGCCTGCCTTGGAGATGAACACCGGTACGGCTATCACCTCGGTGACGATCTGCCATACGGTCACGTAGGCGAACCATTTCGGGAAGATCTGATTCTTGTCGTAGAGGATTGCAGTCGCGAACGCGATCCACGCGGTGGTGAAGCAGCCGAGCGATCCGACGTAGGACAGCAGCCCGAGGTCGTAGAGCAGGGCCATCAGTGTAGAGGGAAGCCAGTTCATCGGCGCCACCCCTCGCGAGCAGCTCCGCGTAGCGGTTGACGGTCTCGGCGACGGTTGGCATAGCGGACGCGAGGAGCTGACGGACCAGGGCCGATGGTTCCCGCGGCTACACCGAGAGGATCGTCGCCGACGCCGTACCGGGCGCGCCGTAGACCTGCGCCAGGCCCACCTTCGGTTCGCCGGGCACCTGGCGGTCGCCCGCCTCGCCACGCAACTGGCGCACCAGCTCGTGCACCTGCCGCAGCCCGGACGCGCCGATCGGCTCGCCGTTGGCGATCAGGCCGCCGTCGGTGTTGACGGGCATCGAGCCACCGATCTCGGTGGCGCCGTCGGCCAGCAGCTTCTCCTGCTCGCCGTCGGCGCACAGCCCGGTCTCGGCCATGTGGATGACCTCGGCGCCCGCGTCGGTGTCCTGCAGCTGCGCCACGTCGACGTCGTCGGGACCGATGCCCGCCGCCTCGTACGCGGCCTTCGCGGCGTAGACGGTCGGTGATGGGTCCTCGTCGAGCGGCGCGAAGGTCGCATGCACCTCATAGGCACCGAAGGTGCGCGTCCGGATCTCGGTGGCCTTGACGTACACCGGCTTCTTGGTGAAGCGGTGCGCGATGTCGCCGCGGCACATGATCACCGCAGCCGCGCCCTCGTCGGGTGCGCAGAACATGTACTGCGTGAGCGGATAGTTCAGCACGGCCGAGTTGAGGATCTCCTCTTCGGAAATCGGCTTGCGGCGGAACGCGTTCGGGTTCTTCTCACCGTTGCGGAAGTTCTTTGCCGCGACCTTGGCCAGCGTCTCCTGCGAGATGCCGTGCTTGTGGAGGTAGTGGTTGGCCTTCATGCCGAAGAACTTCGTGGTGACGAACTGGCCGTTCTCGGCATACCACTGTGGGAGGGCCAGCTTGGCCGGGTCGTCGGTGAACGCTCCGCGCGGATGCTTGTCCAAACCGATGGCGATGCCGATGTCGTACTTGCCGAGCCGGATCGTGTCGGCGGTCTGCTGGATGGCCGACGCCGCGGTCGCGCAGGCGTTGAACACGTTGGTGAACGTGATCCCGGTGAGGCCGACGAGTCGGGTCACCGCGTCGGGGTTCGACACTTCATGGCTGCCGCCGAAGCCGAACTGAATGTCCTTCCAGTCGACACCGGCGTCGTCGAGTGCGAACTGAATCGCGTCGGCGCCCATCTCCATCGCGGTCTTGTCGAACCGGCCGAAGGGATGAAGCCCCACGCCGATGATGGCGACGTCGTTTGTCATGGCTCGTCCTCTCTAGACCGGCTGGAACGCGAAGGTGATGAGCTCGTTGCCCTCGGCATCGGTGGCGAAGGGAATCATCGTCAGCTCGACGTCCATGCCGAACTGCAGCTTCTCTGGATCGTTCTCGGTGAGCCGGCCCTCGACGCGGATGACGTCGTCGAGTTGCACGAGCCCGACGCCGAACGGGACGAAGTCCTTGCCCGTCGGGCCCTTGTACGGCGCGCCGGGCGGAAAGCCCTGCGTCGTCCACGCGACCAGCGTTCCGCGGCGGGGCAGCCTGACGTCGGACATGTCGCCACCGCTGCACTTGGGGCAGCGCTGCTGGACGGGGAACGTGGTGGCGCCGCATGCGCCGCAGCGGCTACCGATCAGCTGGGGGTTCTCGTCGGGCCAGGTAGAGATCTCGGGCGCGAGCGCCTTCTGCTGTGTCGACACCCGATTGACAGTAATCGGAAATGGCATTCTCGTCTAGCGAGAACACGCGGTCCATCAGGTGGCGATCGGCTAACCTTTCCCGCGTGAATGCCGACAAGGCGCAAATCACCGAGGTGCTGATTCGCTACGCCACGGGAATCGACTCCAAGAACTGGCCGCTGTTCCGCACATGCTGGGCCGACGAGGTCAACCTCGACTACGGCGAGCTCGGGACGTTCACGGATCCCGACGCGTTGACCGATCTGTTCGCGCAGATCCACGACCCGATGGGGCCGACGTATCACCGGCTGTCGAATTTCGTCATAGACACCGACGGCGATACGGCGACGGCGCGGACCTACGTGCACGCCGTTCTGATGGTGACGCCCGAGGACAACGGCCCATGGGTAGAGGCCATCGGCCGTTACGACGACGAACTTGTGCGCGGGCCCGACGGATGGCGGATTCGTCGCAGGACGGCTCACACCCCGCGAATACTGACAGGAGGCGGCGGCTCGCGATGATCGGCGAGTTTGCGCAGCGATACGGTCCGTGGGCCGTCATCGCAGGCGCGTCTGAGGGAGTCGGCGCAAGCCTGGCCGACCAATTGGCCGAGCGCGGACTCAACCTCGTGCTGATCGCACGAAATCAGGAACTGCTGGAAGAGGTCGCCGACGGCGTGCGCGAACGCCATGGTGTCGGGGTCAAAGCTGTTGTACAGGACCTGACTGATTCGGAGGTCGCGGCGAAGCTGGCCGAGGCGACCGACATGCTCGACGTCGGGCTTGTCGTCTACAACGCAGGCGCCTCCGACCGAACAACGACATTCTTGGAAACCGGCTTCGACCATGCGCTCAAGCAGATCAAGCTCGACTGCATCGGGCCCGTCGCGTTGGTGGACCAATTCGCGCCGGCTATGCGCGATCGCGGGCGAGGCGGCATTGTGCTGGTCGCGTCGCTCGCGTGTATCGCGGGCTCGGCCACTCTCGCGGTCTACTCGGCGGTGAAGGCGTTCCAGCACAATTTCGCCGAAGGGCTCTGGGCCGAGCTGCGTGAGTTCGGCGTCGACGTGTGCTGCACACCCCTCGGCGCGACATACACGCCGGCGCTGCAGCGGATGGGTGTCCGGTACGACCCTGCGATGCAGATGCTGTCGGAGGACGTCGCGCGCGAGATCGCGGAGAACATCGGCAACGGGCCCGTCCACGTCGTCGGCGAGAACAACCGGGCGGTGGCATCACAGATATGGACGGTCGATCGTCGCATGCTCGTCGAGATGATGAGTGCAGCCTCAGTCGATTTCGCGAGTAAGAGGGAGATCTGAGATGCGTGCGGTGGTGCTACGCGACGGGAGGCTCGAGGTCCGCGAGACGGCAGACCCGGTGCCCGGCCCCGGCGAACTGCTCATCAAACCGCTGAGCGCGGCAATCTGCGCTTCGGATGTGCACTATTTGGATCATCCGAACTCGGCCGACCGGTTCGTGTGGGATTCCGACCGGGACACCGTCATGGGCCACGAGTTCATCGGCGAGGTGGTCGGCCACGGACCCGACTCCTCGGGCGCCTTCCCCGTCGGCGCCCGCGTGACCAGCCTGCCGATCATGATCCGCCACGGCCAAGAGCCCCTCGTGATCGGCCACAATCCCGATGCGCCAGGCGCGTTCGGTGAGCTGATGCTGGTTTCGGAGGTGATGGCACGGACGGTGCCCGACGGCGTCGCGAACGACTCTGTCGCGGTGGTGGATGCATTCGCGGTGGGGGAGTTCTACGTCCGCTGCTCTGGTATCAAACCCGGTGAACTACCTTTGGTCATCGGCGCGGGCGCGATCGGCTTGTCGACGGTGGCCGCGCTGGCCGAGCGTGGCGTAGGCCCGATCGTGGTGGCGGACTACAGCGACGACCGGCTTGCGTACGCCAAGACCTTCGGCGCCGACGTACTTGTCAACCCGTCGTCGAGCGACCCGTATGACGTCTGGCGAGAGACGTTTCGGGCCAACAACTTTCAGACCACACAGGTCATCTTCGAATGTGTCGGCCGCAACGGCCTGTTGCAGAGTATCGTCGACTCGTGCGAATTCATGGCGCGCGTGTATGTCGCGGGCGGGTGGTACGACGCGGGGACGATCGACTGCACGGCTGCCACGCACAAGGGCATGACGATCCAGTTCGGCGGCGGACCGCTTCCGCAGGACTGGTACGGCACGCTGGACGCGGTCGTCGGCGGCCGACTGGACCCGTCGCCCAGCATCGGCAAGATCATCGGACTCGACGAAGTGCCTGACGCCATCGACCAAGTGCGCAAAGGACAGGGGCCGCCGCGCGTCGTCGTCCACCCGACCGCATCATGACCGTGCTGCCCGGGCCGGTGCGCCAGATCGGTTACGTCGTCGACGATCTCGACCAGGCGATGGCGGGCTGGCTCGAACTCGGCGTCGGCCCGTGGTTCGTGATGCGCGCGCTGCCCATGGAGGCGCTGTACCGCGGCGATCCGTGTCATACCACGTTGTCGATCGCGTGGTCCAACACCGGTGAACTGCAGATCGAGTTGATTCATCAGCAGGACGACACACCCAGCATCTTCACGGAGTTCCTCACCGCGCACGGCCCCGGTCTTCACCAGTTGGCCTACTGGACAAGTGATTTCACCGACACCATGCGTGCGGTCGAGAAGGCCGGCTGGCCGGTGGTGTGGTCCGGCGGCGAGGGATACGGCGTCCGGTTCGCCTACGTCGAGCCACCGAATGCGCCCGCCGCCGTCATCGAGATCTCCGAACTCACCGACGCGACCGCGGCCAATGCGATGTTCATGCATGACGCCGCCGCGGAGTGGGACGGCCGCGACCCGATAAGGGTGCTCGGCGTCTAGTTCAGCACCGCGAGCGTGCGCGGCTGTACACTTTTTGCCGGTGTGTCGTGTGCAAACACGCACGCTCGCGGTGGAAGGTGACACGCGAAATCACTTGCCGCGCTTGGTCAATTGTCGCGCTTCATCGGTCGCGCTTCATCACCTTGTCCGCGGCCGCCCAGTGTTCGTCGGAGACCCACAGCCGCGCGAAGGCGGTGACCGCCTCGGTGGTGGTGACGCCGCGCATCACGCGCTTGATCTCGCCTGCGGGTTTATGCGCCAACGCCTTGGCGATCCTCCGCCATTCCGCGTCGAATGCCTCGCGTGGGACCAAATGGTCGACCAGGCCGCTGCTCTGAGCCTCCTGCGCGGTCAGGATCATCCCCGTGCCCGCCAAGAGCAGGGCCTTGCTGAAGCCCACCAATTCGACGAGCCGCTCGGCGCCGCCCCACGCAGGCATGATCTCCAGCGCCACCTGGTTGAACCCGATCTTGATGTCGTCGGCGGCCAGCCGGATGTCGGCCGCCACCGCTACCTCGGCGCCGCCGCCGAGCGCGTGCCCGTTCAGCGCCGCGATGGTCGGGCCGGCAAAGCCGGCGATGCGATCGCAGATCGACCGCATCCGCCATGCCATCGCACCGGCCTCGCGCTCCGTCCGCAGCGCGCTGAGCTCCTTGAGATCGCCTCCCGATACGAAGGCGCGATCGCCGGTCCCGGTGACGACGAGTGCGGCCGCACCCTCGGCCCCGTCGAGCGCCTTGTCGAACTGATCCATCGTCTCCAGCGAGATGGCGTTGCGGGCGTGCGGGCGGTCGATGGTGATGACCGCCAGACCGTCATCCAACTCCAGGTCGACCATCGAGCGTTCTCCGTCTGCGGTATTGGCATTCTCTGTATCGGAGAATAGCATCACGACCGAAGGGAGGTGCCTGCGCGCGCCATGCGAAAAATCCCGTCAGAGCTGACAAAACGCTACGAGGAAGAGGGTTGGTGGCGGCCCGAAACCCTCGGTGATCTCGTCGCCGACGGACTGGCCGCCAATCCGGATACCGCCTTCTGTGTGCACTCGGCCGTTCGTCCTTTCGAGGGCACGTTTGCCGACGTGGAGTTGCAGGCCCGCCGGCTGGCCGAAGGTCTGCGTGAACGAGGCGTCGGGCCCGGGGATGTGGTGGCGCTGCAGCTGCCGAACTGGATGGAGGCGGCGGCCTCGTTCTGGGCATCGACACTCCTCGGTGCGGTCGTGGTGCCGATCGTGCACTTCTACGGCCGAAAAGAACTGAGCCACATCATGAAAGCCGCGCGGCCCAAGGTGTTCATCACGGCCCAGGAGTTCGGCCGGATGACGTACCAGCCGGACCTCTGCGCGGACGTACCCATCGTCGGGTTGGTGGGAAGCACCTTCGACGAGCTGCTGGCCGATGATCCGCTGGTGGGCACCGTCGCGGCGGATCCGGCAAGCCCGGCGTTGATCGCCTTCACCTCGGGCACGACGAGCGACCCCAAGGGTGTCGTCCACAGCCACCAGACGCTCGGCTTCGAAACCCGCCAGCTGCATGCGAACTATCCGCCCGACCGCGGCAGACAGCTCACCGCAACGCCTGTCGGACACTTCATCGGCATGCTGGGCGCATTTCTGATCCCGGTGCTCGAGGGTGCGCCGATCGACCTTGCCGACGTGTGGGATCCGGGCAACGTCCTGCGGCTCATCGAAAGCCACGGCCTGTCGATCGGCGGCGGCCCGCCGTACTTCGTCACCAGTCTGATGGACCATCCCGACTGCACACCCGCACACATGGCACACTTCAAAACCGTTGGCTTCGGCGGGTCTACGGTGCCCTCGGCGGTCACCCGCAGGCTGGCCGATATGGGCATCTTCGTCTTCCGGTCCTACGGCAGTTCCGAGCATCCGTCGATCACGGGATCGAGTCGCGATGCGCCAGAGGACAAACGGCTCTACACCGACGGCAATGCGCGGCCCGGTGTGGAGATCCGGCTCGGACCCGACGGTGAGATCTACAGTCGCGGGCCCGATCTGTGCCTCGGCTATACCGACGACGCGTTGACCGAACGAGCCTTCGACGCCGACGGCTGGTATCGCACAGGCGATGTCGGCGTGCTTGACGACGACGGCTATCTGACCATCACCGACCGCAAGGCCGACGTCATCATTCGCGGCGGCGAGAACATCAGCGCGCTCGAGGTCGAGGAACTGCTGCTGACGATGCCCGCCGTCGCCGAGGCCGTCGTGGTGTCCGCGCCCGATGCCAGGCTAGGCGAGCACGCGGCCGCCGTGCTGCGGGTCAAGCCGGGCCACGCCATGCCGACGATGGCCGAAGTGCACGAGCACTTCGGTCGGGCGGGGGTTGCCAAACAGAAATGGCCGGAAGAGTTGCGTGAAGTCGACGACTATCCGCGCACGGCGAGCGGCAAGGTCCAGAAGTTCGTGGTTCGCCAGAACCTGTCGGCCTGAGTTCGCCAGAACCTGTCGGCCTGAGTTCGCCAGAACCTGTCGGCCTGAGTTCGCCAGAACCTGTCAGCCTGAGTCAGGGAGCGCATTGCGTTGAACAGTTGATGAGAATAGGATTCTCCTAGGAGGATAAGGAGTGTTTCATGGGGCAACTTTCGCATCGGGTCGACATCCCGTTTCCGCTGTTCGACGCTGACAATCACCTCTACGAGCCACCGGAGGCGATGACCAAGTACCTGCCGAAGGAGTACAAGGACGTCGTGCAGTACGTCGAGGTCAACGGCCGCACGAAGATCGCGCTGCGCGGTGTGATCAGCAATTACATCCCGAACCCGACCTTCTCGGTGGTCGCCAAGCCGGGCGCCTGGGAGGAGTACTTCAAGTTCGGCAACCCCGACGGGAAGACCAAGCGCGAACTGTTCGGCGAGCCGATGAGGGCCATCCCGGCCTTCTTCGAGCCCGGTCCGCGACTCGAGAAGATGAACGAGTTGGGCATCGAGCGCTCGTTGATGTTCCCGACGCTGGCCAGCCTGATCGAGGAGCGACTCTCCGATGACCCGGTCGCCATCCACGTCCTCATCCATTCGCTGAACCAGTGGCTCGACGAGGTCTGGGGCTTCAACTACCAGAACCGCATCTTCACCACGCCGGTGATCACCCTCCCCATCGTCGAGAAGGCCATCGAGGAGTTGGAGTGGTGCGTCAAGCGCGGCGCCCGCGCGATCCTTGTCCGCCCGGCGCCGGTGCCCGGATTCCGCGGCCCGCGCTCGTTCGCGCTGCCGGAGTTCGATCCGTTCTGGCAGAAGTGCGTCGAGTACGACGTGTTCGTCGGCATGCATTCCAGTGACAGCGGTTATTCCCGCTACACCTCCGAGTGGGACGGTGCCGCCCAGGAAATGCTGCCGTTTCAGACCAATGCCATGTCGATCCTCAACGAGTGGCGTCCGATCCAGGACGCGGTGGCCTCGTGGGTGATTCACGGCGCGCTGTTCCGGTTCCCCGAACTGAAGGTGGGCATCGTGGAAGCCGGCTCGAAGTGGATGTTCCCGCTGCTGGACTCCATGGCCGAGGTCTACAAGAAGGCGCCGGAGGCGTTCCTCGGTAACCCGATCGAGGAGATCAAGAACCGCATCTACGTCAGTCCCTTTTACGAGGAGGGCATCGACGACCTCATCAACCTGATCGGGGTGGAGCAGGTGCTCTACGGCTCCGACTGGCCGCACCCGGAGGGACTGGCGGAGCCGACCCACTATGTGACCGCGCTCGAACATCTCGCCGTCGAGGACCAGGCGAAGATCATGGGCGGCAACCTGGGTCGTCTCGTCACGGTGTGACACAACCCTCCTGGCAGACCATCCCCGAGATGGTCCTGAGCGCGGCGGACCGTTTCGGCGACGCGGAGGCGGTCGTCGACGGTTTGTTGCGCTTGTCCTTCGCCGAGGTGGTCCACCGAATCCGTTGTGCGGCAGGCGCCTTCAACGACCTCGGGATCGAGAAGGGCGAGCGGGTCGCGGTCTGGGCGCCGAACTCCGCGGAGTGGATGATCGCCGCGTTCGGTCTGCTCACCGCAGGCGGTGTGCTCGTTCCGGTCAACACCCGCTTCAAGGCAGAGGAAGCCGCCGACATCATCGGCAGAAGCGGCGCCAAGGCGGTGCTGATCCAGCAGGGCTTCCTCGGCTATGACTACACCGCGCCTGCGGGCGTGCCCGTGATCGACCTGAAGTCCGACTTCCTCTCCAGCGGTTCGCCGTTCGCCCGCGACGTGAACGGCACCGACATCTCCGACATCATCTACACCTCGGGCACCACAGGCAGGCCCAAGGGCGTGATGATGAACCACTCGCAGAACCTTCGGCTGTACGCGGAATGGTGTGAGCTGGCCGATCTGCGCGAGGGCGACCGGTATCTGATGGTCAACCCGTACTTCCACACCTTCGGGTTCAAGGCGGGGTTGATCGCGTCGTTCACCCGCGGCGCGACGATGGTGCCGGTGCCGGTGTTCGACGTCCACCGAGTGGTGGAACTGATCGAGGCCGAACGGATCACCATGTTGCCCGGGCCTCCGACGCTGTATCACTCGCTGCTGGCGGTCGAGGACAAGAGCAAGCTGAAAACGCTGCGCGCCGGGGTTACCGGCTCGGCGGACATCCCCGTCGAGCTGATCCGTCGGGTGCACGAGGAGCTGCCGTTCCAGACGCTGGCGACCGGCTACGGCCTGACCGAGGCGGGCACGGTGACGCTGTCGCGGCCGGGGGACTCGTTCAGCGACATCGCCACCACCGCGGGCGTGCCGTGCGACGGGGTCGAGGTGCGCATCGCCGACGACGGCGAGGTGCTGGTCCGCGGCTACAGCGTCATGCAGGGCTACTTCGACGACCCGGTCGCGACCGGCGAAGCGATCGACGACGACGGCTGGTTGCACACCGGCGACCTGGGCAGGTTCAACGACGACGGCCGGCTGCTGATCGTGGGCCGCAAGAAGGACATGTTCATCGTCGGGGGCTTCAACGCCTACCCCGCCGAGATCGAGGGCTTCCTGCTCGAGCACCCGGCGGTCGCACAGGCGGCGGTGATCGGCGTGCCCGACGACCGCCTCGGCCAGGTCGGCAAGGCGTTCGTTGTCGTAAGAGACGGCGAGACGGCCGTCAGCGGCGACCAGCTGATCGCCTGGAGCCGGGATCGGATGGCTGGTTTCAAGGTCCCGCGGTACGTAGAGTTGCTGGACAAACTGCCGCTAGGCGCGACAGGCAAAGTGATGAAAGACAGATTGCGCTGAGCGCTCGCACAGCTGGGAAATAGCATTTCCGCAGGAAAGGCGGCCCGGCTCCGATCTGGGCATGCTGTATCGTCGCGGCAATACTCAAAAATGAATAATGCCATTCTCATTGAGTAGAGCACTCGCAGAACAAGGAGGTCGCTGTGCAGTCTTTCAGGCGCCGCGCGCCGGTCATCGACGCTGATCGCGTCGATGGACCGCCGGAGGGTCCTGGGAAGCCGGCTGATGCGGCCGAAGCACTGGCACTCGCGGAGGAAGCAGAAGCAGAGGCGGCCGAGGCCGAGGCGCTTGCCACTGCCGCGCGCGCCAGAGCTCGCGCGATCCGGCTGCGGCGGCAGGCCCAAGACGCAGAAGGAGAAGCGTCCGCCGACGTCGAAGCAGCCGCCGAGGTCGAAACGAACGCCGATGCGCCGGAGGTGGCATCGCCAGACGCGCCCCAAGGCGATACCGAAACGTCTGACGTCGTGGCCGCACCGGCCCAGGCGAGTCCGGTTCATGCTGCCAAATCGGACACCGAAGCCATCAAGAAAGACATCGCAGAGGAGCCCGCGGAAGCAGAGCCCGCCAGCAAGCGACGTCGCTGGCGAGCCGGTCGCATCCTGAAGACCCTTGCGGCCGCTATCGCTGTCGCCTGTACCGCCGCATTGATCACTTTGAGCGTGCTCATGATCCTGGACCACCGCCACCAGGTGGCCGATCAGCAGCGCCGCGCGCAGTACGCCGCAGCAGCTGGGCAGAGCGTCGTGACACTGATGTCGCTGGACTTCAACAAGGCCAAGGAGGACGTCCAGCGCATCATCGACAACTCGACAGGTGCGTTCAGAGACGACTTCAAGAACCAAGCGGACGACTTCATCAAGGTGGCGCAGGAGTCGAAGGTGGTCACCGTGGTCAATGTCAACGCCACCGCGGTCGAATCGATGAGCGACGATTCGGCCGTCGTTCTCGTGTCCGCCAGTTCGCGCGTCACCAACGCGGCCGGGGCCAAACAGGAGCCGCGGTCATGGCGGTTGTCGGTCGACCTGAAGCGTGACGGCGACCAGCTGAAGATGTCGAAGGTGGAGTTCGTACCGTGACCGCAGACGAAACAGCGAGTGTGACAGATGTCGACGAGGCCGAGAACGGCACAGAAGGATCCGTCGACGAGGTCATCGCTCACGACGACGTGGCCGCCGAACAGGAAACGGATACGAAGTCGGAGTCGCGAGACGGCATTGTGCGTCGGTCGGTACGGGTGGGGTGGGCCCGGCTCGGTGTAGTGCTGTTGGCGGTCGCGCTCGTGGCCTCTGCAGGCCTCGCGGCGTGGCTGTATTTCAAGCAGTACCGGCCTGACGAAGAGACGAACGCGGCCGCGTCGGCCGTCGCGCTGGACGCGGCGAAGAACGGCACGGTTTCGCTGCTGTCGTATTCACCGGACAAGTTGGACACAGACTTCGCGACAGCCAAGTCCCACCTGACCGGTGACTTCCTGTCGTACTACACGCAGTTCACGGAGCAGGTCGTCACTCCGGCGGCGAAGCAGAAGTCGGTGAAGACCTCTGCGACGGTCGTGCGGGCTGCCGTTTCCGACATGCATCCGGACTCCGCGGTGATTCTCGTGTTCATCAACCAGGTCACCACCAGCAAGGAGAATCCCGACGGTGCGTTCGCCGCGAGCGCGGTCAAGGTGGGCTTGAAGAAGATCAGCGATGCCTGGCTGATCTCATCGTTCGACCCGGTGTAGCGCCGTGCGGGGCCGTGCTCGTCGTTGACCTCGGCGACCCGCCGACCGATTCGCCGGCCCGGACCGGTGTGCTTGTGGCGGTCGGGTCCGCCGACGACATCGCATCACCGCCCGCACAAGACTGGCTCGGGCGCGCCACCCTCACCCTGAGCGAGGACGCTGTCGCCGACCGCCGGGTCGTCACCGTCGAGTCGACGGCGGCCGCGCTCGCCGAGCTGAGCACCCGCTTCGAGACGTGGCCACAGGCGGCCACGATCTGCGCCGACGTGCTTCGCTCGGCTCATGCACAGGGTCCCGCGCCGGCCGGGGTGATCACGGAGTCGCTCGCCTACTCGACGCTGCAATCCGGCGGCGAGTTCGCCGCGTGGTTGGAGCACCGGGGTGCCGCCGCCGCGCCGGTCCTTCCGGATCCGGTGGTGGCCGACCGTGACGGCGACACACTGCACATCCGGTTCAACCGGCCGTCGCGCCACAACGCGTTCTCCAACGACGCCAGGGCCGCGCTCCTGGAGGCCCTCGACGTCGCCCGCCACGACCCGTCGATCGCCGAGGTGGTCCTGTCCGGCAACGGCCGGTCCTTCTGCAGCGGAGGCGACCTCGCCGAATTCGGTTCCTTCGCCGACCCGGCGAGCGCGCACATCGCACGGGTGCGGCACAGCCCCGCGCTGGTGCTCGACGAGCTCACCGCCCGGCTGGGGGAGCGCTGCCGAGCGCACGTGCACGGCCAAGTACTCGGCAGCGGGTTGGAGATGGCCGCGTTCTGCGGATGGGTTGGCGCGCACGGTGATTCGGTGCTCGGCCTACCCGAACTGAGCCTCGGCCTGATCCCGGGCGCCGGCGGCACGGTCAGCGTGACGCGACGGATCGGCCGTTGGCGCACGGCCTATCTGGTGTTGTCGGGGCGCACGATCGATGCGGACACCGCACTCCGCTGGGGTCTGGTGAACGCGATCGAGGCGTCGTAGTCCCATGCACAATGTGTCGGTGGGTTCGTTGGGCATTCCCGATGCCGTGCTCGCTTCGGCGCGGCAGACGGCCGACGGCATCGAGCGCAGTGCAGCCCACCTCGGTGGCGCCGTGGACGTCGACGCCGACGAGATCCTCACCGGCCGTGCCGGATTGCTCGGGCTGGCGCCCGCCGGGCGGGTTTCGGCGGGCGGCGCGACGCGGCTGCTGTCCACCAGGGACGGGTGGTGCGCACTCACGCTGTCGCGCATTGACGACGTCGAGGCGGTTCCGGCGCTTCTCGAGCTCGCCGAACAGCCAACCGATCCGTGGGCGGCGTTGCGGGCGGCGGCCGCCGGACGCGGCGCGGACGAATTCGTCGCACGGGCGCGAATGCTCGACCTACCTGCCGCGGTGCTCGGTGAAACCCTGCCCGCAGCACCGCGATCAGTGCCCAACGGGCATCGGGCCCAACGGAGACTGTCCGACCTGCTGGTCGCCGACCTGTCGTCGATGTGGGCGGGACCGCTGTGCGGACATCTGCTCGCCGGCGCCGGGGCCATCGTCGTGAAGGTGGAGAGCCGCAACAGGCCCGACGGCACCCGCGGGGGGGACCAGAGATTCTTCGACTGGATGAACGCCTCGAAGTTGTCCTACGCTGTCGATCTTCGTGACGACGGATTGCGTCCGCTTCTCGAGGCCGCCGATGTCGTGATCGAGGGGTCGCGGCCCTCGGCGCTGACCCGCCGCGGCCTGGGGCCCGAGCAAGTGCCGGGTCGGGCCGGCCGAGTCTGGTTGCGCGTCACCGGTTATGGCACCGAGGGCGAGTGCGCCGACAGGGCGGCTTTCGGTGACGACGCCGCCGTCGCGGGCGGTCTGGTCGGCGCGGGCGTGGTGTTCGTCGGCGACGCGATCGCTGACCCGCTGACCGGTTTGGCGGCCACGCAGGCAGTGCTCGATTCGCTTGCACGCGGCGGCGGCGAAACCGTCGAGACGGCCCTCGCGGAGGTGGCCGCCGTCTATGCCACGTCACCGCCGATCGTCAGTCCGAGAACCGTCGAACCGCCGCGGGTCCCCGCGCCGCCGTCGAAACCCGCGGCTCGGCTGGGCGCGGATAACCAGCGCGTGCGCGAACTGATCGAAACCCGGCTTGGCCCATGCTGATTCGCCGCGGCAGATTGCCCGATGGTCGCGTCGCCGACCTGCGGGTCGACGAGCGCATTGCCGAAATCGGCGACCGGCTCGACCCCGTCGGCGCCGAACAGGTGGTTGATGCCGACGCCGGCGCGGTACTGCCCGGACTGCACGACCATCATCTGCACCTGCGGGCGATGGCCGCCGCGCTCGACTCGCTGAGCGTCGGGCCGCCGCAGGTCCGGACGAAAGCGCGACTGGCGCAGGCGTTGAGAACGGCCGAACCGGGACCGGACGGCTGGATCCGGGCGGTCGGCTACCACGCGTCGGTCGCAGGTGAACTCGACCGCGACCAGCTCGACGCGCTCGTCGCCGACACACCGGTACGGGTCCAGCACCGCAGCGGTGCCATGTGGATCCTGAACTCGGCCGCGCTGTCCCGCGTCGGCCTCGCCGATCATCCGGACGGCCGGCTGCGCAGCTCCGATGACTGGGCGCACGCCTTGCCGCGTCGGGTGACCGCACTCGCCGACATCACCCACCGCCTCGCCGGATACGGCGTCACCGGAATCACTGATGCCACCCCGGATCTCACCGCCGAGGACGTGGCGACGTTATCGGTGGCACATCGGCGCGGTGAAATTCCGCAGCGGCTGCACTTCCTTGCGCCGGGCAAGCGGATCCTGCACGACGACCGGCTCGACGTCGACGAACTCATCGGCTGGGTGAGCGATCATCACGACGACGACATCCCGGTCGCGCTGCACTGCGTGACCCACGCCCAACTGGTCGTCGCGCTCGCCGCATTGCGGTCGGCGGGCGGCCATCGCCTCGACCGCATCGAGCACGCCGCCGTCGTGCCCGACGAGATGCTCGCCGACCTGGTCGAGGTCGGGGTCACCGTTGTCACCCAGCCCAACTTCGTCGCCGAACGCGGCGAGCACTACCTTCGCGACGTGCCCGTCGGCGAACACCCGCAGTTGTGGCGCGTGGCGTCGCTGATGCGGGCCGAAATCCCGCTCGCCGCGAGCACTGACGCGCCGTTCGGCGGCATGGATCCGTGGGCAGCGATGCGCGCGGCCGTTCATCGCACCACCGCGGCCGGAGACGTCCTCGGTCCCATCGAACGCATTACGGCTGACGAGGCACTGAGCTTGTTCCTCGGCCACCCGGACCGTCCGTCGGTGCCCCGCACAGTCGAGGTCGGTCAGGCAGGCGACCTGATGGTGCTGACACCGACCGCGGTAGTGCAGACGCTGGCGTCGGACATGGTCGCCACGACCGTGGTGGGCGGACGGGTCAGTTAGCGTCCGCCGATTGCGGCGGCCGGTAGAACAGCACTAGTTGGCCGATGCCACCGGCGAGCCCGAGCCCGGCCGCGATGAGCATCCCCCACCAGCCGTGCAGTAGGTCGTAGAAGCTTGTGCCCGAGAACAGCGCGTAATCGAGGCTGAACCGGCCTGCGCCCAGGCCGCCGAGAGCGACGGCGCTGACCGCAAGGATGAGGTTGTACTCCCAGCCCTCCTTGACGATGAAGAAGCCGTTGAGGCGGTGCACGGTCCACGCCGCCACCAGCATCAGGGCGACGAAACCCGCTGCCGGAACCGGGGTGAGCAGTCCGACGGCCAGGCCGAGGCCCGCCGTCAACTCGGTGGTCGCTGCGATCCTGGCGTGCAGCATGCCGGGCTTCATCCCGATGCTCTCGAACCAGCCCGCGGTGCCGGGTATCCCGCCGCCGCCGAAGAACTTGTTGTAGCCGTGTGCCGCCATGGTGAGACCGAGGCACAGCCGCAGTATCAACAACGCGGTGTCGTAGGCGTAGCCGTCCATAACTTCAGAACCTAGTTCATCGGGTGGTTCATGGCGTCAGCCACGGTCTTGATTTCTGGTTTTGGCATCGCCGGGCCTGCGCTGGCCAGCTGCCGTGACGCAACGGGTTATTCGGCCAGGCCGAACGCCTTGAGCACCTTCGTGGGCCGCAACCGGACGGCCAGTTCGCCCGGCACGCTGTTGCGTCGGCCGTACTCCTCGGCCAGGTCGGCCCCCATGTAGCGAGCGCCGGTGCGGGTGGCGATGTCGACCAGAAGCTGCGGGTCCTCACTCACCGACACGATGCCCTGCACCTGCACGAACGAATACTGCGGCCGGTCGTCGTCCACGCAGATCACCGCCCGCGGGTCACGAGCCCGTGCACGGCCTTTGGCGGTGTTCTTGCCGGTGTTGAAGGCCAGCTCGCCGTTGTCAACGACAAACCAGACGGGCGCAACCAGCGGGCGGCTGTCGGATGCGGTGTAACCGAGCTTTCCGGGCCGGGTGCCCTCGGAGATGAAAGCGACGACCTCGTCGGTGAGTTCGTCCACTCAGCCGAGGCTAATCCTCTGCGTGCCGCTCGTAGTCCCAGCGCTCGAGCCGCAACTGCAACTCGTGCACGCCGCCCGCGACGAGCGTCGCCGCGAGGCTCAGGCTGATCACGAGTAGAGCGGTCATGGCCTTCTTCATTCCCATCTGTGTGTATCTATTTGACGATGTAAGCGTAGGAATTGTTCACAGCGACACGCACGAGTAGTGCGCTACCCGTTCTGCGCGCGTGCCCCCATAAGTGTTTCGAGGGCATCGAGCCTCAGCTCGCGATACGTGTCGCGGGCGTATGCGTTCCAGTCGTCGGTCCACCCGTCCAGCAGGGCACCCCCTCGCAGCAGGGGCAGCAGCTCGGCGGCGAGGTCCCTGTCCGGCCGCGAGGGTCCGCAATGACCCAGCAGTTCGCCGATCAGATCCACCGAGTCATACCAATCCACCAACACGTCGGGTGAGATGCCGATCGATTGCGGTGTGATGGTCAGCAGGGCTTCGGCGCCCATGGGACGCAGCCGCCACAACGTGGTGCGCAGCCTGGCCGTCGCGCGATCGGGCCGCGTGGTCGGCCACAGCGTCCGGCACAGCCAACTGCGGGGCACCGCCCGGCGTTTCAGAACGGCGAGCGCAATCAGTCGCTGGCACGACGGCGGCAGGTCGAGCAGCTGTCCGTCGCGATAGACCTCGAAATCACCCAGCAGCGTGATCGTGAATTGTTCCGACATCGCGGCCTGCCTTCCATCTCATCCGACCCTCTGAGGTCGATGATGCAAAGCGCCGGCCGCGACGGCATGAGTAGTCGACTACCTCTTTCTGCGGCGCTCGCTGAAGAGCGGCACACCGAATCTCGGCGGCCGTAGGTCCGTGCCGGCAGGCAACGCGTCGTTGTCGGCGGCGGGCGAGTGCCTGGACAGTGCCGCGCCGGCTGGGCAAACTCTGCAGGTCATGAGTGGAGTCGAGTCACATCCCGGAAGGGTCGAGGTGCACCGCATCCGCAAGATGTCCGGCCGCGACCCCGAAGAGACGCACCGGGTCGCCACGCCGCTGGAGTTGCTGTTCGACCTTACGTTCGTGATCGGCTTCGGCATCTCGGCCTCGGAGTTCGCGCATGCGCTCGCCGAGGACCACGTGGGCGCGGGGCTGGCCGGGTTCGCATTCGCGACCTTCGCCATCTGCTGGGCGTGGATCAATTTCAGCTGGTTCGCGTCGGCCTACGACACCGACGACTGGATCTACCGCCTGACCACGATGCTGCAGATGGTCGGCGTCATCATCCTCGCGCTCGGTATCCCCGCCATGTACGCCACCGTCGCCGAGGGCGAGCACGTCGACAACCGGGTGATGGTGGCCGGCTATGTCGTGATGCGGATCGCGTTGGTGACCCAGTGGTTACGCGCCGCCAAACAGGATCCACAGCGACGTGCGGCGTGCCTTACCTATGCCACCGTCGTCACCGTCGCGCAGATCGGCTGGATCGTCATGATCGTGGTCAGCACGTCGGTCGTCGCGACGTTCGCGTGGTCGGCCGTGTTGGTGACTTTCGAGATGTTCGGGCCGTGGCTTGCCGAGCGGCGGATGGGCGGCACCCCGTGGCACGCCCATCACATCGCCGAACGTTATTCGCTGCTCACTATCATCGCGCTCGGCGAGGGCGTGGTAGGCACCGTTGCATCGTTGTCGGCGGTTGTCTCGGCGCAGGGCTGGAGTATGGCGGCTGTCCTGGTCGCGGTTGCGGGTACCGGTCTGACGTTCGGCATGTGGTGGGTGTACTTCATCGTGCCGCAGTCGCAACTGCTGCATGCCCGACGCGAACTGTCCTTCCGGTTCGGATACCTGCATCTCGTGGTGTTCGGGGCGATTGTCGGCACCGGCGCCGGGTTGCACGCCGCCGCCTACTACGTGGAGCACCATTCGAAGCTCGGCGCGGTGGGCACTGTGCTGTCGGTGGCGATACCCGTGGCGGTCTACATCGCCGCGGTCTATCTGCTCTACCTGTGGTTGGTGCGGGCGCGCGACGCGTTCCATCTGTTGCTCGTCGTGCTGACCGTCGTGGTGCTGATCGCGGCCGTCGTCCTCGTCGGCAGGGGCATGTCGATGGCCAACGCACTGTTGATCGTTATGCTCGCGCCCGCGGTGACCGTCGTCGGCTACGAACTGCTGGGCTACCGGCACGCCGAGGCGGCCATCGCAGAGCGTTTAGCGAATGGCCCCTCGGGTAAGCCCTCTGCGTAGTCGTCGAGGTCGCATCGTGGTGTGAGCGGCACCACAGTCTCGCGATGGCGAGCAGCCGAGGGGTCTGGTCAAGAAGCGGCCGCCGTTCTTCAGGGGCAGGCAATCATCAACGATGCGACTTCGGCGGCTCTCTCACTCGTAGTTCGACGAAGGAGCAGGCTATGCCGAAGACGACATCACGCGGCACCGCCAAGAAGAACGAGTTGCCGAGCACGCTGCAGAAGTCGTCCGCGAAGGCGCAGCGGACATTCGCGAAGGCGCACGATGCGGCCGCCGAGGAGTACGGCGAGGGTGAGCGTGCGCACCGGGTGGCCTACAGCGCTCTGAAGCACAGCTTCGAGAAGGTGGGCGACCACTGGGAGCCGAAGAAGCAGAAGGGTCCGTCCGACGCGCGCGCCCGCAGCGGCGGCCCGAACGCGAAGGGATCCTCGGCGGAAGGCGTGGACGCCAACGCGTCGAAGACCCATCTGATGGATGTCGCACGGCGGCTGGACATCCCGGGTCGTTCCAGCATGACAAAGGGCCAATTGGTCGAGGCGATCAAGAAGGCCAACCGGCGGGTCAGCAGCCGCAACCGGTAGCGGGATCAGCGCGCAGGCGCCGGTTCTGCTGCGTGAGTGTCGAAGCTCTCCAACAGATCCGGCTGCTGTCGCATCAGTCTGCGGGCCTTCTTGCGGGTGACGAGGATGCCGATGGTCGCCAGCGCCCAGATCGCGTATTGAACGGTCCACGCGAGCCGGAACGACTCGAACGAGTAGCCGCCGACCGCGCCGATCACCAGGCCCATCGTCTGCATCACCAGCAGCGAGGCCAGGAAGCCGCCCATGTTGACCATGCCCTGGGCGGTGCCGAGGGTGGCGCTGGGATTGAACGTGCGGGCGAAGTCGAAGCCGACCATCGAACCCGGACCGCCCACCGAGATGACGATGACAAGCAGCGCCAGCAGCCACAGTGGTGCTGCGGTCGGCAGCGCCAACACGACCGTCCATATCGCGGCGTTGCTCGCCATGATGGCCAGCACCAGACGTGACCGCCGATGCGGACGGCGCCCGGTGAAGATGCCGATCAGAATGCCCGCGACGATCGCCGCGACGACCGACAGGCTCAGCAGCGTCCCCGCGGCGTGGATCGACAAACCCTGCCCGACGGTCAGGTAGGGCACGCCCCACATCAACGCGAAGGCGGTCACCGAGAACTGGGTCCCCATGTGTGTGAAGAAGCCCAGTCGGGTGCCGGGCCTCAGCCAGACGGTCTTCACGCTCGCCCACACCTCGCGAACGGAACTCGACGGCGGGTCTGCCACTTCACCGTTCGGGGTGTTCTTGACCAGAGCCAGCGTCAGCGCGATCGACACCACGCCGAGCGCGACTACCGATACGTAGGCCGTCGTCCAGCCCTCTCCCGCGAGCAGCGCCAGGAACGGGACGGCCGACAGCACCTGGCCGAGTTGGCCGCAGATGCCGGTCAGCTGCGTCACCAGCGGAACTTGCCTCGGCTCGAACCAATGGGGCACCAGCCTCAACACCGAGATGAATGTGACGGCGTCGCCGAGCCCGACCACCGCGCGGGCTGCGATCGCCGCGGGCAGCGACTCGGTGAACGCCAGCGTCAACTGGCCTGCCGCCATCAGCGTCGCGCCGGACAGGATCAGGGCCTTGGAGCCGAACCTGTCCAGTAGCAGGCCTGCTGGGACCTGTGCGCCCGCGTAGACGACGATCTGCAGGACGACGAACGACGAGAGCACGCCGGGGCTGGCGGTGAACCTGTCGGCGGCCTCCAGGCCCGATACTCCGAGCGTGGTGCGGTCGAGCACGGCGACGATGTATGCCAAGAGTCCGGTGGCCCAAACAATCCAGGGACGCACGCGGAACCTCTCATAGCTGATTTTGTCTTAATGACCGGCTTGTCCATGGTCCCGCAGTGGGCCGCCGCCACGCCAATTCATTACCGGTGAGATCACTCACCCGCCGCGGGGGAATACCTGACGTCCAGCCCGCGAAGTTGGCTGTAATCGCATATTTGTGTGGTGATGTGAATCACGAATGGGCCAAACAGGCAGATGAACGGCGTGGCTAACCTAATTGTGAATTTCTGATTGAAACGATCACGACTTCGCTCGAAAACGCGATTTCGGTATTACAGTGTCTGCATGCGAGGTGGCCGCCCCCGTCGGCGTTTGGTGCGTTGGGTTGGCTGAGTACCGACTCGACGACCTCGCCCGGATGTCGGGGGTTAGCTCACGCAACATCCGCGCGTACCGGGAGCGCGGCCTGCTCGACCCTCCACGTCGGCAGGGTCGCTCGGCGTTCTACGACGACTACCACCTGTCGCAGCTGAGAACCATTAACCAGCTTCTGCGCAAGGGCTTCAACTCCTCCCACATCGCCGAGTTCTTCGCTCGCATGCGGGAGGGCCACGACCTGGCGGCCATCTTGGGCGTCCAGCAGGCGATCCTCGGAAGCACGGCCCACGAGACGCGCACCGCCGCCGCGCTCGACCTCGATCCCGGCTGTGACGAGGCCCGAAGGCTGATGGAGTGCGGGCTTGCCGAGCTCATCGAGAATTCGATTGCCCTCGTGGATCCGCAGATGGCCGACATCGTCACCCGTTCGACCGATCAGCTCTCGTATGTGCAAATGATCCTGCGGGTCGTCGATTCGACCAGCGGCACATTCGACCAGCTGGCGGCCGCGCTGGTCGCCGTGCTGGACGAGTCCGTCGCCACTCGCTACGGGGCCGGATACGTGCCCACGCCGGGCGAGATGGACGACGTGACAACGCTCATCCAGGACTACCGTGAGCTCGGCATCGCCGCTGTCGCACACCAGCTCGACAACGGACTGCAAGGGCATATGGTGTCCGCCGTCTCGGACTACGCCGCCGGTACCGTCGTTTGGTGGAAGCCCACGGCCTATTAGCTCACAGGCGCGTCGTTGCGGGGTCACCGCCGAATCGCTGGGCCAGCCATACCGGGATGATCGCCACCAGCGTCAGCGCCGCGGCGACGACGTTGATGACCGGCGCCTGGTTGGGCCGGAACAGGTTTCCGAAGATCCAGATCGGCAGTGTCTGCACCGTCGGCCCCGCGGTGAACGTCGTCACCACGACCTCGTCGAAGCTGAGCGCGAACGCCAGAATCGCGCCGGCGACGAGGGCGCCGCGCATCATCGGGAAGGTCACGTAGCGGAACGTCTGCCAGGGCGACGCGCCCAGGTCGGCGGAGGCCTCCTCCAGGCTGGCGCCGAGCCTGCGCAGGCGTGCCTGCGTGTTGTTGAAGACGATGACGATGCAGAACGTGGCGTGCCCGACGATCACCGTCGCCAAGCCCAGCGTCATACCGAGCGCCGAGGTGAACGTCGCGTTGAGTGCGATTCCGGTGACGATGCCCGGCAGCGTGATCGGAAGCACCACAAGGAAACTGACGACCTCGCGGCCGAAGAACCGGTACCGCTGCACCGCGAATGCGGCCATGGTGCCGAGCACCAACGCGATCGCCATCGCCCCCAGGCCGACCACCACGGAGTTGGCCAGCGACTTCCACATTCCCACGCTGTTCCATGCGGTGACCCACCATCGCGTGGTGAAGCCGGTCGGCGGGAAGGCGAACGTCCGCGACGAGTTGAATGCGTTGACCAGCACGAGCGCCAACGGCACATACAGGAACAGCGCGATGAGCACGGTCCAGGCTCCGGCCGCACGCCGCGCGCCGCTCGAGAGCATCAGACGTTCTCCAGCGCGCCGGTGCGGCGCATCGCCAACAGGTACAGGACGATCGCCGCCAGCGGAATGATCGACAGCGCGGCGGCCAGTGGCTGATTGTTCGCGGTCACCAGCTGGCCGTAGATGAGGTTTCCGAGCAGCTGGGTCTTACCGCCCACGATGGTCACCGCGATGTAGTCGCCGAGTGACAGCGAAAAAGTGAAGATCGAACCTGCCGCGATGCCGGGAAAGACCAACGGTGCCACCACCATCCGCAGCGTGGAGAGGTCGGAGGCGCCGAGGTCGGAGCTGGCGTCGATCAGCGAGTCGGGCACCCGGTCGAACGCCGCGAACACGGGAATGATCATGTACGGCAACCACAGGTAGGCCAGCGTGATCACGGTCGCTGTCAGTCCGTAGCCCGGTGTGTAGCCGCCCGCCCAGGCCAGCGGGCCCTCCGGCGAGAGCAGCATCCGCCACGCGTACGCCTTGACCAGATAGCTCGCCCACAGCGGTGTCGTCACGGCAATCACCAGCAGTAGCCGCATCCGGGGGGAGGCCACCTTGGCCATGTACAACGCCAATGGCACTGCGAGCACGATGCAGATCGCGGTGACCAACAGGGCCACTCCGATCGTGCGCAGCGTGGTGACCCGGAACACCGTGTCGCTGAACGCCTGCACGATGTTGTGGGTGGTGAATTTGTGAACCACCGCGCCGGTAAAGCTGTTGGTGCCCCAGAATGCCGAAACCAGAAGCACCGCAAGCGATCCCAGATACGCCAGCACCAGCCAGGCCAGCGGCGGGATCAAAAGGAAGGCCAACCCGATCCGGCGTCGTAGTGGCGCCGAGATCGGGGCGGCCTGTACTACCCCTTGATCTGCTGCCACTTGGTGACCCACTCGTCGTAGGTCGTGCAGTTGTCGCCGCTGCCGTCGACACACTGCTTTTGTGGCGTCGTCCAGTAATGGATCTGGGCGGCGTAGTCGGAGTCGGTCGCGTGGAAGATGTCGCAGAAGTCCTTCTCGCTGGTGTGCTCACACGCCTTCGTCTGTGCCGGCGCCTCACCGAAGTATTCGGCCACCTGCGCGTTGACCTCCGGGGACGTGATCCAGTTCATCCACTTGTACATGCAATTCGGATGCGCGGCCTTTGACGAGATCATCCACGTGTCAGACCATCCCGTGGCACCCTCCTTCGGCAGCACGGTGTTCACCTGAACCTTGTTGTCGGCACCGATCAAGTTCGCGATCACCTGCCACGTCGTGCCGATCACCGATGTGCCGGATTCGAAGGCCTGCACCTCCTTGGTGTAGTCCGACCAGTACTCGCTGACGTTCTCCCGCTGCTTCTTGAGGAGATCGGTTGCCGCATCGAGTTGTTCAGAAGTCAGCGAATACGGGTCCTTGATGCCCAGATCCGGTTTGGACTTCATCAGATACAGCGCGGCGTCGGCGATGTAGATGGGGGAGTCGTAGGCGGTCACCTTGCCCTTGTACTTGTCGGCGCCGTCGAACACGGCGCTCCATGAGTTCGGTGCATCACGCACGACGTCGAGGTTGTACATCAACAGGTTGGCGCCCCAGCCGTGGGGCACGCCGTACATCTGGCCATCGACGGAGTTCCACGACTTGTCCTTGAGGAAGTCGGAGATCGTCGCGTAGTTCGGCACCAGGTCCGTGTTCACCGGTGCGACGTCGCCTGCGTAGATCAGCCGCAACGTCGCGTCACCGGATGCCGACACCCCATCGTACTGACCGGTGCGCATCAGCTGGACCATCTCGTCAGATGTGTTGCCCAGCTTGACGTTCACCTGACAGCCGGTCTCCTTCTCGAATGGGGTCACCCAGTCGACGGTCTTGTCGTTGGAGCCGTCTTCGGCGTAGCCCGCCCACGCGATGATGTTCAGCTGGCCTTCGCCGTTGCCGACCGAGCTCAGCGGTTCCAACTTCGGCGGGGACTCGCCCGTTCCGCCGGACTCCTCGGAACCAGAGCAGGCGACGATCAGGGCGGCGCAGGCGCCGAGGACGAGACCGATCCGAACTGCTTTCATGGCGACTCCTCGTTCGACAGTTGATGAAGGGCTTTTTCGGGCCACGCCAAGGTGACTCGCGTGCCGTGCTGTAAATCTGGGGGTAGCCAGGTGCTGGCCGTGAGGACGGTCGCGGTCAACGTGACGCCCTGTTCGGTGGCCGCGGCGATCTTCGTGGTGGGTCCGGCGTAGATGACCTCCAGCACCGTCGCGTCCACCGCCCGAACGCCGGACACCGAATCGGTTCCGCGTGCGAACACCGCGATGCGTTCCGGTCGAATCACGTAGGCGCCCGGCCGGCCGACAAGAGCTTCGGCGGCGGATCCGTCGAGCAGGTTGGAGGTTCCGACGAAGTCGGCGACGAACCGGTTGGCAGGGTTCTCGTAGACGTCGCGCGCCTCGCCGATCTGCTCGATGCGGCCGTTGTTGAACACCGCGAGCCGGTCACAGAGGGTCAGCGCCTCGTCCTGATCGTGGGTGACGATGACGAAAGTGATGCCGACCTCGCGCTGGATCTCCTTCAACTCGATCTGCATCTGTTCGCGGAGCTTGAGATCCAGTGCGCCGAGGGGTTCGTCGAGGAGCAGCACCCGGGGACGCCCGACGAGCGCGCGCGCCAGCGCGACCCGCTGACGCTGACCGCCCGACAGCTGCGCGGGCTTTCGTGACGCTTCGCCGCTCAACCGGACCATGTCGAGTGCGTCGGAGGTCCGTTTGCGGCGTTTGTCGCCCGGCACGCCCTTGACCTTCAGCCCGTACTCCACGTTCTGGGCGACGGTCATGTGGGGGAACAGGGCGTATTCCTGGAAGACGGTATTGACGTCGCGGCGCCGCGCGGGCAGCGCGGTGACGTCGGCGCCGCCGAGGCGGATCGTGCCCGCCGTCGGCTGTTCGAAACCGGCCACCATGCGCAGCACGGTGGTCTTCCCGGACCCGGACGGGCCGAGGATCGCGAACAGCTCGCCGTCGCCGACAGCGAGGTCAGCGCCCTCCACGGCGACCACCTTGTGGCCCCGGCCGATTTTGCTCCTCGCATGCGCGGTGTCGCTGAATTCCTTGCGGACGCCGATCAACTCGATCTGAGGATCGTCAACGGCAGCGGAATCCAAGCGCTGCTGGGCGCCGGCCATCCCCGAGGGCATTGGCAGATCCTACGAATTCCGCGGTGTACCCGCAGCGTCATCAGCGATTTCGGCGCGCTCACCGGCGCTCAGCGCACGTTTCCGCGCCGAATCCGCTTATTGAGTGACCGTCGAAAAGAACGCCCGGATGTCGTTGACAAGCAACTCAGGGGTCTCCATCGCGGCGAAGTGTCCGCCGGTGTCGAAGTCGCTCCAGTGGGTGATGTTGTGCCATTTCTCGCCGTATCGGCGGATGGCCGCATCCTCTGCGAACACGGCGACGCCGGTGGGCACGCCCGACGGCTCCGACATTGCCCGGTTGTGGGTGGTCTCGTAGTAGAGGTTGGCCGACGACCCCGCAGTGCCGGTGAACCAGTACACCGAAACGTTGGCCAGCAGACGATCGCGCGGCACCGAGTCCTCGGGCAGCTCCTTCTCGGCGTTAGTCCATTCCTTGAACTTCTCGACGATCCAGGCAAGCTGTCCGACGGGCGAATCCGTCAGCGCGTAGGTCAGCGTCTGCGGCCGGGTGCCCTGGACTTTGAAGTAGCCGGTCTTCTCCGCGGCCCATGCCCTCCCCAGCGCCAGCTTGTCGCGTTCAAGGTCGGTCAGCGCCGCGAAGTCCTCCTCGGTCAGGTCTTTTCCGGGCATGAATCCGAATGCGGTCGCATTGACGTGCACACCGAACACTCGGTCCGGGGCGAGGCTGCCCATGACGGGCCCGATGAACGAGCCGTAGTCGCCGCCCTGCACGCCGTAGCGCGAGTAGCCCAGCCCCGCCATCAGCTCGGTGCAGGCCTGCGCGATGCGGGTCGCGGTCCAGCCGGCCCCCGACAGCGGGGTCGAGAAGCCGAAGCCGACGAGCGACGGGATGACGAGGTGGAACGCCTGCGCGGGGTCGAGGCCGTGGGCGCGCGGATTGCTCAGCGGGCCGATGATGTCGAGGAACTCCACTACCGAGCCGGGCCAGCCGTGCAGCAGGATCAGCGGTCGCGCGCTCGGTTCGGGCGAACCGATGTGCAGGAAATGCAACGTCTGGCCGTCGATCCGGGTGCGGAACTGCGGGTAGGAGTTCAGCTCGGCCTCCTGGGCGCGCCAGTCGAAGCCGTCGGCCCAGTAGCCGGCCAGCCGCCTCAGGTAATCGACGGGCACGCCTCGCTGCCACGGTGTGCCCGGCAACTGCTCGGGCCAGCGCGTCGCGGCCAGCCGGGTCTCGAGGTCGGCCAGGTCGGCGTCGGGTATTGCAATCCGGAACGGCTCGAGGGTCAGCGGTGCGGTCACCCCGCGATCATCCGCTAGCGTCTGCCGTTCGCGGGCAGCCGCGTGGTAATTCTGGGAATTTTGATGCACCCGTGACCAGTGGCGTTGGAGTGAATTATGAGGTTATTGACATATCCTGTGGCACGTGTCGGCGCACAATTCGGTCCCGCGGTCGGTGTCCCGGCGGGACCTGCTGAAGTACGCGGCCGCGGCTCCGGCGGTCCTAGCCGTGTCGTCGTTGATGCACGTACCGCCGGCCAACGCCGAGCCGCTGGGAATCCTGCTGGACTATGCGGCAGGCGTTATCAGGGCAGCCGATATTCGCGCCGCAGGCGCACACGGAGCTATCCGCTATGTCTCCGACCGCAGGCCCGGCGGCGCCTGGATGCTGGGCAAGCCGATCGAGCTGCCGGAAGCCCGCGACCTCTACCAGAACGGCCTGAAGATCGTGTCCTGCTACCAGTACGGCAAGCAGGACACGGCCGACTGGCTCGGCGGCCAGAACGCAGGCGTTCAGCACGCCAAGCGCGGATGGCAGTTACACGTCGCGGCTGGCGGTTCGTACGGCGCACCGATCTATGCGTCGATCGACGACGACCCCTCATATGAGCAGTACAAGCAGCAAGTCGCGCCGTATTTGAAGGCCTGGGAAACGGTGCTCGGCCATCAGCGGGTGGGCGTCTACGCCAACTCCAAAACCATCGACTGGGCCCTCCAAGACGGCCTCGGCTCCTGGTTCTGGCAGCACAACTGGGGTTCCCCGAAGGGCTTCGTGCACCCCGCCGCCCACCTGCATCAGGTCGAGATCGACAAGCAGAACGTCGGCGGCGTCGGCGTGGATCTCAACCACGTGCTCAAGCCGCGGTTCGGCCAATGGGACTAAACCTTACCGATCAGTAATAAACGCCAGCAAACTTTGCAAGGTGGCTGGCGCGCGCGACAAGACAAATCTCGTTGAGTTGTCGCTTCCGAAGTGGCTAACCCGCCGCCAACGGCGAGGCAAAATTTTTACATAACGATTTGGTCACAGTCATGCTTTGATCTGCGCCGTTGTGCCTACTCGACCGTAACCACTTACATGCAGGACGTTTGTCTTGGAAGGCTTCAGCCGGTTCTGAAGCCGGTGTTACCCAACTCGTGGTTACCCGAGCGTAGAACTCGCCAGTAACCATTTAGGGCGGAAAGATCATGGTTGCTCTTATGACACTCTTAGTACGGCTGGAGTGTCCGAGGGACGGTCCACAAGGGGCCGTCGGACCGCCCGCTCGGCGGGATGTGTCCGAAGCCGTGGGGATTCGACGACGAATCGGGTGTGACCCCGCTGGGGGAGCCGGTCCACACACGCAGACAACGACAGCCCAGAGACGACGAAGTACGGCGTGAGACGTGCGAGAAGCAGCACTGAGGAGATTACGAAACGTGACGATCAATGAACATGACAGGGTATCCACCGGCCGCGACGATGATTCCGGCGCGCCTCAGTCCAGCCACGCCCTCGTCGATCGTCTGACGGCGGGCGAGCCCTTTGCCGTGGCGTTCGGAGGCCAGGGCAGCGCCTGGCTGGAGACGCTGGAGGAACTGGTGTCCTCGGCCGGTATCGAGGCCGACCTGGCGACGCTGGTCGGGGAGGCCGAGCTCCTGCTGCAGCCCGTCGCACGTGAGCTGATCGTCGTCCGGCCGATCGGCTTCAACCCGATGCAGTGGGTCCGCTCGCTGGCGGCCGAGGAAACCGTGCCCAGCGCCAAGCACTTGACGTCGGCCGCTGTCTCGGTGCCCGGCGTGTTGCTGACCCAGATCGCCGCTGTGCGCGCGCTGAGCCGCCAGGGCATGGACCTGACCGCAACACCGCCCGTGGCCGTTGCAGGCCACTCACAGGGCGTGCTGGCGGTCGAGGCGCTCGCGGCCAAGGGCGCAAAGGATGTGGAGCTGCTGGCGATGGCGCAGCTGATCGGTACCGCGGGCACGCTGGTGGCCCGCCGCCGCGGCATCTCCGTGCTCGGGGACCGCCCGCCGATGGTGTCGGTGACCAACGCCGACCCCGAGCGCATCGCCGAGCTTCTCGAGGAGTTTGTACAAGACGTCCGGACCGTGCTGCCGCCGGTGCTGTCGATTCGCAACGGCAGGCGCTCCGTCGTCATCACCGGGACGCCCGAGCAGTTGTCGCGGTTCGAGCTCTACTGCAAGCAGATCGCGGAGAAGGAAGAAGCCGAGCGTAAGAACAAGATCCGCGGCGGCGCTGTGTTCAGCCCCATGTTCGACCCGGTCCAGGTCGAGGTCGGCTTCCACACCCCGCGGCTATCGGACGCCATCGACATGGTCGGTAACTGGGCACACGCCGTCGGCCTGGACGTCGAGCTCGCCCGCGGGATGGCCGAGGCCATCCTGGTGCGCCCTGTCGACTGGGTCAACGAGATCAACGAGCTGCACGAGGCGGGCGCCCGCTGGATCCTCGACCTCGGCCCCGGCGACATCCTGACCCGGCTGACGGCGCCGGTCATCCGCGGCCTCGGCGTGGGCATCGTGCCTGCCGCCACCCGCGGCGGCCAGCGCAACCTGTTCACCGTCGGTGCGGTACCCGAGGTGGCCAAGCCCTGGTCCAGCTACGCCCCGACCCTCGTGCGGCTTCCCGACGGTTCGGTGAAGCTGTCGACCAAGTTCACCCGGCTGACCGGCAGGTCGCCGATCCTGCTGGCGGGCATGACCCCGACCACCGTCGACGCCAAGATCGTCGCGGCCGCGGCGAACGCCGGGCACT
This sequence comes from Mycobacterium sp., assembly GCF_032159565.1. Classification (GTDB taxonomy): domain Bacteria; phylum Actinomycetota; class Actinomycetes; order Mycobacteriales; family Mycobacteriaceae; genus Mycobacterium. The sequence continues at coordinate 75,666 of NZ_JAVHWR010000115.1, forward strand.
GGTCCGAGCTCGCAGGCGGCGGGCAGGTCACCGAGGAGATCTTCGACAACCGCATCGCCGAACTCACAGAGCTGCTGGAGCCGGGCCGCGCCGTCCAGTTCAACTCGCTGTTCCTCGACCCGTACCTGTGGAAGCTCCAAGTCGGCGGCAAGCGGCTGGTGCAGAAGGCGCGCCAGTCGGGCGCCCCGATCGACGGCGTCGTCGTCAGCGCCGGCATCCCCGAGCTCGAAGAGGCCGTGGCGCTCATCGACGAGCTGAACGAAGTCGGCATCAGCCACGTCGTGTTCAAGCCGGGCACCGTCGAACAGATCCGGTCAGTCATCCGGATCGCCGCCGAAGCGCCGACCAAGCCTGTCATCATGCACATCGAGGGCGGCCGCGCAGGCGGCCACCACTCCTGGGAGGACCTCGACGACCTCCTGTTGGCCACCTACTCCGAACTGCGGTCGCGGTCGAACATCACCGTGTGCGTCGGCGGCGGCATCGGCACCCCGGAGCGGTCGGCCGAATACCTCTCCGGCCGTTGGGCCCAGGCGTACGGCTTCCCATTGATGCCCGTCGACGGCATCCTCGTCGGCACCGCCGCGATGGCGACGCTGGAGGCCACCACGTCACCGTCGGTCAAGCGGATGCTGGTCGAGACCGGCGGCACCGACCACTGGATCAGTGCCGGAAAAGCTCAGGGCGGCATGGCTTCCAGCCGCAGCCAGCTCGGCGCCGACATCCATGAGATCGACAACACCGCATCGCGTTGCGGACGGCTGCTCGACGAGGTGGCCGGGGACGCCGATGCGGTGGCCGCGCGCCGCGACGAGATCATCGCCGCGATGGCCAACACCTGCAAGCCGTACTTCGGCGACATCGGCGAGATGACCTACCTCGGCTGGCTGCAACGCTATGTCGAGCTGGCCATCGGCGACGGCGACAGCACCGCCGACACCGCAGCGCCCGGCAGCCCGTGGCTCGCCGACACCTGGCGCGACCGGTTCGCCGAGATGCTCAAGCGCGCCGAGGCCCGGCTGCATCCGAAGGACTTCGGGCCGATCGACACGCTGTTCAATGGCGAAGCGCTGCTGGAGAAGCCGGACCAGGCGATCACCGCGCTGCTGGGCCGCTACCCGGACGCCGACACCATCAAGCTGCACCCGGCCGACGTGCCGTTCTTCGTTCAGCTGTGCAAGACGCTTGGCAAGCCGGTCAACTTCGTGCCCGTCATCGACAAAGACGTGCGGCGCTGGTGGCGCAGCGACTCGCTGTGGCAGGCCCACGACGCCCGCTACGACGCCGACCAGGTCTGCATCATTCCCGGCACGCAGGCCGTCGCGGGCATCACCAAGTTGGACGAGCCGGTCGGTGACCTGCTGGACCGGTTCGAGCAGGCGTCGATCGACGACGTGCTCGCATCGGCTGCGCACGCGAGGAGCGATTCAGGATCCGCCGAGCCCGTCTCCCTCGTCACCCGCCGTCAGGCGCGCGGTGATGTCACGGGCCCGCTGGCCGTCGTGCTCGACGCGCCCGATGTGCTTTGGGCGGGCCGCACCTCCATCAACCCGGTGCACCGCATCGGCGGGCCGGGGAAGTGGCAGGTCAACCAAAACCGCAGTGCCACACACCCGTCGACGGGCGCGCGACTGGAGCTTTCCGACGACGAGGCCGTCACGCTGAGCGTTCCGCTCTCCGGTACCTGGATCAAGATTCGGTTCACATTGCCGACCTGCACGGTGGATGGCGGCATGCCGGTGGTCACCGTCGACGACGCGTCGAACGCGATGCGTTCCGTGCTGGCGATCGCCGCCGGCGCCGACGGCCCCGACGCGCTGCCGACGGTGGTCGACAACACAACGTCAGTAACCGTCGACTGGGATCCGGAGAAGGTCGCGGACCACACCGGCGTGACCGCGACGTTCGGTGCGCCTCTGGCGCCCGGCCTCACGGTGGTACCCGACGCGCTCGTGGGCCTCTGCTGGCCCGCGGTGTTCTCGGTCATCGGTTCCGCCGTCACCCACGAGGGCTTCCCGCTGGTCGAGGGTCTGCTGAGCCTGGTGCACCTTGATCACGCCGCGCACCTGTTGGCCGAGTTGCCGAAAACTCCGGCTCGATTGACCATCACCGCAACGGCTTTCACCGCCACCGACACCGAGGTCGGTCGCGTGGTCCCGGTGCAGGCCACGATCATGGACGCAGAGGGTACCGAGCTGGCGAGGCTCGAGGAGCGGTTCGCGATCCGCGGCCGCACGGGTGCCGTCGAGCTCACCGATCCGCCGCGCGCCGGCGGCGCGATGACCGACAACGCGACCGACACGCCACGGCGCCGTCGCCGCGACGTCACCGTCACCGCACCGGGGGACATGAGCGCGTTCGCGGTGGTCTCCGGTGACCACAATCCGATCCACACCGACCGTGCCGCCGCGCTGCTGGCCGGGCTTGAATCGCCCATCGTGCACGGCATGTGGCTGTCCGCCGCCGCCCAGCAGGTGGTCACGGCCACCGACGGCAGGGCCATCCCGCCTGCTCGTCTGATCGGTTGGACCGCCCGCTTCCTCGGCATGGTGCTGCCCGGCGACGAGGTCGACATCCGGGTCGATCGCGTCGGAATCGACCGTGGTGCAGAGATTGTCGAGATCGCCGCGCGCGTCGGGTCCAATCTGGTGATGTCGGCGACTGCACAGCTGGCAGCTCCTTTGACGGTGTACGCGTTCCCGGGCCAGGGCATCCAGCACAAGGGCATGGGCATGGAGGTGCGCGCCCGGTCCAAGGCGGCCCGCAAGGTGTGGGACTCCGCTGACAAGTTCACCCGCGAAACGCTGGGCTTCTCGGTGCTGCACGTGGTGCGCGACAACCCGACGAGCCTGATCGCCAGCGGTGTGCACTATCAGCACCCCGAGGGCGTGCTGTATCTGACGCAGTTCACCCAGGTCGCGATGGCGACTGTGGCGGCCGCGCAGGTCGCCGAGATGCGTGAACAGGGGGCCTTCGTCGAGGGCGCCGTCGCCTGCGGCCACTCGGTCGGCGAGTACACCGCGCTGGCCTGCGTCAGCGGCGTGTACGAACTCGAGGCGCTGCTCGAGGTGGTGTTCCACCGCGGCTCGAAGATGCACGACATCGTCCCGCGCGACGAGTTCGGCCGGTCCAACTACCGGCTGGCCGCGATCCGGCCGTCGCAGATCGACCTCGACGACTCCGACATCGTCGACTTCGTCGCCGAAATCTCCGAGCGCACAGGTGAATTCCTGCAGATCGTGAACTTCAACCTGCGTGGTTCGCAGTATGCGATCGCAGGAACGGTGCACGGTCTCGAGGTGCTGGAGGAAGAGGTCGAGAAACGCCGCGAGATCAGCGGCGGCAAGCGGTCCTTCATCCTGGTGCCGGGCATCGACGTGCCTTTCCACTCCTCCGTGCTGCGGGTCGGCGTCGCCGACTTCCGCCGGTCGCTGGAGCGGGTCATGCCGCGCGACGCTGATCCTGAGCTGCTGATCGGCAAGTACATCCCGAACCTGGTGCCCCGGCCGTTCACGCTGGACCGCGACTTCATCCAGGAGATCCGCGATCTCGTGCCCGCCGAGCCGCTCGACGAGATCCTCGCCGACTACGACACGTGGCGTAACGAGAAGCCGAGCGAACTGTGCCGCAAGGTCGTCATCGAATTGCTGGCATGGCAGTTCGCCAGCCCGGTGCGCTGGATCGAGACGCAGGACCTGCTCTTCATCGAGGAGGCGGCAGGCGGTCTCGGGGTCGAGCGGTTCGTCGAGATCGGCGTGAAGTCCGCGCCGACCGTTGCCGGCCTGGCCACCAACACGCTCAAGCTGCCCGAGTACTCGCACAGCACAACGGAAGTGCTCAATTCCGAGCGCGACGCCGCGGTGTTGTTCGCGACCGACACCGATCCCGCGCCCGATCACGACGAGGACGTCGACGACGAGCCGGCGCACGCGCAGGAGGCGGCGCCCGAACCCGTCGAGGCAGCGGCACCGGCTGCGGCAACCGCGCCCGCCGGCGCTCCCAGCCCCAATGTCGCGGCCGCCGGCGCTCCGCAACCCGACGACATCGCGTTCGACGCGTCGGATGCGACGATGGCGCTGATCGCGCTGTCGGCGAAGATGCGCATCGATCAGATCGAGGCGCTGGACTCCATCGAGTCGATCACCGACGGTGCGTCGTCTCGACGTAACCAGCTGTTGGTCGATCTCGGCTCGGAGCTCGACCTCGGCGCCATCGACGGTGCCGCCGAAGCCGATCTGGCCGGGCTCAAAGGCCAGGTGACGAAGCTCGCCCGGACCTACAAGCCTTACGGTCCTGTGCTTTCCGACGCGATCAACGACCAGCTGCGCACAGTGCTCGGCCCGTCCGGCAAGCGGCCAGCCGCGATCGCCGAGCGGGTCAAGAAGACCTGGATGCTCGGCGACGGCTGGGTCAAGCACGTCACGGCGGAGGTCGCGCTGGGCACCCGCGAGGGTTCCAGCGTCCGCGGTGGCGGCCTCGGCGGGTTGCACGACGGCGCACTGGCCGACGCGGCGACCGTCGACAAGGTCGTCGATGCCGCCGTGCAGTCGGTGGCGGCCCGACGCGGTGTCGCGGTGGCGCTGCCCTCAGCGGGTGGCGGTGCCGGCGGCGGTGTCGTGGACTCGACGGCGCTCAACGAGTTCGCCGAGCAGGTCACCGGTCGTGACGGCGTGCTGGCTTCGGCCGCCCGCCTGATGTTGAACCAGCTTGGGCTGGACAACGCGGTCACCACTCCCGAGGCGACGAGCGACGCCGAGTTGATTGATCTGGTCACCGCCGAACTCGGTTCGGACTGGCCACGTTTGGTGGCGCCGGTGTTCGACGGCCGCAAGGCGGTGCTGTTCGACGATCGGTGGGCAAGCGCGCGCGAAGACCTGGTCAAGCTCTGGCTGATGGACGAAGGCGAGGTCGACGCCAACTGGCAGAAGCTCTCGCAGCGCTTCGAGGGCGCCGGCCACGTCGTGGGCAAGCAGGCCTCGTGGTGGCAGGGCAGGTCTCTGGCTGCCGGACGCAACATCCACGCGTCGTTGTTCGGCCGCGCCGCAGCAGGTGCGGAAAACCCGGGCAAGGGTCGCTACAGCGGCGAAATCGCTGTCGTGACAGGTGCTTCGAAGGGGTCGATCGCCGCTTCGGTGGCGGCCGGACTGCTCGACGGCGGCGCGACCGTCATCGCGACCACGTCCAAACTCGACGACAACCGGCTCGAGTTCTACCGCAATCTGTACCGCGACAACGCCCGGTTCAATGCGGCGCTGTGGGTGGTGCCTGCCAACATGGCGTCCTACTCCGACATCGACGCGCTGGTGGCATGGGTCGGCAACGAGCAGTCCGAAAGCCTTGGGCCGAAGTCCGTTCACGTCAAGGATGCACAGACGCCGACCCTGCTGTTCCCGTTCGCGGCACCGCGGGTGGCGGGCGATCTGTCCGAGGCCGGCTCTCGCTCCGAGATGGAGATGAAGGTGCTGCTGTGGGCGGTGCAGCGGTTGATCGGCGGCCTGTCACACATCGGCTCCGAGCGCGACATCGCGTCGCGGCTGCATGTGGTGCTGCCCGGTTCGCCGAACCGCGGCATGTTCGGCGGCGACGGCGCCTACGGCGAATCGAAGTCCGCGCTCGATGCGGTCGTCACACGGTGGAACGCCGAGTCGTCGTGGGCGCAGCGGGTCAGCCTGGCGCACGCACTGATTGGCTGGACCCGAGGCACCGGCTTGATGGGCGCCAACGACGCGATCGTCAGTGCCGTCGAGGAGGCGGGTGTCACCACCTACTCGACCGAGCAGATGGCTGCCATGCTGCTCGCGCTGTGCAACATCGAGTCGAAGGTGGCCGCCGCGCAGGCGCCGCTGAAGGTCGACCTGACCGGTGGGCTCGGCGATATCGACATCGACATGTCCGAACTGGCCGCCAAGGCCCGTGAGGAGATGGGTCAAAAGGACGAGGCCGCCGCTTCCTCCGAATCCGAGGACGGCACGATTCCCGCGCTGCCGTCGCCGCCGCGTGGCTTCGCGGCCGTGCCCGCGCCTGCGTGGGACGACCTCGACATCGACCCTGCCGACATGGTGGTGATCGTCGGTGGCGCCGAGCTGGGACCGTACGGCTCATCGCGGACCCGCTTCGAGATGGAGGTCGACAATGAACTGTCGGCCGCCGGAGTGCTCGAGCTGGCCTGGACCACCGGCCTGATCGCGTGGGAGGACGACCCGAAGCCTGGTTGGTATGACACCGAATCCGGCGACCTGGTCGACGAATCCGAATTGGTCGAGCGCTATCACGACGCCGTCGTGGAGCGGACCGGTATCCGCGAGTTCGTCGACGACGGGGCGATCGACCCCGACCACGCGTCACCGCTTCTGGTGTCGGTGTTCCTCGACAAGGACTTCACCTTCGTGGTGTCTTCGGAGGCCGACGCCCGCGCGTTCGTGCAGTTCGACCCGGAGCACACCGTTGCGGTGCCGGTACCGGACAGCAGCGACTGGCAGGTCACCCGCAAGGCGGGCACCGAGATTCGGGTTCCGCGCAAGACGAAGCTGTCGCGGACCGTCGGCGGTCAGATCCCGACCGGCTTCGACCCGACGGTGTACGGCATCAGCGCTGACATGAACACGTCGCTGGACCGAGTGGCGGTGTGGAACATCGTCGCGACCGTCGATGCGTTCCTCGGCGCGGGATTCAACCCAACCGAGCTGATGCGCTGGGTGCACCCCACGATGGTGGCCAGCACGCAGGGCACCGGCATGGGCGGTATGACGTCGATGCAGACCATGTACCACGGCAACCTGCTGGGTCGGAACAAGCCGAACGACATCCTGCAGGAGGTCCTGCCGAACGTCGTTGCCGCACACGTGATCCAGTCCTACGTCGGCAGCTACGGCTCGATGATCCATCCGGTCGGCGCCTGCGCGACGGCGGCGGTCTCGGTGGAAGAGGGCGTCGACAAGATCAAACTGGGCAAGGCCGAGCTCGTGGTCGCAGGCGGCTTCGACGACCTGACGCTCGAAGCGATCATGGGATTCGGTGACATGGCGGCCACCGCCGACACCGAGACGATGCGCGCCAGGGGCATCAGCGACTCGAAGTTCTCCCGCGCCAACGACCGTCGCCGGCTGGGCTTTTTGGAGTCGCAGGGCGGCGGCACGATCTTGCTCGCGCGTGGTGACCTGGCGCTGAAGATGGGTCTGCCGGTGCTGGCCGTGGTGGGCTACGCGCAGTCGTTCGCCGACGGTGTGCACACCTCCATTCCGGCTCCCGGGCTCGGCGCTCTGGGTGCGGGCCGGGGCGGGAAGGATTCGCTGCTGTCCCGGTCGCTTGCCAAGCTCGGCGTCGGCGCCGACGACATCGCGGTGGTGTCCAAGCACGACACCTCGACGCTCGCCAACGACCCGAACGAGACGGAGCTGCACGAGCGGCTGGCCGACTCGATGGGCCGCTCGGACGGTGCGCCGATGTTCGTGGTGTCGCAGAAGAGCCTGACCGGTCACGCCAAGGGCGGCGCGGCGGTGTTCCAAATGATGGGCATGTGCCAGATGCTGCGCGACGGGGTCATCCCGCCGAACCGCAGCCTGGACTGCGTCGACGACGAGCTGGCCGGCTCCGAGCACTTCGTGTGGGTGCGCGAGACGCTGCGGCTGGGGGAGAAGTTCCCGCTGAAGGCGGGCCTGATCACCAGCCTTGGCTTCGGTCACGTGTCGGGCGTCATCGCGCTGGTGCATCCGCAGGCCTTCGTTGCGGCGCTCGATCCCGAGCAGCGGGCGACCTACCAGGAGCAGGCCAACGCGCGGGTGTTCGCGGGGCAGCGACGGCTGGCGTCGGCGATCGCCGGTGGCAAGCCGATGTACGAGCGGCCTGCGAGCAACCGTCGACTCGACGACGAGGCGCCGGAGAACCGCGCAGAGGCGGAGATGCTGCTGAATCCGGCATCAAGGCTGGGCGAGGACGGCGTCTACGTGCGTTAACCTTCGCACCGTGAGCATCGTCGGCGTGGGCATCGACCTGGTTTCGATCACCGAGTTCGCAGAACAGGTCGACCGGCCGGGCACGGTATTCGCCGAGACGTTCACACCCGGTGAGCGCCGCGACGCCGCGGACAAGAGTTCGTCGGCGGCGCGGCACTTGGCGGCCCGCTGGGCGGCCAAGGAGGCGGTGATCAAGGCGTGGTCGGGGTCCCGGTTCTCCAGGCGGCCGGTGCTCCCTGAGGGGATCCATCGCGACATCGAGGTCATCACCGACATGTGGGGTAGGCCGCGGGTGCGGCTGACCGGTGCGATCGCCGAGCATTTGAAGGATGTGACGATTCACCTCTCGCTGACCCACGAAGCCGATACCGCGGCGGCCGTCGCCGTCCTCGAGGAGCGTTAACCTCGCCCCGCGAGCTGGGGCACCTCGCCCCGTGAGCTGGGCACCTCGCCCCGCGAGCGCGCGTGTTTGTACACGACACGCCGCGCTTTTCTGGCATTCTCTGCACGCTCGCGGTGCAGACCTGACCGGCTAGCCTCGAAACCATGAGCGATCTTGTGGAACGGGTACGTGACGTGCTGCCGTCGGTGCGACGTAACCTCGAAGACCTTGTGCGTATCCAGTCGGTGGGCGCCGACCCGGCGCGGCGAGCCGAGGTGCAGCGCAGCGCCGAGGCGGTGGCAAAGCTGTTGTCGGAAGCCGGGTTCGATGAGGTGCAGATCGTCAGCCAGGGTGGCGCACCAGCCGTCATCGCGCGACACCCTGCGCCTTCGGGCGCGCCGACAGTGCTGCTGTACGCACATCACGATGTGCAGCCCGAGGGCGACCACGCTCAATGGGCGTCGCCGCCCTTCGAGCCGACCGAGCGTGACGGGCGCCTCTACGGCCGCGGCAGTGCCGACGACAAGGCCGGCATCGCAACGCATCTCGCCGCATTCCGGGCGCACGGTGGTCAGCCGCCGGTCGGTGTGACGGTGTTCGTCGAAGGCGAGGAGGAGACCGGCTCGCCGTCGCTGGGCCGGCTGCTGGCCGCGCACAAGGACACGCTGGCCGCCGACGTCATCGTCATCGCCGACTCCGACAACTGGAGCACCGACGTTCCGGCGTTGACGGTGTCGCTGCGCGGTCTGGCCGACTGCGTGGTGGAGGTGGCCACGCTCGACCACGGTCTGCACTCGGGCCTGTGGGGCGGTGTGGTGCCCGACGCGCTGAGCGTGCTGGTGCGGTTGCTGGCGTCGCTGCACGACGACGACGGCAATGTCGCCGTAGAGGGTCTGCACGAGGCGACCGCGGCAGATGTGGACTTTCCGAAGGACCGGGTTCGCGAAGAATCGGGAATGCTGACGGGTGTCGCTGAGATCGGCTCCGGGTCGGTGCCGCAACGGCTTTGGGCCAAACCGGCGATCACGGTCATCGGAATCGACACCACGCCGATCGCGTCGTCGTCGAACACGCTCATTCCGCGGGCGCGGGCGAAGGTCAGCATGCGGGTAGCGCCGGGCGGCGACGCGCGTGCCCATCTCGAGGCGTTGACCCGTCACCTGAACAAACACGTGCAGTGGGGCGCGCAGCTCACCGTCACCCCCGGCGACCTCGGGCAGCCGTACGCGATCGACGCGAGCGGGCCCGTCTACGAGGCGGCGCGCGATGCGTTCCGGCAGGCCTGGGGCGCCGAGCCGGTGGACATGGGCATGGGCGGGTCGATCCCGTTCATCGCCGAGTTCGCCGATGCGTTCCCGTCGGCGAAAATCCTGGTCACCGGTGTGGAAGACCCTGGGACACAAGCGCATAGCATCAACGAGAGCCTGCACCTCGGGGTACTGGAGCGTGCCGCGACGGCCGAAGCGCTGCTGCTCGCGAACCTGGCGTCGCGGACGTGAGGAGCAGAGAGATCAGACTGATAGATCGCGACGCAGCTTGGCCACGTGCCCAGTGGCCTTGATGTTGTACTGCGCGACGTCGATCTTGCCCTTCTCGTCGATGACGAACGTGGACCGGATGACGCCGGTGTGGTGTTGATCAACATGTACATATGCCAGCAGCAACAACAACAGCATTTACCTGCGGCAATCCAAGGACTCGAGGGGAACAAGCTGGCGATCGACCGCCGGCGAACGGGGTGTCTCAAGCTTTGGTAGGAGAAGGCGTGACGAACATCAGGCATTAGATGAAGGTGCTAGTGATGGCCGTTTCGAAGTAGTCCCGCCATGTTGCGATCTTACCGTCGGCGATGTCGAAGACACCCATGATTGGCACCGATAGCTTGGCACCGTCCTTTCGGCGCAGCACATCGGTACGTTCATGCATCACGACACCGTGCTCGCTGATCTGCCGATGCACGATGAAGTCAATGCCGTCGAGCCTCGCCAAGAACTCGGCAATGAACGCTCTGATGGCTTCTCGGCCCTCAATCGGGGGCGTCGGTGGGATATTGCGGTACACCGCGTCTTCGCTGAAGCAGCTGCTGATTTCGTCGGGATCTGGCTTGGACCACAGCGCACAGAATCTGGTGACTACTTCGTCGGGTGAGTGCATCATGCTTATGCGGAACGCGCCAGCGCGGCTTGTTAATCCACATCCCGATCACGAACACAACAACTTCGTCGCCTACTGGCTCTACCGCGGCATGAACGGCCCCGTAGGGAACGGGGCGTCGTGGATGGCCGCTACGCGCCCGCGGTTGTGGTTGACGCCGGCGGTGTACGCCGCGCTGAACGACCTCGACAGTGAGCGGACCGGCGGCGGAGGTAATGGCAGCGCAGTACGAACCAGTGCTTACCCAGCGCGTTCCAACGCCAATTGTGAGCATCGGCAAAGGCGTGTTGCGCCAATGATGAACGGACACAGAGTGTTACCAGCGCGCTCGTACGTGCGCACCCACTCTGCTGCTAGATCTACAACTCGCGCAGCTTCGCGACGTGTCCCGTCGCCATGACGCTGTACTAGGCGGACGACAACTTCGGATTGAGGAAGACGTGCAGTGAAGCGATCTTGCTCTCGCGAACGACGACAACGTCGAGCCCGGTGTATTCAGGTGGCTCACCTTTCGGGCCCGACCCCCATGCCAGTATTCCCGCGTTGTGTAGAGCCTGCGGCTCTCCATGGGGCGTGTAGACAAAATTGAGGTGAGTCGCACGTAGTTCTCCCGCGAACTTGTCCAGTGCGTCGTGTCCAACGAGGATGCCGTCCGGGACGTAGAGCGCGCAGTCGTCTGTGTAGAAGTCTTCGATGGCGGCGTGCCGGCGGGCTGGATCGCCCTCCCCGAAGACCTCCTGAAGGTTTCGATAGAGAAGTTCAGTAATTCGCTCAGTCGCAGTCATATTCGCGTCGTCCTTCATCGAGGTGTCAGCCTGTCCGACGCCTTCGGAGATGCTAAACGGACTGCGGTCCTATTTCATTCCGCTTCGGCGTCGAATCGGCTCGGCGGCCGGCGCGGCGGCTAGACCGATAGATCGCGACGCAGCTTGGCCACGTGGCCCGTGGCCTTGATGTTGTACTGCGCGACGTCGATCTTGCCCTTCTCGTCGATGACGAACGTGGACCGGATGACGCCCTGCACGGTCTTGCCGTACATCGTCTTCTCGCCGAAGGCGCCCCACTCCGTCAGCACCTTGCGGTCCGGGTCGGACAACAGCGGGAAGGTGAGCTTCTCGTTGTCGCGGAACTTGGCCAGCTTCTCCGGCTTGTCGGGGGAGATGCCGACGACGTCGAGGCCGGCTTCGTTCAGTTCGCCCAGGTTGTCGCGGAAGTCGCACGCCTCCTTGGTACATCCGGGCGTCGACGCCGCCGGATAGAAGTAGACGATGACTTTGCGGCCGCGATAGTCGGCCAGCGACACCGTGTTGCCGTCGGCGTCGGGCAGGCTGAACGCGGGGGCTTTGTCGCCCGCCTCCAGGCGTGGGGTCTGTGCCACCGGTGATTCCTTCTCTCCACCGGTGCGTCGGGGTTAGCGCCGGCTGATCTAGGGTAGTTCGGCAAGGCGGTGCGGACGCGAGGCGTACAGGGCCACCGCGCGGACGCGAGGAGCACAACTGCTCCCGCACACGCCGACGATGGAGGACGACAGTGCCAGATCGAGATCCCGACACCATCAAGCAGGACATCGATCAGGCTCGTGACCAGTTGGCCATCACCGTCGATACGCTCGCAGAACGGGCCAATCCGCGCAGAATCGCCGACGACGTGAAGTCGGGTGTGGTCAGGTTCGTCAAAAAACCGGCCGTGGCGATGTCGCTGGCGGGGTTGGGTGTCGTGCTGGTGGCGCTTTTCGTACGCAGGCTCAGGCGTTGATCAGGTCGCTCTCAGCGACTACGCCGATCGTTTAGCCAGTCGGAGAACGAGAATCCCGGCGGATTCGCACTGCGGCCAAGCCGGCTGCAGTTGTGTACGACTGCGGGCTCGTGCACCTCGGTGACCTGCGCAGCAACGAGATTTTCGGCAGGGCGGGATGACGAATCTGGTGTGCGCTTCGCGTCGAACGCTAGCATCAGCTAAGCCTCCCTTCCTCCGCTCAAGCCGTTAGCCACGGTACTCGCCGCGACCTCCAGCTAACGGGAGCCTAACACAGGGCAGTCCTTTTACGCAGCTTGACGTGGTGAATGTCGGATAGCTGATACGCGCCCGTTACCTAGTGGCAGTTCGCGATCTGGATACCGTAGCTTGGCCTCAGTGATGGGTAGCACATATTTACGGTTATGTCCCTTTTTTCGGGCAGGTCGTTGGACCGCAAAGCTCGGCAACCATCGGTCAATGGCAATGTCGTAGGTGGCAAAGTGTCTCCCGCTGCATGGCGCCGAACGTGCCGCGTTATGGCTAACAGCGGCGGATCCCTTATTTGGAAGTTTGCCAGCCGATTCCCAGGTAGCTTTGGGGTCGTCGTGGTCACAACGGTTGAAGGGGACCTGCGATGCGCAAGGCTCTTCATCCCTACGTGATGGCCGGTGTTGCCGTGATCGGAGCCAGTGCCCTTGCCGTCACTCCCGTTATCGCCACTCCGCCCGACATCAAGATCGTCAATCCGGAAGTCCGTCACACGGCAAAGTCCTTCGACGCCTACAGAGACGCGGTCGAACACCTCCTCGAGAACCTGGAGGCCCTGCTGGGTTCGGCGCTGGCCAGACCGGCGCCGACTGACTTGAGTCTCGAACTGGCGCTCGACAGTGTTTTCGGGGATCCGGCGGGTAATTTCCCAAGCCTTGGCAACTCGCTCAGGCGCGACATCGACGACCCGCCGGTACTGCTGCTCGCAAACATGCGGGCCAGAGCGTCTGACGCCCTGGAGGCGGCGCTCGTCGACCAAGCGGCGGGCCGCATCGATCTGGCGGTCGGTCAACTGCTCAGAGCGAGCATCTACGCGGTCGTGCAGGCGGTCAACTCGGCGACGATCCCGGTCGCACAGTTCCGGTCCGACTTAACCGCGGCACTGGACTCCGGCGAACCGGGTCGAGTCCTGAATGCCATCGTCGCTGCTCCGGCGCTGATCAGAGACCGCGTGCTCTCTGGGGGTTTCGGAATCGGCCAGTTCCTTCGTGCGGTCGCCACCTCACAAGCCGACATGTCGACGACCGACTCGCTGCGTGGCGAGTCCGAGCGCGTCGTGACGCTGGACCTCGCCGCGGGCGCGCGCCCTCCGGTCGTCGAGGACAGGCACCCTGTCGACGATCCGGATGTTGTTACAGACGCCGACGAGGGCACCAACACGGACGTGATGGCTGATGCAGACGGCAAGCATCGGTCCGATGGCAATGCGCATCGTCCCCGGCTGTCCGGCGCGAACTCCGCCGACGAACGCGGCGGTGGTGCGGGCCTGACCACCCTGCGTGACGGCGTCCGCAACGGGTTGCACGGGATCCGCGAGGGCCTCCGCGACGCTGTCAAAAGGCTCACCGGCCGTGGCGACGACAACGGGAACAACACCGGCGTCAGCGGCGACGAATCTCCATAGTAGGTAGCTGAGGCATAGACCCGAGGGTTGCCGCCTGTCAGCATGAATCCATGACAGCACGGGTAGTCAGCCGTGAGCCGCAGGCCTCGGAGATTGCCGACTTCCTAACCTCGGTTGTTGCTGCGCCCTCGGCGTTGGTGATGGAAGGCGAACCCGGCATCGGCAAGACCACGCTCTGGCTCGAGGCGATTGAACGCGCCCACGCCGACGGCTTTCACGTGATGGCCGCGCGGCCGGTCGCCGCGGAATCGGTGCTCGCCTACGCCTCCTTGGCCGACATGCTGAACGGCGTCGACCCGGCCATCAAGGCGCAATTGCCCCAACCTCAGCGGGTGG
>NZ_JAVHWR010000118.1:0-13431 GCF_032159565.1 Mycobacterium sp.
ACTTCGGTATGGCGCCGATGGACGACTACGACGACGAGTACTACGACGACGAGGACCGTTCGTCTCGGCCCTACTCCCGGCGGCCCCGCGAAGAGCGCTTCGAAGACGATGGCTACGGCCGTCTCGAGAGCAGGGGTTACGAGGAGCGCATCGGTGGACGTGAGTTCGAGCGCGAGTTCGCCGAAGTTCCGGCCGGCTACCGGGGCGGCTATCTCGACGAAGAATCCTTCCGCGGCCGACGCGAGTTCGAGCGCCCGCGGTTCAACACACTGCGCGGCGCCACCCGGGGTGCGGTGGCGATGGAGCCCCGCCGGATGGCGGCGCTGTTCGAAGAGGGCAGCCCGCTGGCCAAGATCACCACGCTGCGGCCCAAGGACTACAGCGAGGCCCGCACCATCGGTGAGCGCTTCCGCGACGGCACCCCAGTGATCATGGACCTGGTCACCATGGACAACGCCGACGCCAAGCGACTCGTCGACTTCGCCGCGGGCCTGGCATTCGCCCTGCGTGGTTCCTTCGACAAGGTCGCCACCAAGGTGTTTCTGCTCTCGCCCGCCGACGTCGACGTCACTCCCGACGATCGCAGACGGATCGCCGAGACCGGCTTCTACGCCTATCAGTAGGCCCGCCGGTCGGCACGGGGCGGGTAGGCTGGCGACATCGCGCCGGCCGGCATCGGCCCGCGGCCTGTATCGAAAGTCACATCGGCTGTAGTGAGGTCGGCTTAGTTGGCCCTGTTCTTTGAGATTCTGGGTTTTGCGCTGTTCGTATTCTGGCTGCTGCTCATCGCCCGAGTGGTGGTCGAGTTCATCCGCTCGTTCAGCCGCGACTGGCACCCCAGGGGCGTCACCGTCGTGATCCTCGAGGTGATCATGACGCTGACGGATCCGCCGGTGAAGCTGCTGCGACGGCTCATTCCGCAGCTCACGATAGGGGCGATCCGATTCGATCTGTCGATCATGGTGCTGCTGCTCGTCGCCTTCATCGGTATGCAACTCGCGTTCAGCGCCGCGGCTTAACACCGCAACCCTCGCCGTTTGCCACGCGTCGAATTGGGCATAAGAAGTTTGAATTTCGCTCTTAATTATCGGCCTCACCCGCAACCGCAGGGTCTGGTGTGACAGGATGGGCGCCAGTTACTCCACTGACGTTCTACACTTTGAGATCGATTGACGGTCCTGACCATCTAGGGGGCAGAAAATGCCGCTCACTCCAGCCGACGTCCACAACGTCGCGTTCAGTAAGCCGCCCATCGGCAAGCGCGGCTACAACGAGGACGAGGTCGATGCGTTCCTCGATCTGGTCGAAAACGAGCTGACCCGCCTCGTGGAAGAGAACGCCGACCTCCGTCAGCGAGTGGCGGAACTGGAGCATGAGCTGGCGAGCGCGCGCGCAGGCGGTGGAGGGCAGCCAACGCAGGCCATCCCGCTGTATCAGCCCGAGCCCGAGCCAGAGCCCGCACCGCAGCCCGTATATGAGGCGCCGCCGCAGGCGCCGCCCGCTCCTGTCAGTGAGGACCAGCACCTCAAGGCCGCCCGCGTGCTCAGCTTGGCCCAGGACACCGCCGACCGGTTGACCACGACCGCCAAGGCCGAGTCGGAGAAGCTGCTGTCGGATGCGCGGGCCCAGGCAGACCAGATGGTCGGCGAGGCGCGGGCCACTGCGGAGTCCACTGTGACCGAGGCGCGCCAGCGGGCGGACTCGATGCTCGCCGACGCCCAGTCCCGCTCGGAGACCCAGCTGCGTCAGGCTCAGGAGAAGGCCGATGCGCTGCAGGCGGACGCCGAGCGCAAGCACTCCGAGATCATGGGCACGATCAATCAGCAGCGCACCGTGCTCGAAGGCCGGCTGGAACAGCTGCGCACGTTCGAACGCGAGTACCGTACCCGGCTCAAGACCTATCTGGAGTCTCAGCTCGAAGAACTCGGCCAGCGTGGGTCGGCCGCACCGGTCGACTCGAGCGCCAACAACGACGGCGGCGGCTTCAGTCAGTTCAACCGCGGTAACAACTGAGGCCCAAGCCCTCGGCGAAGGGATTGACCAATGTTGATCGTTGCCCTCGTGCTCGCCGTCATCGGCCTGGCGGCCCTGGTGACCGCGGTCGTCACGAGCAATGAGCTGATCGCCTGGGTCTGTATCGCGGCGAGCGTGATCGGCGTCGTGCTGCTGATCGTCGATGCGCTGAGGGAGCGCTCCCGCGGTGGCGCCGACGCCCCGGCGCAGGCGCCCGACGAGGCGCCCGACGAGGAGTTCGACGAGGAGTATCCGGACGAGCCGGCGGCTCACACGGATGCCGAAAGCACCGAAGCCCCCGCCGCCGAACCCGTCGAAAGCGATGTCGCAGAGGTCGTCGAGGAAGACCGCCCGCGCTAACGCGTCGGCGTCGCCAGCAGTTCGCGCACTTCGTCGTCGGAGACCTGGTGGAAGTCGGCGTACACCTGTCCGACCGCCTCGAACGCCGTCGGCATCATCGAACACACCACGTCATCGGCCTCCCGGCCCAGTTGCTTGCAGGCCGATGGTGGCCCGACGGGAACCGCGACCACGACGCTTGCCGGCTGTGCGGCCCGCACAGCGCGAACGGCGGCGAGCATGCTTGCGCCCGTGGCGATTCCGTCGTCGACGATGATGGCGACCAAGCCCTTCGGGTCGGCGGGCGGCCGGTCGCCCCGGTAGGCCAGCTCGCGCCGGTTGAGCTCCTCGGACTCGCGGTCGATCGTGGCGCGCAGCGCCTTGTCGCTGATGTGAAGGCTTTTCATCAGGTTGTCGTTCACCACCAGGCCACCGCCGCTGGTGAGGGCTCCCATCGCGAGCTCTTCCCACTGTGGCACGCCGAGCTTGCGGACGAGGAAGACGTCGAGCGGTGCCCCGAGCGCGGCCGCGACCTCCCAGCCGACTGGCACGCCGCCGCGGGCCAGGCCCAGGATCAGGAGATCGTCTCTGCCGTGATAGGCCGCCAACCCTTGAGCCAGGACCCGGCCGGCTTCACGGCGGTCCCGGAAGGTACGTCTCGCGCTTTTTCGGGCGAGCCCACTCCAACCGGCCATGACTGCGTCTTCCCATTTCGGGGACTGGTTCAGCCTACGACGGGCAATCCAAAACCGCATCGACTCCGAATCACTGGAACCTAGCCGGAAGGAACCATGGGCATCGAGTACGAGAGCGTCGTCGACCACCCGTTGGGCGAGGTGTTCGCCTGGCACACCAGGCCGGGCGCCATGAGCCGGCTCGTTCCGCCGTGGCAGCCGATGTCGGTGGTGGCCGAAACCGAGTCGCTGGCCGATGGTCGGGCGGTGCTGGGCCTGCCGGGCGGCCTGCGCTGGATCGCCCAGCACGATCGGGACGGTTTCGATCCGCCGCACCGGTTCGTCGACGTGCTGTCCTCGGCCGGACCGCGATCGCTGCCGCCGCGTGTCATCGGCTGGTGGCGGCACACCCACGAGTTCTCGGAGGCACCGGGGGGCGGCACCACGGTGCGCGACGGGGTGGACACCACGGTGCCCGCTGCAGCGCTGCGGCCGACGTTCGTCTACCGGCATCGCCAGCTGGCCGACGACCTCGCCGCCCACCGCGACGCCACCGCCGCGGGCGCCGAGCCGATGGTCGTCGCCGTCACCGGCGCATCCGGGCTGATCGGATCGGCCCTGACGGCGCTGCTTACCGCGGGTGGGCACCGGGTTATTCGGCTGGTGCGCCGGGCCGCGCGCGTCAAGGACGAGCGGCAGTGGCGGCCCGAAGCCCCCGCAGCCGACCTGTTATCGGGCGTCGACGCCGTGATCCATCTGGCGGGCGCCTCGATAGCGGGTCGATTCACCAACGGCCACAAGGACGCGATTCGCGACAGCCGCATCGAGCCGACGCGCAGGCTGGCGCAGGCGGCGGCCGACGCCGACGACGGGCCGCAGGTGTTCGTCAGCGCCTCGGCGATCGGCATCTACGGATACGACCGCGGTGACGCGCTGCTGTGCGAGGAGAGCGTGCGCGGCGAGGGTTTCCTGGCAGACGTGGTGGCGGACTGGGAGGCGGCGACAGCTCCCGCCGACGACGCCGGCATTCGGGTGGTCACCGTGCGCACCGGGATCGTGCAGGCGGCGGCGGGCGGCACCCTTCGGCTGTTCAGACCGCTTTTTCTGGCCGGTCTCGGCGGGCGTCTGGGCAGCGGCGAGCAATGGTTGTCCTGGATCGGTATCGACGACCTGCTCGACGTCTACTACCGCGCCGTTTACGACGCCCGGCTGGTCGGTCCCGTCAACGCCGTCGGACCGACGCCCGTGCGCAACGCCGACTACACCAAAACGCTGGCGGGTGTGCTGCACCGGCCCGCCCTGGTGCCTGTGCCGTCGTTCGGGCCCTGCCTGTTGTTTGGCGGTCAGGGCGCCCGCGAGCTGGCCGAGGCCGACCAGCGGGTGGTGCCGACGAAGCTCACCGAGTTGGGGCACCGGTTTCGGCACGCCACCGTCGAGGATGCGTTGGCCCATCAGCTGGGACACGGCTGACGGGCGACCCTCGATAGGAAGCCGCGCACCAGGGCGCGGATGCGGCGGGCCGCGTCGTTCTCGAAATGCCTTGTCGCCGAACGTAACTCGTCATGGGTGAGGCCGACGCTGGCCACCTCGCCGTTGCGATCGTCGGAAAGCCAGACGTCCAGAAGCGCGTGATCCACTTCAGGGTGGAACTGCAGCCCGAGGGCTCTGCCGAGCACGAAGGCCTGTGATGCGTTCGCGGTTCTCGCGATCTCGGTGGCGCCAGGGGGCAGCGTCCAGGTGTCGAAATGCCATTCGAACCAGGAGCCGCCGGGTATCAGGTCCTCGTCGTCGGATGCCACCTCGTACCAGCCGATCTCGGGCTCCGTCGACCGGGCCACCGTCCCGCCGAAGGCCTGGGCGAGCAACTGACCGCCGAAGCACACGCCGAGCGTGGGCACTCCGGCATCCGCGGCATCGCGCAGCATCTGCATCTCTGCGCCCACCCAGGTCTGGCGCAGTGCCTCGTCATACACCGGCCACCGTGCGCCGAGCGGCACGACCACGTCGTAGCCGGCCGGATCGGGGAACGCCACCTCGCCGACCGGGTCGTCCACCCGATCGGCGGGCACCACCTCGAATGTCGTGACCTGATAGCCGCATTCGGTGAACGCCTCGCCGAGAAGTCCTTCGGTCGCCATGTGCTCGTTGTGGATGAACAACACTTGCGGTGCCATGGTGAGAGATTATTTCGGAGGCATCGGCGGCGCGTCGTCCGGGGCGAGTTCGGTGGCGATGCGGCGGAACAGCGTGTCCGCCTCGTTACGGTAATTACCCTGGTCGTCGAACGCCTCGGGTTGGTAGGTGACGGCGATCGCCACCGAGATTTTCTTGGCCGGAAGATAGGCCATCACGCCGGCCTCACCGGCGAACAGCGGGTTCTGCACCAGCCAGTCACCGGAGATCACGATGCCCATGCCGTACGTATAGCTCTCGTTGGAATCCATACAGGTGGTGCAGCCCGCCATGGCGCGGGTCTTCCCGCGCAGGTCGGTCGACTTGAACTTCTCATACGAGTCCTTGGAAAGCAGCTTGCCCGAACCGAGCCCGGACGCACTGGCCTCCATGTCGTAGATGTTCGTCGTCTGGATGGCCCCGTGCGTGATCGTCCATGACGGGTTCCAATACGTCGATTCTTCGTAGAACGGTGTGCCGCCGGGTATCTCGAGCGCCTTGCGGCGTTCGCTGGTGAATGCGTGCAGCGCAGGCGCCGGAATCTCCGGGGTGAACGAATTGGCGGTGTTGGTCAGTCCGAGTGGCCGAAGCACCTTGTCCTCGAGCAGCCGCGGCATGTCGTCTCCGGTCGCCTTTTCCAGCGCCTTGCCCAGCAGCACATAGTTGGTGTGCGCGTAGTTCCAGTTCGTGCCGGGTTCGTAGAGCAGCGGCTTGGACGTCGCGAAGCCGAGGAGCTCATCCGGCTCCCACTGCTTGAAAGGGTCCTGATAGAGCGCCTTCTCGAACTCGGTGTTGCCGATCACGTAGTCGACATAGCCGGAGGTCATTTGGGCGAGCTGGCCGAGGGTGACCCGGTCGGCGTTCGGTACGTCGGGCAGCCATTGGGACAGCTTGTCGTCCAGGCTGACCTTCTTCTCGTCGACGAGGATCAGCAGAAGCGTCGAAACATAGGAGATAGCCACAGCGCCGTTGCGGAAATGCATGTCGGTCGACGCGGGAACGTTCGTCATCGAGTCGCCGACGGCCCGTGTGACGACCTCCTTGCCGTCGACGGTCACCCGGACGAGCACCGCTTTCAAATGCTTCTGCGCCATCGTGTCGCGCACGATCGTCATCACCGCATCCGCCTTGGCCGGCTCGGTGGTCGGCGCAGGCGATTCCTTCTCGGGGGGCGTTGTGGGTGCACAACCCGCAAGCACCAGCAGCGCGCAGACCAGTGCGAGGGCGCGACGGACTGCGAGCATGCGGTGATCTTGACAGACCGCGTGCGGCGGCGGTGCGTTTGGACATGATCACCTACGGCTATCCGGGTCGCGTGCCACAGCTCGCAGACTGGTTCCTCACAGCGGCTGAGCGAGGCAACCCGGCGAGCAGGATTCCCGCTTGGTGCGAAGGCAGCCGCGCCGAGCCGCTGATCCATGGCGCGACGTATTTCGACCGGCTGGTCAGCGAGGTCGAGGTGCTCGGTGAGGGCGACTACCTGTTCTTCACCGACTGGCGCGGCGACCCCGACGAGAAGATGCGCGACGACGGCCCGACCATCAGGGAACTGTTCTGCTCAGCCGCCGAGCGTGGCGTCGTCGTCAAGGGTTTGGTGTGGCGCTCGCATCTCGACAAATTCGCCTACAGCGAGGAGGAGAACCAGCATCTCGGCGAGGCGATCGAGCGTGCGGGCGGAGAGGTGTTACTGGACCAGCGCGTCCGCTTCGGCGGTTCTCACCATCAGAAGCTGGTCGTCATCCGGCATCGGGACGAACCCGAGCGCGATGTCGCGTTCGCAGGCGGCATCGACCTGTGCCACTCCCGTCGCGACGACGAAACGCACCGCGGTGACCGGCAGGCGCAGCAGATGTCCAAGGAGTACGGGGACCACCCGCCGTGGCATGACGTCCAGCTTGCGCTGCGGGGTCCGGTCGTCGGCGCGTTGGACACGACCTTCCGGGAACGATGGAACGATCCGGCTCCGCTCGACATGCTCTCGCCGATCGCGTGGCTCGCGGACAAACTCCGCGGCGCGGATCTGACGCCGGGCGCGCTGCCGGATCAACCTGCCGATCCGCCGCCGTGCGGTCCACACTCGGTGCAGGTGCTCCGAACATACCCGGATGCACACTTCGAGTACGACTTCGCGCCGCACGGCGAGCGCAGCATCGCGCGTGGATATTCCAAGGCCGTCCGGCGCGCCAGGCGGCTCATCTACACCGAGGACCAGTATCTGTGGTCGAAGCGGGTCGCCGACCTGTTCGCCCGCGCGCTGAACGACAATCCCGAACTGCACCTGGTTGCGGTCGTGCCGCGATATCCGGATGTCGACGGCCGACTGTCTTTGCCGCCCAACCTCGTTGGACGACAGCAGGCGATCGAGGCGTGCCGCGCGGCGGACCCCGAACGGGTGCACATCTTCGACGTCGAAAACCACACGGGGACGCCGGTATATGTGCACGCGAAGGTGTGCGTGATCGACGACGTATGGGCCACGGTCGGCAGCGACAACTTGAACCGGAGGTCGTGGACTCATGACAGCGAACTGTCCTGTGCGGTACTGGATGACACCGGAGAGTTCGCACGGGATCTGCGGCTGCGACTTATTCGCGAGCACCTCGACCGCGCGCCCGACGGCAGCGACGACGACGGGCTCGTCGACCTCGACACTGTAGTGACGACGATCGAGGCGACGGCACAGGCGCTCGAGATGTGGCATGTCAACGGCCGCACGGGCGCTCGGCCGCCCGGCCGGCTGCGTCCGCACCGCCCCGAGAAGCTGGGACTGCTGACCCGGTTATGGGCCGAACCGGCATACCGGGCGTTCTACGACCCGGACGGCCGGTCCTACCGCGCCCGGCTCAAGGGCGAGTGGTGAACCGATGAGTCGTCGGGCTCATCGGCGGTGCGGCGCAGATACACGTAGGCAAGTGCTGCCGCGATCGCGGTGAGCACGCCGGCGAGCATGATGGTGGCCCGCACGCCGAACTGCTCGGCGAGCCATCCCATCAGCGGCGCGCCGATCGGTGTCGTGCCTCCGATGGCAACGACCAGCAGTGCGAGCACCCGCCCACGCATCGCCGGTGCCGCCGTCAGCTGCAGCCAGGTGCTCGCGACGGACTTGAAGAGGACACTGGCCGCGCCGAGCGCGAACACCGATCCGAACGCCACCGCCAGCGTGGGCGACAGGCCGGTGGCCACCAGGAGAACGGCCAGAACCGTTGCCGCACCCACAATCCGGCCGATCGTCGCGCGCATTACACCTGCGAGCGCCAGGCCGCCGATCACCGATCCCGCGCCGAGCGCGCCCAGCAGATAGCCGACGGTGCGTGCGTCACCGTGGAAGGTCTCGCGCCCGAGCAGCGCCAGCAGAAGCTGGAAGTTGTAGGCCACCAGACCGACCGAGGCCAGCAGGGCCAGCGGGCCGAACAGTCGGGGGGTGGCGCGCACGTAGGCCAGTCCCGCACGCAGTTGGCCTGCGCCACGGGCAACTCTGTCCGGAGCCGAAAGGTCCACGGGTCGCATCAGGAGCAGGCCGGCGAGTACCGCGAGGAACGACAGTGCGTTGACGAAGAACGTGTACGGCAGCCCGACGGCGGCGATCAGGACTCCGGCGACCGCCGGACCGACGACCTTTCCGGTGTCCTGGATGATGTTGTTCAGCATGACCGCGTTCGCCAGGTGCGGCGCGGAGACCATTTCGCTCGGAAAGGACTGTCGCGCAGGCTTGTCCAGCGCGTCGATGAGTCCGCCGACGACCGCAAGGCCGAGCACGAAGCCGACGTTGATGTGGTGGGTCAGCGTAAGAACGCCGAGCAGCAGCGACGGGATCATGGCCGCCGACGCCGTGACGATCAGAATCGTTCGCTTGTTCATTCGGTCGGCCAGCAGACCGCCCCACGGCGCGAGGAAAAGCAGCGGCAATTGCTGCACGGCAAGTGTGATGCCAAGCCACCCACCGGAGTTGGTCAGTTCGAGCACCAGCCAGGCCTGCGCCATCTTCTGCATCCAGGTACCGGCCAGCGACACCGACTGGCCGATGAAGTACAGCCGGTAATTGCGGGTCCGCAGAGAGATGAAAGTCGCGTTCAGGTAGGGCTTCACGCCTTGACCGCCAGCAGCTTCTCGAATGCTGTGACGGAAGCCAGCAGTGCCGCCTGGTCGGCGGCGTCGAGTGCCTCGAACTGCCGCAGCAGGTAGGCCTGCTGGCGCGAGCGGGCCTCCCGCAGCACGGCGGCGCCATGGGCGGTGACCTTCACGAGGGATACCCGACCATCTGTGGGGTCGACCCACCGGTGCAGGTAGCCCGCGTCCTCGAGCTTGCTCACCAGTCGCGTCATGGTCGACTTGCCGATCTGCTCCAACCGGGCGAGCTCTCCGAGCCGCAGCTCGCCGTGTCGTTCCACGGTGGTGAGCGCGGAGGTCTGCGAAGCCGTCAAAGGCAGGTCCGCACGCTTGCGTAGCCGGCGTGCCACCCGGTGCACCGCCTGGCCAAGGGCGGCCACCCCAGGGGCGTCGGTCATCGGAGCGGTCATCGTGTCTCGCCCTGAATAGTACGCCTAGCGTACTTTCTCGGTGGCATGGAGATATACGCGCTTACGCTGATGTTTCGCCCCCGGTCACGACCGCATGCTGGCTAGCATGAGCCAACTCGAGTGGAGCGAACCCGCGGACGTGAGGAGCAGTATGGCCTCCGCCGTGAGCGGGCTACCGACAGGAACGGTGACGCTGCTGCTCGCAGATGTCGAGGGGTCGACGCGGCTCTGGGAGACCCAGCCGCAGGAGATGACGACCGCAATCGCCCAACTGGATGCCACGCTGACGAACCTGATCGCCGCTCATAGCGGCGTGCGCCCGGTCGAGCAGGGCGAGGGGGACAGCTTCGTCGTCGCCTTCGCCCGTGCCAGCGATGCGGTCGCGTGCGCGCTGGCGCTACACCGCGCGCCGCTTGCGCCGATCCGGCTGCGCATCGGCGTGAATACTGGCGAGATCCAGTTGCGCGACGAGGGTAACTACATCGGATCGACGATCAACCGCACGGCGAGGCTTCGGGATCTGGGTCACGGCGGTCAGACGCTTCTGTCGGGCGCCACCGAGGCGATGGTCGTCGATCACCTGCCCGAGGACGCCTGGCTGAACGACCTCGGCACACATCCGCTGCGCGATCTTCCCCGGTCGGAACGCGTTCTGCAGCTGTGCCATCCGGACATCCGCAACGACTTTCCGGCATTGCGAAGGACGGAACCCGAGAATGCGCAACGCCTTCCGGCGCAGCTCACCAGCTTCATCGGACGTGAGCGCCAGATATCGGAGGTGCGCGAGCTTCTGACCGCGAACCGACTGGTCACACTCACCGGCGCGGGCGGGTCAGGCAAGACGCGTTTGGCGATTCACGTCGCGGGCGTTCATCCCGATGACGTCGGATACGTCGACCTGGCGCCGATCACCGACCTCGATCTGGTGCCGGTCGCGGTGTCGCGCGCGCTCGGGCTTCCCGATCAGCCCGGCCGATCCACGATGGACAGCGTCGTCCACCACATAGGGGATCGCAGGCTGCTCCTAGTGCTCGACAACTGCGAACACCTTCTCGACGCAAGCGCCGACCTGATCGCCTCCGTGCTCGAGGCTTGCCCCGGCCTGACGGTGGTGACGACAAGCAGGGAACCGATCGGTCTCGACGGCGAGGTGACCTGGCGGGTGCCGTCGCTGTCGCTGACCGACGAAGCCGTCGCGCTGTTCACCGACCGGGCGCGGCGGGTGCGGCCCCGATTCACCGCCGTCGACGACGACGCCGTCACCGTCACCGAGATCTGCAAACGGCTCGACGGAATGCCGCTTGCCATCGAACTGGCGGCCGCCCGGGTTCGCGCGTTGTCGCTCACCGAAATTCGCGACGGCCTGCACGACCGCTTCCGGCTACTGACCGGAGGCTCGCGGCGGGCGGTGCGGCGCCAACAGAGCCTTGAAGCCTCCGTCGACTGGTCACATGCGCTGCTGACAGAACCCGAACGCATCCTCTTTCGCCGGCTGTCGGTGTTCATGAGCGGGTTCGATCTCGCCGCCGCCCAGGACGTCTGCAGCGGCGACGCTCTGCCGCGCCACCAGATTCTGGATCAGTTGGCGTTGCTCGTCGACAAGTCGTTGGTCGTCGCCGAAAGCGCAAGCGGCCGAACCCGATACCGCCTGTTGGAGACCGTGCGGCAGTACGCCATGGAGAAGCTCGGCGAGTCGGGCGAGGCCGACGATATTCGCGATGCCCATCGGGGATACTTCACGTCGATGGCCGAACAGTTCGACGCGCCGACGCCCGCTGGCTTTGAAAGCCTGCTGGACGAGGCCGAGATCGAAATCGACAACCTCCGCGCCGCGCTCGCATGGAATCAGGAGCACGGGGAGACAGATCGCGCATTGCAATTGGCGTGCTCGCTGTACCCGGTGTGGCTGGTGCGAAACAGACCGCTGGAGGGCTTGGCGTGGTTCGACTCCATCGGCTTGAGCGACCCGGACGCAGACGTGACTGCGGCTGTCCGTTCGCGGTCGCTCGCCGACAGCGCTGTGCTGGGAGCCTTCACCGTAGATGCCCAAGTGATCGACAAGGCGGAAGAAGCGCTCGCCATCGCGCGCGAACTCGACGATCCCGTCCTGCTCGCCCGCGCACTCACCTCCTGCATAGCCGCGGCCGCATTTGAAGTCGGATCGGCGCTGCCGTACATCGCCGAGGCGCTCGACGTGGCCAGAGAATTGGGTGACCGTTGGCGGTTGAGCCAGATCCTCGCGTGGCACTCATACACGGCGTGCCTGGCGGGGGACCCGGTCGCGACCGCTGCCGCGGGCGAGGAAGGCGAGGCGCACGCCGAAGCATCCGGAGACCGCTTCATTGCCCGCATGTGCCGCTTCTGGGGTCGCGGAGTCGCGAGCTTTCAGCGCGGCCACCTCACTGAGGCGGTCGCGGTGCTCAGTGATCTGGTCGTCGAGGCGGACGCGGCCGGAGATGTCTTCCACGGGCTACTCGCGCGCATCGCCCTCGCACACGGAATGCTGAACCGGGGCGACATCGCCGAAGCGAGGAAACTATCGGCCGAGGCTGTGGAGCTCGGCTCGGTGCTCGGCCCCTTCGTGGAGATGTGGGCCTTGGCGCCGTTGGCGCAGGCAGCGCTGGCCATGGGCGACGTCGCTGCGGCAACCGAAGCCACCGACGTTGCGTGGCAACGGGTAATGGCGCAACCGGAGCTGGTGATCGCGAACGTCATGCCGACGGTGGAGCTCGCATTCGTTCGCGGTGACCTCAACGAGGCGAGGCGGTTGTCCGATGATTCGGTCGCGCCGATGGCGGGTTGGCACCGTGCGAGGGCATTGACAACGCGTGCCCACGTCGCGATCGCACAGGGCGATCTGGAGCAGGGTGAAAGCGATGCGCATGACGCGCTCACCATGGCCGTGGACATGCACGTCTATCAGGTTGTGCCCGATGCACTCGAGATCCTGATGGAATTGGGTTGTGCGACAGGGAGTAATCGCGAAGCCGCGCGGTTCGGCGGTGCGGCAGAAGCGATCCGGCTACAGCAAGGAGGCACGGTCCGGTTCACGACCTACGAACCGGCCTACGCGGCGGCCGTCACGAAACTTCACGATGCGCTTGGTGACGCATTCGACACCGCGTGGGCCGCAGGAGCGGCGCTGTCGCTGAAAGAGGCAATCTCCTACGCACAACGCGGGCATGGCGAGCGGAGAAGGCCGTCGACGGGTTGGGCATCCTTGACGCCGACGGAGCACGACGTCGTTCGGCTGGTCGCCGAGGGACTCGGCAACAAGGACATCGCCTCGCGGCTTTTCGTGTCCCATCGCACCGTGCAGACGCACCTGACCCACGTCTACTCAAAGCTCGGCATCACGTCGCGTGTCGCGCTGGCCCAGGAAGCCGCCCGGCACGGCTGACGAGACTTGTCAGACCGCCGAACTATATTCGAATGTATGTTCGAGCATCGCGAACGAGGTGCGTTGGTTGAGCGGATCGCCGAGTTGGAGCGGGTGAAGTCGGCGGCGGCGGCTGAGCAGGCGCGTGCGGCGGTGGCGCTGGAGGAGTTGCGGCGCGCCGATGAGGCGGCGGCCGGGGTGCCCAGGGCCCGGCAGGGTCGCGGGGTGGCCAGTGAGGTGGCGTTGGCGCGGCGGGATTCCCCGGCGCGCGGCGGTCGGCACCTGGGTTTGGCCAAGGCGCTGGTGTATGAGATGCCGCACACGTTGGCGGCGTTGG
>NZ_JAVHWR010000123.1:0-3880 GCF_032159565.1 Mycobacterium sp.
CGTCACCGTGAGGCCCGCGATGACATCTCCTCGAAGCCACCCGCGTTCATAACCACGGAATTGTTCGACCCCCGGCACCCAGTCGCGAAGGCTCCTGGTCGCGATCATTGACGGGCCTCCTAAGACCTTGCCCCGCGGCCACGCTGAGCCTGCCCAGCGTTCGCGGCCGGCCTACTGATACAGCATTCCAAAAACTTGCCGGAGGAAGATGGATTTCATGTCCGGCGTCAACCGATGGAGCGGTCGGTGTCTCCGTGAGTTGCTCGACGCGGAGGGCGCGTTGATCGTGTCGCCGGGAGCCGGGTCACGACCCCGACGCGGCCAGCGATGGGGTACCGACGCCGATGGTGATTCGTGGGGAGGCGGAAGGGTCAAGCCAGTTCAGCACGGAACGCATCTCTTCGCGGCCGATAGCCACACACCCCCAGGTGGGACTGCCATCGGTCACGTGGAGGAAAATCCCCGACACCCGCCCCGGGATGCGTTGTGGGTTTACCGCGATGTTGACGGCGTAGTCGTAGACGGGACCGGAGTCGTGGAGGTTTTCCGCGATTGATGAGGGACTGCCGGATCCGCGCACGTGCGTGTTGTAAGTCGGTGAGTCGGCCTCCTCGTCCCACCAGTCTTCCGCAGTGGCCTGGAAGTAGGGCATTTTGGTGCCCGGGTCGGGTTGGCGACCGAAGGCTTGGTCGAACGCGAACGTTCCCACCGGAGTCCGGTGGACACCATCAGCGGGGGCGCCCACGCCGAGCTCGCCTACCTCGGCGGCCGTCGGTCCCAGTACGGGCTTCCATCCTTGACCGACCCGCTGAAAGGCGGTGAGGGTTCCTGTAGTCGCGTTTGCGGTCGGCACGCCCACGACGATCCACTGCGCGGGCTGGCCGGCGGAGGAAGTTGCAGGGTCCGCCGCCGCGGGCACGGCGAGCGGCAGGCTCAACAGCGCGCACCCGAGTTGTGCCGCCACCAACGTCGATAGTTTCGATGCGCGGGCGGCTCTCAGCAGGGCAGCACCACGGGCTGGGCAAGCAACCGGCCCCATTCATGATGCGCTGCCGATTGCGCGGCATCGACATCCTGTGATCTGTCGCCGCCGCAGGTCAGATGAACCAGGCCCCACGCCATCGCGGCGATGGGGACCCGATGCCGCTGCGCGGCGATGAGCAGCTCTTGAAACGCTGCATCCGAACGACACCGCCGAAGCCCCATCAATATTCCCAACGCGGTGTCGAGCATCCGCCCGCCCTGCGGGTCGGGTGAGATCTGAGAAGGCCACTGTGCTGACACATCTTTCCTATCTGCTTGACGACCGCCCGATGCGCGACATCGGCAGCTGACCAAGAGTCCATTTTGTGCCAGCCGACGGTTGGAACCAGAGCCAGGAGCGCATCGGTATGCAGCCGTGACCGCCCTGCGACGGCACCGTGGCCATTACATCCACATTCCGGTCCGATTCAGACGGCTCCGGCAGTGGTAATCCCGCGTCAGGGTCGTACTAGAAGCATGGATGGGAAGCGACGATGGGCGTGTGGGAAGAGGCGTTGAAGGAGGCTGCGGCGCAGCGATACGCCGAAGTGCAATCGCTTCAGCGTCAGCGGGCCCAATTAACCGAGCAGGCGCGTGCTCTCAGCGATTTCATCGACGGCATGAATCGACTGGGAATCCGGCCGCGGCGTCAGCCCTTCCCAGGTGTTGAAAGGATTTCCGGCCGAGAACCGCTACCGGGCGTCGCGCTTACACACAACGGTCGGTTGGGACATCGGAGCAAGCGCGGTCGTCACACCAAGTGGCTCGGTATACGACATGAGGAACCAGGACAAGGAGCCCTGCGATCTGACACGACCTCAAATGTTCTCGCTGACAAGCGAGCGCCGGCAATCCCTCACTGAACTGCTCCGCGAAGCGCTGGGGCGCGCAATGGCGGACTGCTAGGTCGATGCGGCAGAGTCATAGCGAATGTCCCCGTCTGTGATGAGCAGAGGACGGTTATGAAATCGGTGTTGCTGTCGCGGCGCGACTTGGATTTTCTGCTGTTCGAGTGGTTACGCGTGCACGAGTTGACGAACCGGGAGCGCTTCGCAGAGCACTCGCGAGAGACGTTCGACGCAGTACTGGACCTGTGCGAGCAACTCGCGGCACGCTACTTCGCGACGCACAACAAGACCAGCGACGCCAACGAGCCGACCTTCGACGGCGAGAAGGTCACGATCATTCCCGAGGTGAAGGAGGCGTGGGACGCCTTCGCCCAAGCCGATCTGCTCGCAATGTCGATGGATCAGCGGCTGGGCGGCGCGCAGTTGCCCGCCACCGTGGCCCAGGCCGGCTTCGCATGGTTCTCGGCGGCCAACGTGAGCACCACCGGCTACCTGATGCTCACCATGGCCAATGCCAACCTGCTGGCCCGGTTCGGCGCGCCGGAGCTGATCGATGTGTTTCTGCAGCCGATGCTGACCGGCCGGTTCTCCGGCACGATGGCGCTGTCGGAGACTCAGGCGGGCTCGTCGCTGGCCGATATCCTGACCCGCGCCGAGCCCCAAGACGACGGAACCTACCGGCTGTTCGGATCGAAGATGTGGATCTCCGGAGCCGAACACGAGCTGACCGACAACATCGTCAACCTCGTGCTCGCGAAGATCCCCGGAGCTCCGCCGGGCACCAAGGGCATTTCGCTGTTCATCGTGCCGAAGTACCTCGTCAACACCGACGGCTCGATCGGCGAGCGCAATGACGTGGTGCTGGCCGGCCTGAATCACAAAATGGGCCAGCGGGGCATCACCAACACGGTTCTCAGCTTCGGCGACGGCACCTACAGTCCCGACGGAAAGCCCGGCGCCGTCGGATATCTGGTCGGCGAGCAGCACCGCGGCATCGCCTACATGTTCACGATGATGAACGAGGCGCGCTTGGGTGTCGGGATGGGCGCGGTGGCATTGGGTTACACGGGCTATCTGAAATCGGTGGCGTACGCCCGCGAGCGCCCACAGGGCCGTCCGGTAACGGCCAAGGATCCGACGGCTCCGCAAATACCGATTATCGAGCACGCCGATATAAAACGAATGCTGTTGGCGCAGAAGGCATATGTCGAAGGCGGCATGGCGCTACTGTTGTACTGCGCCAAGCTTGTCGACCTGCAGCACAGCGCCGAGTCCGACAACGAGCGCGATCATGCCACGCTGTTACTGGACATGCTCACACCCGTCGGCAAGAGTTGGCCGTCGCAGTGGTGCCTGGAGGCCAACAGCCTCGCCATCCAGGTTCACGGCGGATACGGCTACACCCGGGAGTACGACGTCGAACAGCACTATCGCGATAACCGGCTCAACCCGATCCACGAGGGCACGCACGGCATCCAGAGCCTCGACCTGTTGGGCCGAAAGGTAACCATGCGCGGCGGTGCAGGGCTCGCGGCTCTCGGTGACGCGATTGGCCGGAGCGTGGCCGAGGCCGCCGCGCTCAAGGGCGAGCCTGCCGAACAGGCGGCCCAGCTCGACGCGACGTGGCAGCGCCTGATCACGGTCACCACCGCGATGTTCGGCTCGGGTGACGTTGAGGCCGCTCTGGCCAACAGCGTCATCTATCTCGAGGCGTTCGGACACATCGTCGTCGCGTGGATGTGGCTGCAGCAGGTGGTGGCGGCGCACGGCCGCGAGGGCGATTTCTACGATGGCAAGCGGCACGCAGCGCGCTATTTCTTCCGCTACGAACTGCCGAAAACGACACCACAACTGGACCTTCTGCAGTCGCTGGACCGCACCACGTTGGAGATGCAGGACGCTTGGTTCGGCTGACCTAGTCGCGTCGATTCCACCCGCCGCATTGCCCTGCGCTGGTGAGCAGAATGCGCAATACCTCTATATCGCTGGTTGCGCGGCTTGTGCGCACA
>NZ_JAVHWR010000129.1:0-30294 GCF_032159565.1 Mycobacterium sp.
GACGATCGCCATGGCGAGAGCGGGGTTGCTCGAAGGGAAGAACATCGATTCGAAGAACTGTCGCACGAAACGCCGGTAGCCGTCCCCTGCGAGTTCATCGGCCATGGCCTGCTCCGCCGCGATGGGATCACCGCTGCTGATTCGGCTGCCGTCCACGAGTACCAGCCCGGCCACGGCGTCGGACTGCACCCGGTTGGCCTCCAGGACCACACGGCACCCCATGCTGTGGCCCACGAGGATTGCCGGCCGCGACGGCAGTTCCCTCAACGTTTTCGCTACCGCAGCGCCGTATGCCTCGATGGTGCATTCAGCCGATGTGCCTGGGCTAAATCCATGCCCGGGCAACTCGCACACGATGACGGTGGTCTTCTTCTCGAGCGACTCGCGCTGAGCCTGCCAATCCGTGCCATCGCAGGCGAACCCGTGCACGAAGATCAAGGGAGGGTCGCCGATACCGGTCATCGTCGTTCGCATAATCGGATTCCTTTGGGCTGGCCGTGACCCACGACCGCCCGGCGGGATCGCGGTGCGTGACAATCCTTTCACGGCTGCTTCCCGAGTGGAGCCGAATGTGAAGAATGGCGAGGGGTCCGGAAACTCCGCGTGCTTCTTGTCCTGCTGTGGCGATCAGCAGATGCGAATCGCGTTTTATGCCAATAAGTTCCGAAGCCCTTCTCCGTCGAGAGGTGTACCGAGCTCGACACTGAACATGCGAGACAACGCAGAGCGGAACATGAATCAATCTCGGCAACTTGAAAATTCGGCCTCGAGATCTTGATACCGTGCGCGCCATGACCCTCAAGCGCCGTAACCTCCTCATAGTCAGCGGCACAACCGGCGCGGCCGCAGCCCTGATGGGCGTCGCAGCGTGCAGCACGGACTCGTCTTCCAAGTCCACAGAGCCGAGCGGTTCGAATTCGTCCTCCGGAGCCACGTCTTCGAGTACCGACCCCGTCGCTGAGAAGAGTCCGCCGGCGAAACTGACTGGCCGTCTCGTTCGTCCCGGCGACCCGAACTACGTAACGTCCAGCGCCGGCTGGGATCAGCTCTTCACGCACTACCCCATGGTGATCGTTTTCGCCCAGGAGACTCGCGACGTGGTCAACGCCCTGACGTGGGCGCGACAGAACGACGTCGCTCTTCGCGTGCGCAGTGGCCGCCACTGCCTCGAAGGTTGGAACAACGTAGACAACGGCATCGTGATCGACGTCAGCGAGATGAAAGGCGCCAAGATCGACACGGTCGCCGGCACGGCGATCGTCGGCGCCGGTCTCAACCAGATGGAAGCGGTGACAGCGCTCGGCAAGGAAGGCCTTGCGGCACCAACGGGAACCGAGGGCACCGTCGGCCTGGTGGGCGCTACGCTCGGCGGCGGCTTCGGCCTGCTCAGCCGTCCCTTCGGCATGGCCTCAGACAATCTGATGGCGGCCGAAATCGTCGTCGGATCGGGTGCCGATGGGGCTAAGGCAATCTCCGTTGACGAGAAAAACGATCCGGATCTCATGTGGGCTCTGCGTGGAGCCGGAAATGGGAATTTCGGGATCGTCACTTCGCTGACCTATAAGGTGCATCCGCTGCCGCAGGTCGCTTACGTGACCGCAACGTGGCCGGGACTCAACAATGTGCAGGCCGTGTTCGACGCCTGGCAGACGTCGGCGCCGAATACCGACGATCGTCTCACCAGCCAGATGGAGGTCCACCCCGACTCGGTCCTTCTCTTCGGAGTTCTCGCATCGGGGACGGAAGCGGAGGCGAGGCAACTGTTGGCGCCGCTTCTGTCGATCGGCAAGCCGGAAGTGGCGGTGAAAATTGGGCCCTGGGCCGAGATCTACTCTGGCTTCCAGATTCCGACACCGCGGGAGCCCGCGAACTTGAAGTTCTTCTCGCAGTACATCACCGAGTCGTTCCCGGCTGAGGCGATCGACATCGTCAGGTCTTTCATGGCGAAGGCCCCATCACCCGATTGCAATTACTTCATCCAACCGTTCGGGGGCAGGGTCAAAGTCAGCGAGCCTTCCGGCGGCTCAGCATATGCGCACCGGGCCGCAAACTTCTATGGCGAAATAGGCGCCGGCTGGGGGACTAGGGGCGGCGGGGTGCCGGCTCACAACGACCCCGTCACCATTACGGCGCAGGCGTGGATTGCTGAATTCAGCCAGGCGTTGCGGCCCTATGTGAACGGCGCATACGTCAACGTGCCGAACGTCGGTATGTCGGACTGGGAGAAGGCTTACTGGGGGCCCAATGTCAAGCGGCTACGCGGCATCAAGGCGAGGTACGACCCCACCAACGTGTTCAATTTCGAGCAGAGCATCCCGCCCGCTTCGGACTGACAAGATCTCGTGGCAGCCAGTGAACTCATCTCGCTCAGGTCGCGCAATCCTGCTGGCGGTGGCCATCATGGTCGCTGCAGGCACGGTGGTGCCTGCGCCCACCGTCGCCGACACCAGCGCACCTGACACCTATGTCGATCAGCTAGCCGAAGCGGCGGACACGCCCACCTTGGACTGGGTCGAGTGTGCTGATGGATTCGATTGCGCGACAGCACAAGTCCCTTTGGACTATCACCGCCCCGGTGACGTGCAAATAACTCTCGCGGTGATCAAACTTGCCGCGCCCGATCCGAGCAAGCGGATCGGAACCCTGTTCATCAACTTCGGGGGGCCCGGTCAATCCGGCGTTGACAGGCTTCGTCAGCGCGCGAGGTGGCCGTGGCTGTTCTCCGACGAACTGCGGTCGCGATTCGACCTCGTGTCGTGGGATCAACGGGGGGTGTCGCGTAGCGCAGGGGTGCGGTGCTTTTCCAACGCGGCCGAACAGTCGCAGTTCCTCGGACCGAGTCCGGGGCTGCCGGTCGATACCGGCGGTGAGCAGAAACTGTTCGCCTGGTCCGGCGAACTCGCCAACCGCTGTAGACAGCAGGCCGGCCCGATTCTGGACCATGTCTCGTCTGCGAACACCGCCCGCGATCTCGAGTTGTTGCGACGCGCCGTCGATGATCCGGCATTGAGCTACCACGGGATGTCCTACGGCTCTGTGCTGGGTGCGACCTACGCCAACTTGTTTCCCGGTCGCGTGCGAGCGATGGTCCTCGACGGATCAATCGACTTCGACGGCAACGCCAACGGTCACGGCTCAGAGGGCACCACGGTCCCGTTGAACACCCGGCAAGACGTCGCCAGTGGCACGGAGGCGGCATTCGACCAGTTCTTGAGGGATTGTCGGGCGGCTGGCCCGAGATGTGCCTTCTCGCATGGGGATCCCGTGGTCAAATGGGCAGCGTTGGCCGAACACACCCGCACCACAACGATTCTGGTCGAGGACCACATGTGGACCGTTCCGGAGATGGTCGTCGCCACGCTGGCGAAGCCGTCCACCTATCCGCAGCTTGCCCAGTTGCTGCAGGAACTCTCTGACACCGGTACCGCAGCACCAGAACTGCTCGACGCCGTCACCGGCAGCGGACCTCCCGAAACCGACGTCGAAGAACCCTACCTGAGCAACCGCGAAGAAGCCTACGACGCCATCCAGTGCGTTGACAGTACGGTGCCGACGGATCCCTCCAGCTATAGTCGGGCAGCGTTAACGGCCGATGAATCAACCCCGGACTTCGGGCGCATCTCCGTCTTCGACGTGATGCCGTGCGCCTTCTGGCAGGGCTACGACCCTGACCGCTATACCGGCCCATGGAATCGTCGGACCTCGGCGCCAATTCTGGTGCTCAACACGAGGAACGACCCGGCCACGCCGCTGCCGGGAGCGTACGCAGGCGCGTCCCAGCTGTCTGAAGCCCGCGTGGTGGTGACAGAAGGCGCGGGGCACACCAGCATGTACGTCGCGAGCACCTGCACCGAACGCGTCAAACGCGATTACCTGTTCACCGGCGTGTTGCCACCGAGCGGCACCGGCTGCCGCAGAGACCACTCGCCGTTCGAGGGGTAGCCGACGTCAACCCGCGTTCATCGACGCGCGACACGATCGCGCGCACTGCAACGGATCTCGAAGTGATGACGGTGATTTGCGCAATCGCGGTTATGGCTGCGTTATGCTCGTCGCACTTCAGCCGCCACATGAGCGAGGCGCAGCTAAGCGGCTGTCGAGTCTGCTGGGGCGTTTGCCGAGAGGTGTGAAGCAGTGGTCCGGTGGATCGTCACCAACATTCCGTCGACACTGTTCTTGGTGATCCTCGTCGCCTGTATTTGTGCCGCGACGATTGCCGGCCTGACGTTCGTCCGGCGTCGCTTCCCCGGTCTCGCCGAGGGCAAGCACAACGACGTCACAAACGTCGGAATGTCCGTGGTTGGTCCCGTCTACGGGTTCTTCATCGGGTTCATCGTCGCGTTCCTGTTGAGCCAGCTGGCAACCGAGGACGAGTGGGCCCGCACGGAGGGGACCGCCGCGATCTCCATGACCCGGGAACTCAACGTCTTCGCCAGGGCCGATGGTGACCGGATCCGGCAGAGCCTGATGGAATACGAGCAAGCAGCACTTGCCGAGTGGCCGCAAGCGGCCAACGGCCGTCCGACGCCGGAGGCGGAGACCGCCTTGGCCGGCCTGTACAGCGCGGTCCAGAATGTCAAGCCACGCGACGACCGGCAACGGGTGGTCTTGATGAGCGCGCTACGCGCCTTGAAAGAGTTGAGCGACGCGCGCACGGAGCGGCTGCTGTCGGCAGACGCGGGATTCAGCCCGCCGCTTGCGTTATGGGCGGTGATCTTTCTGAGCAGTGGGCTGGTTCTCGCTTTCGCCGTCGCCTTCGGCGCGAAGCAGCAGCGATGGCATTACGCGGTGGTCACGGCGGTCAGCGTCCTCGTCGCCGCGAACCTCTTCCTCGTCATCGAACTGGCATACCCCTACCTCGGCGTGTTCGCCCCGACGCCCGAGCCTCTGCACGCGGTCATCAAGATGGTGCAGGGCCAATTGCCACAGCCGAGTTGAGACAGCCCCCGATTCGACCGGAGGCGCAGAATCGGAGGGTGCCATCCGCCTCCGGAAGGAGGGAGCCTCGATGAGGCTGGAAGGCAGAAAGATCGCGATCCTCGTGGAGAACGACTTCTATGAGCCCGAAATCTATTACTACCAACATCGTTTCGCCGAGGAAGGGGCCGAAGCCCATTTCCTCAGCCGATTGTGGGGACAGCCCTCGATCGAGTTCAAGGGGCACGAACTGCGGGCGCCGTTGCGCTGCGACGAGACCTTCGAGGGCATCGGCGACGAGGATCTGGGGCAGTTCGCCGCCGTCATCGTGCCGTCGGGGATGGTGTCGGATCGGCTCCGCTACACCGACGACGTCGAGAAGCTGCCACCCGCAACAGAATTCATGCGGCGTGTGTTCGCCCGACCTGACATTGTGAAGGGCATCATCTGCCATGGAATGTGGCTGCTGGCACCGACACCGGAACTCGTCCGTGGCCGGCGTGTGGTGGTTCACAACAACCTGTTCGGCGATGTGAAGAACATGGGGGGGATCTACGTCGACGAAGACGTCGTCGTCGACGGTGACCTCGTCACGGGACGTGCAGGCACCGTATTCCACCTGTTCGCCCGAAAGATCATCGACATGCTGGCCAGAGACACCGCGTAGCGCACCGGCCCGTGTTCAGAGCGTCTCCAGGTAGACGAACTCTCCCCCAGTCGACGAATCACCATTCGTGAAGGTGCTCATGACTGTGTCACTGGCGCCCACGATGACGACCTCCTGTTCCAACTTCACCTTGGACCGGAACAAGAAGAGTGCGCTGAGGGCGTCTTCGGAGAGCGATTCCAACTCATTGACTATCAGGACCAGTCGGGTGGCATCGGCGAGCAGCGCCCTTTCGAGTTCTGCGATCAACTGGTTGACTCGTTTCCTGGGAATCTTGCCTATCAGCGTCAGGTGGTACTCGCCTTCCCGCTGCAGGACGTGCGAATCGAACTCGGAGTTCGTCGACACCAGCCTGACCCGGACGCGTACCGCTTTGTCTTTGGGTAGTTT
This sequence comes from Mycobacterium sp., assembly GCF_032159565.1. Lineage (GTDB taxonomy): Bacteria > Actinomycetota > Actinomycetes > Mycobacteriales > Mycobacteriaceae > Mycobacterium. Next base: position 5,975 of record NZ_JAVHWR010000129.1, read on the forward strand.
CACGGTGAGATTGACCTTGTCGAATTCCGCGTAGGGTTCGTCGTCCACCCACACGTTCGACAGCATCACTCGCCCCGCCGGAAGAAGGTCGGGCGCCACACGCAGGATCCCGTCGGGGAACGATGAGGCCTTGGGTTTGAAGTGCAATTCCATGGCCTGGTCGCGGATGAGCAGATTGGTGTAAACCGCTGCGAGATAACATAACTCGATGGAATGATAGGCCGACATGGAGTGACTGCCCTTCAGCCGCTCATCCCCTACCAGGTAGGGCAGCCCGTTGGCGAGGACATTGAAGTAGATGCCACCATCGTCGTGATCGAGGAACATCGCGTTGTAGAAGGACGCGGATTCGCGGCCGTGCCGGAGGTACTCGCCGTCCCCGAACGTGCCCGCCAGAACTAGGTAGGCGAGGATGGCCTGCTCTTGCTGCCACCACGCCTTTCGGTCATGCCACACGAATCGATGCCACGCCTGCCCGGGCTTGAGAGTGCGCTCGACGACGTCGTACCAGCCACCGCGCTGCTGGTCGCTGCCTACGGCGGGCATGGTCTCGGCTATTCTCTTGGCCATCTCGACGTAGGCCGCATTGGGACGGATGTTATTGATCCGCATGAGGTTCCAGGCGATCTTCAGGTTGTGGCCGACCACCGCATTGTCCTGCTGCCACTTGTAGTGGCGGTCCGAGGTCCAGTCCTCGTGAAACCGCTCCTGGACGAAGGGGCTGTCCTCGTTGGGGAATCGTGCGGCGATCGTCTCACCCGTGGTGGCCAGAAAGTCCTCATGCTCCTTGCGACCCAACGCCAAGAGCAAGTTGATCAGATACGCCGGTGCATGGTCGCCCACGGAGTTCCAGTTCTTGCGGGCGCGGTTGTGCCGGAGTAATTCCGAACGTGGATCGAGGGTCACCGGTTCCAGGTGGGAGAAATAACCACCTTGATCGGGGTCGCGGAAGTAGCGATCGAATAGTGCGATGGTCTTCTCGATGTCGTCGAGAATCAGTGGGTCGCCCGTGACGCGATACGTTTGCGTCGGACCTGCCAGGGCGTAGATCTGCTCGTACATCGCGATCGCTTCGAAGTCGTCGCCGAACTCTGAGGCGGAGATCTTGCGTTGGCCCTTCGGCGAGACGTCGATGGCGTGAAACCAGCACACCACACCCTCGTCCGCCCGCACCTCCCGCATGTTCTTGCGTAGATATTCAGTGCCTCCCTCGGCCGCTTCGAGGAAGCGGTCCTCCCCGGTAAGGAGGAAGGCGGTGGCCAACCCGTACACCATCCGGGATATGGTGTCGGTCTCCTGACGGAAGTCGGGGGCGACGTAGTCGGGTGTGTGCGTGCCGGAAAGCGTCAGTTTGGTCCGGTAGTTGCGCCAATCGAAATTGTGGTCGGGGAATTGGCCGCGCAGGTAGAAGTCCGCCACGGCCCGGGCCTGGTTGACCCACCAGTCGGGTTTCTCGAACATGTACTCCTGGCCGGCGACACCGGGGAAGATGATGGACTTCACCTCGAATCGGCGTTCCCTGCTCTCCGGGTAGTAGATGCCGTAGGCGTACAGGTAGCGGCCCGGGTAGAGGAGTTCCTCGAATTGGCTGCCCGCATCGTGATAGTCCTCCCCGAAGTTGCGGATGACGCTCGCGAACGTGCCCGGGGTGAGATGGACAGGGTATTCACGCCCGTCGGTCGTCCGTAGGATGAACGAGTTTTCGTCATCGTCGTATGACACGACATATCCGGCGATGGTGTCCGACAACGTGAACGGCATGTCCTTCATGACTGAACCTCTTGTGAGATGAGGGCGACGACACTGCGTTCGCCAGCGCGATATTTATCGGATTCGACGACGACTTCCTTACCTGGATCGACGATGTCGTCCGGGGACGCGAGCGTGGTGTCGAGGGCCCGTGCCCACCGTCGACCACCGATGCCAGGCAGCGCGAAGTCGATGCCCTGTGACGACATGTTGAGGATGACGTGAACGTCGTCGGCGCCTTCTAGTCCTGCGAGGGTGAAGCAGAGCACCTGAGAACCGGGATCGTGCCAGTCGGGCTCGCCCAAATCGCTGCCGTGCCAGGACACATCGGCGAGTCCGCGCACGTTGACCTCGCCGGTGAAGAAATCCGGCTGGCGAAAGGTGGGGAACCGCTTGCGGAAGCCGATCATCTTCGTCCAGAACCGAACCAGGTCGGCGTGCCGCTCTACCAGGGTCCAGTCGATCCAGCTCAGCTCGTTGTCCTGACAGTACGCATTGTTATTGCCCAACTGCGTACGGCGGAACTCGTCGCCTGCCACGAACATGGGTACACCGCGGCTGAGTAACAAAATCGCGGCGAAGTTACGGATCTGACGTTCTCGGAGGCGTTCCAGATCGCCATCCGCGGTGGGCCCCTCGAAACCGCAGTTCCAGCTGTTGTTGTCGTCGGCGCCGTCCCGGTTGCCTTCGCCATTGGCTTCGTTGTGCTTTGCGTCGTAGCTGACGAGGTCGTTGAGCGTGAAGCCGTCGTGGCATGTGACGAAATTGATGCTGTTGGTTGGTCTCTCACCGGAGGGCCCGAAGAGGTCGCTACTGCCCGCGATACGTGTCGCGAGTGCGGCGACGAGCCCGGGATCGGATTTGACGCTTTTACGCACGCAGTCCCGGAACGGACCGTTCCACTGAGACCAACGATTGCCGGGGAACCGGCCGACCTGATACAGCCCGCCCGCATCCCACGCCTCGGCGATGAGCTTGACATCCCATAGGACTCGGGACAGCTCGATGTTCCACAGCACTGGTGGCACGGCCATCTCGGCCCCGTCAGGACCACGGGACAGCGCCGAGCCGAGATCGAATCGGAAACCGTCGACGTGGTGCTCGCGCACCCAGTACTCCAGGCATTCGACGATGTACTTGGTGACCACCGGGTGGTTGGCATTGAAGGTGTTGCCCACCCCGGTGTAGTCCATGTAGTACTGCCGGTCGTCTTTCGAGAGCATGTAGTAGGCCTCGTTAGCCTGACCACGAAAGCTGATGGTCGGCCCGTTCTGATTTCCCTCGCCCGTGTGGTTGAAGACCACGTCCAGGATGACTTCGATGCCGGCGCGGTGGAGCGCCTTGACCATGTCGCGGAACTCGTCGAGATGCGTGCCGAGGTGTGGGGAGATGCAGAAAGTCGACTGCGGGGCCCAGTGGCAGTACGGGTCGTATCCCCAGTAGTTGGTCAGGGACTGACCTGTCGGCCCGCTGCGGAGGACCTGCGACTCGTCGAAGTCGAAGATCGGCAGAAGTTCGACCGCGGTGATTCCCAGCGACTTCAGGTACGGGATCTTCTCGACTATGCCGCGAAAGGAACCGGGATGCTCAACTTTCGACGTGGGCGACTTGGTGAATCCCCGTACGTGTACTTCATAGATGATGGTCTCGGTCAGCGGGGTGTTGAGCGGGCGGTCGCCCTCCCAGTCGTAGCCGGTCGGGTCGATCACCACGCTTCGCATCGACGTGGCGACGTTGTCCTCGGGCCCGACTGCGGTCTCCCGGTCCCAGAGGTTGTCGATGTGGCCGAAGGCATTCGGGTCGATCAGCACCTTGTTGCGATTGAAACGCAGGCCGGCGCTGCTGGGTTCGAACGGCCCGTCCATCCGATAGGCATATACCTGGCCGGGGCCCACCCCGCTCAGGTGACAGTGCCAGAAGTGAAAGCTTTTGTTATTCCGCGCGGTGAGCGTCACTTCACGGGTGGGCGTCCTCGCTTCGTGCGAGTCGAAGAGCAGGAGCGTGACACCGGTCGCATGCTCCGAATACACCGAAAAGTTGACACCGGTGGGAGTGACGGTGGCACCGAGCGGCTGAGCAACACCCGTTTCAGGGGCCTCGTCGCGCCCCGGCGGTGTCACGCCTGCACCGAAGTCTGGCTCGCGTGAATGGTGAGACGTCGGTGAGCCGACGAAACGGCGTGTACGAACCGCACGCCGGAAGGAGCAATTCGAAACCACCACTGCGGCAGAAGGTCTCGAGAGCGTTGCGGGTCTGTGGTCGGCCGCGGCACCTGCGTCGGGCGGGGCGGACCGCCGGTGGCATTCCTCAATGAACCCCCGGTCATCCGTTGCGTTCGACATCGGCGGAGCCAGGGTGGCTTCCCGTTTGCTCGAGAGACGCCGACACGCTGCAGCAGACGCTAGCAGCCCTTTGCGCTGCGCCGCGGCTACTCAGAACAATCGGTGCAATGACGTCGCGGCGCGCGACTCCGGGGGGCCACCCGTGGCGCTACAGCAGATCATCTCCTGGTGACACCGTGGCGTAGTGCTTCTCGTTTCTGACTCAGTTCCGGTTGTAAGCGATTATCATCGTGCGGTCGAAGGAGGACGACGTGGGCGACTCGCCACCGGGGGACAGGTCGACCTGGCGGCTTTGTGGGACGGTGCCGACGATCGCGCTCGATGCGGGCATCGGCAGGGCGAAGCACGAGGAGTGTGGCCGGTGAGCCGCTGGCTCGTCAACGACGTCCCCTCGTGGCTGCTCCTAGCCGGTCTCATCGTTCTCATCGTGGGTGGATCGGTTCTCGTTCAGGTCTACGTCCGAAAGCGGTTCCCGCGGCTCAAGGATGGGGCCCATAACGACGTCACGAAATTCGTGTATGGCGTCGTGGGATTCGTCTACGCGTTCTTCATCGGCTTCGTCGTTTCCGCGATGTGGGGGCAGGTCAACGTCGCGGATGAAGAGACCCGAAGCGAGGGAGCGGCCGGCGTGCAGCTGGCGAGGGACATCTATGTATTCGACAAAGCCGACGGCGACCGGATCCGACGCAGCCTGCTGGACTACGAGAAAGCGGCGATCGCCGAGTGGCCCCTCCTGGCCAACGGCCAGCGCGTCTCCGATGCGGATGAGGCACTGCACCGCTTGTATGTCGCGTACACGGACGTGAAGCCGCACACGGACACTCAAAAGGCTTTCCTGGCAACCTCATTCAGCAACCTGAACGACCTCAGCAAGGCCCGTACGGAACGGGTGATGCTCGCCAGCACCGACACCGGACCCCCTTGGTCATTGTGGGTGGTCATCTTCCTGACGAGTGGGCTGGTCCTCGGTTGCTCGATCATCTACGGGGTGGAGAATGCCGCCATGCACTATCCGATGGTGGCAACCGTGAGCGCGCTGGTGGCCGCCAACACGTTTCTCATCGTGCAGCTTTCGCATCCGCTCGTCGGCGACATTGCGACGTCACCTGCTCCGCTGAGCGAGGTCGTTCAGGTTCTCTCAGCTCCCCGTTAGCCGAAGAGGCTCGGCCGGCAGCCTCAGAGCGGCTTGGGCGTGTCGGCTTCGACCGTGCGCACCACGCGACCATGTGCGCGCGAATGTGCCTGCGCGACGTTGTGCGCTCTCAACCGCGTTGGTACCGAGAGAATAAGGGGCCATTCTAATTCCGGGCCATACCATCCACGTCGTGCTTGCAGAAAACCGAGCCCGAGAACGAGGCCGAAGATCACGTGTCCGATCAGTGTGACCGCAAGCGTGGATATCGTCAGGCGGAACATCAGTTCCTCGCCCCGCGGCGCCAATACGACCGTCGCTACCAGGCCTGCCCACACGAAGACAGCGAAGCCGACCGCAGCGAGAACCACCCTGACGGGCCGCGTCGAGCGTCGACCCAAGCCGACGGCCAGTGCGATGGCGAAGAAGGCGACACCAAGCCCTCCGCCATCACCGAGGTAGCGCCACATGTAGCCGACCACAGCGCTGGCCGCGCCATGCGAACCGCCGGTGATCCACGTCCCCATCACTGGAATGAAATCGTCCATCAGTGCGAGGACGTGGACGCAGAAGAGTCGGAATGCGTCATAGAACAAGCAGGCCACCATTCCCGCGAGAAGTCCTCGCCCTAGGACCATGTCGATCCGATGCGGCGAGAACGCGATCAGCACTGCGAGCCCGACGATGAGAGGGAAGATCACCAGCAGTGCCGTGGTGTTCTGTGGTGCGAGCCCAAACACGTGCGCCGAGATCGCCAGCAACGGCGCGGCAGACAGCAGAAGCACCAATAAGATCCGCGCAATAAGCCAGGGGCTGCGCCAGCGGGCAGCCGCCCGGTTGCGGTTGTCGTCTTGTTGATCCGGTCCTGGGGTACGCATCTCGGACCTTCCGGTTACGGCGCAGATTCTCGTTTCCGAGACGACAATCCGAGTATCCCCGCAAAGGGCCGCTCCGACTCGATAAGAGCGGTTTCCAGCTCAAATCAGCGGACTGGCCGCGTGAGGCGTCGAAGTACGGCCGGTTCTCGTTGCGTCACCGGCTTTCGAGTCTGCTGGCCAGATGGGCACGCCAGGCGGCGGCCTCTTGATACGCTCCCCCGCGCAATGCTGTTTCTTTATCACCTCCCGAACTGGCTGATGGCCGTGTGCATCGTCGGCACGGTCCTCGCGCTCGTCTACCCCGGATACGTTCTCATCCACCGGCTCTGGCGGCGGTCGTTCACCGAGTCGGAGACGAATGTGTCGATGGCCGTCCTGACCGTCATCGCGACCATCTATGCTCTGCTGCTCGCGTTCGTCGCTGTATCAGTCTGGCAGTCGTTCGGCGCGGCCGAAACGGCCGTGGTCAACGAATCCAACAGCGTCGGCCAACTGGCGCGCGACTTGTCGCTGTTCGACAGCCCGCAAGCGCGAGAGGCACGCGGGACTCTCCGGCAGTACGCCGACATCGTCGTGACGGTGGAATGGCCCGATATGCGTCGGGGACAATCAAGCAGCGAGGCGTGGGACGCGTTCGACCGAATGTTTCATGCCGTCGGCCAACTCGACCCCGATACGCCGCGTCGCGCCGCGCTCATGCCCGAGATCTGGTCAGCGGCAAACGATGTCCTGAGTGAGCGTCGAACGCGGCTTCACGCCGCCGACGCGAAGGTTCCGTTCACGCTATGGATGGTCGTATTGATCGGCTCGGCGTTGACGATCGGGACGACTGCGGTGCTTTCGCCGTCCCGCTTCAGCTTCTGGATCATTGGGTTGCTCGCGATGTCGATGGGACTGGTCTTCTTCCTCATCGTCGTGATGGACCGCCCGTTCACGGGAGAGGAAAGCATCGGTCCGGCACCGTTTCACAATGCGATAGACAACATGGATCGATGGGACGCCGAGTTCGCGCATTCGAAATGATGCCGATATCCGTTCACGGGTGGCCTCGCCTCTGCGATCATGCCGCTAAGCAGCGCTATCTTCCTGTACCACAAGGCCGCTGATGCCACGCTCCACATGGCGCAACTGAGGGATTCCCGTCGATTCCCGGTGTTGAGCAGGACCGGCGGGTGAGCGGTCTGCGCCAACCGGTAGTGGGGTCTCACTTGCGAGACCACCGCTGATCCCGACGGCAAATCAATAAGCCGCCGAGTGGCAGAAGCCGACAACGACTAACGCTCCTGGAGCGGATAGAGATCTCGCTTCCCAATAAGCGAATCGGCCTAGCGCCAGTCGAATAACTGCCATCGACTTCAGCCGGCAAGGTGAACCGTATTACGTTGACCGCCAATAACATCCCGTCGTCGCCGAGATCGAACCACAAGGCGAAGCGAAGGGGTCAAATGCATATCCGCGTTCGTGAATCGGGTCGGCGCGTCCAACGCAAGCCGGTCAAGCGCTACCAAGCCGTCTGGTACGAGCAGGGCCGCGAGTTCCGCGAAACATGTGACACCCGCGAACCGGCTTGGATAGTCGATTGGGGCAGCGCCGCCGTCCAGGAAAACCCGACAACGGCTAATGATCGCGGTTAGAGCGGGCCGATGCTCGCTCTTGGTCGACTGCCCTCCACCATCGCGTCAATGCCGATCCTTGCGGCCGCTGGGTGCTGTCGTGCCCGCCAGAATGTGTACACGCTGCAGATGAGCACGATAGTAAGCGCGAAAAGGTAAGCCGCCGGAAGAAGCTGATTCCACGTCCCCGGGTGGCGCAAGGACATCAGACCCGCTTGTGGAGGCGAGCTTCGCGATGCGATGAACCACCCCCCGAAGATCGCCGCAAGCGTCCACATTGCCAGCGCCGCGACGCGCGAACGGTGTACGAACCCCAGAAGCCCGAGGTGGACAAGAAGCGGTGCGAACCACACCCAGTGGTGGCTCCAGCTGAAGGGTGAAGCGGCGGCCGAGGTCATCCCCGCGATGGCGACGCCCAACAGTAAATGACCGCGACGCCACGCCACCGCGGCGATGGCGATGGCGAAGATCGCGAATACGACTGCGGCCGCGGTCTCCCACCGCGTCACCCAGTTAAGCCGCGCGAGTAGTCCAGCCAGACTGGTGTTCGCCAGAGGATCGCTGGAGATCCGTCGTACATCGTGAAACCGTCCCCGCAGCCAGAACTCGTTCGAATCGGCCGGCAGCAGAACGAAACCGACGGCGATAGTCGAGATGAACGTCAATCCAGCGATGACTGCCTCGCGACGTCGCCCGGTTGCGACGAGAAAGATGATGAAGAGCGCGGGAGTCAGTTTGATCCCGGCGGCGATCCCGATACCTATCCCAGTCCACCTGCGGGACGGTTGCGACAGCACATCAGCGAGGACGATCGCCATCATGATCAAATTGATCTGGCCGAGCTGCAGCGAAAGCCGGACAGGCTCCAGCCAGATGATCGGAGCCATCAGAAGCGCCGTCAACCCCCACAGACCGGTTACGGTCGTGATTCCTACAGCACTGAGCATCCGGTGGACGATGTAACCCACGCAGGCAATGTTCAGCAAAAGACCAAGGGTGAGAATGGCGGGCTGGCTCAACCCGATCAGCGGGAGAAAGCACAGCGCAGCGAATGGCGTGTAGTCGAAAAGCATCGTGTGTGAATCTCCGGTCATCCCCACCGAGTAGAGGTCTTGACCATCCCAGGCGCGCACTGCTCCGAACCGGTACACCAACAGGTCGACCTGGTTGGCCAGGCTGGGCCACCGCAGATATGCGGCTAGGTACAACGCCAACGCAACCAATAAGACGACCGGCCCCAACACACGGACCGATCGAGAGATTGCGCGCGCGGGGAGATGGTCCTGCACGATAAGGCGACTCCTTCATCGGTGTCCGTACTCGCTGCCTTGGGCAATTACGGTGCGCGAGGATAGCGGTCAACCCTGAAAGCGCCCCAGTACGGGGGAGGCTTCCGTGACTACGCAGCCCATAGACGGGCGTTAGAAGTGCCGATCGTCACAACCCCGAGCCAATCCATCTGAGCCGCATTTCGAGTGCCCTCGATACCTGGCCGACAACTAAGCAGCGAAGTGCGGGAGACGTACGACACCTGCCACCCGCGCGCAGCGCCCGGCAAACGGTTTCGCAGTGGTTGTCCCCGCGCCCCGGTCAAACGACGGTCAAAAGATAATTCTGACGGGCGTCGGCAGTCGCGGAATATGCCGCCGAACTGCGGATTCGTGGAGCCGATGACGGGAATCGAACCCGCGTATTCAGCTTGGGAAGCTGATGTTCTGCCATTGAACTACATCGGCCTGCCCGGCTGGTGCCGGTGATCACGAAGGCTAACACTCCAGCGGTTACGCTCGTCGGGTGCTGCTCTCCGATCGCGACCTCCGCAGCGAGATAGCCGCGGGACGTCTTGGCATCGATCCATACGACGAGAGCCTGGTGCAGCCGTCAAGCGTCGATGTCCGGCTGGACAACCTGTTTCGGGTATTCAACAACACCCGCTACACCCATATCGACCCGTCGGTGCGCCAGGACGACCTCACCACCCTGGTGGAGCCGAAGGAGGGCGAGCCCTTCGTGCTGCATCCCGGCGAGTTCGTGCTCGGCTCGACCCTGGAACGGTGCACCCTTCCCGACGACCTCGCCGGCCGACTCGAGGGCAAGTCATCGCTTGGCCGGCTCGGCCTGCTGACACACTCGACCGCGGGCTTCATCGATCCGGGCTTCAGCGGGCACATCACCCTCGAGCTGTCTAACGTCGCGAACCTGCCGATCACCCTGTGGCCGGGCATGAAGATCGGCCAACTCTGCCTACTGCGGCTGACCAGTCCGGCGGAGAATCCCTACGGCAGCGCGAAAGCCGGCTCCAAGTATCAAGGTCAGCGCGGACCGACGCCGTCACGGTCGTATCAGAACTTCATCAAGTCGAACTAGCGGGAAGTTGAACCGAGGCACTCGCGTTTACATGAACGCGGGTAGATTTGAAAACCGGCGCCGGCGAGCATCCGCGCCGTCGCGATCCGGCCAGCGTTTCACCGCCACTAGCAAATGCGGTTGGCTGTAACAGCCGCCCTGGTAGAGGCGATGAAGTAACTAGTTGTCGGCTCGCGCGGAACGAATGCGCAACGGCAGCTTAGACAGCGTAGCAAACACTTTGGAGGGTCAGTGGACATCGTATTAGGTGTGTCGATGACACCTACAACGGTCCGCATGGTGCTGGTCGAGGGCGAAAAAGCCGACGGTGTCACCGTCGATCACGATGTCTTCGACATCAAGGGGGCCGACGGCTCAGCAACGTCGAGTCCGGCCGACCAGGTCGCCGCGGCGGTGCTCGGAACGCAGGAAAGCGCCGCGACGAGCGGTCATCACCTGAAGTCGATCGGCGTGACGTGGACGCACCATTCCGACGCCGCGGCACTGCGGGACACTCTTGCGGCGCGCGGCATCGAGGACGTCATGCTCGTCTCCGCGACGCACGCCGCTGCGTCGCTCGCCCAGGCCGTCGGCCGCGCCATCGGATACGACACCACCGCACTGCTGTTCATCGAGAAGGACACCGCCACCCTCTCGGTCGTACAGACCGAAGACGGGTCGGTTGTCAAGGTGCTCAGCCGCGATCTGCACGACTCCGACGCGATGGCGGTCTTCACCGAGATGGCCAAGTCCGTCGAGTCCGCGCAGGCGCCGCCGCAGGGCCTGTTCATCGTCGGCTCCGGCGTCGACGCCGCGGCGGTGAAGGCCCACCTTGAAAATCTGGTGGCTCTGCCCGTCAGCGCCCCGGACGAACCGGAGCTCGCCCTCGCCCGCGGCGCGGCGCTCGCGTCTGCGCATGCACCCGAGATGGAGGCATCGACGGCGGGCCTCGCCTATTCGCAGGACCGCGACGGGACCACCGCCGCCAGCGCCTACCCGGAGCTGGCCGGAGCGGTCACGCAAATGGCCGGCGTGGCCACACAGATGGCACCCGCTCGTACCGACGAGGCGTATTCGGATCTGCTGGCGTATTCCGACGAGATACCGGAGCCCGACCCCGAGCCCTCCTATGAGGAAGAATCCCACAAGCCGTTCCTGCTGGTTGGCAGTGCGCTGACCTCGATCTTCGTGGTCGGCGTCGTCGCCCTCGTGATCTCGCTGGCGGTCAGCATCCGCCCGACGGTCGACCAGCGGCCGAGCCCGGGTGAGACGCCGGTCATCCCAAGTCAGGTCGCCCCCGCACCGGCGCAGGAATTGGCCCCGGCCGCTCCCGCGCCGGCTCCGGCGCCTGCCGCGCCCCCGCCGGAGACCATCAAGGCGCCCGTGCCGGTGGTGCAGCAGGCCCCGGCACAGGCACCCCGGACCGTGTTCGTCGAGCAGCCCGCGGCCCCCGCGCCCGCGGCGGCTCTGGCTCCGGCTCCGGCCGCGCCGGCACCCGTACCTGCCGCACCTGTCCCAGTGCCCGCGGCCCCGGTCGTGCCGCCGATCTACAACCCGCCCGTCTACAACCCGCCGGTCTACGCACCGCAGCGACCGCCGGCGTGGGTCCCGCCGTGGCGCAACCAACCACAGAGGCCGGCGTGGCAGCCCCCGTGGAGCCCGCCGCAACAGGATCCGCCGCAGCAGGTTCCCTATGATCCGCCGCAACAGTCCCCGCAGTATCCCGGCGGCGGCGGCTCGAGTGGGTACCCCGGCTCGAGCGACTATCCGGGGTCGAGCGGTTCGGGTTCGGGTTCGAGTCAATATCCCGGCTCCAGCGGCTACCCCGGCTCGGGATCCGGTGACTACGGAGGCGGCGGTTCCGGCTCGCGTGGTGGTGGCCCGAGTATCTGTGTGTTCGGCATCTGCAGCGGCGGACACTAGCCGGTCACCTACCGTTGGTCTCCCGCTTGGTGTCGCTTAGCAGTTAGCTAATCGCAGCCGCCTATAGAGGCAGTATGCGATGCACTGTGTTCGGCACGGGCTACCTCGGAGCGACTCATGCCGCCGGGATGGCCGAACTGGGTCACGAGGTTCTCGGCGTCGACATCGATCCGGGCAAGGTCGCGAAATTGGCGGCCGGTGACATTCCGTTCTACGAACCCGGCCTGCGAAAGATGTTGAGCGACAACCTCGCCGCGGGCAGGCTGCACTTCACGACGGATTACGACGCGGCAGTCGATTTCGCCGACGTGCACTTCCTCGGCGTCGGAACGCCGCAGAAGAAGGGCGAATACGGCGCCGACCTGCGTCATGTGCACGCCGTCATCGACACCCTGGTTCCACGGCTGCGCCGCTCGGCGGTGATCGTCGGCAAGTCGACCGTGCCGGTGGGCACCGCAGCCGAACTCGGTGCCAGGGCGCGTGCTCTGGCCGCCGACGGCATCGACGTCGAAATCGCCTGGAATCCCGAGTTTCTGCGTGAGGGCTTCGCCGTGCACGACACGCTGCATCCCGACCGGATCGTGCTCGGCGTGCAGCCGGACTCGGTCGTCGCCGAAGCCGCGATTCGCCAGTTGTACAAGCCTCTGCTCGACGAGGAAGTCCCCTTCCTGCTGACCGATCTGCAGACCGCCGAGCTGGTCAAGGTCTCGGCGAACGCCTTTCTCGCGACCAAGATCTCGTTCATCAACGCCATCTCCGAGGTGTGTGAGGCGGTCGACGCCGACGTGACCCTGCTCGCCGACGCACTGGGTCACGACCCGCGCATCGGACGTCGGTTTCTCAACGCAGGCCTCGGCTTTGGCGGCGGGTGCCTGCCGAAGGACATTCGCGCGTTCATGGCGCGCGCAGGAGAGCTCGGCGCCAACCATGCGCTGACGTTCCTGCGCGAGGTCGACAGCATCAACATGCGTCGCCGCAGCCGGATGGTCGAGCTGGCGACGAAGGCCTGCGGGTCGTTGCTGGGCGCCAACGTCGCGGTGCTCGGTGCGGCGTTCAAGCCCGAGTCCGACGACGTGCGGGACTCGCCCGCCCTCAATGTCGCAGGCATGCTGCAGCTCAACGGCGCGACCGTGAACGTCTACGACCCCAAGGCGATGGAGAACAGCCAGCGGCTCTTCCCGACCCTGAACTACTCCACGTCGGTGATCGAGGCGTGTGAACGCGCCGATGCCGTCCTGGTGCTCACCGAATGGCGGGAGTTCGTCGAGCTGGACCCGGTCGATCTCGCCGACACGGTGCGCGCCAAAGTTGTTGTGGATGGCCGTAATTGCCTGGACTCGGCCAAATGGACGGATGCGGGCTGGCGGGTGTACGCGCTCGGCAAGAGCGCCACTGTTTGACGCTTGTCTAACAACGTCGGCGGTCGTAAGCTCGCGTCATGAGGCAACGAATCCGCTGGCTTGCGCTGCACGGAGTCATCCGCGGCCTCTCGAAGATCGGCACTCGCAACGGTGATCCGCAGGCGCGGCTGATCGCCGACCCCGTCGTTCGGGAGAATCCGGCCGCGTTCGCCGACGAGTGCCGGGTAAGAGGTCCGATCATCCGGTGCCGCGCCGTGCTGCTGACGTTCGACCACGGGGTGGCGCATGAGCTGCTGCGATCCGACGATTTCAGCGTCACCGAGCAGGGCGGTAACCTGCCCAAGCCGCTGCGCTGGGTCGCGAAGAAGGCCGACCCCGGACTGCTTCATCCGCTGCGACCGCCATCGCTGTTGTCGGTTGAGCCGCCCGACCACACCCGCTATCGAAAGCTGGTGTCGTCGGTGTTCACCCCGCGTGCCGTTGCGACGCTGCGGGAGCGGGTCGAAGAGACCGCGACCGCACTGCTCGACCAACTCGAAGGCGACACCGAGGTCGTCGACATCGTCGGCCGCTACTGCTCGCAGCTTCCGGTCGCCATCATCGGCGATGTCCTCGGCGTACCCGACGAAGATCGGTCGCGCATATTGCATTTCGGTGAGTTGGGCGCGCCCAGCCTCGACATCGGTGTGACATGGCGGCAGTTCCAGCAGGTGAACACGGGCATCGTCGGCTTCAACACCTGGCTCGCCGACCATCTGCAACAGCTGCGCCGCGATCCTGGCGAGGACCTGATGAGCCAGATCATCAAGGCCTCCGACGAGGGCCCGCAGCTGAGCTTTCAAGAGCTGCAGGCGCTCGCGGGCCTCGTCTTGGCGGCCGGCTTCGAAACCACGGTCAACTTGCTGGGCAACGGAATTCGGATGCTGATCGACACTCCGGAGCACCTCGAAACGCTCGCCGCCCGGCCGGAGCTGTGGCCCAACGCCGTCGAGGAAATCCTGCGGCTCGACTCACCGGTGCAGATGACCGCTCGCGTGGCGTGCAGGGACGTCGACGTGGCAGGCACCCGCGTGCAGGAAGACGAAACCGTGGTCATCCATCTGGCCGGGGCGAACCGTGACCCGAAGGTCTTCGACGATCCGAATCGCTTCGACATCGAACGCGACAATGCGGGTAAGCACCTGTCCTTCTCCGGCGGCAGGCACTTCTGCCTTGGAGCGGCGCTGGCCCGTGCCGAAGGGGAGGTCGGGTTGCGGACGTTCTTCGAGCGCTTCCCGCACGCGCGTCTTGCGGGCACCGGCAGCAGGCGCGACACCCGGGTGCTGCGGGGTTGGTCGTCGCTTCCGATCGCGCTGGGAACCGCGAACACGGTGAGTTCGTCGGCCTAGGCCCGTCGTATCCGGATCAGAGGTTTCCGCGACGCCTATTGAGCTAGGTTCGTGACGTGGATTTCCGCGCTGCGCTCATCGAGGAGACCAAAGCGTTCGGCGAACTGATTCGCGGCGCCGATCCGGCACTGCCCGTACCGACATGTCCGGAGTGGACGATCAGAAAGCTGTTCCGCCACGTCGGCCGGGGAAACAGATGGGCCGCGCAGATCGTCGCGGACCTGCGCAGCGAGCCGCTCGACCCCCGTGAGGTGCCCGACGGTAAACCGCCGGACGATCCCGACGCCGCCATCGACTGGCTCAACGCGGGCGCCCGGCTCATCGTGGACTCGGTCGACGCCGTCGGCGCCCACACCCGCGTGTGGACCTTCATCGGCCCCAGGCGGGCGGATTGGTGGGTTCGCAGGCGGGTGCACGAAGCGACCGTCCACCGCGCCGACGCCGCGATCGCGCTCGGCGCGGACTTTGCGCTGACGCCCGAACTGGCCGCCGACGGCATCGACGAGTGGCTGGAGCGCATCGCCGTCGAGGCGAGCGGCGAAACCTCTCCGTTGGACGAGGGCCGGACGCTGCACCTGCACGCCACCGACGACGGTCTGGGCGCTGCAGGGGAGTGGAGCATCACCGGCACCGACGACGGGATCGCGTTCACGCACGAGCACGGCAAGGGCGACGTCGCACTGCGGGGACCAGCAACGGATCTGCTGCTAGCCGTGGTCCGCCGCCACCCGGCGGCCGACGGGAGCCTGGAGATGTTCGGTGACCCCGCCGTATGGGACGGGTGGCTTGAGCGCACACCCTTCTGAGTGGCGTACGTTTCGTTCATGACGACTTCGGAGATCGCAACCGTCCTCGCCTGGCACGACGCGCTCAACACCAAGGATTTCGACACTCTGGCCGAATTGTCCAGTGACGACATCGAGTTCGGTGACGCGAATGGTGCAGGGCAGGGCCGCGACGCGCTGCTGCAGTGGGCCCGGTCACTCGACACAATCGTCGATGTGGGCCGGATGTATGTGCACGACGGCGTCGTGGTCACCGAGCACACCGGCGGCGGGGCGTGGGCGTTCCGGGTGGTACACGATGACGTCACGTCGGTGTTCCGGCACGCCGACCTGCACTCTGCACTCGCCGCTACCGAGCTGACCGAGAAGGACCTCGTCGGCTGACGGTGGCTACCCCGCCGGGCGTGGCCAGCACGGCCGCGATCGCGGTCGTCAGCGGCACCGACAGCGCCAGCGCGATGCCGCCGACCGCCGAACGGGCGATCTCGATGGCGACCGTCTCACTGGTCAGCACGTCGCCGAGCGGCCGGTTGGCGACACTGAACAGCAACAGCAGCGGCAGAGCGCTGCCCGCATATGCCAGCACCAGCGTGTAGACGGTGCTTGCGATGTGGTCGCGGCCGACCCGCATCGCGCTGAGGAAGATCCCGCGCCGGGTGCTGCCGTCGCCCACCTCCGCCAACTCGAACACCGTCGACGCCTGCGTGACGGTCACGTCGTTGAGCACGCCCAGCGAGCCGATGATGAACCCGGCCAGCAGCAGTCCGGTGATCGACACCTGGCCCAGGTAAGCGGCGACCTCGTTGTTCTGCTCTTCCGAAAGACCGGTGAGATGCGCGAGTGCGATTGCGGCCCAGGACAATACGGCCGCGACGAGCAGCGAGGTCAACGTTCCCAGCAGTGCGGCGCTGGTGCGTAGGCTCACGCCGTGCGCCAGATAGATGACTGCATACAAGATGGCGGCGGACGCCACCAACGCGACCGGAATCGCGGGGGAACCGTCGCGGAGAGCGGGCAGCAGGAACACCACCAACACTGCGAACGCGACGACGATGCCGACCAGCGCCCGCAGTCCGCGCCATCGGGCGACGGCGACGATGACAAGGGCGAACGCCGCAGCGAGCACGACCAGCGGCCAGGTGCGCTCGTAGTCGTAGAACGCGTAGGTGGTGGCTCCGGACTGATCGACCTGTCGGCTGATGCGGATGTGATCGCCCGGCGCCAGCGTCGGCTGACCGGGTCCGCTGCTGAACTCCAGCACCGTCTTGGCGTTGGCGTTGGGTCCGGAATCGATCGTCACCACCGTGTGCACGCAGGGCGCATCCTTGGCCTCGGCCGGCGTGACGCTCCTGGTGATCACCGCGCCGACGTCGGGGCCGCCGCAATCCGCCTTGCCGGTCGACAGCACGGTGCCTGCCTCGGTGCTCACCGCACCGCCCGAGGCGTTCTGGAAGGGCAGCGGAATGTCGACCTTCTCTTGGCCGGGCCACAACAGGGCGGCGCCCGCCACCACCGCGACACCGACCGCGACCAGGAGGCCGACGACGATCTTCGCGGCCAACGGCCCCAACGGGGACGGACCGGTCGACGTGTGTGAGTGGGCGTGCGAGTGCGTCACCCGCACGAGGGTAGAGGCAGCACCTGAACGAGCCCTCAGTAGTCGGCCATCACCATCGTTTCGAACATCTTCCGCAGAAGCGCTGCGCTCATTGGCGGTAGCCGGTCAGGAAGTTGCCGAGTCGTTCGATGGCGCTACTCAGGTCGCGGGCCCACGGCAGGGTGACGATCCGTAGGTGATCCGGTGTGGGCCAGTTGAATCCGGTGCCCTGGGTGACCAGGATCTTCTCCTGTAGCAGCAGATCCAGGACGAGTTGTTCGTCGTCGGCGATGTCATAGACCTCGGGATCCAGCCGGGGGAAGACATACAGCGCGCCTGCGGGTTTGACGCACGACACCCCTGGGATCTCGTTGAGCTTCGACACCGCGACGTCGCGCTGCTCGAGCAGGCGCCCACCGGGCAGCACCAGATCCTCGATGCTCTGATGCCCGCCAAGGGCGACCTGAATGGCATGCTGGGCGGGCACATTCGGACACAACCTCATGTTGGCCAGCAGGCTGATGCCTTCGATGAAGGACGCGGCGTGGTCCTTGGGCCCGGTGATCACCAGCCAACCGGACCGGTATCCGGCCACCCGGTAGGCCTTCGACAGCCCGTTGAACGTCAAGGTGAGCAGGTCCGGAGCGACCGTCGCGAGGCTGATGTGTTCGGCGTCGTCGTAGAGGATCTTGTCGTAGATCTCGTCGGCGAGAAGGAGCAGCTGGTGCTTGCGCGCCAGTTCGACCATCTGCTCGAGGACCTCGCGCGAATAGACCGCGCCGGTCGGGTTGTTGGGATTGATCACCACCAGTGCCTTGGTGCGGTCGGTGATCTTGGACTCCATGTCGGCGATGTCGGGCTGCCACCCCTGTGTCTCGTCGCAGAGGTAGTGCACGGGCGTGCCGCCCGCCAGTGACGTCGACGCCGTCCACAGCGGGTAGTCAGGAGCGGGGATCAGTACCTGATCGCCGTTGTCCAACAACGCCTGCAGCGTCATCGTGATCAACTCGGAAACGCCGTTGCCGAGATAGACATCGTCGACGTCGAAGCGCGGAAAGCCGTCGACGAGTTCGTAGCGGGTGAAGACGGCGCGGCGGGCGGCCTGGATGCCCTTGGAGTCCGAATACCCCTGCGCCTGCGGCAGCGCCTGGATCATGTCGCGCATGATGACGTCGGGCGCCTCGAACCCGAACGGCGCCGGGTTGCCGATGTTCAGCTTCAGGATGCGGTGGCCCTCGGCCTCCAGCCGCGCTGCATGCTCGTGCACCGGACCGCGAATCTCGTACAGGACGTCCTGCAGCTTCGACGACTGGGTGAACGTGCGCTGCCGCGGGTGTTGGCCTGTGGAATGCCACGGCACCTGGTGGGTAGTCACGTCGTCCATCGTCTCATCGATGGCAAATCGAATTTGCCGATCGATACCGGGCTGTGATGTTCGTCAACGTCAGCGCTTACCCGGTGGCCGCGCCCCCTTAGCGATGCCGAGTCCCTTCACCGGTGTCGCCGGCTTGTCGCCGTTGCCCTCGCCGGCCGGCTCGGGGCTGGAAGGCTCAGTCGCGGTGGCGGTTTCGCCATCGTCCTGTGGTTCCTGCTGCGGTGCAGCGGGTTCGGCTTCAGGAGCCGCCGGCGCCTTCTTGGCGCCGGGCCTGCGGGCACCCGGTGCGATGCCGAGTCCCTTGACCTCGGCTTCGGGCTTGGCGATCCCGAGGTCGGAGTCGGCAGTGTCGGTCTTGGCTCCTGGCTCCGCCTTGTCGGGATCGACGTTGGGCGGCTGCGTGACGGTGGCCTCGCCCTCGTTCGGCGCAGGCTTCGCGGGAGCCTTCTTGGCCCCTGGGCGGCGTGCGCCCGCGGCGATGCCCAGTCCCTTCACCTCGGCTTCGGGCTTGGCGGGTGCCTCGGCGGTCGCCTCTGCAGGCGCCTCGGCGGTCGCCTCGGCAGGCGCCTCGGCCTTCGCCTCGGCAGGCGCCTCGGCCTTCGCCTCGGCAGGCGCGGCTGCGGTCTTCTTTGCACCCGGTCGTTTGGCTCCCGCGGCGATGCCGAGACCCTTGGCAGGAGCGGCCTCTGCGGGCTTGTCCTCCTTCGCCGCCGGTTCGGCAGGCGCTGCCGCGGCCTTCTTCGCGCCGGGGCGCTTCGCACCGCCCGCGATGCCGAGTCCCTTGACGGGCGCGGCAGCCGCAGGCTTCTCCGGGGCGGGAGCGGCCGTCGCCTTCGGCTCCTCCTGGGTCTTGGCGGGCCCGGTCTCATCGATCGTCGCGGTAGACGCCTCGACCCTGGCTGCCCGCTTCTCGGCCTCCTTTGCGGCGGTGCCCTTTTCGGGCAGGGTGACCGAGCTCTTGTCGAGCGAGCCGAGCAGCAGCTGCGCCACGTCGAGAACCTCGGCCTTGGGCAGATCCTTGGCTGCGGCGACGTCGTCGACGCCATCGGTGATCATCACGCGGCAGAACGGGCAGCCGGTGGCGATCTTCGACGCGCCGGTGTCCAGCGCCTCCTCGACGCGCTCGTGGTTCACCCGCTTGCCGATGTGCTCTTCCATCCACATCCGCGCACCGCCTGCGCCGCAGCACAATCCGCGGTCGGCGTGGCGCGGCATCTCGGTGAGCTTCGCGCCGGACGCGCCGATGAGTTCGCGCGGAGCGTCGTAGACCTTGTTGTGCCGGCCCAGGTAGCACGGGTCGTGATAGGTGATGGGTGAGTCTTCGCCGTCCACCGGCTTCACCGGCACCAGCTTCTTGTCCCGGATCAGCAGGTTCAGTAGCTGCGTGTGGTGCAGCACTGTGAAATTGCCGCCCACTTGCGGGTATTCGCGGCCGAGCGTGTTGAAGCAGTGCGGGCAGGTGACGACGATCTTGCGGTCGACCCGCTCGACGCCTTCGAACAGATCGTTGAGGGTTTCGACGTTCTGCGCGGCGAGCTGCTGGAAAAGGAACTCGTTGCCGGAACGGCGGGCCGAGTCACCGTTGCAGGTTTCGCCCTCGCCGAGCACCAGATACTTCACTCCGGCGGTCGCGAGCAGTTCAGCGACGGCCTTGGTGGTCTTCTTGGCGCGGTCCTCATAGGCGCCGGCGCAGCCCACCCAGAACAGGTACTCGTAACCTTCGAAGGAGTCGACATCCTTGCCGAACACCGGAACGTCGAACTCGACCTCGTCGATCCAGTTGGTCCGGTCCTTGGCGTTCTGGCCCCACGGATTGCCTTTGGTTTCGAGGTTTTTGAACAGCACTCCGAGTTCGCCGGGGAACTCCGACTCCATCATCACCTGATAGCGGCGCATGTCGACGATGTGGTCGATGTGCTCGATGTCCACCGGGCACTGCTCCACGCAGGCGCCGCAGGTGGTGCAGGACCACAGCACGTCCGGGTCGATGACGCCGAGCTCCTCGGCGGTGCCGACCAGTGGGCGGGTGGCCTGCAACGGTCCCGAACCGAGGACTCGCTCAAACGTCGACTCGGGAACATGGTGTTCCTCGTCGTGCTTCTCGCCGCGCAGCTCCTCGCCCAACCCGCCCTCCGGCGTGTTCTCCAGCGGAGTTTCCTTGTCGCCGAGGATGTACGGCGCCTTCGCGAACAGGTGGTCGCGCAGGTTCATGATGACGAGTTTCGGAGACAGCGGCTTGCCGGTGTTCCATGCCGGGCACTGCGACTGACAGCGACCACACTCGGTACACGTGGTGAAGTCCAGGTAGCCCTTCCAGGTGAAGTCCTCGATCTTCCCGCGGCCGAGCACGGCGTCCTCTGGCGGATCCTCGAAGTCGATCGGCTCGCCCTTGAACTCCACCGGCAGCAGCGGGCCCAAGGCGTCGGGCAACCGCTTGAAGGTGACGTTGAGCGGCGCGAGGCCGATGTGCAGGTGCTTCGAGTGCAACACGATCAGCAGGAAGATCAGCATCACGCCGATATGCAGCAGCAGCGCAACGGTTTCGAGCCACTCGTTGGCGGTGTGGCCGAGCGGGCTCAGGACCCAGCCCATGAAGTGCGAGAAGAAGGCGCCCTTTCCGTAGGGCAGGTTGTTGGTGTTGACCGCCGAGCCGCGGACGAGTGCATACGTCCAGATGACGTTGAAGATCATGAACAGGATGAGCCACGCACCACCGGTGTGGGAACCGTAGAACCGGGACTCGCGGCCGAGCTTCTTGGGTTCGCGGACGATGCGGATGATCGCGAAGGTGGTGATGCCGGCCAGTACCGCAAGTGCAATGAAGTCCTGCAGGAAGCCGAGGGCGTCCCAGCGGCCGACGATCGGGATGTGGAAGTCGTGGACGAACAACAGGCCATATGCCTCGAGGTAAACCGTCGCGAGGATGAAGAAGCCCCACATCGTGAAGAAGTGCGCCAGGCCGGGGATCGACCACTTGAGCAGTCGGGTCTGTCCGAAGACTTCTTTCACCTGGGTGGTGATGCGGGTGCCGAGGTTGTCTTTGCGGCCATGCTCGTCGCTTGTTTTCTGGCCGGACCGGATCAGGGTCGTCAACCAGAGGACGCGGCGGGCGGCGAGGACCAGTACAAGCGCGGTCATCCCGAGTCCGACGACGAGCCTGATCAGCGTATGGGTGTCCACCCGGTGCCTCCCGATATCTAAGTTACCCAAGAGTAACTTATCTGAAGTTACCCGTCGGTAACTTATGCTCGATGCCTGCTCATAGTTGCATCTCGCCGGGAAAGCTCGCTACGAAGGTTCGCCTTACTACGGCAGGGGCGCCAGCACGGGCGCCAATATCGGCGCTACCAGTCCGGGATTTGCCGGAGGCTTCTCCGCGCCGCCGGTACCGGTACCGGTACCCGTGCCCGTCTCCGTTCCGGTTCCCGTTCCCGTTCCGGTCCCGCCGGGAGCCGTGCCCGTTCCGCCCGTGCCGGTGCCCGTTCCGCCGGTTCCCGTCCCACCGGTTCCCGTCCCGCCCGTTCCGGTTCCGGTGCCGCCACCGCCCGTGCCCGGGTTGGTCGGGGGTGCAGGGTTTTCGGGTGCGGGTGCGGGTGCGGGTGCGGGTGCGGGTGCGGGTGCGGGCGCGGGTGCGGGCTCGGGTGCTGGTGCTGGTGCTGGTGCAGGTTCAGGAGCGGGAGCCTCTGGCGCGGGGGCCGGAGCCGTCCACTCCGGTGCGGGCTGGACCGCCGGTGCCTGTTGTTGTGGGCCCGGCGCCACCCGCGGCTGCGGCCGTGCCAGCACGGTCGTCACCACAGGTGCCTGCGCGGGCGCGGGCGCTTGCTGCGCCGGGGCCGCGGGCTCTGCGACGGGCGCAGGTGTCGGCGCAATGCTCGATGTCGTACCGGCCGGCACGGTGGAGGTGTCCCGGGTGAACGCCGTCAGCCCGAACACCACCGCGGCGACGACGGCGGCCGCCGCAGCCAGTCCGAACAACAGGACCGGACTGCGCCGCCCCGATCGGGTCGGATCGTCCCGCTGGTCGTGTTGGAAATGCACCTCCGGTCTGCTGTCGGCAGGTGTTGCCGCGTAGTGGTCGTCGAAGTGGGGTTCGGTCACCAGGACGTCATGCGGATCGTCTGCGACCTCGGACCAGGCCAACGCACCGACTGCAGGTGACGCGCCGCCCGCACCGAACGCCGCCGCCGCGACGGTGGCCGTTGCGGGTGCGGCAGGCGCCACCGTTGTCGCCGTCTCGACGATCTGGCTCCGGTGTGCGATCAACGCAACGCCTTGGGCAGCCGTCAGCTGTGGCGAAGGCGTGGTGACGACCGTCGTGCGGAGGTGCTCGGAGAGTCGCTGTGTGATCAGCGGAATGCGAGCGCCGCCACCGACCGTCGCGACGGCCGACACGCTCGCCAACCCGATGCGGTTGCGCTCCAGCGTGTCGGAAAGGACCGCAACGAACTCGGTCAGCGGCTCGTCGATAAGGTCGTCGAGCTCCATTCGGGTCATCCGAACGGTGGTCTCCAGCCCCGGCACGTCGACGACGATCGCGGTGGCCGTCTCGTCCGACAGCCGCTCCTTGGCGCGCCTGCACTCGTCGCGCAGCCTGCCAAGCGATCCGACCATCGAGGTGCCCGCAGGGTCGGCGCCCGACGCTTCGAAGATCCCCGCCACCACCCTTGTCAGGACTGCCTGGTCGATCTGGTCGCCCGAGAAGTCCTGCACGCGGACCGTCTCGCCGATCGGGGTGTCCTTCGCTCCCGCGTCGACCAGCGTGATGCTGGTGCCGCTGCCGCCGAAGTCGCACAGGACGATCACGCCCGCCGACGGCAGTCCCGGATTCGACCGCAGTGCCGTCAAAGCTGCGGCGGCGTCGGACACCAGCGGTGCCCCCGTCAGCCCGGGCTTGCTGCGCAGCGCAGTCCGTAGCGCCTCGACCATGGATGCGCGCCAGTGCGCAGGCACCGCGACGGCAAGCTCCGACACGGGCGCCTTGGCGGCATTGCGTGCGACACCGTCGAGCGCCTCTGCGAGCAGCAGCTCCGGGCGATGCCGGGAACCGTCCTGGGCGACCATCGGCACAGGATCGCCGACGCGGTCGACGAACCCGGTCAGCGTCAGACCTGGCTCTAGGGTGACCGCCGAGGGGCGAATGAGCGGTCGATGCCCGTCGCCGGTGCAGGCAAGGTTCGTGGCGCCAACGGTCAGGCCAAGCGAACTACCCCTGCCGACTTGCGGATTCGACATGCCACACCTTTACCTCGGATCGGTAACGAAACGCCTGGATCGACCCTATGGCGCAGGAATCGGCGACGGATCGGTGCTCACCCCGGTACCGGGGCAGGCCCCTTGGGGGATCTCGATTAGGGGATTCGAATGCGTTAGGGGATTCACATCAGCCAGGGGTGGCCAGCATGGCGCGCAGCATCGACAGCATTTCCGACCGGGAATCCGCGCCCAGCCTGCGGCGTATCCGCGCCACATGGTGCTCGACGGTCTTGGCCGAGATGAAGAGCTGGCTGCCGATGTCTCGATAGGGCATGCCGAGCAGCAACAGTTCGGCGACCTCGCGTTCGCGGTCGGACAACCGTGACGACTGCTGGCGGGCCGAGCCGGCCGGCGCTGTCGCCGTTGGTATCGATTCGACGCCCGGCCCGTCGTCGACGGCGGTCGTGAGCTTCAGGTCGCGGGCCAGCTGCAGCATGGCACCGGACACCCGACCGTCGGGGGTCTGCAGCGCCGCCTGGCCGGCCAACCTGGTGGCGTCCGAGGTGAGGCCGAACTGTGACAGCGAGCGAGCCGCGGCGGTGACCTCATCGCCGTCGACGTGGTTGGCCAGCACCCGC
>NZ_JAVHWR010000136.1:0-4532 GCF_032159565.1 Mycobacterium sp.
CCACCCGATGACGGACCCTCGTGGCCAGAGGTAGGTTGCGTCGGCGGCTGGCCGCGATCGACCAGAGTCTGACCACGCGGCCGGACGCCGATCTGGTCGATGTCCTACGCATTCCGGAGCCGTTCGTCAGCCCGACGCAGCGGATCATCCGCCGCATCATCTACGCGATGTCGGCGCTGTTCCTGGCGGTGTTGATCGTCTACCTGGACCGGCACGGGTACCGGGACGTCGAGAGCAGCCCGAACCCCGACAATCCGCTGTCGCTGCTGGACTGCATCTATTACGCCACGGTGTCGCTGTCGACGACGGGCTACGGCGACATCACCCCGGTCACCCCGTCGGCCCGGCTGGTCAACGTTCTGGTGATCACGCCGCTGCGGCTGGCATTCCTGATCGTGCTGATCGGTACCACTGTCGAGACCCTCACCACGCAGTCGCGCCAGGCATTGAAGATCCAGCGATGGAGGAGCAGAGTGCGCAACCACACCATCGTCGTCGGGTACGGCACCAAGGGCAGGACGGCGGTCGCCGCGATGGTCGGCGACGAGGTCGCACCCGCCGACATCGTCGTCGTCGACGAGGACCCCGCGGCCCTCGAGCGCGCCAAGAGCGCGGGTCTGGTCACCGTCCGCGGCAGTGCGACCGACTCGGACGTGCTGCGCCTGGCCAGCGCCCAGCACGCCAAGGCCATCATCGTCGCCACCAACCGCGACGACGCCGCCGTGCTCGTGACGCTCACCGCGCGCGAACTGGCGCCCAACGCCAAGATCATCGCGGCGGTCAGAGAAGCCGAGAACCAGCATCTGCTGGAGCAGTCCGGTGCGGACTCGACCGTGGTCACCTCCGAGACGGCGGGCCGGCTGCTGGGCATAGCGGTTCAGACGCCGAGCGTTGTCGAGATGGTGGAAGACCTGCTGACACCCGACGCCGGATTCGCAATTGCCGAGCGCGAGGTCGAGCCCAAGGAGGTCGGCGGCTCCCCGCGGCACCTCCCCGACATCGTGCTCGGTGTGGTGCGCAACGGGAAGCTGCTGCGGGTCGACGATCCTCAGGTCGATGCGCTCGAGCTCGGCGACCGGCTGCTGTACATCCGCAGCGTGGAACCCGAGCGATGACCGAACGGATGCCGTCTTTTCAGCTGCGCAATGTGCCGTTGCTGTCCCGCGTCGGTGCCGACCGTGCCGACGCGTTGCGCACCGACATCGACGCGGCGGTAGCCGGTTGGCCGGATGCCCTTCTGCTGCGGATTGATTCGCGCAACCAGGTGCTGATCTCCGACGGGCAGGTGGTCCTCGGCAAGGCCACCGCACTTGGGAACAAGCCAACCGACCACGCGGTGTTCCTGGGCCGGATGACCGACGGCAGGCATGTCTGGGCGGTGCGCAGCGCACTCGTCGCCCCGGAAGCCTCCGGCGAGACAGAAGTTCTCGACCTGCGTCGCGCGGGGCACATCTTCGACGACGTCAGCGCGCAGCTGGTGGCGACCGCGACCGCGCTGCTGAACTGGCACGACAGCGCGCGCTTCAGCGCCGCCGACGGGTCACCGACGAAGCTGACCAAGGGCGGGTGGTCGCGGGTCAACCCGGTCAACGGACACGAGGAGTTTCCGCGGATCGACCCCGCGGTGATCTGCCTTGTCCACGACGGGCACGACCGCGCGGTGCTGGCCCGGCAAACCATGTGGCCCGAGCGGCTGTTCTCGCTGTTGGCCGGATTCGTCGAGGCCGGTGAGTCGTTCGAGGCGTGTGTCGCCCGCGAGATCGCCGAGGAGATCGGGCTGACGGTCAGCGAAGTTACCTATCTGGGCAGCCAGCCGTGGCCGTTTCCGCGCTCGCTGATGGTGGGCTTCCATGCGATCGGCGACCCCGAGCAGGAGTTCGCTTTCCTTGACGGCGAGATCGCCGAAGCCGAGTGGTTCACCCGCGCCGAGATCCGCGAAGCGCTCGATCATGGCGACTGGAGCTCCGACTCACCGTCGCGGTTGCTCCTGCCCGGGTCCATCTCGATCGCCAGGGAGATCATCGAGTCCTGGGCGGCGCTGGACTGACGTACTGACTGACGTACCAGCTGGGCAGACTGACGCCCAACCCCCTCTTAGCGCCCAAACCAACATATGGGCGGAGAAGTGCGAGAAGAGCTCGCCATTTCGTCGATTTCGGCGCAAAGCTGAGGCGCCAGTTAGAGATCAGCCCGGGGTGACCGCGGCAGACCGCCGGTTACCGATTTCGGCTGGCATGCAGGCGAATCCGCGCAGATTCACCAGCCCGCGTGGTTGCGGCGCCGAAGCGAGCCGAAGATCGGGAAACGACTCGAAGAGCGACCGTAACGCGGTGATCCCTTCAATGCGCGCCAAAGCGGCACCAAGACACGCGTGAATGCCGGACGCGAAGGCCAAGTGATCGCGGGCGTTGGCGCGGGTGATGTCGAAGCGCTCGGGGTCGGCGAAGACGTGGGGATCGCGGTTGGCGCCCCCGATCAGCAGAGCCACCATGTCGCCGGCTGCGACGGTGTGGCCCGCGATTTCGACATCGCACAGCGCGGTGCGGGCGGTCATCTGCACAGGGCTGTTGATGCGCAGAATCTCCTCGACCGCGTTCGGCCACAATTGCGAGTCCTCGCGTAGCCGCGAGAGTGCTTCCCGATGCTGCAGCAGCACGAGGATGCCGTTGCCGATGAGGTTGACGGTGGTCTCGAAGCCAGCGCCGATGAGAAGTGCTGCGTTGGCGGTGAATTCGCGGGCGGTGATCGCGCCGTCGGCGGCCAACTTGCTGAACGGAGTGTCGCCGGCCGCGCCGGTGCGCAATTGATGGAAGCGTTCCCGAAGTTCGTCGTCAGCGAGCCGCAACCGGTCGATGGCTCGACGATAGGTCGGCCAGCCGATCCCGATGTCCAGCAGTGGGGCGCCGCTGTGGCCCCACTCCAACAGCCGTGGATGCGTCTCGGCGGGCAGGTCGAGGATTTCGGCGATGATCGCCACCGGCAGGCGCGAGGCGAAGTCGGCGATCAGATCCGCCTGCGTTCTGCGGGCGAGTTCGTCGATCAGATTCTCGGTTACTTCGGCGACCAGGGTGTCGAGTCGCTCGATCGACCGCGGCGTGAAACTCTGCGCCACCAATTGCCGATATCGCGTGTGCTCGGGCGGATTCACGATCACCATGGCGGGCGGCTCGACTGGATTGGCGACGCCGGGATCGGTTCGAGCTATCAACGTCGTCAACGGCCACGGCAGCTTCATAGCTGACGGCGGTGTGACACCGAATCGCTTGTCTCGCAGAATGTCTCGGCATACGTGGTAATCCACGCTCACCCAGGTGAACGGGGTACGCACCAACGGACCGCGGGCCCGAATCTCCTCCATCGCAGGATAGGGATCGTTGCCGCGGCCGTGACTTGCGATCAGTCGGGCCAACGGATCACCTTGGCGGGCCCGGACCTTCATGAACATCCGGGGCACGCCGTGCATTGCCATCCACCTCGCCTGCAGTCCGACGCCCATATCGACCCCCTAGCAACGGCGTACCGCTATCCTGAGACGGGCGAGACGATGAAACGCTTATTGTCTCGCATGGTTCGAATCGACCATACGGCGACCCCGCTAAAGGAGCAAGGAACAGTTACGTGGCCGCAACCCGAACGGCAGAGTTCGTCCGACGCGTGTCCGAGCCGGATCCCGCTGTCCTCGCCCATCTGAAAGACCCCGACGAGATCACGACTCGCATCTTGACAGCCGCGCTCGAACAGGCCGAACTCGTCGGGATCCGTCGGACCACCATGGACGACGTCGCGCGCCGCAGCGGCCTGGGTCGTGCCACGCTGTACCGCCGGTTCCCCACGAAGGCCGCTCTCATCGACGCTCTGGTCCTCGCTGAAGCACACCGCTACTTCGAGGGCATTGCTCGTGCCCGCTCGCACGCCACCACCTTGGAAGACCGCCTGGTCTACGAAACGGTGTTCACAGTGACCTTCTTGCGGGAGCATGCTCTGCTCAGGAAGCTACTGCGGACCGAGCCGGAGGCGATCCTGCCGAGCCTGACCATCGATGCCGATCCGATCGTCGAATTTGCCACCCGCATGTCCGCTGACGAGTTGCGCGCCCAGATCTACGGCTCGACCCCAACGACGCCGGATCAGGAGCGCCACCTGCGAACTGTCGCCGAACTGCACACCCGATTGACGTTGTCCTTCATCGTGACACCACACACCGGCATCAACCTGGCAACCGTCGAGGACACCCGTGGCTACGTGCGCAACTACCTGCTGCCGATGATCATCGTGGCCACGGACTCAACGGCGTCCGAACAGGACTGACTAACCCAGCTTTTTCTTGACGTCGCGTGCGCTCGGATTCGTCAGGGTGGACCCGTCGGGGAACTTCAGTGTCGGCACGGTCTGGTTGCCGGCGTTTACCGACATCACGAATTCCGCACCGGCGGGGTCGCTTTCGATGTCGACCTCGGTGTAGCCGATCCCTTCGGCCTTCAGCGCGGTCTTGAGCCGGAAACAGTAGCCACACCACGACGTGGTGTACATGG
>NZ_JAVHWR010000140.1:0-41406 GCF_032159565.1 Mycobacterium sp.
TGGCCTTCCGGTGCAGCTGTCGAGGCCTAATCGGCATCAGCAAACACGAAAATCGGCTCCAACCCATTTTGGAGGGGATTTTCTACCTGCATAGCTAAGAAATTGTGTCCGAGGGGGGACTTGAACCCCCACGCCCGTTAATAGGGCACTAGCACCTCAAGCTAGCGCGTCTGCCATTCCGCCACTCGGACCTAGCCCCCAAACCCGTCGGGAGCAGCTAAGGCTATCGGATCGGCGGGCCGCGGCTCAAACCCAGCAGCACCGCGAGTGGTAGGAAAGGGGACTGTGACTAGACCCGACGCGGAAGTGGTTGATCTGGTTCGTGCGCTGATCCGGTTCGACACCTCCAACACCGGGGATCCCGCGACGACGAAGGGCGAGGCGGAATGCGCCCGCTGGGTGGCCGAGCAGCTGCAGGAGGTCGGCTACGAGACGGAGTACATCGAGGCCGGCGCACCGGGCAGGGCGAATGTGTTCACCCGGCTGAAGGGTGCTGACTCGTCCCGCGGCGCCCTGATGCTGCATGGCCACCTCGACGTGGTGCCCGCCGAGGCGTCGGACTGGAGCGTGCACCCGTTCTCCGGCGCCGTCTCCGACGGCTACGTCTGGGGCCGCGGCGCAGTCGACATGAAGGACATGGTCGGCATGATGATCGCCGTCGCCCGCGGCTTCAAACGTTCCGGCACCGTGCCGCCGCGCGACCTGGTGTTCGCGTTCGTCTCCGATGAGGAGGCAGGTGGCAAATACGGCTGCAAGTGGCTCGTCGAGAACCGGGCCGACCTGTTCGAGGGTGTGACGGAGGCGGTCGGCGAGGTCGGCGGGTTCTCGCTGACGATTCCGCGTCGTGAGGGCGGCGAGCGCACGCTTTACCTGATCGAAACCGCCGAGAAGGCGATGAAGTGGATGCGGCTGACCGCGCGCGGCCGGGCGGGCCACGGATCGATGGTGCACGACAACAACGCGGTGACCGCCGTTGCCGAGGCGACGGCCCGGTTGGGACGCCACCAGTTCCCGGTGGTGCTGACCGATGCGGTCGAGCAGTTCCTGCAGGCCGTCGCGGAGGAGACCGGCTACACATTCGACGTGGACTCGCCCGATCTCGAAGGCGCTATCGCCAAGCTCGGTCCGATCGCCAAGATCGTCGGCGCGACGCTGCGGGACACCGCCAACCCGACGATGCTCAAGGCGGGTTACAAGGCCAACGTGATTCCCGCGACCGCGGAGGCGGTCGTCGACTGCCGCGTGCTGCCCGGCAGGTTCGCGGCATTCGAACGTGAGGTCGACGAGATCATCGGGCCCGATGTCAGCCGCGAGTGGATCACCGACCTGCCCGCCTACGAAACCACCTTCGACGGCGAGCTGCTCGAGGCGATGAACGCGGCAATCCTGGCCGCGGACCCCGACGCCCGAACAGTGCCGTACATGCTGTCGGGCGGCACCGACGCGAAACACTTCGCGACGCTCGGAATCCGGTGCTTCGGGTTCGCCCCGCTGAAGTTGCCGCCCGAGCTCGATTTCGCGTCACTGTTCCATGGCGTCGACGAGCGGGTACCCGTTGACGCGTTGACGTTCGGCGCCCAGGTTCTCGAGCACTTCCTGCTGCACTGCTGATCACACGATTTGAAAGGAATGGCCTACCGTGTCTTTTCCATACAACACCTACGACCACCTGCCGAAGCTTCCGACGTTCACGCTGACCTCCGAGTCTTTCAGCGACGGAGAGGCGTGGTCCAACGACCAGGTCAGCGGCATCATGGGCGCTGGCGGTGCGGACGTTTCCCCACAGTTGAGCTGGTCGGGCTTCCCGGAGGAGACCCGCAGCTTCGCCGTCACCGTCTACGACCCTGACGCGCCGACCGCGTCTGGCTTCTGGCACTGGGCGGTGGCCAACCTGCCCGCGACCGTCACCGACCTTCCCGCCGGAGTCGGCGATGGCAGCGACTTGCCGGGCAGTGCAATGACTTTGGCGAACGACGCCGGTCTGAAGCGTTTCATCGGCGCCGCGCCGCCGCAGGGCCACGGCGTGCACCGCTATTTCGTTGTCGTGCACGCCGTCGGCGCCGAGAAGCTGGATCTGCCCGAGGACGCCACCCCGGCATACCTGGGTTTCAACCTGTTCGGTCAGGCGATCGCGAGGGCGATCATTCACGGCACCTACGAGCAGAACTAACCCCGCGCCTTCACCCCGCGAGCGTGCGCGTCTGCTCGTCAACACGCCGTAATGTCGTGACACTCCGTGCACGCTCGGCGACTCATCAGCTAGCGCACCGCTGAGCCGACGGCGTCGGCCAGTGATGAGAACCGGCCCTCGTGCAATCGGCGGGCGACACCGTCGTGAATCTGCTTGGCCCATAGGCCGCCGCCATAGATGAAGCCGGTGTAGCCCTGAAGCAACGAGGCCCCCGATGTGATGCGGTCCCAGGCGTCGTCGCCCGATTCGATGCCGCCGACACTGATCAACACCAGCCGGTCGCCCACCCGCCGGTACAGCCGCCGCAGCACCTCGGCCGACCGCCGCGCAACCGGCGGACCGGAAATCCCGCCATCGCCGAGCTGATCCACCCCCGGGGTGGCCAGGCCGTCGCGGGACACCGTCGTGTTGGTCGCGACGATGCCGGCCAGGCCCAATTCGACGGCCAGATCGGCGATCTCGTCGACATCGGAATCGGACAGATCGGGCGCGATCTTCACCAGCACCGGCGTCGTCGTCTCTTCACGGACCGCGGCGAGAATGGGCCTCAGCGACTCGACCGCCTGGAGGTCGCGCAGCCCCGGCGTGTTCGGCGAGCTGACGTTCACGACGACGTACGCCGCCAGCGGGCCCACCAGCCGCGCGCTCTCCCGGTAGTCGTCCACGGCGCGCTCGGCGGGGACGCTCTTCGTCTTGCCGATGTTGACGCCGATCGGCACGTCGGGGGTGTGCCGCGCGAGACGCAGCGCGAGCTCACCCGCCCCGTCGTTGTTGAAGCCCAGCCGGTTGAGCAGCGCCCGGTCCTCGGGCAGCCGGAACATCCTGGGCGGGGGATTGCCCGGCTGAGCCTGCGCGGTCACGGTGCCCACCTCGGCATATCCGAATCCGAGGGCGCCCCAGGTGGCCAGCCCGACGCCGTTCTTGTCGAATCCGGCGGCAAGCCCCATCGGCCCCGGGAACCGGACACCGAAAACGGTGCTCTCGAGCACGGGATCGTCCGGCGCCAGCCACTCCTTCAGTGCGCGGCGCGTCGGTCGCGGCGCGGTGCCGCCCCGCAGTGCGCGAAACACCCAGGTGTGAATGCGTTCAGGTGGGACCAGGAAGAACGCCCGCCGAACGGCTCGGTACACCATGGCGCTACATCGCCGGTTGGTCGGCGATGTCAGGCTTGTTGACGGCGGTTTTTATGCGGCGCAATAACACTCGACGGCTGCCGTCGGTATACAACCGGACGCGAGTCAGTTCCCACCCGCGGTACTCCGCTTCGATGGACAGCCGGGTGGACGCGCTGATGCGGGTCAGATCAGGCGGCAGCCGCAGCGGCACCCACTCGTACTCGTCGGACAGGTCGGCATCCCAGCCAGGTGGCATGCGGCCGCGCTGAACCGCGGTCACCGGCCGGCCCCAGCGGGTTCAGTCATCGCACGCCTCCGGCACCTGTGATCACCTGCACCCCAGCTCCGACACCCGACACCACATACAGGGTGCCAGAGGCCTCGTCGAAGGCCAGAGAGTTGGGCTGCTGCACAGTGGGGTAACGCACCTTCTCGACTGGTATTCCGGTTGCCAGATCGTAACCAATAACCGTATTCGTGGTGGTCTGTGACACCCACGCTAACCGGGACGACCCCGCAAGGCCGTAGGGCGCATCCCGCACCGGGTATTGCTGCCGCAGCATCAGCGGGTCGGTGCCGAAGACCAGCAGGCCACCTCCCCTGGTGTCGGCCACCAGGACTCGACCCGCCGGATCGGCGGCCAGCGTGGTGGCGCCTTCACCGGCCCTCAGCGCATGCTCCGCCTTGCTGCCGCTGGCGTCGACCTCGGTCACCGACGTCTGCCCGCGATCGAGCACCACGGCCGTATTTTTCTGTGTGACAAGGGCATCGACGCGGGCGAAAATCTTGAGCTCCGCGCCGACCGCCGTGTCGGAGCTCAACGTGAAAACCGCACCGTCTGCGCTGCCGAGTACCAGCTTTCCGTCGGCGCGGCGGGCTATCGCGGTGAAGTCGGTGCCGGCCTGACCGTCGACGGGGATCCGGTCGACCCGGCCTTGGGCGACGTCGACCAGGAAGTATCCGCCGCGCGTCGATATATAGACGTGGCCGCTGTTGTCGCCGGTTATCGCCGTGGCCGCGGCAGGCAGTGACACGGCCTGACCTGGGCCTTCCGCAGGCATCACCGTGACCACGGCGTGGTCGGTCTTGTCGCCGGGGCCGAGCGCGACCAACGACGCGCTGGCAGCGTCGAACACCACGGCCCTCGGGTGGCCTGCCAGCGGGCGCACGACTCCGGCGGGTGGCCTGCTCGCCGGGGGAGACACCGCCGCCTCCGCCGGTGCGATCGTCGGCGGCGGCGCGTCGGCCGGGTTGGATGTGCACGCCGTCACACCGCACCCGACAATGAGGAGCACACCACAACACGCCAGGTGACCTGCATGTTTGACACGTGTTAGCAACGGGTAGCTTTCGTGCGTGCGAAGTGGACGGCAATCGAACAGCAAGTGTAGGCACGTCGACCGAAGCGGTATGGTTTGGTCATGAGCCTCGCGCCGAGCCGGGATTCGGCCGACAAAGGGTTTGCGATTGAAGACATTTCGACTGGCTTGTACGCCAGCGGATTCGGTCAGCTGGATGAGGGCCGCAGTTTCTCATTCCACGTCGAACATCAGCAGCTGATCGTCGAGATCTACCGACCCCGCATCGCAGGGCTGGTGCCGCAGGCCGAGGACGTGATAGCCAGCGCCACCCGCAAGGCTGGTGACATCGATCTGTTCGACGAACGCAGCCTGGTGGCCGCGGTGCGTGACGCGGTCGCGAACGCCCAACCGGTGCCGCGCACAGCACGCTGACGACACCTCACGGTACGGTCGTCGTCGTGATCGAGGCGCCGGCGATGTCATGGCTGCAAGTGATCGTGTTGTCGGTGCTGCAGGGAGTCACCGAATTCCTACCGGTGTCGTCGTCGGGGCATCTGGCAATCGCCTCGCGGCTGTTCTTCGCCGACGACGCGGGCGCATCGTTCACCGCGGTAACGCAACTCGGCACCGAAGTGGCTGTGCTGGTCTACTTCGCGCGCGACATCGCGCGCATCGTGAAGGCCTGGTTCACCGGTCTTTTCAACGCCGCCGCCCGTGACGCCGACTACCGCCTGGGCTGGTACGTGATCATCGGCACCATTCCGATCGGATTGTTGGGTTTGGTGTTCAAGGACGAAATTCGCACGGGCGCAAGGAACCTCTGGATCATTGCGTCCGCGTTGGTGGTGTTCTCCGCGGTGATCGCGGCCGCCGAGTACTTCGGCAGGCAGACCAGGCACGTCGAGCAGCTCACCTGGCGCGACAGCGTGACCGTCGGACTGGCCCAGTGCCTGGCGTTGGTGCCGGGGGTGTCCCGGTCCGGTGCGACGATCAGCGCGGGCCTGTTCCTCGGACAGGACCGCGAGCTGGCCGCCCGATTCGGCTTCCTGCTGGCGATCCCGGCGGTTTTCGCCTCGGGCCTGTTCTCACTGCCCGACGCCTTCCATCCCGTCGGTGAGGGGATGAGCGCCAGCGGCGCCCAGCTGTTGGTGGCGACCGTCATCGCCTTCGTCGTCGGTCTCGCGGCAGTGGCCTGGTTCCTGCGGTTTTTGGTGCGGCACAGCATGTACTGGTTCGTCGGCTACCGCATCGTTCTCGGCACCGTCGTCCTGATACTGCTCGGCACCGGCGTGGTGGCCGCGACATGACCGTGATCCTGCTGCGGCACGGCCGCTCGACTTCGAACACCGCGCAGACACTCGCCGGGCGCAGCGAGGGCGTCGACCTCGACGACAAGGGTCAGGAGCAGGCCCGTGGCGTGGTCGAAAGGATCGGTTCGCTGCCGATTCGCGCCATCGTCTCCTCACCGCTGCTGCGGTGTCGCCGCACCGTCGAGCCGCTGGCGGCCGCCCTCGGGGTGGAGCCGATCACCGACGAGCGCATCTCCGAGGTGGACTACGGCGAGTGGACCGGCCGCAAGATCGGCGATCTGGTCTCAGAGCCGCTGTGGGCGGTGGTGCAGCAGCAGCCCAGCGCGGCGGTGTTCCCGAAAGGTGAGGGCCTGGCACACGTACAGGCCCGCGCCGTTGCGGCGGTGCGGGAGCATGACCGTCTTCTCGCCGAAAAGCACGAAGGCGACGTGCTCTGGCTGGCCTGCACCCACGGCGACGTGATCAAGGCGATCGTGGCCGACGCGCTCGGCACGCACCTGGACAGCTTCCAGCGCATCACCGCCGACCCTGCGTCGATGAGTGTGATCCGCTACACAGCGATGCGTCCCTTCGTGGTTCACGTCAATCACACCGGCGACCAACTTGCTTCGGGTTTGACGGCAAAGCCGGCTGAGAAGACTGAGGGCAAGTCCGAGGACGTGCCGCCCGACGACGCGGTGGTGGGCGGCTCCACAGACTGATCGCGGTATTTTGGAGGGGCCATGACCCGCGCAATCCATGTCTTCCGCACACCCGACCGTTTCGTGGCCGGGACCGTCGGGCAGCCCGGCAACCGCACCTTCTACCTGCAAGCGGTACACGACAAGCGGGTCGTCTCGGTGATCTTGGAGAAGCAGCAGGTCGCGGTGCTCGCCGAACGAATCGCGGCGTTACTGCTGGAGATCAACCGCCGGTTCGGCACCCCGATCCCGCCCGAGACGGACGTCGAGGACCTCAGCCCGTTGGTCACGCCCGTCGACGCGGAGTTTCGGGTCGGCACGATGGGGCTCGGCTGGGATTCCGAGGCGGAGACAGTCGTGGTCGAGCTGCTGGCGGTCTCCGATACCGAGTTCGATGCGTCCGTCGTGCTCGACGACGCCGAGGACGGGCCCGACGCCGTGCGCGTGTTCCTCACCCCCGAGTCCGCGCGTCAATTCGCGACTCGGTCCAACCGGGTCATCTCCGCCGGCAGGCCGCCGTGCCCGCTCTGCGACGAGCCCCTCGACCCCGAGGGCCACATTTGTGTGCGCACCAACGGCTATCGGCGCAGCCTGCTCGAGCCCGACGATGAACCCGAGGAATAGCGACTGCGAGGCGTTGCGGCACGGCGAACTCACCGTCATCGGACGTATCCGCTCCGCCAGCAACGCCACGTTTCTCTGCGAGGCACACCTCGACGACCTGACGGTGCACTGCGTGTACAAGCCGGTCGCCGGCGAGGCTCCGCTGTGGGACTTCCCTGACGGCACGCTGGCAGGCCGGGAACGCTCCGCGTATCTGGTGTCGGCGGCGCTGGGCTGGGACATCGTGCCTTACACCATCATTCGCGACGGGCCGGCAGGACAAGGCATGTTGCAGCTATGGGTGGACCAGCCCGGCGACGAGGTCGGCGAGAACCCCGAGTCCGGCCCGGATCTGGTCGATTTGCTTCCCGCGGGCCACATCCCGCCCGGATTGCTGCCGGTGCTACGCGCCTACGACTACGCGGGTGACGAGGTCACGCTTGTGCACGCCGACGACGCCAGGCTGCGCCGGATGGCGGTGTTCGACGTGCTGATCAACAACGCAGACCGCAAAGGCGGCCACATCCTGTCCGCGGTCGACGGCCATGTCTACGGGGTCGATCACGGCGTGAGCCTGCACGTCGAGGACAAACTGCGCACCGTGCTGTGGGGGTGGGCGGGCAAGCCCGTCGATGACGAGACGCTGGAGACGGTCGCCCAACTGCGCGACGACGTACGTGGCGTGCTCGGCGAGCAGCTGCGTGAGCACATCACCGGCCGCGAGGTGGCTGCCTTGCGTCGCAGAGCCGTTGCGCTGCTTGACAATCCGGTGATGCCGTCACCCGACCGGCATCGACCGATCCCGTGGCCCGCCTTCTGAGTCACAGCCGCGGGGTCGCGTTGTGCCGGTACTGAATTGCGCGGTAGGGCCAGTTGGAACCATCGGTGGTGTTCCAGTGGCTGACAACGAGATGCAGGTTGCGCAATGTGGAGCCGGGCACGATATAGCCGCCATAGGGCTGGCTGAGGGTACCCGCGGTGCACCCGTCAGGGGGACTGCACCGTGGCGACGGCCATGACGTGTTGCGTAACACGGCCGTGGTCGGCGCGGCCTTGAAGTCGTCGGTCGGACTGTTCAGGACCTTGACCCGGATGGTTCCCGAGTTCGACTCGAAATAGCTGAAGACCCAACGGTTCTGGACACGACGAAGGCTCATCTCGCCGACCGTCGTGCCCGCTGGCAGCAATGGCATCGGGTCGCTGTTGAACCAGCCGCCGGTCCACGGATGCCAAGCCGACCGGTCCAGCAGGTCGTCGGCGCGCACCCGGTAGAGATAGGCGTTCTCGCGACGGTTGAATGCGCTGGCGATCACGTACACCCAGCCGGTTTCCGGGTCGTGCTCCCAGGTGATCAGCTGCTGACGGCCGTCGTCGTGCGAACCGAGCCGACGGGCGTCCGGCCCTGCGTCCTGCCAGGTGTCGCCGCAGTCGTCGCTGTAGTTGACCTCGGTCCACAACACGTTATGCAGGCCGCGGTTGACCATGGCGAACAGGTAGAGCCTGCCGTCGATCGTGATGGCGTCGGCAGGAAGCACCGTCGAGACCCCGCCGCCCTTCCACGGCGGCCCGTCGTGTTCGTAGTCCCACAGTTGCCGGGCGTAGTCACCGCCGACCGCGTCGTGAAAGGTGATGCCGCCGTTCAGGGTCTGCGGCGAGGTGTCTTTCGAGCGCAGCATGACCGGGCTGCGCCAGCCGGGTCCTCCCGCGCGGCACTCGTCGAATGTGTCGCCGAAGATGAATCCGGTCCGACCGTCGGCCAGGGCGACCGCGATGCCGAGATCGGTACCTCCGACACCGAACCGCTCCGCGGAACTGCCGTGGCCGGTGAGGTCTTTGACCTTGATGGTCGGCGGTCCGACCTGCGCGGTCTTGATGCCCCGGTCGGTCACCACCTCATTATTCGGCAATACTGCTTCTGTGACCCTGACCGACGCCGCGCTGGCCGCCGAGCTGGCCCGCGACGCCGGTGAACTGCTCCTGCAGGTGCGCAAGGAAGGGTTCTGGGATCCTTACGACCTCGGCGACGCCGGGGACAAGCGGGCCAACACGCTCATCCTCGACCGCTTGGCGCGCGAACGCCCCGCCGACGCGGTGTTGTCGGAAGAGGCCGTCGACGACCTGTCGCGGGTGCGGGCCGACCGGGTGTGGATCGTTGACCCGCTCGACGGGACATGGGAGTTCTCCACTCTGCGCAACGACTGGGCGGTGCACATCGCGCTGTGGCAGCGGAGCGGGGGAGAAGACGGTTCCAGCGGGCGAGACGGCGGTATAACCGACGCGGCGGTGTCGCTGCCTGCGTTCGGTCAGGTGTACCGCACCGACACCGTCACCCCGCCCGCGCCCCGCAGCGAAGGCCCGATCCGGATCACCGCCAGCGCGAGCCGCCCGCCCGCGGTGTTGTGGCGACTCGCCGACCAGATGGATGTCCAGCTGGTTCGTATCGGATCGGCCGGCGCCAAGGCGATGGCCGTGGTCAGGGGCGACGTCGACGCCTACCTGCACGCGGGAGGCCAATGGGAGTGGGATTCGGCCGCCCCTGCCGGCGTGGTTCGGGCGGCCGGCCTGCACGCGTCGCGGCTGGACGGTTCGCCCCTCATTTACAACCGCCGCGATCCTTATCTGCCCGACCTGTTGATGTGCCGCAAGGAGCTGGCCGAGGCGCTCTTGACCGGTATCCGGTCGGCCGTCAGGGGCGGTCCCCGGCGGACCTTCTAGAGTCGAAGCCATGCAGTCGTGGCAGGCGCCGAGCGTTCCGGTCTTGGCGGGGCGCGGTCCGCAGCTGCGGCTGTACGACACCGCCGACCGGCAGGTGAGGCCGGTGTCCCCGGGCGAAACGGCAAGCATGTACGTCTGCGGTATCACCCCGTACGACGCCACCCATCTGGGCCATGCCGCGACCTACCTGACGTTCGACCTCGTGCACCGGCTGTGGCTCGATGCGGGCCTTCGGGTGAACTACGTGCAGAACATCACCGACGTCGACGATCCGCTGTTCGAGCGGGCCGCCCGCGACGGCATCGACTGGCGCGAGCTGGCCGACCGGGAGACTGCGCTGTTCTCCGAGGACATGACGGCGTTGCGGGTCATCCCGCCGCTCGCCTACGTGGCCGCGACCGAGGCGATCGGCGAGGTCGTCGAGCTGGTCGAGAAGATGCTCGCCTCCGGCGCGGCCTACGTCGTCGACGATGCGGAGCACCCCGACGTCTACTTCCGGGCCGACGCCACCGCGCAGTTCGGCTACGAGTCGGGCTATGACCGCGACACCATGCTTCGGCTGTTCGGTGAGCGCGGCGGTGACCCCGGCCGTCCGGGCAAGAGCGACGAACTCGATGCTCTGCTGTGGCGGGCCGAGCGGCCGGGCGAGCCCAGTTGGCCGTCGCCGTTCGGTCCTGGCAGGCCCGGCTGGCATGTGGAATGCGCCGCGATCGCGCTCAACAGGATCGGCACTGGCCTCGACATCCAGGGTGGGGGCAGCGACCTGATCTTCCCGCACCACGAGTTCTCCGCCGCGCATGCCGAATCCGTCACCGGCGAGCGGCGATTCGCCCGGCACTACGTGCACGCCGGAATGATCAGCTGGGACGGCCACAAGATGAGCAAGAGCCGCGGGAACCTGGTGCTGGTCTCCGGTTTGCGCGCCGAGGGTGTTGATCCCGGCGCCATCCGGCTCGGGTTGCTGGCCGGTCACTACCGCTCGGACCGGTCGTGGAGTGACGCGGTGCTGGCGGAGGCGCTCGCCCGGCTGCAGCGGTGGTGCGACGCCACGGCGCTGCAGGCGGGCCCGGATGCCACCGACGTTATCGCGAGCGTGCGCCGCTATCTGGCCGACGACCTCGACACCCCGAAAGCCCTTGCCGCACTGGATGGCTGGGCCACGGATGCGCTTACTTACGGTGGCCACGACACCGTAGCGCCGCGAACGGTGGCAGCGGCCGTCGACGCGTTGCTGGGCATCAAGCTGTAGAACGCTTTGCGAAAGGGATCACGCATGAGTGCGGTGAACAAGAAGGTCGTCCTCATCACCGGCGGCGCCCGCGGGGTGGGCGCGGAAGTCGCACGCCGGCTGCACGAGAAGGGCGCCGACTTGGTGCTGACCGACGTCGACGAGGCCGCGTTGGCTGACATCGGCGAGGAGCTGGGCGAGGACCGGGTGCTCACCGCCGTCGCCGATGTCCGCGAACTGGCGGCGATGGAACAGGTGGCGTCCCGCGCGGTCGATCGATTCGGCGGTATAGACGTCGTGATGGCCAATGCCGGCATCGCGACCTATGGTTCGATCCTCAAGGTCGATCCCGAAGCGTTTCGCACACTGGTCGACGTCAACGTCGTCGGCGTTTTCAACACCGTTCGTGCCGCCCTCCCGTCGGTGATGGACAGGCGGGGCTACGTGTTGATCGTGTCGTCTGCGGCGGCCTTCGCGGCGTCGCCCGGGCTGGCTCCCTATAACGCTGCCAAGGCAGCCGTCGAACAGTTCGCCAATGCGCTGCGGTTGGAGGTGGCCCACCGCGGCGTCGACGTCGGGTCCGCGCACATGCTGTGGATCGACACCCCGATGGTGCGGGACGCCAAATCCGATCTGCCGAGTTTCCGCAAGATGCTCGACGCGCTGCCTGGCCCGCTCGGCAAGACGACCTCGGTCGAGGCGTGCGGCAAGGCGTTCGTCAAAGGCATCGAAGCACGCAAGCGCTATGTCTACTGTCCCGACTACGTTTCGGTGATGCGCTGGCTCAAGCCGCTGCTCTCCACGCGGCTCGGCGAGTCCACCACTTTGAAGTCCGTTCCCGAACTGCTGCCACAGATGGACGCCGAGGTAGAGGCGCTCGGCCGCTCCATGAGCGCCCGCACCAAGAAGGTCGAGAAGAAGTGATTCGCCGCATCGGCGTCGTGATCGCCGTCCTCGTCGTGTTGGCGGCCTGCAGCGGCAAGGAGGCCAACGAGGCGGACAAGTCGCCGGCGCCGCCAAGCCCGGCCGCTGTGACGCCGGAGGCGGCCCGTGCCATCGCGAAGGAGGCCTACATCTACGGCTTCCCGATGGTCGACAGCTACCGGGTGCAGTACGCCTACTTCGTCAACAACCAGGATCCCGAGTACAAGGGCGGCTGGAACGAGATCCACAACACCGCAAGGGTTTACACACCCGAGGACAAGGCGGTCCAGACACCCAACTCGGACACCCCGTATTCGGCGCTCGGCGCG
Organism: Mycobacterium sp.; assembly: GCF_032159565.1. Lineage (GTDB taxonomy): Bacteria > Actinomycetota > Actinomycetes > Mycobacteriales > Mycobacteriaceae > Mycobacterium. Next base: position 12,397 of record NZ_JAVHWR010000140.1, read on the forward strand.
GACTTGCGCACGGAGCCGTTGGTACTGACGGTTCCGCCCATCGAGCAGGACCGTTACTATTCGCTGCAGTTCGTCGACGGCTACACCTACAACTTCCACTACGTCGGTAGCCGGACCACCGGCAACGGCGGCGGTAAGTATCTGCTTGCCGGGCCGAACTGGAAGGGTGACAAACCCGAGGGCATCAACGAGGTCATTCGCTCCGATACCGACCTGGCGTTCGTGCTCTACCGCACGCAGCTCCTCGGCCCGTCCGACATCGACAAGGTCAAGGAGGTGCAGGCCGGCTACCAGGTCACGCCACTGTCGGTTTTTCTCAACCAGCCGCCGCCCGCGCCTGCACCGGCTATCGACTTCGTTCCGCCGCTGACACCCGAGGCGCAGAAGACCTCGCCCCAGTTCTTCGAGATCCTCGGCTTCGCAATGCGTTTCGCCCCGGTATTACCCGGTGAGAAGGAGATGCGCGACCGCTTCGCGTCCATCGGCATCGGTCCCGACGGCGACTTCGACGCCGACAAGCTCAGCCCCGAAATGCGCAAAGCAGTCGAGGACGGGATGGCTGACGCGTGGGCCGAATTCGACACCTTCAAGAAGGAGAAGGTCGACACCGACCAGGTCACCTCCGCCGACTTCTTCGGGACGGCGGCGGACCTGAAGGGCAATTACCTGTACCGGATGGCCGGCGCCGCGCTCGGTATCTACGGAAACACCGCCGCGGAAGCCATCTACCCCGCGTCGTTCAGCGACTCCACCGGCGCGCCGCTGACCGGAGCGAACAACTACACGTTCCGATTCGTCAAGGATCAACTGCCGCCGGTCAACGCGTTTTGGTCGCTGACCATGTACGAACTGCCGCAGAGCCTGCTGGTCGCCAACCCCATCAACCGGTATCTGATCAATTCGCCGATGCTGCCCAGCCTGGTCCCCGACAAGGACGGCGGCTACACGTTCTACGTCCAGAACGAGTCGCCGGGCCAGGACAAGGAGGCCAACTGGCTGCCCGCACCGAAGGGGCCCTTCGTGCTGGTGCTGCGGCTGTACTGGCCGAAGCCCGATGCGCTCAACGGCACGTGGAAGTCGCCGAAACCCGAGATGGTCTAACCCTCTAACCCACCGCTTCCCCAGGGCGAGCGTGCGTGTCTGCGGCCGACACGCCGCGCAGAAACGGCAGTCTGCGCACGCTCGTGGAACAGCAGGCTGCGTCGACACGCACCGTCGCGGAAGGGGTGCTAACCCCGGAAGCCGGGCCCGCGGCGGCGCAGGTAGCGCTCGAACTCGGCGGCCAGCGCGTCGCCGTCGATCTTGCCCAGCACCTCGGTCATGTCCACCTCGGCGTCGCCTCGCTGCTCGAGCGAGGCGACGTATTCGGCGATCTCCTCGTCCTCGGCGGTCATCTCGCTGACCGCTTCCTCCCACTCCTCAGCCTGCGTGGGAAGGTCGGCAAGCGGCACCTCGATGTCGAGGACGTCCTCGAGGCGGCGCAGCAGCGCCACCGTCGCCTTCGGGTTGGGCGGTTGCGAGACGTAGTGCGGTACCGCCGCCCAGAATGTCACCGCCGGGATGCCCGCCGCGACGCAGGCGTCCTGAAAGACGCCCGCAATGCCGGTCGGGCCCTCGTAGCGGGTTTCCTCGAGCCCGAAGAACTTGGCCGAGTCGGGGGAGTACGCCGCGCCCGACACCGGCACCGGCCGGGTATGGGGCGTGTCCGCCAGCAGCGCGCCCAGGATGACGACGGTGTCGACGTTGAGCTTGTCGGCGATGGCCAGCAACTCGGCGCAGAATGTGCGCCATCTCATATTCGGCTCGACGCCGTGCATCAGCACGATGTCGCGATCCGAACCGGGCGGCCGGCAGTGCGAGATGTGCATCGACGGCCATACGAGCTCACGGGTCACGCCGTCGATCTGGCGAATGACGGGCCGGTTCACCTGATAGTCGTAATAGGCCTCGTCGTCGATCTCGACAAGCGGCTCGGCTTCCCAGATGGCGTCCAGGTGCTCCAGCGCGTCGCTCGCCGCGTCGCCGGCGTCATTCCAGCCCTCGAACGCCGCCACCACGACGGTGTTGGTGAGTTCAGGCAGGTCGGCGGGCTTGCGGCCGGTTGCATCCGACGGGGTCACTACGCCAGCGTAAGGCTTGTGGGGGCTCGGGGAGCCTTATGGCGCGCAAGCCTGATTTGGTAGACGGACTACCCTGTTTATGTGACTGCTCCGGACGACCATCCGTACGAGCCGACCCTCGACGACGTCAACAACCTCGAGGGCGCGGTCGATACGAAATACGTTCGCCTGCAATCTGGTTAACCTCTGGGGCACGACATTGCGGCTGACACTGCGGATAAGGTTCGCGAGCTGTCGCTTGAGTGCAATGAACTGGGCGTCCAGACATCGATCGGGTGACGACGTAGACTTTCCTGGTCGAGAGGCGTTGCAACGGTTCCGGGTCGCTACCGGTAGCCGCCACGCTCGACGGAGTAAAGGACGCCTTCCGTTACGGAAGGAACGCACGTGAACGCCCTTGAGCCGAAGATCGGGGAGCCGAACATCCGCCCCGACTGCACCGATGAACTGACGGCTGCTCTGCGCCAGCGGATCATGGTGATCGACGGCGCGATGGGCACGGCGATCCAGCGGGACCGTCCCGATGAGGCCGGCTACCGCGGCGAACGGTTCAGCGAGTGGCCGACCGCTCTGCAAGGCAACAACGACCTGCTCAACCTGACCCAGCCGCAGATCATCGAGGGGATCCACCGCGAGTACCTCGAAGCGGGTGCCGACATACTCGAGACCAACACGTTCAACGCGAACGCGGTGTCGCTCTCCGACTACGACATGCATGAGCTCGCGTACGAGCTGAACTACGCCGGAGCCGCCATGGCGCGGGCGGCCGCCGACGAGTTCAGCACTCCGGAGAAACCCCGCTACGTGGCCGGCGCCCTCGGGCCGACGACGCGGACCGCGTCGATCTCGCCGGACGTCAACGACCCCGGAGCCCGCAACGTCTCCTACGACCAGCTGGTCGCCGCCTACCTCGATGCCGCCAACGGACTAGTCGATGGTGGTGCCGATCTCCTCATCATCGAGACGATTTTCGATTCGCTGAACGCGAAGGCGGCGGTGTTCGCCGTCGAGACGCTGTTCGAGGAGCGCGGGCGGCGCTGGCCGGTGATCATCTCGGGCACCATCACCGATGCCTCGGGGCGGACGCTGTCCGGTCAGGTCACCGAGGCGTTCTGGAACGCGATCAGGCACGCGAAGCCGCTCGCGGTCGGCCTCAACTGCGCCCTGGGCGCGCCGGAGATGAGGCCCTACATCGCCGAGGTGGCGCGGATCGCGGACACCTTCGTCTCCTGCTACCCGAACGCCGGCCTGCCCAACGCCTTCGGCGAGTACGACGAGTCGCCGGAGGCTCAGGCCGGCTACATCGCCGAGTTCGCCGAGGCCGGCCTGGTCAACCTGGTCGGTGGTTGCTGCGGAACGGCCCCGCCGCACATCGCCGAGATCGCCAAGGTCGTGGAGGGCAAACCGCCGCGGGAGTTGCCGGAGATCCCAGTGGCCACCCGGCTCTCGGGCCTGGAGCCGCTCAACATCACCGAAGACTCCCTGTTCGTGAACATCGGCGAGCGCACCAACATCACCGGCTCCGCCCGGTTCCGCAACCTGATCAAGGCCGAGGATTACGACTCCGCCCTGTCGGTCGCCCTGCAGCAGGTCGAGGTCGGTGCGCAGGTCATCGACATCAACATGGACGAGGGCATGATCGACGGCGTCGCCGCGATGGACCGGTTCACCAAGCTGGTCGCGGCCGAGCCCGACATTAGCCGCGTCCCCGTGATGATCGACTCCTCCAAGTGGGAGGTCATCGAGGCGGGCCTGAAGAACGTGCAGGGCAAGCCGATCGTCAACTCGATCTCCATGAAGGAGGGCGAGGAGAAGTTCATCCGCGAGGCACGTCTGTGCCGCAAGTACGGCGCCGCCGTGGTCGTGATGGCCTTCGACGAGCAGGGTCAGGCCGACAACCTGGAGCGCCGCAAGGAGATCTGCGGGCGCGCCTACCGGATCCTGACCGAAGAGGTCGGCTTCCCTGCCGAGGACATCATCTTCGACCCGAACTGCTTCGCGCTGGCGACGGGTATCGAGGAGCACGCGACGTACGGGATCGACTTCATCGAGGCCTGCGCCTGGATCAAGGAGAACCTGCCAGGGGTGCACATCTCCGGCGGCATCTCGAACGTGTCGTTCTCGTTCCGTGGTAACAACCCCGTCCGGGAGGCGATCCACGCGGTGTTCCTGTTCCACGCCATCAAGGCCGGCCTGGACATGGGCATCGTCAACGCCGGTGCGCTGGTGCCCTACGACTCGATCGACCCCGAGCTGCGGGACCGGATCACCGACGTCGTCCTGAACCGGCGCGAGGACGCGGCCGAGCGGCTCCTGGAGATCGCCGAACGGTTCAACAGTTCCGAGAAAGCCGACGACCCGGTGGCGGCCGAGTGGCGCAACCTCCCGATCCGTGAGCGGATTACGCACGCCCTGGTCAAGGGGATCGACGCCAACGTCGATGCCGACACCGAGGAGCTACGGGCCGAGATCGAGGCCGCAGGCGGTCGCCCGATCGAAGTGATCGAGGGCCCGCTGATGGACGGCATGAACGTCGTCGGTGACCTCTTCGGTTCGGGCAAGATGTTCCTGCCGCAGGTCGTGAAGTCGGCACGGGTGATGAAGAAGGCCGTGGCGTACCTGCTGCCGTTCATCGAGGCGGAGAAGGAACAGTCCGGTGCCGCTGGAGCTTCAGTGAGTAAGGACACCAACGGCACGATCATCATGGCGACCGTGAAGGGCGATGTCCACGACATCGGCAAGAACATCGTCGGGGTTGTCCTGCAGTGCAACAACTACGAGGTGATCGACCTCGGGGTGATGGTGCCCGCCCAGAAGATCCTGGACGCGGCGAAGGAGCACGACGCCGACATCATCGGGCTGTCCGGCCTGATCACCCCTTCGCTGGACGAGATGGTCAACTTCGCCGTCGAGATGGAGCGTCAGGATCTGCAGATCCCGCTGCTGATCGGTGGCGCGACCACCTCGCGCGCCCACACCGCGGTGAAGGTGTCGCCGCGTCGTTCCGGTCCGGTGGTCTGGGTCAAGGACGCGTCCCGCTCGGTGCCGGTGGCTGCTGCGCTCCTCGACGACAAGCAGCGTCCAGCGCTGCTGGAGGCCACCGAGAAGGACTACGCATCCCTGCGCGAACGGCACGCCCAGAAGAGCGAGCGGCCGATGCTGACGCTGGAGAAGGCCCGCGCCAACCGGACGCCGATCGAGTGGGACGGCTACACGCCACCGGTGCCTGCCCAGGGTCTTGGCGTGCGCGAATTCCTGGACTACGACGTCGCCGAGTTGCGCGAATACATCGACTGGCAGCCGTTCTTCAACGCCTGGGAGATGAAGGGCAGGTTCCCCGACATCCTCAACAACCCTGTCTCGGGCGAGACGGCCCGCAAGCTGTACGACGACGCCCAGGAGATGCTCGACACCCTGATCAAGGAGAAGTGGCTGACTGCCAACGGCGTGATCGGGTTCTTCCCGGCGAACGCGGTCGGCGACGACTTCGAGGTCTATACCGACGAGACCCGCACCGAGGTGCTCACCAGGTTGCACAACCTGCGCCAGCAGGGCGAGCACCGTGACGGCATCCCGAACCGGAGCCTCGGCGACTACATCGCGCCCAAGGACACGGGTCTGGCTGACTACGTCGGCGCCTTCGCCGTCACCACGGGGCTGGGCAGCCAGGACAAGATCGCGGAGTTCAAGGCAGCCAACGACGACTACAGCGCGATCCTGCTGGAGTCGCTCGCCGACCGGCTGGCTGAGGCGTTCGCCGAACGGCTGCACCAACGGGTCCGCAAGGAGTTCTGGGGATTTCAGCCTGACGAGCAGCTGGATAACGAGGCGCTGATCGATGAGAAGTACGTGGGAATCCGCCCCGCCCCCGGTTATCCGGCATGCCCGGAGCACACCGAGAAGGCGACGCTCTGGGAGCTGATGGACGTCAAGGAGCGGTCCGGCATCGAGCTGACCGAGTCGATGGCGATGTGGCCCGGTGCCGCCGTCAGCGGCTGGTACTTCTCGCACCCGCAGTCGCAGTACTTCGTGGTCGGCCGGCTGGCCCAGGACCAGGTCGCCGACTATGCGAAGCGCAAGGGCTGGACTCTGCAGGAGGCCGAGCGCTGGCTTGCCCCCAACCTCGGCTACAACCCGGAGGACTGAGCTGTGACGGCGTCATGCTCACCGAGCCGAAACACCATGCGGCCGAATGGTTTCGGTTCACTTTCCTATGCGGCGGCGCAGCCGGTTGACGGGTATCGCCGACTCCATCAGGAGCAGTCGACCGATGCGTTCGTCCTGCACCAGCCCGAGGCCAAGTCCTTCAACGTCTAGACCGCGCCGAAGAGCGCGGCGTTTTCGCGCGCCCATTCGGCGACCGACTGCGCGGGAACACCGGTGAGCTCGGCGACCAACCCATTGGCCTGCTGCGGTTTGTCGAGCGCACCGGCCACCGTGTCGAGGTACCAGCCGGCTCTGTCGCCCATCACCGGCCGCAGGGCGCGGACGGCCTCGTCGCGGCTGCACTGTTCGAACCCCACGTCGACGCCGATGCCGACTCCGATCTGCTCGGCGATCTGTGCGCGGGTCAGCGACTCCGGGCCGGTGAGCTCATACATCCGACCGTGATGCGATTGGCCGGGCGTCATCAGCAGCGTCGCGGCCACCCTGGCGATGTCATCCATCGAGATCATCGCTTCCACCGCCCCCGGATACGGATCGCGCACCGTCGCCGTGGTCCTGATCTGGTCTGCCCAGAGCACCAGGTTCTCTAGGAATTCGCCCGGCCCGAGCTGCGTGTTGGCGACGCCCGAGGCCGCGATGGTGTCGGCATGGCTCTGCCAGTAGTCGACACCGGACAGCGCCACGACGTAGGCCATGCCGGCGACCTTGGTCATCTCGAGCGTGGTCTGAAGCGTTGCGGGCAGCGGCGCAAGGTACATCCGGTCGACGCCGGCAAGCGCAGCGGGCAGCGATTCGGGTCTGCCGAGGTATCCGATGACGGGTGTCACGCCGGCTGGCAGATTGGCCTTGGCCGGGTCAGTGGTCAGTGCGCGGATGTCGTTGGCGCCCATGTCGATCAGATGATCGACGACGCGCCTGCCGATGTTGCCGGTGGCGCCGGTCACAAGGATGGTCATGATTTTCACGCTACGTGGGCTCCGTGACACAATCGCGGGTGTGAAGGCGGTGCTGTGGGACATGGATGGCACCCTCGTCGACTCCGAAAAGGTCTGGGACGTATCCCTGGCCGCGCTCTACGACAAGCTCGGCGGTGAGCTGACGCCCGCCGTTCGGGCCTCGATGGTGGGCAGCGTTGCCGAGAACACCATGCGCATCGTCTACACGGACCTCGGTCTCGACCTCGATCCCGCCGCGATGGCCGAGTCCAGCCGCTGGCTGAACGATTACACCGCCGACCTCTTCGAGGCGGGCCTGCCGTGGTGTGAAGGCGCGAAGCAGCTGTTGGACGCGCTTGCCGCCGAGGGCACACCGATGGCGCTGGTTACCAACACTGCCCGAGCCCTCACCGAGAGGGCACTGAACGGCATTGGGCGCCATTACTTCTCGGCTACGGTATGCGGAGACGAGGTGTCGAACGGCAAACCCGCACCGGACCCATATCTGCGCGCGGCGGGGTTGCTGGGCCTGACGCCGCAGGAGTGCCTCGCAGTCGAGGACTCGGTCACCGGGACGGCGGCGGCGGAACGCGCCGGATGCCCGGTGTTGGTGGTGCCCAACGATGTCGAGGTGCCCGACGGTCCGCGGCGGACTCATGCGAGTTCGCTGGCGGGCCTGGAAATCGGGGATCTTCGCCGGATCCATGCCCAACTCAGCGGTGACGTCGGGGAACGCTCGGCGTAAGTGCACCCGCGGCGTGCTTGCCAATGGTAAGACAGGGGTACTCAAGTGACCCGGATCACGCAACGCTGCGAAAGGGACGCCCATGGCAGGTTCCAATGCACCCGTAGGGGATGAATCGTCTTTACCGATCGCCGACGAGGACTTCTCATCGGGCCGAACGGCTGTCAGGATCGCCTCGGTGGCCGCCCTCGGCGGTCTGTTGTTCGGCTACGACAGCGCCGTGATCAACGGTGCGGTTGATTCGATCCAGGAAGACTTCGGGATCGACAACGCGAAGCTGGGGTTCGCCGTGGCGTCCGCGCTGCTGGGTGCCGCAGTCGGCGCCATGTCTGCCGGCCGGATCGCCGACTCGATCGGGCGCATCTCGGTGATGAAGATCGCCGCCTTGTTCTTCCTGGTGAGTGCGATCGGCACGGCGCTGGCGCCGAACGTGTGGCTGGTGGTCGCCTTCCGTGTCGTCGGCGGCATCGGGGTCGGCATCGCCTCGGTCATCGCCCCCGCGTACATCGCCGAGACATCGCCGCCCAGCATCCGCGGGCGTCTTGGCTCGCTTCAGCAGCTGGCCATCGTGTCCGGCATCTTCTTGTCCTTCGTGATCAACTGGGTGCTGCAGAAGATCGCGGGTGGCCCGAACGAGCAGCTGTGGCTGGGGTTGGATGCGTGGCGCTGGATGTTCATGGTGATGGCTGTGCCGGCAATTGTGTACGGAGCGCTGGCATTCACCATTCCCGAGTCTCCGCGCTATCTGGTTGCCAGCCACAAGATTCCGGAAGCTCGTCGCGTGCTCACCATGCTGCTCGGTAAGCGGAATCTGGAGATCACCATCACCCGTATCCAGGAAACGCTGGAACGGGAGGACAAGCCGTCCTGGAAGGATCTGCGCAAGCCGACCGGCGGCATCTACGGCATAGTCTGGGTCGGCCTCGGGCTGTCGGTATTCCAGCAGTTCGTCGGTATCAACGTGATCTTCTATTACTCCAACGTGCTGTGGCAGGCGGTCGGATTCGACGCCGATCAGTCGGCCGTATACACGGTAATCACCTCCGTGGTGAATGTGGCCACCACGTTGATCGCCATCGCACTGATCGACAAGATCGGACGCAAGCCGCTGTTGCTCATCGGATCGTCCGGGATGGCGGTGACCCTGATAACGATGGCGGTCATCTTCGCCAACGCCACGATCGTCGACGGCAAGCCGAGCCTGCCCGGTGCGTCCGGCGTGATCGCGTTGGTCGCCGCGAACCTGTTCGTCGTCGCCTTCGGCATGTCGTGGGGACCGGTGGTCTGGGTCCTGCTTGGCGAGATGTTCCCCAACCGCATCCGCGCGGCCGCCCTGGGCTTGGCCGCCGCCGGTCAGTGGACCGCGAACTGGTTGATCACCGTCACGTTCCCGGGCCTGCGCGAGCACCTCGGCTTGGCCTACGGCTTCTACGGACTGTGCGCGGTGCTCTCGTTCCTCTTCGTGTGGAGGTGGGTGCAGGAGACCAAGGGTGTCTCGCTGGAGGACATGCACGGCAACATCGTCCACGAGGGGCAGTCGACCGCGAAGACGTAGACGGCGCTAAACCGCCGTGACTTTGCCCGGGAGCCCGTGAAACAATCGCGAGCCGTGAAGACTTTCGACGCGCTGTTCGCCGAGCTCAGCGAAAAGGCGCGCACCCGGCCGGACGGTAGCGGCACCGTCGTCGCGCTGGACGGCGGCGTGCACGGGCTGGGCAAGAAGATCCTCGAAGAGGCGGGCGAGGTGTGGCTGGCCGCAGAGCACGAGGGTGACGACGCGCTGGCCGAGGAGATCAGCCAGTTGCTGTACTGGACGCAGGTGCTGATGCTCTCCCGCGGACTGACCCTCGACGACGTGTACGGAAAACTGTGAGCGACATGCTGCGGGTCGCGGTACCCAATAAGGGCACGCTGAGCGAGCCCGCCGCCGAGATTCTCTCGGAGGCCGGCTACCGACGTCGCACCGACCAGAAGGACCTGACGGTCATCGACCCGGTCAACAACGTCGAGTTCTTCTTCCTGCGCCCCAAGGACATCGCCATCTACGTAGGATCGGGGCAGCTCGATTTCGGTATCACCGGTCGCGATCTGGCCGCCGAATCCGATGCCCCCGTGCGCGAGCGGCTGGCCCTGGGCTTCGGGTCGTCGACCTTCCGATACGCCGCCCCTGCAGGCCGCGACTGGACAGTCGCCGACCTCGCAGGCAGGCGGATCGCCACCGCGTTTCCCAACCTGGTCCGAAAGGATCTGGCGGCCAAAGGGATCGAGGCGACTGTTATCCGCCTCGACGGGGCCGTCGAGATCTCCGTCGCACTCGGTGTGGCCGACGCCATCGCCGACGTCGTCGGCTCAGGTCGCACCTTGGGCCTGCATGATCTGGTCGCCTTCGGTGAGCCGCTGTGTGATTCGGAGGCGGTGCTCATCGAACACACCGACCCCGGCGACAACAACGCCGCGGCACGCGATCAATTGGCCGCGCGCGTGCAGGGCGTGGTGTTCGGCCAGCAGTATCTGATGCTGGACTACGACTGCCCGCGCAGCTTGGTCGAGGCGGCCACCGCCGTCACTCCGGGACTGGAGTCGCCGACCATCGCGCCGCTGGCCGATGCGGCCTGGGTTGCAGTGCGCGCACTGGTACCGCGCCGCGACGTGAACGCCATCATGGACAAGTTGGCGGCCATCGGCGCCAAGGCAATACTGGCCTCCGACATCAGGTTCTGCCGCTTCTGACTAAGTCGGGTTCTGTCCAGTTCTGCGTGTTAGCGTCCGGGTGACGTTTTCACCGGTCTGAGAGGTCCGCATGACGTATTTCCTGGTTCTGCTGTTTGCTCTGCTGATCGGTGTGGTCGCCGGTCTGCGCGCATTGGCCGCGCCCGCGGTGATGGCATGGGCCGGAGCGCTCGGCTGGATCAACCTCGACGACACCTGGGCGCATTGGGTGGCGCACCCGATCACGGTCACGGTGCTGACCATTCTGGCGATCGGGGAGTTGGTGACCGACCAACTGCCGAGCACACCGAGCAGGCGGGTGCCGATGCAGTTCGGCGCCAGGCTGTTCACCGGTGCGTTCTCCGGTGCGGTGCTCGCCACCGGGGCCGTGCTGAACCCGACGGCGTGGGTCGTCGTCGGTGCGATCGGTGCCGCGTTGATCGGCGCGGTCGTCGGCACGCTCGGCGGTGCCGAAGCGCGTAAGCGGCTCGTCGCGGCCAGTGGCGGACGCGACCTGCCGGTCGCCCTTGTCGAGGATGCCATTGCCATTGTCGGCGGATTCGCGGTCGTCGCACTCGTCGCGGTCATCTGAATGGCAACTGCGGCACAGAGGTTCGATGCGATCATCATCGGTGCCGGCCAGGCCGGGCCACCCCTGGCGGGAAGGCTGACCGAGGCCGGGCAGACGGTTGCGGTGATCGAACGCAAGCTCGTCGGCGGTACTTGCGTCAACACCGGCTGCATCCCGACCAAGACGCTCGTGGCCAGTGCGCACGCCGCGCAAACGGCCCGCCGCGGCGCCGAATACGGCGTCGGCATAGGCGATGTCAGTGTGGACATGGCGAGGGTCAAGGCGCGTAAGGACAAGATCATGCTCGACGACCGCAGGGGCGTCGAGTCATGGCTCGAAGGGATGGATAACTGCACGCTGATCCGAGGACACGCACGGTTCGTCGACCCGCACACCATTCGGGTTGACGACCAGGTCCTGCAGGCGGACAGGATCTTCCTGAATGTCGGTGGCCGGGCTGTGATCCCGGAGATGCCGGGACTTTCCGATATCGACTACATGACCAATGTCGGGATCCTCGATCTGGACACGGTGCCCGAACATCTCGTCATCATCGGGGGCAGCTACATCGCGCTCGAGTTCGCCCAGATGTACCGGCGCTTCGGTGCCGGGGTCACCGTCGTCGAGAAAGGTCCGCGGCTGACATCCCGCGAGGACGAGGACGTCTCCGCGACCATCAAGGAGATCCTCGAGAAGGAGGGGATCGCCGTCGAACTCAACGCTACGGCGATCGCGTTTCGCAAGCGGGACAACGGTTTCGATGTGACGCCGCGCGACGGTGCCGACCCCATCGCAGGCACCCATCTGCTGGTGGCGATCGGGCGGCGGCCGAACACCGACGACCTGGGACTGGAGAACGCGGGCGTTGAGACCGATGGCCGCGGCTACATCGTGGTCGACGACCAGTGCCGGACAAACGTCGAACACATCTGGGCGATGGGCGACTGCAACGGTCGCGGCGCGTTCACGCACACGTCGTACAACGACTTCGAGATCGTGGCCGCCAATCTGCTCGACGACGATCCGCGCCGGATCAGCGACCGCGTGCCGACCTACGCGCTCTACATCGACCCGCCACTCGGCCGCGCAGGCCTGACCGTCGACCAGGTGCGCAAGTCAGGCCGAAAGGCGTTGATAGGCAAGCGACCGATGACGAGAGTCGGGCGTGCGGTCGAAAAAGGGGAGACACAGGGCTTCATGAAGGTTGTCGTCGACGCCGAGACCAAGGAGATACTCGGTGCCGCCATCCTGGGCGTCGGCGGGGACGAGGTCGTGCATTCACTCCTCGACATCATGTCCGCCGGGGATCCCTACACTTCGGTCGCCCGCACGATGCACATCCACCCGACGGTCAGTGAATTGGTGCCGACGATGCTGCAGGAGATGAAGCCGCTCGACCAAGGTTGAGTTGTCGCGTCACCGCCGCCACCCGCCGGCCGAGATGATTGCACGTCCGGACATCGGAGGGATGCATCTGATCCGGGTGGGCGTCGACGTCGGTCTGCGCGCCCGCGCCCAACCAGAAGCCGAGCCTGCTGAGGTCGTCCTCGCTACCGGACGAGCTGTTCCAGCCGGCGCCCAATCCCAGGTTACCCAGTGCATGTGATGCTGGGCGGCGAACACCGACAGCGAGGTCAGGGTGTGCATCTTGTCGTCCGCCTTGGCTCCGGAGTTCATGAAGCCGGCCGACACCTTGTCGCGCCATGTGCCGTTCATGCATGTCAGCGCCGCTGAACGAACAAGGTCTGGGCACACGTCCCGACGAACCCTTGCCGGTCGAAGATGTCGGCTGTGGTGGCGCCGATGCCGTCGGGTCCGATCGAGCCCCGTGCCCGCAGCGCGAAGTCATTGCCGATGGGAACGCGGTGCAGATGCATCGCGGTATCGGTGTTCATGAACACGAAGGCCGCGGGATCGATCGCCGCGCCCGCGCCGTTGGCGCAGTCGACCACCAGGGCAAGGCGCTGCACCGGCGTCATCGGTTCGGCATCCACGAGATGGGCGAGTGGACTCATCCACACGACCGGTGATCCGTTGTCGAGATCCCGTTGTCGGCGCCAGCTGATCGCTTCCAGATAGCCCGTGGCGCCCTCCCAGCTGTGCGGTACCCGATCCGCCTCGCCTTCGACGAGGGGCGGGAAGCGGTCCGTGGCGACGTCGGCGGTGTCGCTGGTCGCCAGCAGCCACGCCGACGCGCGGGCGACGGCACGGTCGGGGCCGCCGGGCCGTGCGGCCACCATTTCGGCCGCCAGCAAGGAGATGCGACTGCCGGGGCGTTCGACCCAGGCCCGAACCCGCACCGGCGCAACAGGAATCGCGCCGAGAATGTCCATCGACACCCGGCCGATGCGCAACGGCGAATCGCGTGCGAGTTCCTCGATGAGTTTTGTCATCAGTGCCAGCGGCGGTGAACCGTGCTGGATCTCGCGATCCCAGTTGCTTCGGGTGTAGTCGGTGGCCTCGAAGAGTTGGACGTCGCCGTCGGCGCCGAGCCGACGGTAGTGACATCCGCTCATGCCTCGACTCCCGCTCGCCTTCGGACGCTCATGCCCCGGCTCCCGCTCGCTGCGGTCCTCGCTTCGCTGCGATCCTCACTCCCGCTCGCCTTCGGACGCTCATGGCTCGGCTCCCGCTCACTGCGGTCCTCGCTTCGCTGCGATCCTCACTCACGCTCGCCTTCGGACGCTCACGCAGCAGGCTCCGCCGAGTACAGCACCGCATCGTCACCCGGACCGCTGCCTTCGGCGGGGCGGTCCGGCCAACCCGGGTACGGAGGCGGCGTGCCACCGAACACCGGGCAGTGCGCGTGGTGGGCGCACCAGTCGCACAGCCGTGACGGATGCGGACGGAAATCGCCTGTCGCGCCTGCGGATTGGATGGCCCGCCAGATGGCGATCAATGTCTTCTCGAATCGCTCGAGCTCCTCGAGATCGGGGGAGTAGTCGAGCACCTGGCCGTCGGCCAGATACAACAGCCGCAGCCTTGCAGGCAGGACGCCGCGTGACCGAAGCAATGCGACGGCGTAGAACTTCATCTGGAACATCGCCTTGAACTCGGCCAGCGCCCGGGCCTCCGGCGGCGCCTTGCCCGTCTTGTAGTCGACGACTCTGAGCTCACCGGTCGGCGCGACGTCGATGCGGTCGACGAACCCGCGCAGCAGAGTGCCGTCGGCGAGCTCGACCTCGACGCGTTCTTCGCAGCTCTCCGGGTCGAACCGGGTCGGGTCCTCGAGTCGGTAGTACCCGGACAGCAGCGCCCTCGCCTCGTCCAGCAACGCCGCCCGGACGTCAGCGTCGATATCGTCGGCGAGGTCGGGCCGGTCGGCCACGACGCGCTCCCACGCGGGGTCGACCAACGACCTCGCGGTGTCGGGCACACGATCGGGCGCAGGCAGTGCGTAGAGCTGTTCGAGCGCCGCGTGCACGACCGACCCCCGCAGCTGCGCGGTCGACGCCGGCTCGGGCAGGCGGTCGATGGCGCGGAACCGATACAGCAGCGGACACTGCTTGAAGTCGCTGGCCCGCGACGGCGACAGAGCTGGCCTTCGGTGCTCCGACGGCGGGGACGGGACCTCGTTCTGGTCCATGACGGGCAGCTTATGGCTCCGCTCCGACAACCCCGGACACCTACCTCGGCGCGTCTGCTGGCAGGCTGGGCAGCTGTGCCAAGGACCGGTCCGTTCGCCGTTGGAGATCGCGTGCAGCTCACCGACGTCAAGGGGCGGCACTACACCGTGGTGCTGACGGCAGGCGGCGAATTCCACACCCACCGGGGAGCGATCGCCCACGACAAAGTGATCGGACTGCCGGAGGGCAGCGTGGTCCCCTCGGCCAACGGCGATCCGTTCCTTGTGCTGCGGCCCCTGCTCGTCGACTACGTGATGTCGATGCCGCGCGGTGCGCAGGTGATCTACCCCAAGGATGCGGCTCAGATCGTGCACGAAGGCGACATCTTTCCCGGCGCCAGGGTGTTGGAGGCGGGCGCAGGCTCGGGTGCGATGACGTGCTCGCTGCTGCGCGCCGTCGGGCCCGAGGGCCGGGTGGTGTCCTACGACGTGCGTGACGACCACGCCCAGCACGCGTCGCGCAACGTCGCGACCTTCTTCGGCGAGCTGCCCGAGAACTGGGATTTGGTCATCGCCGACGTCGCCGAATACAGCGGCCCCCAAGTGGACCGCGTGGTGCTGGACATGCTGGCCCCATGGGAGGTGCTGGGCACGATCGCCGAAGCGCTGGTAGCGGGCGGCGTACTGATGATCTACGTGGCGACGGTGACCCAGCTGTCGCGGGTCGTCGAGGCTTTGCGGGAGCAGCAGTGCTGGACCGAGCCGCGGGCGTGGGAGACGCTGCAGCGAGGCTGGCACGTGGTGGGGCTGGCCGTGCGGCCGCAACAGAGCATGCGTGGACACACCGCTTTTCTGATCAGCGCGCGCAAGCTCGCCCCCGGCACCGTCGCGCCGATGCAGTCACGGCGTAAGCGACAGATCTAGTCGTCGTCGCTGCGTCGCAGTCCGCGCCGCACCGAGAGCAGTTCCATCTCCGGCCGTGCGGCGACCAATCGCTCGGCGGCATCGAGCACATCCACCACGTGAGTCCGGTCGCCTGACACCACAGCCATCCCGATACCGGCGCGCCGGTGCAGATCCTGCGATCCGGTTTCCGACGCCGAAACAGCGAACCTCCGTTGAAGTTCGGCGATCACCGGCCGGACCGCAGAGCGCTTCTGTTTCAGTGAATGCACGTCACCGAGCAGCAGGTCGAACTCGAGCCAGCCGATCCACATACCGGCCGTCGTCACGGAGGAGGCGATGCGGCGGTCGCCCCCTCGCCGAACTGGAGCAGCAGATCAGCGGTCTTGCGAGTCAACTGCCATCCGGTCCGGACGGGGGTGAACTCCATCGGGAAGGTGAACGTGCCGGGCGGCTTGTTGGCGGTCGTGACGTTGACGGTCGCCACCACGTTTCCCGCTTCGGTGTCCGACCACTTCATGTCGACCGCCTCGAAGCTCAGCGGCAGAGCGCCGTTGTCGGCGAGCGCCTTGCCGAACCTGTCGAGCGCCGCGGCGTCATCGGCGGTCGCCAACTCGACGAGGCCGGTCTTCTCGGCGCCGGGCACAGCGGGATCCGACAGCCGGGCGAGCACATCGACGAGTGCCTCCGGCGGTGGGAGGGGAGATGACACGGGCGGCGGCGTGGCCGCGACGGCCGTCGTCGTGGGCGGTTCGGCCGCCGGTGGCGTATCGCTGTTGCACCCCGACAGTGCGATGACGCCGAAGAACGCGACAGCGACCAACGGAAATACCGTTGGCCGCTGTCGCATGTTGGTCGGGATCAGCCGAATGCTGCAAGCACCGTATTAGCGGATGCGCCGGTGACCTTCCAGTTGCCCAGCACGTTGACGAAGGTGATCGGCATGGTCTTACCGACCGCGGTGATCTGTGATGTCGCCGTGTTGCCGGAGCAGGTCGGCGCCCCGACGGAGATCGGGGTGGGCAGGGTGCCGGCCGCGTAGAGGCCCCGCAGCTTGCCGTTGGCATACTTGCCCGACAGGATGCCGAGCGGCGGCGAGATCAGCTGGCCCTTGGGACCCGCGAAGTCCCCGCCCGGGGCCACCAGGCTGTCAATCACACCTTGCAGAGTGCCCGCGTCGACGCAGTCGTCTGCGGAAGCGATTGCGGGGGATGCAATCGACGTCACACCCATGGCCGCACCACCCATCACAGCAGCAGCTGCGACGCCGGTAAGGAGGGTTTTGAGGGTCACGATTGTCCTTTCGATTGGCCCGGGTCAGGCTTCAGGCTAACAAGTGGTGCTGGTGTGTCGAATACCTAGACCGCACACAAAGGCTGAATCGCCGGTAGCGTTGAAGTTGTTACTGCACCAACTTGCGGTGCATGGAGGGAGCGCAACATGAGCGAGTCAGAGCGTTCTGAATCCTACGGGACACCGATGTCCAGCGATGACGCGGCCGAGCTCGAGGAACTTCGCCGAGAAGCAGCAGTACTGCGCGAGCAGCTGGAAAACGCGGTGGGACCGCAGAGCGGTCTCCGTAGCGCCCGTGATGTGCACCAGCTGGAGGCGAGGATCGATTCGCTCGCTGCCAGGAATTCCAAGTTGATGGAGACCCTCAAGGAGGCCCGACAGCAGTTGCTCGCCCTCCGTGAGGAGGTCGACCGGCTGGGTCAGCCGCCGAGCGGTTACGGCGTGCTCCTCGGCGTCCAGGAGGACGACACCGTCGACGTGTTCACCTCCGGCCGCAAGATGCGGCTGACGTGCTCGCCGAACATCGAAACGACGTCACTGAAGCAGGGCCAGACCGTCCGTCTGAACGAGGCGCTGACCGTCGTGGAGGCCGGAAACTTCGAATCCGTCGGGGAAATCTCCACCCTGCGCGAAATCCTTGCCGACGGGCACCGCGCCCTCGTGGTCGGTCACGCCGACGAGGAACGCATCGTCTGGCTCGCCGATCCGCTGGTTGCGGCGGAGGACCTGCCCGTCAGCTACGACGACGACGTCGACGACGACCTGCGGCCGCGCAAGCTGCGGCCCGGGGACTCGCTGCTGGTCGACACCAAGGCCGGCTACGCCTTCGAGCGCATCCCCAAGGCCGAGGTCGAGGACCTGGTGCTGGAAGAGGTTCCCGATGTGAGCTACGGCGACATCGGCGGCCTGGGTCGCCAAATCGAGCAGATCCGCGACGCGGTCGAGCTGCCTTTCCTGCACAAGGAGCTTTACCGGGAGTACTCGCTGCGCCCGCCGAAAGGTGTGCTGCTCTACGGACCTCCCGGCTGCGGCAAGACGCTGATCGCCAAGGCGGTCGCCAACTCGCTGGCCAAGAAGATGGCCGAGGTGCGCGGCGACGACGCCCGCGAGGCGAAGTCGTACTTCCTCAACATCAAGGGCCCCGAGCTGCTCAACAAGTTCGTCGGTGAAACCGAGCGGCACATCCGGCTGATCTTCCAGCGGGCACGGGAGAAGGCCTCTGAGGGCACTCCGGTGATCGTGTTCTTCGACGAAATGGACTCCATCTTCCGCACCCGCGGCACTGGCGTCAGCTCGGACGTCGAGACGACGGTCGTCCCGCAGCTGCTGTCGGAGATCGACGGTGTCGAGGGGCTGGAGAACGTCATCGTGATCGGAGCGTCCAACCGCGAGGACATGATCGACCCCGCGATCCTTCGGCCGGGCCGTCTCGACGTCAAGATCAAAATCGAACGTCCGGATGCCGAAGCGGCGCAGGATATCTACAGCAAGTACCTCACCGAGCACTTGCCGATTCACACCGAAGACCTCGCCGAGTTCAACGGCGACAGGGCGGTATGCATCAAGGCGATGATCGAGAAGGTCGTCGACCGGATGTACGCCGAGATCGACGACAACCGGTTCCTGGAAGTCACCTACGCCAACGGTGACAAGGAAGTCATGTACTTCAAGGACTTCAACTCCGGGGCGATGATCCAGAACGTGGTCGACCGCGCGAAGAAGAATGCGATCAAGGCGGTGCTGGAGACAGGCCAACCCGGCTTGCGCATTCAGCATCTGCTCGACTCGATCGTCGACGAGTTCGCCGAGAACGAGGACCTGCCCAACACCACCAATCCCGATGACTGGGCACGGATCTCGGGCAAGAAGGGCGAACGGATCGTCTACATCCGCACCCTGGTCACCGGCAAGTCGTCGAGCGCCTCGCGGGCGATCGACACCGAGTCGAACCTGGGTCAGTACCTGTAGGCCTTAGGCCTTGCACCGCGAGCCGGGGTCGGTCACCCCCTCACCGCGAGCGTGCGTGTCTGCTGCCGGACACGCCGTCGAATCGCGGCACTTCGCGCACCTTCGCGGCGTGCCGAGGGCTACCGTCGCGATATGTCCGATGACATCTCTGTGATCGACGGCGTATTCGGCAAGCGCTACGGCGAGGTGCTTCTGGTCACCGTCGGCGCGTCGGGTCCACAGGCCAACGTCTACAACACTTTCCCGCTCAACGACTGCCCCGCCGAACTGTGGGACGCGTTGAACGCGAAGGCCATCGCGGAAAAGAACGGCACCGTCGCCGCCCTGCTGAACGGACCCAGGTACTGGCTGATGAGCAGCATCGGCAAGCTACATCGAGAAGCGCTGGAACACAACAATTTCGGTGGCCTCGAGATGATCCGGCAGGCCACCGTACAGCTGGCCTCCATGAACCCGGCGCCGTATAACGTCAACCAGGTTGACCGAAAAGTAGTGTTCACATTCGACGCGGGCCGGGAGATCTATGAGCTCGTCGACCCCGACGGCAGGCGCTGGGTTATGCAGACATTCAGCCAGACGATCGACCCGGCTCTGACGCTGGCCGATCTGCCAGGCCTTGCAAGCCCCGCTTGCGTGACCCAAGACGATCTCGCGAACAGCTATTCGCTGCAGTTAGTTCCGTGACGAGCGTGCACAGAGTGACGCCGCTGAGCGGCGTGTCGGGTGCAGACACGCACGCTCGCGGTGACGGGGAGAGCCATGCACGCGGTGCCTAGGGCACCGGGTCTAGGGAACCGCGGAGCTCCATCTCGAGATAGGCGTCGCGGCCGGCCAGGCTCACCGCCACGTCGGACACCAGCGGGTCGAAGAAACGCTGCCGGTACAGCGGGTCGACGCTCGTGCTCACCGTGAAGTACAACCCGGACAGCACCGCGACGAACAGCGACGTGTGCACCACGGTCTGCGGTATCGGGATGTGAACGCCGAACCACGTTCCGGCGCAAGGCGGTTCGCCGACGGGACAGCCCTCTTCGGCGGACCACAGAACGGTCACATCGTCGGGTATGGCGATGACGCCCAGCGCGAGGAAGAACGCGAACAGCCCAGCGGTGAAGAAGACCACCTGGATCGCCTGCGATACCACCATCACGGCCACGACGTTCACCTGCTCGGCCAGTGACAGCGGACTGCGCGTCGGCTGATGGTCCGCCTCGATCTTCAGCGGTGTATCCGCCAGCAGTCGGGCCGGGTCGTGTTGTTCGGCTCGGTCGTCGCGCAGCGCGTGCACTTCGTCGCGAATCGTGGTGACCATGAAGACGATGGCGACGAGGGCGAGGAAACCGACGGTCTGCCAAAGCCTTTGGCGGGTCATCCTTGCGGCCAGCTGCCAGAGCTCGCCGGTGAAGTACACCACCACCGTGAGCATCAGCAGCGGCAGTGCGCGGCTCATCAGGGTGCCGAGCGCGCCGACCTGCACCATGGCGTACCGAAACGCCCACAGCGCGATCGCCCCGAAGCCGAGGTATGTCAGCCATACGGCGAGCAGCGCGACAACGGCGAAGCCGAAGATCTCGGCGGCCGCAAAACCGGAAAATCCGCTGTCGGCGAACGGAAGTCCGAACACGAACAAAGCCATCACCAGAAGCGCGGCCGAGCGCCTGCCCGCGATGCCCAGCGTGGTGCCGGTCTGATGCAGCAGGTACAGCGCCACCGGGGCGGCGGTCAATAACAAGGTCAGCACGGCGAGGCGGGTCACGTTGCCGAAATCCGGGTCGCCGCCGGTGAGTTCGGCCAGCACCATCGTCAACGCGATGACCGCGCCGACGCCGCTGACCACCGGTGCCGAGCGCTCGATCAGCGCGCGCGAGCGGACCCGACGGGTGAGCACCAGCGGCAGCCCCCGATGCAGGAACCACTGATGGACCTCTCGCATATTCGGCACGGCGACCATTGTGCGCGAGAGACGGCGAGATTCCAGTGCGAATGGTGGAGTGACGCCGATGCGACGACGGCCGTGGAACTCGGGGATATTCGCGCGCAAGGCTCTGGTCGTGTTCGGGTGGAATCGCTGGAAAAGCGTTACGAACCGGTGCCTGCGACGGCGGCCCGATAGCGGCTGCGCGCGACCAGCGTCAGCCGAAGATCGTCGATGAGCGGGTCGAGGAACCGGGTCCGGTAGTCGCCGTCGCCGACGGCCCGTGCGCTGACATACATGAACGTCATCGCTGCGAGAAACATGCTGATCTGAATCAGGGCCTGCGGCACAGGCAGCGTCATCCCCAAGAGCTGGCCGTCACTCGGGCCGTTTCGTGTCCACTGCGCCAGCAACTGCGGACTGAGCAGGATCAAACCCAGCACGAAAAAGATGAGCCCGGCGACGATGGCCACAAGACCGACCTGAAGCACCTGCGACGTGGCGAGCACGAAGATCACATTGCAGCGTTCCGTCCAAGACAACGGATAGCCGGCGGCGGGGTGAGGCATGCCCTCGAAAGGGGTGCCGGTCAACCGGATGTCGTCGTCGAAAGATTGGCGGGACCCCGCCAGCATGGGCCGCACTCGGTCCACCGTCGCCGATGTGATGAACGCGATAGCGATCAGGCCGAGAAAGGACAGCGCCAGCCACAGCCGAGGCCGGCTGATGGTCGACGCCATCGACCAGACGTAGGTGTTGAAGAAGACCAGGACGGTGAGCAGCACGACGGGCAGCGCGCGCACGAACAGCTCGCCGACGAATGCGAGATTCGCCAAGGCGGTCCGCAGGCCCCACCCCAGGATCGACCCCGCTCCGCACGCCGTGAATGCCAGCGCACCCAGGATCACGATGCCCTCGAACACAAGATTGGTGACGATTCGCGGGCTCGGGCCGCCGAGGATGCCCCCGGCGACGGCTACGCCCACCGACCCGACGGCCACCAACGTGCGGACACGCACGCTACGGATCCGCGACACCAGCCAGCCGACAGTCACCGCGACCGGCAGGACCAGCACCAGCAGCGCCAGGACGAACCACTCTGTGCGCGTCGGGTGACCGTCGATATCGATCGTGTGCTTGCCGCTGACGAGAACAACCAGGACGGAGTTGGCCATGAACACCGCCAGAACTGCCATTGCGGGTGCCGACCGTGGGATCAGCCGTCGCACCAACGCCCCAGGCCGAAGTACCGCAGGCAACCCTCGTTCGAGGAACCATCGATCGGCAGCGCGCCGTTGTGCGACCTCCGCAGACACCATCGGTGCGTACTCCCGTCCTTGATCGTGCATCGCACGCCGGTGCGGCGTTTCGGTCAGCTCGGTGACACGGATGAAGGCAAGGAAGTTGCCCTCCGCGACCCCGCCCACCTGCGCGGCGATCGGGATGCCGAACGCAAGCTGGGCGATCTGCAGCCATCACCTCGCGAACCATGGTGACCGGATAATTCGCGGCGGCCATGGGGGCGCCCAGCGTGGCCACCAACCGGCTCGCGGTCGTGTCGCGATCGTGCTGATCCGATGGCACGGTCGCAGGCTACTTCGGGTCGTCGCCTAGGCTGGGGATATGCAGCGGATTATCGGAACAGAGGTCGAGTACGGCATCTCGTCGCCGTCGGACCCCACCGCGAATCCGATCCTGACGTCCACGCAGGCGGTGCTGGCTTATGCGGCCGCCGCGGGGATCCAGCGCGCCAAGCGCACCCGGTGGGACTACGAGGTGGAATCGCCGCTGCGCGACGCGCGCGGTTTCGACCTGAGCCGGTCGGCGGGTCCGCCGCCGGTGGTGGATGCCGACGAGGTCGGCGCGGCCAACATGATCCTGACCAACGGCGCGCGGCTGTACGTCGACCACGCCCACCCGGAGTACTCGGCACCCGAGTGCACCGACCCGCTGGACGCGGTCGTCTGGGACAAAGCCGGCGAACGCGTGATGGAGGCCGCCGCGCGCCATGTGGCCAGCGTGCCGGGCGCGGCGAAGCTGCAGCTCTACAAGAACAACGTGGACGGCAAGGGCGCGTCCTACGGTTCGCACGAGAACTATCTGATGTCGCGCCAGACGCCGTTCTCGGCCGTGATCGCAGGATTGACCCCGTTCCTGGTCTCCCGCCAGGTGATAACGGGGTCCGGCCGGGTGGGGATCGGGCCGTCGGGCGACGAGCCCGGATTCCAGCTGTCCCAGCGGTCCGACTACATCGAGGTCGAGGTCGGTCTGGAGACCACGCTGAAACGCGGCATCATCAACACGCGCGACGAACCGCACGCCGACGCCGACAAATACCGGCGACTGCACGTCATCATCGGTGACGCGAACCTCGCCGAGACGTCGACCTACCTCAAGCTCGGTGCCACCTCGCTGG
This sequence comes from Mycobacterium sp., assembly GCF_032159565.1. Classification (GTDB taxonomy): domain Bacteria; phylum Actinomycetota; class Actinomycetes; order Mycobacteriales; family Mycobacteriaceae; genus Mycobacterium. The sequence goes on from NZ_JAVHWR010000140.1 coordinate 35,704, forward strand.
TGTTGGACCTGATCGAAGAGGGCATCGACCTCAGCGATCTCGCGCTGGCCCGGCCCGTGCACGCCGTGCACGTCGTCAGCCGCGACCCGTCGCTGCGCGCCACCGTCGCTCTCGCCGACGGGCGCGAGTTGACCGGCCTTGCGCTGCAACGGATCTTCTTGGACCGGGTGGCCAAGCTGGTGGACAGCCGCGACCCCGACCCGCGCGCCGCGGACGTCGTGCAAACCTGGGCCAACGTCCTCGACCTGCTCGAGCGGGACCCGATGGAATGTGCGGATATCCTGGACTGGCCGGCGAAACTCCGTCTGCTCGAAGGCTTCCGCAACCGGGAGAACCTCAACTGGTCGGCACCGCGCCTGCACCTGGTCGATCTGCAGTACTCCGATGTGCGCCTCGACAAGGGGCTCTACAACCGCCTGGTGGCGCGCGGCTCGATGAAGCGGCTGACCACCGAACAGCAGGTGCGCGACGCCGTCGACAATCCGCCGACCGACACGCGCGCCTACTTCCGTGGGGAGTGCCTGCGACGCTTCGGCGCCGACATCGCGGCGGCGAGCTGGGACTCGGTGATCTTCGATCTCGGCGGTGATTCGCTCGTCCGGATTCCGACCCTGGAGCCGCTGCGGGGTAGTAAAGCGCACGTCGGGGCGCTGCTGGACTCCGTTGACAGCGCCGTAGAACTGGTAGAGCAGCTCACCAATTAGCCGTGCTATCCCGGGCAATCCCGCTGCCGAACGGTAGTGTGAAGTAACGGCGGGCGGCTATAGGCGCCGATGACAAAGCAGGAGGCAGCGATGGCTCAGGAGCAGACCAAGCGCGGCGGTGGTGGCGGCGAGGACGACGACCTCACCGGCAGCACGGCCGCCGGGCAGGAGCGTCGCGAGAAGCTGACCGAGGAGACCGACGATCTGCTCGACGAGATCGACGACGTTCTCGAGGAGAATGCCGAAGACTTCGTTCGCGCATACGTCCAGAAGGGTGGCCAGTGAGCTGGACGCAACGCGATCAGCTGCACTTCCCGTCACCTCTTCCCGGAGCTCCGTCAGTTCCGCAAGCCTTCTATGCTCCTCACGTGCGCGTAGACCTGTCGTCCTTCTCTGAACTGCTTCGTCGTTCCGCGCCCGAACTCCTACCCGTGAACAGAACCGGTGCCGAGGGCGTCGGAGCGGGTGATGCGCTGCCGCACGGCACCACGATCGTCGCGCTGACCTTTCCCGGTGGTGTGGTGATGGCGGGTGACCGCCGCGCGACCCAGGGCAACATGATCGCCAGCCGTGACGTGAAGAAGGTGTACATCACCGACGACTACACGGCGACGGGCATCGCGGGCACGGCGGCGATCGCCGTCGAATTCGCCCGCCTCTACGCCGTCGAACTCGAGCACTACGAGAAGGTCGAAGGTGTGCCGCTGACGTTCCCGGGCAAGGTGAACCGCTTGGCGACCATGGTGCGCGGCAATCTCGGTGCGGCACTGCAGGGCTTCATCGCGCTGCCGTTGCTGGCCGGCTACGACCTCGACGACTCCGATCCGGAGGCGGCGGGGCGCATCGTCTCGTTCGACGCCGCGGGTGGCTGGAACTTCGAGGAAGAGGGCTACCAGTCGGTTGGTTCCGGCTCGATCTTCGCCAAGTCGTCGATCAAGAAGCTGTACTCGCGGGTGGTCGATGCCGAGTCGGCGCTGCGGGTGGCCATCGAGGGCCTCTACGACGCGGCCGACGACGACTCCGCGACCGGCGGGCCCGATCTGGTGCGTGGCATCTACCCGACGGCGGTGATCCTCGGTGCCGAGGGTGCCGAGGAGGTGCCCGAGCAGCGGATCGCGGCGTTGGCCCGTGAGGTCATCGAAAGTCGTTCTCGCGAAGACACATTCCGCACCACGTCCGGGCCGTCGACCGATGCGCGGGGCGACTCGTGAGCTTTCCGTATTTCATCTCGCCCGAGCAGGCGATGCGCGAACGGTCGGAACTCGCGCGCAAGGGTATCTCCCGGGGCCGCAGCGTGGTGGTGCTCGCGTACGACTCCGGTGTGCTGTTCGTCGCGGAAAACCCGTCGCGGTCGCTGCAGAAGGTCAGCGAGCTGTACGACCGAGTGGGGTTCGCCGCGGTCGGGCGGTTCAACGAGTTCGACAACCTGCGCCGCGGCGGCATCCAGTTCGCGGACACCCGGGGCTACGCCTACGACCGACGCGACGTCACCGGCCGTCAGCTGGCGAATGTGTACGCCCAGACGCTGGGCACTATCTTCACCGAGCAGGCCAAGCCTTATGAGGTCGAGTTGTGTGTGGCCGAGGTCGCACACTTCGGCGAGACCAAGGCGCCGGAGCTCTACCGCATCACCTATGACGGGTCGATCGCCGACGAACCGCACTTCGTGGTGATGGGCGGCACGACGGAGCCGATCATCGAGAAGCTCAAGGACTCCTATGCCGAGAACACCGGGCTCTCGGAGGCGGTGAAGATCGCCGTCGCGGCCCTCAAGGCGGGTCGCAACGGCTCGGAGGACCGTATCCTCGGCCCCGACACACTCGAGGTCGCCATCCTCGACACGAACCGGCCACGGCGGGCATTCCGCCGCATCACCGGGCCTGCCCTCGAGGCCGTGCTGCCCGAGGACTCGTCCAGCTCAGAAGAGTAGCCGCCCTCCACTCGCAGGTCTCCTGCTCACAGCCGGTTGCCAGGCTGTTCTTTTCGGCGTGTTCCTGTTGACGTGGCGACTCTGCTGGAGGAGCATTTGTTGCGTCTTGCACAACGCGTTGCGCTATAAGCAACAGCCGACAGATCGGCTCGCCATGCCAAAAGTCGTCGTGATCGGTGCCGGGGTCGTCGGGGCTGCCCTCGCCGACGAGCTCACCGCGCGCGGACTCACCGACCTCACGGTGCTCGACCGGGGGCCGCTGTTCGCCACCGGCGGGTCCTCTTCCCACGCGCCCGGCCTGGTGTTCCAAACCAATCCGTCGAAGACGATGAGCGCTTTCGCGGGATACACCATCGACAAGTTCTGCTCGCTGGAACACCGCGACGGCTGGGTCTTCAACCAGGTCGGCGGGCTCGAGGTGGCCACCACCCCCGAGCGCTGGGCCGACTTGCACCGCAAGGTCGGCTGGGCCGAAGCCTGGGGAATCGAGGGCAGGCTGCTCAGCCCCGCCGAATGCGTCCAGCTGCATCCGTTGGTCGATGTCGACCGCATCCTCGGGGGTTTCCACACACCCGCCGACGGGCTGGCCAAGGCGGTGCGCGCCGTCGAGGCCCAGGCCGGTCGCGCGATGGCGCGCGGCGCGACTTTCGTGCCGCACATCGAGGTCGTCGGAATCGTCGACAAGGGCGGCCGGGTGGTCGGTGTGCGCACGGCCGACGGTGTCGTCGACGCCGACATCGTGGTGTGTGCGGCCGGGTTCTGGGGCGCCCGGCTGGCCAAGGAGGTCGGCCTCGTGGTGCCACTGGTTCCGATGGCGCACCAGTACGCGCGCACCGGACAGATCGCCGCGCTGGTGGGCCGGAACACCGAGTCGTCCGAGGCCGGCCTTCCGATCCTGCGCCATCAAGATCAGGACGTCTATTTCCGCGAGCACGTCGACCGCCTGGGTATCGGCTCCTACAGCCACCGGCCGATGCCAGTCGATATGACCACCCTGATGGCCGATACGGCAGGCGAGCCGATGCCGTCGATGCTGCCCTTCACCGAGGAGGACTTCGCGCCCGCTTGGTCGGCAGCAGCCGAACTCATTCCGGCACTTGGGGACTCGAAGGTCGAAGAAGCGTTCAACGGTATCTTCTCCTTCACGCCCGACGGTTTCTCGATCATGGGTGAGCATCGCGACCTGAAGGGGTTCTGGGTTGCCGAAGCGGTGTGGGTGACGCACTCCGCCGGTGTCGCCAAGGCGACGGCGGAATGGATCGTCGACGGAACACCGTCGATCGACACCCACGAATGCGACCTCTATCGCTTCGAGGACATGGCCCGCAGCCCCGATTTCATCATGCAGACCAGCTCGCAGGCCTTCGTCGAGGTCTACGACGTCATCCACCCCTCCCAGTTCCGCACTGCGCTCCGTGGGCTGCGCACCAGCCCGTTCTACGAGCGGCAGAAGGAGCTCGGTGCGTTCTTCTACGAAGGTGCGGGTTGGGAGCGGCCGGCCTGGTTCGAGGCGAACGCCGAACTGGCACAACGACTCAGCGCCGACGGTCTGCCGTTCCCGCAGCGCGACGACTGGTCGTCGCAGTTCTGGTCGCCGATCTCGATCGCCGAGGCGCACTGGACCCGCGAGCACGTCGCCATGTACGACATGACGCCGCTGACCCGCTACGAGATCGCGGGCACAGGCGCGGCGGCGTTCCTGCAGCGGATGTCCACCAACAACGTCGACAAGAGCGTCGGATCGGTCACCTACACGATGCTGCTCGACGAAACCGGCGGAATCCGTAGCGATATCACCGTCGCCAGGCTCGCGCACGACCGGTTCCAGGTCGCCGTCAACGGGCCGATGGACTTCGACTGGCTCAGCCGCCACCTACCTGGTGACGTCACGCTGCGCGACATCACTGGCGGCACCTGCTGCGTCGGCGTGTGGGGCCCGCTGGCCCGCGACACGGTGGCGCCGCTGTGCCCCGACGACCTGGCGCACGACAAATTCAAGTACTTCCGCGCGCTGCAGACCTACCTCGGCGCGATTCCCGTCACCATGCTGCGGGTCTCCTATGTCGGCGAACTGGGCTGGGAGATCTACACCAGCGCCGAATACGGTGCCGCGCTGTGGGATCTGCTCGTCGAGGCGGGCAGGCCACACGGCGTGATCGCCGCAGGGCGGATCGCGTTCAACAGCCTGCGCATCGAAAAGGGCTACCGGCTGTGGGGCACCGACATGACCGCCGAGCACCTGCCCGCCGCGGCGGGCGTGGACTTCGCGGTCAAGATGACCAAGGACGACTTCGTCGGCAAGGCGGCGCTGGAGCGCGCGGCGGCACCGCAGAAGGTGTTGCGCAGCATCGTGTTCGACGAACCGACCGCCGTCGTGCTCGGCAAGGAGCCGGTGTACATCGCCGAGCGCTGCGTCGGATATGTGACCAGCGCGGCGTATTCGCCGACGGTCGGGCGCACCATCGCCTACGCGTGGCTGCCTGCCGCGGCCGAGGTCGGTGACGGCGTCACCGTCGACTATCGCGGCACCCGGTTGGCGGCCGGTGTGCACGCCGAGCCCGTCGTCGATCCCGAGATGGCGCGGATCAAGAGGTAACGCAAACAATGGGTTACGACGTCATCGTCATCGGTCTCGGCGGGATGGGCAGCGCCGCCGCCTACCACCTGGCCGCGCGGGGTCAGCGAGTGCTGGGGCTGGAGAAGTTCACTCCCGCACACGACAAGGGCTCCAGCCACGGCGGCTCGCGCATCATTCGGCAGTCCTACTTCGAGGACCCGGCGTACGTGCCGTTGCTCCTGCGGGCTTACGAGCTGTGGGACCAACTCGCCACCGACACCGGGCTCGAGGTCTACCGGCTGACCGGCGGCCTGTTCATGGGGCCGTCGAACTGCCTGACCGTCGCCGGAAGCCAACGCGCCAGCCAGGAATGGGGCCTGTCGCACGAGATGCTCGACGCCGCCGAGATCCGGCGTCGCTATCCGACATTCACGCCGTACCCCGGCGACATCGCCCTCTACGAAGCGAAGGCGGGGTTCGCCCGCCCGGAGATGACGGTTCAGGCGCACATC
>NZ_JAVHWR010000195.1:0-118107 GCF_032159565.1 Mycobacterium sp.
CTGGACAGCACGCTGACCGGGGAACTGGACGGCGCGCAGTGGTATCTCGGCCTGGCGGGCGAGGAAATCCTTCTCGCGGCACTGGGTCTCGCGATCGCACGGACGATCGGCGAGGGTGTTGTTCCCGTCGACGTCGCCGGCCACAGCGGGGCGGTGTCGTTGTCATGCACCTCAGCGGGTCTCGCCACCGCCACGGAGTCGTTGGGCGTCGTGCACCGCAGCCTCGCGACAGGGCCGGCCGCGCCGAAGCTCGCGGCCCAGCCGCCGTCGGAGATCTTCTTCTCGTACCTCGGCACGGAGCCCGGTCTGCGCCATGCGCTCGAGCTGCGGGCATACCGGGCGGACGGCCTGGTTCAGCTGGACTGGTGGTATGACACCCGCAGCTTCGACTCCTACACCGTGGAGGAGTTGGCCGAGCAGCTGCCGCTGGCGCTGATCGAGCTGACGTCCGAGGCCATGCCTGCGCAGCACACCCCGATGGCGGTCGGTCACTGAGTCGCTAGAATCTGACGTATCGGCGCAGATCCGGCCATCACCGGGAAGCCTTCGGAAGAACAGCTCAGGCCCAGTAGACCCGAACGGGTAGGCCCGTCACAGCCGCAAGTTGAGCGGCGCACACATGTGCGCAAGCGGGGTGGTACCGCGGCGTTCGCGCACCGGCGCGTCGTCGTCCCCGTGCCATGAACGACGTTTGGCACAGGAGACGACGCACGACCGTGACCACCTATCCGAAGCCGGCAGGCGGCGCGCCCAACTTCCCGGCGATTGAATCCGACGTCCTGGACTACTGGGAGAACGACGACACCTTCCGCGCCAGCGTTGCGCGCCGCGACGGTGCGCCGGAGTACGTGTTCTACGACGGGCCGCCGTTCGCCAACGGCCTGCCGCACTACGGCCACCTGTTGACCGGCTACGTCAAAGACATCGTCCCGCGGTACCGCACCATGCGTGGGTACAAGGTGGACCGCCGCTTCGGCTGGGACACCCACGGGCTGCCCGCCGAGCTGGAAGTGCAGCGGCAGCTCGGCATCACCGACAAATCGCAGATCGAAGAGATGGGCATCGAGAAGTTCAACGATGCCTGTCGCGCGTCGGTGCTCAAGTACACGCAGGAGTGGCGCGCATACGTGACGAGGCAGGCGCGTTGGGTCGACTTCGACAACGACTACAAGACACTGGATCTCACGTTCATGGAGTCGGTGATCTGGGCGTTCAAGCAGTTGTGGGACAAAGGTCTTGCCTACGAAGGCAACCGGGTGCTGCCGTACTGCTGGAACGACGAGACGCCGCTGTCCAGCCATGAGTTGCGGATGGACGACGACGTCTACCAGAGCCGTCAGGACCCGGCCATCACGGTCGGATTCCGAGTCATCGAAGGCCCGCTGCAGGATGCGTACCTGTTGGTGTGGACGACCACGCCGTGGACCTTGCCGTCCAACCAGGCGGTCGCGGTCAATCCGGATGTCGAGTATGTGGTCGTACGCGCGGGGGAGCACCGCTTCGTGCTGGCGAGGGCGCGGCTGGCCGCCTACGCACGCGAACTGGGCGAGGAACCCGAGATCCTGGCCAGCTATTCGGGCGACGAACTTCTCGGCATGCACTACCTGCCGCCGCTGCCGTATTTCATGGACGCGCCCAACAGTTTTCAGGTGCTGCCGGGCGATTACGTCACCACCGACGACGGCACCGGCATCGTGCACACGTCACCCGCCTACGGCGAGGAGGACATGGCCATCGCACAGGCGGCTGACATCGTCCCCGTCACGCCGGTGGACGCGGGGGGCCGGTTCGACGAGACGGTGCCCGACTACGCGGGCCAGCACATCTTCGACGCCAACCCGCAGATCATCCGCGATCTCAAGAACCAGAGCGGTCCGGCCGCGCAGAACCGGCCGGTGCTGCTGCGGCACGAAACCCACGAACACTCCTACCCGCACTGCTGGCGGTGCCGGAACCCGTTGATCTACCGGGCTGTTTCGTCCTGGTTCGTCAAGGTCACCGAATTCCGCGACCGCATGGTGGAGCTCAACCAGCAGATCACCTGGTACCCCGAACACGTCAAGGACGGCCAGTTCGGCAAGTGGCTGTCCAATGCCCGTGACTGGTCGATCTCTCGGAATCGCTACTGGGGCAGTCCTATTCCGGTGTGGACATCCGACGATCCGGCGTATCCGCGCATCGACGTGTACGGCAGCCTCGACGAGTTGGAGCGGGACTTCGGTGTGCGGCCGGATAACCTGCACCGGCCCTACATCGACGAGTTGACGCGGCCCAATCCCGACGACCCGACCGGCAAGTCCACGATGCGGCGCATTCCCGACGTGTTCGACGTCTGGTTCGACTCCGGATCGATGCCCTACGCCCAAGTGCACTACCCGTTCGACAACGCCGGCTGGTTCGAGTCGCATTTCCCGGCCGACTTCATCGTGGAGTACATCGGACAGACGCGCGGCTGGTTCTACATGATGCACGTCCTGGCCACCGCGTTGTTCGATCGCCCGGCGTTCAAAACCTGTGTGTCGCACGGCATCGTGCTCGGCAACGACGGCCAGAAGATGAGCAAGTCGCTGCGTAACTATCCGGACGTCTCCGAGGTCTTCGACCGGGACGGTTCCGACGCCATGCGCTGGTTCCTGATGGCGTCTCCCATCCTTCGCGGCGGCAACCTGTTCGTCACGGAACAGGGCATCCGCGAGGGTGTTCGGCAGGTGCAGCTGCCGATCTGGAACGCCTATACATTCCTGGCGCTGTACGCGCCGAAGAAGGGCACCTGGCGGACGAACTCGACGCATGTCCTGGATCGCTACATCCTGGCCAAGCTCGCGCAGCTGCGCGACGACCTGACCACGTCGATGGATGTCTGCGACATCTCAGGCGCCTGCGACGAATTGCGCCAGTTCACCGAGGCGCTGACGAATTGGTACGTGCGACGGTCGCGTTCGCGATTCTGGGAAGAGGATCCCGACGCCATCGACACACTGCACACCGTCTTGGAGGTGGTGGGAAGGCTGGCCGCGCCGCTGCTTCCGCTGACGACCGAGGTGATCTGGCGCGGCATCACCGGCGAGCGTTCGGTGCATCTCACCGACTGGCCGGAAGAAGGCGACCTGCCGCACGATCCCGACCTGGTCGCAACGATGGATCAGGTGCGCGAGGTGGCCTCGGCGGCGTCGTCGCTGCGCAAGGCGAAGAAGTTGCGGGTGCGGTTGCCGCTGCCCAAGCTGACTGTCGCTGTGGAGAACCCGCAGCGCCTGGCACCGTTCAGGGAACTGATCGCCGATGAGCTGAATGTGAAGGAAGTGGAGCTGACCGACGACATTTCGGAGTTCGGCCGGTTCGAGCTGACGGTCAACGCGCGCGCAGCGGGGCCGCGCATCGGCAAGGACGTGCAGGCCGCGATCAAGGCCGTGAAGGCGGGCGGCGGCGTCGTCAATTCGGACGGCACGCTCACCGCGGGACCAGCGGTACTGCTGCCCGAAGAGTTCAGCTCGCGGCTGGTGGCCGCCGATCCGGAGTTCACCGCGGCACTGTCCGAGGGGTCGGGTCTGGTGGTGCTCGACGGCACGGTCACGCCCGAGCTGGAGGCCGAGGGCTGGGCCAAAGACCGTATCCGCGAACTTCAGGAACTGCGCAGGACGACGGGTCTGGATGTGTCAGACCGTATTTCGGTGCTGATGGCGGTGCCTGCGGAACGCCAGGACTGGGCACGCACGCACGCCGACATGATCGCGCGGGAGATCCTTGCCACCACTTTCGAGTTCGGCGAACCAGCCGACGGCAGTGTTATCGGCGACGGAGTTCGGGTGGCGATCGCCAAGGTCTAGCGGCGCAGGACGGCAGAGGCGACCTTGGCGAAGTCGGCGAGAACGTCGCGGATGAAACGCGTGCGCCGGTAGCCGATCGCATCGAGCAGCGGGCCGTGGTCGAAGGCCACCACGACGGTCGCACCGATTGCCGTCAGCCACCAGAAGGCGAACGCCAGGGCCCGCGCCGCGGTGCGTGAGTCGGCGAAGCCGGCGCGGAGCCGGTCGACTTGGAAGCGCACATGTGGATGCTCGTCGGCGACAATCCGGTCGGCCACCGACCGCACGACGGGGTCCGGTCCCGCGTTGGCCAGGCCGCCGTAGTAGGACAGCGCGACTACTTCGGCGACCGTCAGCACCATCAACTCCGTCCGCAGGCCCATCAGCCTGCGTAACCGCACGAACACCGCGTCCGACCAGTGACTGCGCATCGGCTGGCCGCCGAGATAACCGAGCAGGCGCAGGAGCAACGCGGCGTGCTGCTGCTCTTCGGCCACGAATAATTCTGCGGCCCGCAGGTAGTCGGGATCGCCTGCACGCGCGGCCTTGCGCAGCAGCTGTTCTCCGTCACCGCTCTCGCCGAGCTGGAACCGCCGCACCGATTCGATCAGCGGGTGGCGCACCGAGTCGGGGATGTCGCAGCGGTCCTCGAACGCGATGGCCGCGTCGACGTTGGCGTGCAAGTGCTCGTTCTGCTCGAAATGCTGCACCCAGGGACCGAAGATGCCGACGTCGCGCACGTGAGGAGCGAAGGCATTGTCGGCCTGGTGCGTCATGATCGCCAGGCTAGCGTCCTAGCATCGGCAGATGTGGCTGCTCGCTGGGTCCTGCACCTCGACATGGATGCGTTCTTCGCGTCGGTCGAGCAGCTGACCCGCCCTACATTGCGCGCACGCCCGGTCCTCGTCGGCGGGCTCGGCGGCCGCGGCGTGGTCGCAGGCGCCAGCTATGAGTCCAGGGTGTACGGTGCGAGATCGGCGATGCCGATGCACCAGGCCCGCCGGATGGTCGGCGCCACGGCCGTGGTGTTGCCGCCGCGGGGAGTCGTCTACGGCGTGGCCAGCCGCCGCGTGCTCGACACCGTCCGTTCGGTGGTGCCGACCCTCGAGCAGCTGTCGTTCGACGAGGCCTTCGGTGAGCCCGCCGAACTCGCGGGCGCCACCGCGCCCGACGTTGCGGAGTTCTGCGAGGCGCTGCGGGGCAAGATTCGCGACGTGACCGGGCTCGTCGCGTCCGTCGGCGCCGGATCAGGCAAGCAGATCGCCAAGATCGCCTCGGGACTGGCCAAACCCGACGGCATTCGGGTGGTGCGCCGCGACGAGGAGCGCGCGCTGCTGGACGGTTTGCCCGTCCGCCGCCTTTGGGGGATCGGTCCCGTCGCAGAGGAAAAGCTGCACCGGCTCGGTATCGAGACCGTCGGCGCCTTCGCCGCCTTGTCGGACGCCGAGGCGGCCAACATCCTCGGTGGCACCGTCGGCCCTGCGCTGCACCAGCTGGCCCGGGGCATCGACGACCGACCCGTCGCCGAGAACGGACCCGCCAAACAGATCAGCGCCGAATCCACCTTCCCGGAAGACCTGACCACCCTCGATCAACTGCGTGAGGCGGCGGGCCCGATCGGGGAGCATGCGCACGCGCGACTCGAGAAGGACGGCCGCGGCGCACGCACCGTCACCGTCAAGCTGAGGAAGTCCGATATGAGTATCCTGACCCGTTCGGCGACACTGCCGTATGCCACCGCAGACGCCGCCACGCTGATCGCGATGGCGCGCAAGCTCCTGTTGGATCCCGTCGACGTCGGCCCCATTCGCCTTGTCGGCGTTGGTTTTTCGGGGCTGTCAGAAGTTCGGCAGGAGTCGCTGTTTCCTGACCTGGAGCTGATGGCCGAAGAAGTGTCCGACACCGGACTGCCGCAGACGCTGCGCCAGGCCACGGAGCGGGCGCCTGCCTGGCGGATCGGTGACGACGTCGCGCACACCGAGTACGGCCACGGTTGGATTCAGGGAGCAGGGCACGGCGTGATGACCATTCGGTTCGAGACCCGCAGCACCGGCCCCGGGCCGGTCCGCACGTTCGGCGACGACACCCCCGACGTTCGACGCGCCAATCCGGTCGACAGCTTGGACTGGCCGGACTATGTCAGCGCGCTGGCCGCCGACTCACCCCCAGCGGGTGATGACGTCGTCGACGGGCGCGCCGCCCGCCAGGGCGGCCATCAATAGCACCCTGGCCTGTGGGGGCCGCAGTCGCGGCACCATCGAGGCGCCGGCGTCGAGGAGCGCGCGCCCCGGCCCGTAGCCGGCGCCGACCTTTCCGCCGGGCACTCTGGTCGACACCGCCACCGCGACGCCGTCGCCACAGTGTCGCCGGACCGCTTTGATCACCGCGGCGCCTGCGTTGCCCGAGCCGACCGCTTCGAGCACGATCCCCCGGGCACCGGCCGCGACACACGCGTCCATCGCCACGCTGTCGGCGCCCGGATACAGCGCGAGGATGTCGACCCGGGGCGCGTCGGCGCTCGCCAGTTCACCAAAAAACGGCCGATCCTTTGCGGCCTGCAGGTCGAACCGCTCGTCGGTGACCGCTCCCACCGCGACGCCTGCGAAGCCGCCGTGAGCCGCTGTCGCATCCTTCTGCAGTCGCAGCGGCTGCCAGACGGTTCCCCCGAGAGCCACCAGCACGCCGAGGCCGCGGGCCTGCGGGCTGCCCGCGACGGTCAACGCGTCACGCAGATTCTGCGGTCCGTCCGCGTCCGGCGCGTCGGCGCTGTGTAGTGCGCCGGTGATCACCGCGGGCGTGGCGCCGTCGTAGGTCAGCTCCAGCCAGAGCGCCGATTCCTCCATGGTGTCGGTGCCGTGGGTGATCACCACTCCATCGACGTCCGATCGCTGCGCGACGGCGGCCAGCGCCGTCCGCATGGCATCCCAGTCGGCGGGCGTCAGTTGCGAACTGTCCACCGACATCAGGTCCACAACCTCGACGTCGAGTCCGGAAACCAGATCGGCGCCGCTGGTCGTGGGCCGCTTCACGCCGTCAGTGCCGGCGCTGCTGGCGATCGTGCCGCCGGTGGTGATGACGACGAGGCGGCTCACGCCCTCATCATTGCAAAATCGCGCACTGGAATGATGGGGGCGTGACTGACGAATCGGCTCCAAACGAGTCGGTGACCGCTGCCGACGACACCGAAGCAAAGCCGCGGCGCCGAATCCGACTACTGGTGTCGGTGGCGGCCGTCATTCTGGCGCTCGACGTCGTCACGAAAGTGCTGGCGGTGAGGCTTCTCACGCCAGGTCAGCCGGTCTCGATCATCGGTGACACCGTGACGTGGACGCTGGTCCGCAACTCCGGCGCCGCGTTCTCGATGGCCACCGGCTACACCTGGGTGTTGACCCTGATCGCCAGCGGCGTGGTGATCGGCATCATCTGGATGGGCAGGCGGCTGGTGTCGCCGTGGTGGGCCATCGGCCTCGGCATGATCCTCGGCGGTGCGATGGGCAACCTCGTCGACCGGTTCTTCCGCTCGCCTGCTCCGCTGCGGGGCCACGTCGTCGACTTCCTGTCCATCGGTTGGTGGCCGGTGTTCAACGTCGCTGACCCGTCGGTGGTGGGCGGGGCGATCCTGTTGGTGGTGCTGTCGTTGTTCGGGTTCGATTTCGACACCGTCGGCAGACGCAGGCCCGGTGACGACGAATCGGAGGAATCGGGCGTCGGCGGCGGGCAAGAGACCGAACCCTCCTGATGGACACCCGCTCGATGCCCGTGCCGGAGGGACTGGCGGGCATGCGCGTCGACGCCGGGCTGGCCCGGCTGCTCGGCCTGTCCCGCACCGCAGCCGCGGCGCTGGCCGAAGAGGGCGGTGTCGATATCGACGGCACCACGGTCGGCAAGTCGGACCGGCTGACACCGGGCGCGTGGCTGGAGGTGCGTCTGCCCGAAGCGCCTGGGCCGCCGGAGAACACGCCGGTCGATATCGAGGGCATGACCGTCCTGTACTCCGACGACGACATCGTCGCGGTCGACAAACCCGCCGGTGTGGCCGCTCATGCCACGGTCGGCTGGCACGGACCGACGGTGCTCGGTGGACTGGCGGCCGCGGGCTTCCGGATCACCACCTCGGGCATTCACGAGCGGCAGGGCATCGTGCACCGCCTCGACGTCGGCACATCGGGTGTGATGGTGGTCGCGCTCTCCGAGCGCGCGTACACCCTGCTGAAGCGGGCGTTCAAGCAGCGCACCGTCGAGAAGCGCTATCACGCTCTGGTGCAAGGACATCCGGATCCCTCCAGCGGCACCATCGACGCGCCGATCGGCAGGCACCGCGGCCACGACTGGAAGTTCGCCGTCATGGCCGACGGCAGGCACAGCATCACCCACTACGACACACTGGAAGCCCACCAGGCTGCCAGCCTGCTCGACATAGAGCTGGAAACCGGCCGCACGCACCAGATCCGGGTGCACTTCGCTGCGCTGCACCACCCGTGCGCCGGTGATCTGACTTACGGCGCCGACCCGACGCTCGCCAAAAGGCTCGGTCTGGAACGGCAATGGCTCCATGCGCGCTCATTGGCCTTCGCGCACCCAGCCGACGGGCGCCGCATCGAGTTCAGCAGCCCGTACCCGTCCGACCTGCAACACGCGCTGGACGTACTGCGCAACCAGGGGGGACCTCCCGCTCGCGGGGGAAAACTGTGAACGACGGGCGGCGGCGCTCCGGGCTGCTGTTCGGGGCAGGCGCCTATATCTGGTGGGGGCTCTGCCCTGGGTTCTTCATCCTGCTGCTGCCCGCCACCGCGCCGGAGATACTTGCCCATCGCTTCGTGTGGAGTGCGGTGTTCCTCCTGGTGCTGCTGGCCGTGGTGCGCCGCCTCGGTGATCTGTCCAGGCTCAGCGCCCGGGCCTGGTTTCAGCTGCTGGCGGCGTCGGCGTTGATCGCGGTCAACTGGGGCACCTACATCTGGGCCGTCACCCACGGCCACGTCGTCGACGCCGCCCTGGGCTACTTCATCAACCCGCTCGTCACGGTGGCGCTCGGAGTGGTGATCTTTGGGGAGCGGCTCAACCGGTGGCAGCTTCTCGCGCTGGTTCTCGCTGTCGCGGCCGTCGCGATACTGACCGCCGAAGTGGGTGAGGTGCCGTACGTCGCGCTCATCCTGGCGTTCTCATTCGGCCTGTACGGCCTGATCAAGAAGGTGGTCGACGCGGACCCGCGGGTGGGCGTCGCGGTGGAGACATTGTGGGCGCTTCCCGTCGCGGTCGGTTACATGGTCTGGCTGCAGGTCCACCACCAGGCGCACTTCGTCGACTACGGAACCGCACACACCGCGCTGTTGCTGCTGGCAGGCCCGGTGACCGCGATTCCGCTGCTGCTCTTCGCGGCGGCCGCACAACGGCTGCCAATGGTGACGCTGGGACTGTTGTTCTACCTCAACCCCGGCCTGCAGATGGCCTGGGGAGTGCTGGTCGGGCACGAGCCGATGCCCGTCGGCCGGTGGCTCGGCTTCGCCCTGATCTGGCTGGCGCTGGTGGTGTTCACCGCCGACGCCCTGCGGCGGGCGCGCCGCAACTCACAAAAGACGTCGCAGACTTTGGAGAAAAGTGTGCGACCACCCGGCACTCGCAACTCCTAGTTGGCGACCGCCCCGCAACCAGGGCGGCCACCGACAGAAGGAGAACATTCATGAGCGCTCTCGCTGCCCTGCGCGGACCGCTTGGCCGTCAGATGTCGATTCGGTCGCGACCGACTCGTCATAACGGTGTCAGGGTCACAATCGACGTCGAGGAGGACACCATGCGGTACTGCCTGTTGATGCATTACCAGGAAGCCAGTGAGATCGGACTGACCGAGCAGGACATGGCGCCGGCGATGGCCGCGTTCCAGGCCTACGCCGACGATCTGTCCGCTGCGGGCGTGCTCATCGGCACCGAGGTACTCGAACCGGTGGTGTCCACCACGACAGTGACCGCCCGCAATGGCAAGCCCGAGGTCCAGGACGGCCCCTTCGCCGACACCAAGGAACGCCTCGGCGGCATCTTCGTCATCGAGGTGGCCAACCTGGACGAGGCGCTGAAGTGGGCTCAGCGCAACCCGGCCAACGGCTGGGGTTCCATCGAAATCCGCCCGGTGGCACGGACATTCGCCGCCGACCGCGGATGGTACAACCCGTAACAGGATGAGCGCTTGCGCGAAGAGCAGATGACAGCCCAGCGGCGGGTAGCCGACCTCGTTCGCGAATCCTACGGTCGGCTGCTCGCCGTGCTGGCGGCGCCCACCCGAGATGTCGGAACCGCCGAGGACGCGCTGGCCGATGCGCTGGAACGCGCGTTGCAACGCTGGCCAGAGGACGGAATTCCGGCCAACCCCGAAGCCTGGCTGCTGACGGTCGCCCGCAACCGGTTGCGCGACGTGTGGAAGTCACATGCGTACCGGATGACCGATCCGCTCGGCGAAACCGCCCAAGACGCTGGCGAAATCGACGACGACATGCCCGCCATCCCCGACCGGCGGCTCGAGCTGATGCTGGTCTGCGCCCACCCCGCCATCGCGCCGAACATCCGCACGCCGTTGATGCTGCAGACAGTGCTCGGGGTCGAGGCGAGCGCCATCGCCGAGGCCTTCGCGGTCGAACCCGTCACCATGGCGCAGCGTCTGGTGCGGGCCAAGAAGCGCATCCGCGACGCGGGAATTCCGTTCGTGCTGCCCGAGCGCGACGACCTGGCCGCACGGCTGCCCGCGGTGCTCGAAGCGGTCTACGGCGCGTACGCGATCGACTGGCAGTGGATGCCGCAGGCCGCGCCGATCGAAACGCTGGCCGCGGAGGCGCTGCACCTGGCGCTGGTGCTGACCGAGTTGCTGCCCGACGAGCCGGAGGTGCTCGGGCTGGCGGCGACGGTCTGCCTGTCGGAGGCCCGCAGGTCCGCCCGACGCGATGACCACGGCCGATACATCCCGCTCGACGACCAGGACGCGACGCGCTGGGATGCCGCGCTGATCGCGCGCGGTGAGGCGTTCCTGCGACGCGCTCACGACTCCGGCCGGCCGGGCCGGTTCCAGTACGAGGCCGCAATCCAGTCGGCACACTGCTCTCGACCGACCGACCCGGAGCCGCTTCGAAAGCTGTATCGCGCCCTGATGCGCGTGGCGCCGTCGCTGGGCGCGGCCGTCGCGCTGGCCGCCGTCGACGCTGCGATCGACGGACCGGACGCCGGGCTGCGCGCACTGGACGCGATCGGCGATCCGGCCGTCGAGCGCTTCCAGCCGGCTTGGAGCACCCGCGCCCACTTGTTGGCCGAGGCGGGCCGGGCCGGGCCCGCAGCACACGCATACCGCGCCGCCATCGAGCTGACGACCGATCGAGGTGTCGCCGACTACCTGCGTGAACAGCTAACTTCGCTAACGCGATAAGACACGCACTCCGACACGCCCGTGCTCGTCGGTGGGCGGTCATACACTGGCGTCCCTATGAACTCGGGTCCATCTGCTCTCAGCGCGAGCGCTCATCGGTCGTCCTTCGTGCACCTGCACAACCACACCGAATATTCGATGCTGGACGGCGCCGCGAAGATCGCTCCGATGCTGGCCGAGGCCCAGCGGCTGGAGATGCCGGCGATCGGCATGACCGACCACGGAAACATGTTCGGCGCCAGCGAGTTCTACAACTTGGCCACCGAGGCCGGTATCAAGCCGATCATCGGCGTCGAGGCCTACATCGCGCCCGGATCCCGCTTCGACACCCGCCGCATCCTGTGGGGCGACCCGGGCCAGAAGGCCGACGACGTGTCGGGCAGTGGCTCCTACACCCACCTGACGATGGTCGCGGAGAACGCGGCGGGCGTGCGCAACCTGTTCAAGCTGTCGTCGCTGGCGTCGTTCGAGGGCCAACTCGGCAAGTGGCCGAGGATGGACGCCGAGATCGTCGGCGAGCACGCGGCAGGCATCATCGCCACCACCGGCTGCCCGTCGGGGGAGGTGCAGACCCGGCTGCGGCTTGGCCATGATCGCGAGGCGCTGGAGTCAGCCGCGAAATGGCGGGAGATCTTCGGCGCTGACAATTACTTCCTCGAGCTGATGGACCATGGCCTTTCGATCGAGCGGCGGGTCCGCGACGGGTTGCTGGAGATCGGCCGCAAACTCGACATCCCGGCCCTCGCCACCAACGACTGCCACTACGTCACCCGCGACGCCGCGCATAATCACGAAGCGCTGCTGTGTGTGCAGACCGGCAAGACGCTGTCGGATCCCAACCGGTTCAAGTTCGACGGCGACGGCTACTACCTGAAGTCCGCCGCCGAGATGCGGGCGCTGTGGGACGACGAACTCCCGGGCGCGTGCGACTCGACGCTGCTCATCGCCGAGCGCGTGCAGTCCTACAAGGAGGTCTGGGAGACCCGCGACCGCATGCCGGTCTTTCCGGTGCCCGAGGGTCACAATCAGGCGTCGTGGCTGCGACACGAGGTGGACGCGGGGCTGGCGGGGCGATTTCCCGCCGGCGTGCCGCCGGAATACACCGAACGCGCCGCATACGAGATCGAAGTCATCTGCGGCAAGGGGTTTCCGTCGTACTTCCTGATCGTCGCCGACCTCGTCGGTTATGCGCGATCGGTGGACATCCGGGTCGGCCCCGGCCGCGGGTCGGCGGCGGGTTCGCTGGTGGCCTACGCGTTGCGGATCACCGATATCGACCCGATCGAGCACGGCTTGCTGTTCGAGCGCTTCCTCAACCCGGAACGCGCATCGATGCCCGACATCGACATCGACTTCGACGACCGTCGTCGCGGCGAGATGGTGCGCTACGCCGCCGACAAATGGGGTCATGACCGCGTCGCCCAGGTCATCACCTTCGGCACCATCAAGACGAAGGCCGCACTCAAGGATTCGGCGAGAATCCACTACGGCCAGCCGGGTTTCGCGATCGCGGACCGTATCACCAAGGCGCTGCCGCCACCCATCATGGCCAAGGACATCCCGCTGTCGGGCATCACCGATCCGGCCCATGAGCGGTACAAGGAAGCCGCGGAAGTTCGCGGCCTGATCGACACCGATCCCGACGTCCGCACCATTTATGAGACCGCCCGCGGCCTGGAAGGGCTGATCCGCAACTCCGGCGTGCACGCCTGCGCGGTGATCATGAGCTCCGAGCCGCTGACCCAGGCCATACCCCTGTGGAAGCGGGCGCAGGACGGCGCCATCATCACCGGCTGGGACTACCCGTCGTGCGAGGCCATCGGCCTGTTGAAGATGGACTTCCTCGGGTTGCGGAACCTGACGATCATCGGCGACGCGCTGGAGAACATTCAGGCCAACAGGGGCATCGAGCTCGACCTCGAGTCGCTGCCGCTCGATGACGGACCCACCTACGAATTGCTCGGCCGCGGAGACACTCTCGGTGTCTTCCAGCTCGACGGCGGCCCGATGCGCGACCTTCTGCGCCGTATGCAGCCCACCGGCTTCCAGGACGTCGTCGCCGTGATCGCGCTGTACCGGCCCGGCCCGATGGGCATGAACGCCCACAACGACTACGCCGACCGCAAGAACAACCGCCAGGCGATCAAGCCGATCCACCCGGAGTTGGCCGAACCGCTCGAGGAGATCCTGGCCGAGACCTACGGCCTGATCGTCTACCAAGAACAGATCATGCGCATCGCCCAGAAGGTCGCCGGCTACTCGCTCGCCCGAGCGGACATTCTGCGCAAGGCCATGGGCAAGAAGAAGCGCGAAGTGCTCGACAAGGAATACGAGGGCTTCTCGGAGGGCATGAAGACCAACGGGTTCTCGGCAGCCGCCATCAAGGCGCTGTGGGACACCGTGCTTCCGTTCGCCGACTACGCTTTCAACAAGTCGCACGCCGCAGGCTACGGGCTGGTGTCGTACTGGACGGCCTACCTCAAGGCGAACTATCCGGCCGAGTACATGGCCGGACTCCTCACGTCGGTGGGCGACGACAAGGACAAGGCGGCGGTGTACCTCGCGGATTGCCGCAAACTCGGCATCACCGTGCTGCCGCCGGATGTCAACGAGTCCGGGCTGAACTTCGCTTCCGTTGGCGAGGACATCCGCTACGGGCTCGGCGCCGTGCGCAACGTCGGCGCGAACGTCGTTGCCTCACTTATCGGTTCGCGAACGGACAAGGGGAAGTTCATCGACTTCTCCGACTACCTGAACAAGATCGATATCGGGCCGTGCAACAAGAAGGTCACCGAGTCGTTGATCAAGGCAGGCGCGTTCGACTCGCTCGGCCATCCGCGCAAGGGTCTCTTCCTGGTGCACACCGACGCCGTCGAATCGGTGCTCGGAACCAAGAAGGCCGAGGCGATGGGCCAGTTCGACCTCTTCGGCGGGGCGGACACCGCCACCGATGCGGTGTTCACCATCAAGGTGCCCGACGAGGAGTGGGACGACAAGCACAAGCTGGCGCTGGAACGGGAGATGCTCGGCCTGTACGTGTCCGGCCATCCGCTCAACGGCGTCGCTCACCTGTTGGCGACGCAGGTGGATACCCAGATTCCAGCCATCCTCGACGGCGACGCCCCCAACGACGCCCAGGTGCGGGTCGGCGGGATTCTGACCGGGGTGAATCGCCGCGTCAATAAGAACGGGATGCCATGGGCCTCAGCTCAATTGGAAGACCTGACCGGTGGCGTCGAGGTGATGTTCTTCCCGCATACGTACTCGAGTTTCGGCGCGGAAGTCGTCGACGACGCGGTGGTTCTCGTCAGCGCCAAGGTCAGAATTCAGGACGACCGGATCTGCCTGATCGCCAACGACCTTGTGGTGCCCGACTTCTCGAATGCCGCGGTGGACCGGCCACTGGCGGTGAGCCTGCCGACGCGACAATGCACCATCGACAAGGTCAACGCACTCAAGCAGGTGCTTGCGCGACACCCGGGCACCTCGCAGGTGCATCTGCGGCTGATCAGCGGGGAGCGCATCACCACGCTGGAACTGGACCAGTCGCTGCGCGTCACGCCGTCGTCGGCGCTGATGGGTGACCTGAAAGCGCTGCTCGGGCCGGGCTGCCTGGGCTAGATTCCGTGCTGGTTCAGCCCAAAACGTTTACCGCCCTCGAGATCACGAGTGCCGCTGTGGATAGAGCGACCATCGCCTGAAGGGTCATCAACGCCTTGGCCCAGCGTGCCAGCGGCATGGTATCGGTGGGGGAGAACGCCATCACGTTGGTGACGCTGACGTACAGGTAGTCGACGAACGTCGGGCGCCAATCCGGTTTGCTCACATTGGGAGTCGCCATCTGAGGGAACAGAAAGTCGGGATACGGTCGCTCTCCGATGTGCCTGGCGAACGGGCCACCGCGGTCGAGCTCCCAGTACCAGACGCCGAACACAATGATATTCGTGACGAAGATCGCCGCACCGCTACCGAGAAGCACGGCCGCGTTGTTGCTCACCTGACCGGAGATGATGCGGGCATCCAACAAAATCGCAGACAGTGTGTTGTCGATGGTGATCGCCGCCAGAAGCGCCCACGTGGCGTACCTGCCGAACCGCGTCCGGCGCGACATGACGCGTGGATTGATCGCCAGCAGCGCGGCCAGAAGGAGAACCTCGAGCACAAGCAGTGGCCAACGCGGCACCACCGTGTAAGCCCTCGGTATGGCGACCTGCTGCGCCATTGCGGCGAGCACAGCGATGCGTACCGGTATCGCACTCTCGGGGTCACCGTGGCGAACCCATGCGGGTACTCGCTTCTCGGCGTCGGCCACGAGCTCCTGGGCGAACCGGGTCAGGCGCTCGCGACGTATATCAGATTCACGTGAACCGTCCATCTGCACAGTGTGATTGCCTAGGTTGTGAATCATGAGCACATCCGATCGGCCTGCCACACTCTGTGAAGCTTTCCAACGCACCGCCGCGATCGATCCCGACGCGATCGCACTACGAACGGTGGGCGGCACCGAAACGCTGACCTGGCGTGAATATGCTGCTCAGGTACGGCAGGTCGCCGCAGGACTGGCCGGCCTCGGCGTCCGGCGCGGCGACACGGTGTCGCTGATGATGGCCAATCGCCCGGAATTCTATCCACTCGAGGTAGGCGCACAACATGTCGGTGCGACCTCGTTCTCCGTCTACAACACGTTGCCGGCCGAGCAGCTGGTGTACCTGTTCGACAACGCCGGCACCAGGGTGATCATGTGTGAAGCGCAGTACGTCGACCGGATCCGGGCCAGCGGTGCCGACATCGACCACATCGTGTGCCTCGACGGCGCACCTGACGGCACGCTGTCGGTCGACGACCTCATCGCCGCCGGCGCGGACGACTACGACTTCGAGGCGTCCTGGCGTGCGGTGCGATCCGATGACGTCGCCACGCTGATCTACACGTCGGGTACCACCGGCAATCCCAAGGGCGTGGAGATTACGCACGCCAACCTGCTGTTCCAGGCGTTCGCGCTCGACGAGGTGCTCGGGGTGCGGTTCGGGGACCGCAGTACGTCGTTCCTGCCGACGGCCCACATCGCCGACCGGATGGGCGCGCTGTATCTGCAGGAGGTTTTCGGCACCCAGATCACCACCGTTGCAGACCCGCGTGCCATCGCCGGAGCATTGCCCGACGTGCGGCCGACGATCTGGGGGGCGGTACCCCGGGTATGGGAAAAGCTCAAGGCGGCAATCGAATTCGCGGCCGCCAACGAGCCCGACGAGACGAAGCGGATCGGGTTGCAGTGGGGCCTGTCGGTGGCCGCGAAAAAGGCCGACGCCCTACTGGCCGCGAAGCCGGTACCCGATGACGTTGCCGCGGAGTGGGCGCAGGCCGACGAACTGGTGCTGTCGAAGCTGCGCGAGAAGCTGGGTCTAGAACAGGTCAGGCATACGGTGTCGGGCGCGGCGCCGATCCCGAAGGAAACCTTGGCGTTCTTCCTCGGCCTGGGAATTCCGATCTCCGAAGTCTGGGGCATGTCGGAGCTGAGCTGCATCGCAACGGTCGCACATCCCTCCGAAACCAGACTGGGCACGGTGGGCAAGCTCGTGCCCGGCATGGAGGGCAGGATCGCCGAGGACGGCGAGTTCCTTGTGCGCGGCCCGCTGGTGATGAAGGGCTACCGCAAAGAGCCGAAGAAGACGGCGGAGGCCGTCGACGAAGACGGCTGGCTGCACACCGGCGATGTGATGGAGGTCGACGAGGACGGCTACCTGAAGATCGTTGATCGCAAGAAAGAACTGATCATCAACGCGGCGGGAAAGAACATGTCGCCGGCCAACATCGAGAACACCATCAAGGCCGCGTGCCCGCTCATCGGCGTGATCCTTGCCATCGGCGACGCCCGTGCGTACAACACCGCGCTGATCGTCCTCGACGCCGAGTCCGCTGGGCCGTATGCGGCGCAACGCGGATTGGCCGACGATTCGGCGGAGGCTCTGGCCACGCACCCCGACGTGATCTCCGAGATCGCTGCAGGCGTCGCAGCCGGCAACGCGAAGCTGGCGAAGGTGGAGCAGATCAAGCGCTTTCGAGTGCTGCCGACGTTCTGGGAGCCCGGCGGCGACGAGATCACGCTGACGATGAAGCTCAAGCGCAAGCCCATCCACGAGAAGTACGGCTCCGAGATCGAGGAACTGTACGCCTCCGACATCGCCGAAGCGGTTCACGAGCCCAAGGTGACGACGAGCGCGGCGCAGTGACGTCTCGCCATGTGAGCGTGTGGATCGACGCCGCCCCCGACGTGGCGTACGCCATCGCGGCCGACCCCGCGCAACTGCCCCGGTGGGCGAGCGGACTGGCGGAGGGCGCGCTGCGGCGGACCGCCGACGGTTGGGTGGCCGATTCGCCGATGGGCGAGGTGATCATCGAGTTCGCGCCGATCAACGAGTACGGGGTGCTTGACCACGTGGTCCGGATGCCCTCGGGCGAGGCGGTGTACAACCCGCTGCGGGTGATACCGGCAGGCGAGGGTCAGGCCCGTTGCGAAGTGGTGTTCACGGTGCGACGGCGTCCCGGCGTGACTGATGAGGAGTTCGACAGCGACATCGCGACGGTGGCCGCCGACCTTGACCGGCTGCGACAGCTCGCAGAGGGTTAGCGGCGCGAGGAGCAGTACGCGGAGAACGCCAGCCAAACGATGGTGGCGGCGCCGGCGGCGGACAAGACCGCCGTCGCGGTACTCACCGTGGCGAGACCGACGACAAGCACCAGCACGCCCACGGCGACCGCGTACAGCTTGTAGGCCGGCCACGGAACGCCTGCGACTGAAACCTCGCAGGTGGCGCGGTTGACCGAGGCGCGGAACTGCTCGGCGGTGGTCATAGCTCGACGATACCCCTCAACCTGTTTTTCGGCCAGCCGAATCTTTCGATCCGGCCTGGCGTGTCTCTACCCATCTAGACTGCTTCTATGCCAATTTCCGGAGAATACGAACCCAGCACGTCCGATTGGGCCCGCGAGAACGCCGAGAAGTACATGGAGTCCGGCGGCGCAGAAGGCACCGAGCTGAAGGGCAAGCCCGTCATCCTGCTGACCACCATCGGGGCGAAGAGCGGCAAGGTCCGCAGGACACCGCTGATGCGCGTCGAGCATGACGGCGAGTACGCCGTGGTGGCATCGCTGGGAGGTGCGCCGAAGAACCCGGTCTGGTACCACAACGTCAAGAAGAATCCGCACGTCGAACTGCAGGACGGGGCCAGCACCGGCGACTACGACGCCCGTGAGGTGTTCGGCGACGAGAAGGCGGCTTGGTGGGAGCGCGCTGTCCAGGCGTGGCCCGACTACGCCGACTATCAGAAGAAGACCGACCGCCAGATCCCGGTCTTCGTGTTGACCCCCGTGAGTTAATCCGTTTTGGCAGGAAAACGCCGGAATGGCACCATTGATCGGTGTCCACTGAACTGAGCCAGAACAGTCGTACGTCGCCGCCGGTATCCGCGGCCGACATCGATGCGGCCGCTCAGCGAATTTCCGACGTGGTCACGCGGACCTCCCTACAGCTCAGCGAACGGCTCTCGGATGCCGTCGGCGCGACGGTGTACCTCAAGCGTGAAGATCTGCAGGCGGTCCGCTCGTACAAGCTGCGCGGGGCCACCAACCTGCTGCGGCAGCTGTCAGCGGATGAGATCGCCGCGGGGGTGGTGTGCTCGTCGGCGGGCAATCACGCGCAGGGTTTCGCGATGGCATGCCGGTCGATGGGCATCCGCGGCCGGGTGTACGTACCCGCCAAGACGCCCAAGCAGAAGCGCGACCGCATCCGTTACCACGGCCGCGAGTTCATCGAGTTGATTGCCGTCGGGAAAACTTACGACGAGGCTGCCGAAGCTGCGCTCGATGACGTGGCGCGCACCGGGGCCACGCTGGTGCCGCCGTACGACGATCCGCGCACGATTGCCGGGCAGGGCACCATCGCCGTGGAACTGCTCGATCAGCTCGACGATGAGCCGGACCTGGTGATCGTTCCGGTCGGCGGCGGTGGCTGCATCGCAGGCATCACGACATACCTCGCAGAGCGCACCAGCCGGACCTCGATTCTCGGCGTCGAGCCCGCGGGGGCGGCGGCGATGATCGCCGCGCTGGCCGAAGGGCGGCCGGTCACCCTCGACCACGTCGACCAGTTCGTCGACGGCGCCGCGGTCAACCGCGCCGGCGCCATGACCTACGCGGCCCTGGCCGCCGCGGGCGACATGGTCTCGCTGACGGCGGTGGACGAGGGCGCGGTGTGCACGGCCATGCTCGACCTGTACCAGAACGAGGGGATCATCGCCGAGCCCGCGGGCGCGCTGTCGGTAGCGGCTTTGCTCGAGGCCGACATCACCCCGGAATCGACTGTGGTGTGCCTGATCTCCGGTGGGAACAACGACATCTCGCGGTACGGCGAGGTGCTGGAGCGCTCGCTGGTGCACCTCGGGCTCAAGCACTACTTCCTTGTCGACTTCCCCCAGGAGCCGGGTGCACTGCGGCGGTTCCTCGACACGGTGCTCGGACCGAACGACGACATCACGCTCTTCGAGTACGTCAAGCGCAACAACCGCGAGACGGGTGAGGCGCTGGTCGGAGTCGAACTCGGTTCGGCGGCCGACCTCGAGGGTCTGCTCGAGCGGATGAAGGCCTCAGACATACATGTCGAGACGTTGGAGCCCGGCTCGCCGGCGTACCGTTACCTGCTCTAGGCGGCCGGCGAGGCGATCGTCGTTACTCATGGGTCATCCCCCAAGTACCGCGGCTGTGGATCAAGAGTTGACGGTCCGCAGAACTACGAAGGAATGCCCGTCCAGCCGCGTGGCGTCGACGTCGACAGTCGGCTCGCCCCATGCCAATAGCGGCTCGCCGGTCACCGGGACCGTGACGTCTTCGGAGTTCAGGTTGCAGACGATGGCCAGCGAGCCCCGGTGCATGACGATCCAGCGCTCGTCTTCGTCGTAGTCGATCTTCAAGTCGTCCAGCCAGTGGTCGGCCATGTCGGGTTCATTCCGCCGCAGTGAAAGCAGTCCCTGGTAGACGCGCCGTAGCCGGCTGTGATCCCCGTCGTCGATCTCGTCCCAATTCAACTTCGACCGCAGGAACGTCTCAGGATCCTGTGGGTCCGGGATTTCGTCTGCATCCCAACCGTGTTCGGCGAACTCGCGCTTGCGGCCCTCGGCGGTGGCCCTGGCCAGATCGGGTTCAGGATGGGAGCTGAAGAACTGGAACGGGCTCGACGATCCCCACTCCTCACCCATGAACAGCATTGCCGTATAGGGCGATCCGAGTGCCAGAGCTGCCTTCACGGCCTGCTGACCGGGGCTCAGGTTCTGCGAGGGTCTGTCGCCGACGGCCCGGTTGCCGACCTGGTCGTGGGTGAGCGTGTAGGCCAGCAGCCGGGTGGCCGGGATCGTCGCGGTGTCCAGTGGACGGCCGTGGCGCCTGCGCCGGAACGACGAGTACGTGCCCGCGTGGAAATAGCCGTGTTTCAGCGTCTCCGCCAACGCCTCGACCGACCCGAAATCGCCGTAGTAGCCCTGGCGTTCACCCGACACCGCGGCGTGGACCGCGTGGTGGATATCGTCGTCCCACTGCGCGGTCATGCCATAGCCGCCACGGTCGCGGGGCGTGATCAGTCGGGGATCGTTCTTGTCACTTTCTGCCACCAGCGACAGCGGCCGGCCCAGTTCTGCCGCCAGTGCGTCGGTTTCGGTGGACAGTTCCTCGAGTATGTGGACTGCCGTGGTGTCGACCAGTGCGTGCACGGCGTCGAGTCGCAGGCCGTCGGCGTGGAAGTCGCGCATCCAGCGCAGCGCGCAGTCGATGATGTAGCGCCGCACTTCGTCGGCATCGGTGTCGGCGATGTTGATCGATTCGCCCCACGGGTTGCTGCCCGTCGATAGATAGGGTCCGAACTTCGGCAGGTAGTTGCCTGACGGGCCGAGGTGGTTGAAGACCGCGTCGATCAGCACGCCGAGTCCGCGGTTGTGGCAGGCGTCGACGAGCCGCACCAGGCCGTCGGGACCGCCGTACGGTTCGTGCACGGCGTACCAGAGCACACCGTCGTATCCCCAGCCGTGCGTACCGCCGAACGCGTTGACCGGCATGAGCTCGACGAAGTCGACACCGAGATCGACCAGGTAATCCAGCTTGTCGATGGCCGAGTCGAATGTGCCCTCTGGAGTGAAGGTGCCGATATGTAGTTCGTATATCGCGCGGCCCTCGATCGACCGGCCTTCCCAGCCGTCGTCGGTCCACGCATCGGTTGCCGGCCGCCACAGCTGTGAGCGTTCGTGCACTCCGTCGGGCTGCCGGGGCGATCGTGGATCGGGAAGGACTGTCGGGTCGTCGTCGAGCACGAACCCGTAGCGGGCGTCTTGGCGGGCGTCGACGTCCGCGCGCCACCATCCGTCGTCGGACCGCGTCATCGGGTACACCGTGCCGTCGACGTCCAGCTGCACCCGGTCGGGACGCGGAGCCCAGACCGCGAACGCCGTCGGCCGAGCCGACGTTCCGGAATCAGTCATCCACCCGCTCCAGCAGTGCCACGGGCAGATCGGCGAACAGGTCGGCGGGCGACACCGATCCGCTGTACCGGCCGGTGCCGAGGCGGTCCTTCCAGGTCCCGGTCGGGAGCGCAAGAACCGTTTCGCCCCAGCCTGATTCGGCGAGCCGCACGGAATGCCGAGTCACCGCCGTCAGCACATCCGACCCCCGGACGAACGCCGCCAGGTGCGCGGACGCCGGGCCCTCGGCGAGCAGCGGCGTGTACCCACCGTCGGTGAAGACGTCCGGCTTCTCGCGGCGCAGTCGGAGGGCGGCGGCGACGACCCGCATCTTGGGATGGCTCATCGTCGACAACGCCTCACGCCGCGCCGAGAAGTCGACCGGTCGGCGGTTATCGGGGTCGACCAGGCTGTCGTCCCACAATTCGGTTCCCTGATAGACGTCGGGCACGCCGGGTGCGGTCAGCTGGATCAGCTTCTGACCGAGGCTGTCGCTGCGGGCGTGCTCGTCGAGCCGTCCCACGAACTTGGTCACTTCGGTGGCCAGCGGCCCATCGATGAGTCCGTCGATCCAGGTGTGGACGGCTTTCTCGAAGTCCGCGTCGGGGTCGTTCCAGGTTGTGTGGATATCTGCTTCGCGGATCGCCTTCTCGGCGTACGCGTGCAGGCGACCACGCAGTTCATCGGAAACCGCCCCGTCGGGCGGCCATACGCCGAAAATGTTCTGCCACAGAAAAAGTCCGGTCATCGGGTCGGGGGAGGGCGCGCGCTTCTCCCACGCGCTGACGAACTCCGCCCACAGCGACGGCACCTGTGACAGGGTCCCGATTCGCGCGCGCACGTCTTCGCCGCGCTTGGTGTCGTGTGTGCTCAACGCCGTCATTGCCCAAGGCCACAAGTCGGCACGCACCGTGGCCCGCTGGTGAAATTCGGCGACGCTGACACCGAAGCGGTCCGGTTCGCCGCCGACCTCGTTGAGCGACACCAGGCGGGGGTCGCGGTAGAACAGACAGTCCTCCATCGACTTCGCCGTCGCGGCGCCGCACAACTGCTGCAGGCGTACGGCTGTCGCGCGGTCACTTCCGACCGCGGCGGCGACGATCGCCAACGGCTCCGCCAGATCAGGTCGATCGTCGACGGCCTCGGCCAGCGCGGTGGGCAGCACCAATGACAGGTTCAGGTAATCGGAGCGGTACACACCGATACGGCTCAGCAGCACGGCGACGGCTTCGCCCAGCTGCGGATGCACGTAAGCCGTTGCAGCCGTGATGGTTCGGCACAACCGCGACAGCTCGCTTCCAAGGGTGTTGGTGACGACGCCGACCTTGAGCGCACGCGCGATCTGAGACGTCTCGTCGTAGCTGAACCCGGTCGAATCGACAAGGTCGGTCAGCGGGCCGACACCCGCGGGATCGAGGAACAACCCCCCGATCTCACGCAACGCGTCATAGCCGGTGGTGCCCGCCACCGGCAGGCTCGGATCCAGGGCTTCGTCTACGGCGAGGATCTTTTCGATGACGATCCAGGCCTGCGGTCCGGTGATCTCGCGCAGCCACGTCAGATAGCCGGCGGGGTCGGACAATCCGTCCGGGTGGTCGATGCGAACGCCGTCGACAAGGCCCTCGTCGAACCAGCGCTTCACCTCGACGTGGGTGGCGTCGAAGACCGCGCGGTCCTCCTGCCGCAGACCGGCCAGTGACGTGATCGAGAAGAACCGCCGATAACCGGATATGCCGCTGCGCCAGCCGATCAGGCGGTAATGCTGGCGGTCGTGCACTTCGCGGCCGCTGCCCGAGCCGGTTCCCGGTGCGATGGGATAGCCGAGGTCGCCGAGCCGCAGCACATCTCCGTCTACCACGAGGTCGTCGACGTCGTCATCAGAACCCAGCACCGGCAACACGATTCGGCCGTTGTCCAGGGTCCAGTCGATATCGAAAAAGGAGGAGAACGGCGAGTCGCGGCCGTGCTCGAGCACGTCCCACCACCATGGGTTCTGCTTGGGATCGTCGACGCCGACATGGTTGGGCACGATGTCGACGATCAGGCCCATGCCACGCGCGCGCGCCGCCGCCGACAACCGGCCCAGCCCTTCGGCGCCGCCCAGTTCGGCCGACACCGAGGTGGGGTCGGTGACGTCGTAACCGTGCGTCGAACCGTGCACAGCGGTCAGGATCGGGGACAGGTAGAGGTGCGAGACTCCGAGTTCGTCGAGGTAGGGCAAGAGGTCCTCGGCGTCGGCGAAAGTGAAGCAGTCGCCGCGCATCTGGAGTCGATAGGTCGACAGCACAGGAGAAGGCATGGCTCAGGCGGTCTTACGCAGAACCAACAGCGACCGGGGCTGCAGCGGGATCTTCTCGCCCGACGCGACGACGAGGTCGGTGTCGCCCGTCGGGTTGGCGGTGTCCAGGTCGGCGGTCCACTCCTTTGCGTAGTCGCCGCGCGGAGCGATGAAGTCCTGTTCCTGGTCGTGCGCGTTGAAGCACAACAGGAACGAGTCGTCGACGACGCGCTCGCCGCGTTCGTTGGGAGCCGGGATGGCCTCGCCGTTGAGGAAGACCGCCACACACTGGGCCAGGCCCGCACCCCAGTCTTCCGGTGTCATCTCGTTGCCGGCCGGGGTCAACCACGCGATGTCGCGGCCCTGGTCGCCACTGCGGATCGGCTTGCCCTCGAAGAACCGGCGACGACGGAACACGGAATGGCTCTTCCGCAACTGGGTCACCTTGCGGGTGAACGCCAGATGGTCGGCGTTCGTCTCGCACTTCGACCAGTCGGTCCAGGAAAGCTCGGAGTCTTGGCAGTAGACGTTGTTGTTGCCTTTCTGGGTACGGCCCATCTCGTCACCGTGCGACAGCATCGGGGTGCCCTGGGACAACATCAGCGTGCCCATGATGTTGCGCATCTGCTTACCGCGCAGAGCCAGGATGTCCGGGTCGTCGGTCGGTCCCTCGACGCCGCAGTTCCACGACCGGTTGTGGCTCTCGCCGTCGCGGTTGTCTTCTCCGTTGGCCTCGTTGTGTTTCTCGTTGTACGACACCAGGTCGTTCAACGTGAAGCCGTCATGACAGGTGACGAAGTTGATGCTCGCGCTGGGCCGCCGCCCCGTCGCCTCATAGAGGTCAGACGAGCCGGTCAGCCGGGAGGCGAATTCGCCGAGGGTCGCGGGTTCGCCCCGCCAATAATCGCGCACAGTGTCGCGATATTTCCCGTTCCACTCGGTCCACAAACCTGGAAAATTCCCCACCTGGTAGCCGCCCTCGCCGATGTCCCACGGCTCGGCGATCAGCTTTACCTGGCTGACCACGGGATCCTGCTGGACCAGGTCGAAAAACGCGCTCAGCCGGTCGACGTCGTAGAACTCGCGGGCCAGTGTGGCGGCCAGATCGAAACGGAAGCCGTCTACATGCATCTCGAGCACCCAGTAGCGCAGCGAGTCCATGATCAGCTGCAGAGTGTGCGGATGGCGGGCGTTGAGGCTGTTGCCGGTGCCGGTGAAGTCCTTGTAGAACTTCAGATCCCCGTCGAGCAGCCGGTAGTAGGCGGCGTTGTCGATTCCGCGGAAGTTGATCGTCGGGCCGAGGTGACTGCCCTCTGCGGTGTGGTTGTAGACCACGTCGAGGATCACCTCGATGCCGGCCTCGTGGAACGTCCGCACCATGGTCTTGAACTCGGCGACCGCTCCGCCGGCGTGTCGGCTGAACGAGTACTGATAATGCGGCGCGAAGAACCCGAAAGTGTTGTAGCCCCAGTAGTTTCGCAGCCCGAGATCGAGAAGGCGGTGATCGTGCATGAACTGGTGTACCGGCATCAGCTCAATCGCGGTGACATTCAGCGACTTCAGATGCTCGATGATCGCGGGATGGGCCAGCCCCGCGTAGGTGCCTCGTTGTTCCTCGGGTATCGCCGGGTGGCGCTGCGTGAGGCCCTTGACGTGCGCCTCGTAGATGACCGTCTCGTGGTACGGCGTGCGCGGTGCGCGGTCGGATGCCCAATCGAAGTACGGGTTGATCACGACGCTGGTCATGGTGTGGCCCAGCGAGTCGATTCCAGGGCGATTTCCCGTGTCGGCGGGATCCACCTTGGCCGCCTCCAGGTCGTAGGAGAACAGCGCCTGCGTGAACTCGAAGTCGCCGTGGAAGGACTTGCCATACGGGTCCAGCAGCAGCTTGCTGGGATCACATCGGTGTCCGGCCGCCGGATCCCACGGGCCATGGACCCGGAAGCCGTAGCGCTGTCCCGGCGTGATCGTCGGCAGGTAGGCGTGCCAGACGTACCCGTCCACCTCGTCGAGGTCGATCCGCTCCTCGGTGCCGTCCTTGGCCACCAGGCACAGCTCGACCTTCTCGGCGACCTCGGAGAACAGCGAGAAATTGGTGCCTGCGCCATCGTAGGTGGCACCGAGCGGATACGGAGTACCGGGCCACACCGTCGTCGAGGACATCATTCGACCTTATCGGCGCCCACGGTCCGATGCGCGGCAGTCACCACCAGTGGGTGGCAGCCCCGATCTGGCGGCCGAGCTCGTCGGCCATCGTGCGCATGTACGTCTTGGAGATGTGGTGAGAGTCGTGATAGATCAGCACGTTTCCCTCGACGGCTCGGCAGACGTCTCTGCGGCACACCGCGTCACTGAGGTCGAGCGGTTTCAGCAACGGGAACCGGTTCGCCCACGGCAGGGTGGGGTTGAACTTGGCCAGCACATCCGAGCGCCGTATTCCGCACGAGATTCCGTTGCCTCGGTCGGCGAGGCAGTCGGCGGGGAAGAACGGCATGCCCTTGCGTACCAGCCACGGAGTGTCACGCATCGCGAGGATTGGAATGTCGTTGTCCGACAGGGTTTGCCAGATCCCGACATAGGTGCCCGGCATCACGTCGCCCGGCTTGATGTTCCACGGCCGGGTGGCAGTGGTGAACACGAAGTCGGGACGATCGGCGATGAGCTTCTTCATCACCGCCTCGTTCCAGGTGTGGCATTTGGGATAGGGCCTGTTGTCGCCCATCACCAGCGGGACATCCTCGGTGGTCAGCGGGCAGCCCATCTTCAGGTAGGTCGTCACCTTGAAATGGTGTTGTTTGCCCAGCAGGTCGAGCGCCGTGATCCAGTGTTCGGCGTGTGACCCTCCGGCCAGCGCAATGGTGTGCGGCGCCGACTGGTCGCCGTAAGCGCAGGTGATCACGTCGACGTCGTCGAAATCGCTGATGCAGCCGTCCACGGTGGTCTCCGGCAGGTCCTGTTTGGCCTCGAGCACCGTGGGCCGCATCGGCGCGGTGGGGACCGGCGCGTTGTCGAGCAGTGCGTGTGCACCGGGGTAGTCGCGCAGGTCGAGCCCGACCAGTTGTTCGGCACTCGCGTCCTGGACCATCACATGCTCGCGCCAGGTGAAGGACGTCGCGGTCAAGGCCACTCCGAGCAGCACCACCACCGAGCCCAGCGCGATGGTCGGCCTGCGCAGGCGGGTGCGAAGCGGCACCTTCGCCGCCGAACCGGTGTTCGGCGCGGTGGAGCGGTAACGCAGCGGGTTCTCGACGTACTTGGTGGTCAGCCAGGCCAGCACGACCGACACCAACAGCACGCAGGCGCCGTCGAAAAAGCCGACTCGCTGCCTGTCGGCGTAGACCAGCCAGAAGATGAGCAGCGGCCAGTGCCATAGGTAGAGCGAGTACGCGATCGACCCGAGCCAGATGAACGGTTTGGTGGCCAGTAGCCGGTTCGGGGCGGGCAGCTTGCCGCTGGTGTGCGGGTCGGAATGCCGGTTGGCTCCGGTGAGGATGAACAGCATGGTGGCGCCGACGGGCACCAGTGCCCACGGTCCCGGGAACTCCT
Organism: Mycobacterium sp.; assembly: GCF_032159565.1. Taxonomy (GTDB): domain Bacteria; phylum Actinomycetota; class Actinomycetes; order Mycobacteriales; family Mycobacteriaceae; genus Mycobacterium. The sequence continues at coordinate 27,529 of NZ_JAVHWR010000195.1, forward strand.
TCACGCCGTTGATCAATGCGCCGCAGGACAGGATCGCGACAAGTGCGACCAACGCCACGGTGGTGCGCAGCCACATCGGCCAGCGGATGTGTCCGACCAGCGCGCCGACCAGCGCGCCGAGCAGAAGCTCCCAGCCACGCGCGAAGCTGTTGTAATACGCGGTCGCCTGGTCCGCGTCGTGAGCAAAGATCGCATAGGCGAACGATGCGATGGTCAGCGCGCTCAACATCACGACGAGTGACACCCGCATGTATCTGCCGAGAACCCGGCGGCAGACAAGGGCGAACAGGAAGATCAGTGCGAGAAACGTTAGGTAGAACTGACCTTGGACCGACATCGACCAGATGTGCTGCAGTGGACTCACCGACTCACCGGCGCGGAGGTAGTCCGACGCAGTGTTCGCCAATTCCCAGTTCTGGAAGTAGGCGAGGCTGGCCAGGCTCTGGTCAGCAAACGTCTCCCAACGCGTCTCCGGTTGGATCAGGATCGTCAGCACGGCCGCCGCGGCCAGCACCACGACCAGTGCGGGCAGCAGCCGGCGAACCAGCCGGGACACTTCGGGAACGGGTGAAAGCGATGCGCCGGGCGTCAGCGCGGCCCGCAGCAGGCGGCCGCCGAAGAAGAATCCCGACAAGGCGAGAAAAACGTCCACGCCGCCCGAAACGCGACCGAACCAGACGTGGAACACTGCGACGAGGGCGATCGCGATACCGCGAAGGCCGTCCAGATCGTGGCGGTAGAAGCCGGACTTGCGGTCAGCCGCGGACACGCCCTTGCCGGGAGCGCCCGCGCTGACCACCGCCGGCCGGGGAGGGGCGAGGGTCATCATGGTCGCGGGTCAATCTACCGAAAATGGCTGTGTGACTCATGTCCGCCGTGCCGCCGCCCGCTTCGGTGGCAACGGGTATCGACCGGCAAAGGGTTAGGCTCGTTTCCGATGTCCGCGTTGACGCCCGCTGAAATCAGCGCAATCGACGCCGCCCACCTCTGGCATCCGTACAGCACGATCGGCGCCGAGGCGATGCCGCCCGTGGTCGCCGTGGGGGCGAGCAGGGCGTGGCTGACGGTGATACACGAGGGCAAGCGCGTCGACGTGCTCGACGCGATGAGCTCGTGGTGGACCGCGATCCACGGGCACGGCCACCCGGCTCTCGACTACGCCATCGCCTCCCAGCTGGCCAGAATGAACCACGTCATGTTCGGCGGGCTGACCCACGAACCGGCGGCTCGGCTCGCCCAGCTGCTGGTGGACATCACGCCCGACGGGCTGGACACCGTCTTCTTCAGCGACTCGGGATCGGTCTCGGTCGAGGTCGCGGTGAAGATGGCGCTGCAGTACTGGCGCAGTCTCGGTCGTCCGAACAAGCACAGGTTGATGACGTGGCGCGGGGGCTATCACGGTGACACCTTCACGCCGATGAGCGTGTGCGACCCGGACGGCGGCATGCACTCGTTGTGGACCGACATCCTGGCGCATCAGGTCTTCGCCCCGCAGGTGCCCACCGAATACGACCCGGCCTACAGCGCGGCCTTCGAGGCGCAACTGGCCGAACATGCCGACGAACTCGCGGCCGTCATCGTCGAGCCGGTCGTGCAGGGCGCCGGTGGCATGCGATTCCATGACCCGCGGTATGTGAGCGACCTGCGGGACATCTGCACGCGCCACCAGGTGCTGCTGATCTTCGACGAGATCGCCACCGGTTTCGGCCGCACCGGCGCGCTGTTCGCCGCGGAGCACGCCGGTGTGGACCCCGACATCATGTGTGTCGGCAAGGCGCTCACAGGTGGATACATCACCCTGGCCGCCACGCTGTGCACGACGGACATCGCACACACGATCAGCAGGCACGAGCCGGGTGCGCTGATGCACGGCCCAACGTTCATGGCCAATGCGCTGGCGTGCGCGGTGTCGGTGGCCTCGGTTGAGCTGCTGCTCGGTCAGGATTGGCGGGCGCGAATCGTCGAGATCGAGGCGGGCCTGCGCGAGGGCCTCGAGCCGGCCCGGTTGCTGCCCGGCGTGGCCGACGTCCGTGTGCTCGGCGCCATCGGTGTCATTGAGATGGCGGAACCGGTCGACATGCCGGTGGCCACCGCGGCGGCGTTGGAGCACGGCATCTGGCTGCGCCCCTTCCGCAACCTGGTGTATGCCATGCCGCCCTACATCTGCACCCGGGAGGAGATCGGGCAGATCACCTCCGCGATGGTCGCCGTCGCCCGTGCACTAACCTGAACACTGTTCAATTGTCGGCTCAGCCGACGTGTTCAATTGTCGGCTCAGCTAGGAGCATCGTGACGCGGGTAGGCCTTTCCCCACTGGCGTGGCTCGACGAGGTCGAGCGTGACCGGCGTGCGGCCGGACTGCGCCGGTCGCTGCGCACGAGGCCGCCGGTAGGCGCCGAACTCGACCTGGCCTCCAACGACTATCTGGGTCTGTCGCAGCATCCCGATGTGATCGACGGCGGCATTGCCGCACTGCGCACCTGGGGCGCGGGATCGTCGGGTTCACGGCTGGTGACCGGAAACACCGAACTGCATGAGGGCTTCGAGGCCGCGCTTGCCGACTTCGTCGGCACCGAGTCGGCGCTGGTGTTCTCGTCGGGCTATACCGCCAATCTGGGTGCGGTGGTCGCATTGTCCGGTCCGGGCTCGCTTCTCGTGTCCGACGCGCTGACCCATGCGTCACTGGTCGACGCCTGCCGTCTGTCGAGGGCGCGGGTGGCGGTGACGCCGCATCGCGATGTGGCCGCGGTGGCGCACGCGCTGTCGTCGCGCGACGAGGATCGTGCCGTGGTGATCACCGATTCGGTCTTCAGCGCCGACGGTGACCTCGCTCCGCTGCGCGAATTGCATGATGTCTGCCGTCGCCACGGCGCGCTGCTGATCGTCGACGAGGCGCACGGGCTGGGCGTGCGGGGGACCGGCGGGCGGGGCTTGCTGGAGGAAGTCGGCCTGGCCGGTGCGCCGGACGTCGTGATGACCGTGACGATGTCCAAGGCGCTCGGCAGCCAGGGCGGTGCGGTGCTCGGACCGGCTGCGGTGCGCGCTCACCTTATCGACGCGGCCAGGCCCTTCATCTTCGACACCGGGCTGGCGCCGGCGGCCGTTGGCGCAGCGTGGTCGGCCCTGCGGGTGTTGACAGCCGAACCGTGGCGGCCGCAGGACGTGTTGCGCTACGCCGCCGAACTGGCCAAGGTGTGCGACGTTTCCGACCAACCGGAATCGGCGGTGGTGTCGGTGGTTCTCGGTGCGCCCGAGGTGGCGCTCGCCGCCGCGACCGCATGCCTCGACAGGGGTGTGCGGGTGGGATGTTTCCGTCCGCCGACAGTGCCCACGGGCACGTCGCGGCTGCGCCTGACCGCGCGGGCATCGCTGTCCGAGAACGAGATGGCACTCGCGCGCACGGTGCTCACGGAAGTGTTGTCGACGGCTCGCCGGTGAGCGTTCTCGTCGTCACAGGCACCGACACCGGCGTCGGCAAGACGGTGGCAACCGCCGCGCTGGCGTGTCATGCGCGGCTGGCCGGTATCGACGTCGCGGTGTGCAAGCCGGTGCAAACCGGCTACACCGACGGCGATGACGACCTGGCCGAGATCGGGCGGCTGTCCGGTGTCACTGAATTACACGGCCTTGCAAGGTTTCCCGAGCCTCTTGCTCCTGCGGCGGCGGCGGAGCGGGCAGGAACGCGCCTGCCGACCCGCAGAGATTTGGCGTCGATGGTCGCTTCGGCCGACCGGCCTGACCGGCTGACCCTGGTAGAGGGCGCAGGAGGCCTGCTCGTGGAGATCGGTGAGGGCGGGACGACGCTTCGTGGCCTCGCGATCGACCTCGCAGCTCCGGTGCTCGTTGTCGCCAGAGCGGGCCTCGGCACATTGAACCATGTTGCGTTGACGATGGAAGCCCTTGCTTCGCATAACGTTTGGTGTGCCGGACTGGTGATCGGAGCATGGCCGCAGAGCCAAGGGGTCATCGAATCGGGCAACCGCGAGGCGCTCTCGACGATGGCACCGCTACGGGCCGTGTTGCCCGACGGCGCAGGCGGTTACCAGCCTGCGCAGTTCGAGTCGATGAGCTCAGAGGCGTTCGACACGCAGTGGATCAGGTCTCTGGTCGGCTGAATGGTCCATTCCGTCGAGCTGCTCTTCGACTCCGAGACCGAGTCCGCGGTCCGGCGACTCTGGGACGACCTGACCGATGCAGGCGTACGAAGCCTGGCGAGCTCGACGTCGCCGACCAATCGGCCGCATGCGACGCTGGCGGTCGCCGAGCAGATGGATGACGCGGTCAACAACGCGCTGCGTCCGCTGCTGGAGGAGCTGCCGTTGGCCTGCACGCTGGGGGCGCCGATGCTGTTCGGACGCGGGCCGTTCACTCTGGTGCGCCTGTTGATCCCGTCCGTGCAGCTGTTGGCGCTGCAAGCCGAGGTGCACGCAGTGTGCCTGCCGTACATGTCGCCCGGCGCACTCCCGCACGCGAATCCCGGGCACTGGACGCCTCACGTCACGCTTGCGCGAAGGGTTCCGCAAGACAGGCTGACCGATGCGCTGTCGCTTCGCCGGATCTCGCGCGATCAGCGAGCAACAGCGATGGCACTGCGGCATTGGGACGGCAACAAGCGCGTGGAATACCCGATCACCGAACGGTCGATCGACTAAGGAATAGTTGCCGCAACGCTTTTCGGGACGCACATCCGCCATGCGTCGACAACGATCTCGCGTAATTCGACGGCGTCGACGGCGTCGAGGTGGACGTGAACCCAGTTGTACCGCATGTCGGACGGCCTCGGCAGCATGAACTTGTCGGGTTCGGAGGCGACGAGTCCGGCACGCTCCTCCTTGGGGAAGGCGAAACCCATCACCGTCTCGTCCCGGGAGAACGCGAGGTAGACGATCCGTCCGATACGAAACTTGATCCGGTCGCCGACCACCACCTCGTAGGACCGCGGCAGGGTCGAGGTTATGCGCCGCACATCAGCGACGGTGATCACGCCTGTGACGTTAGTCGGGGCCGCCGACAACGGCGCGCCGCGCGGCGATGCCGTCGACAAGCAGCGCGAGCCCGAATCCGAAGCGATCGCCTGCCTCATCCGTCAGCACCGACTGCTCGTCCGGCAGAACGGCGCCGGCGGCGTCCCATTGAAGCCGGGACTGCTCGTCGGCGGTGAACCCCAGCACGTAGTAAACGACGGTTCGGGCCGCCAACGCCGCATGCGCGTCCGCGACGCCCGCATCGGTGGCGGCCTCGCCCAAGCGCGCCACGATCTGCGTCATCGCCCCGGACTGGCCTGCGGCGAAGCTGGCCGACACCAGCTCCGCACCGTCGGTGTGCGACAGCAGGGCATCCCGCAGCCGGCCGCAGACTTCCACTACGCGATTTCGCCAATCGCCGGGGACGTCGCCGACGGGCTCGAGGATTCGGTCGGCGATCGCGCCGAGAAGCTCCTGCTTGTTCGCGAAATGCCAGTACAGGGCACCGGCGGAGACATTCAACTCCCGCCCGAGCCTGCGCATCGTCAGGTCGGCGATCCCATAGGTGTCCAGGATCGCCGTCGCCGCCTCGACCACGTCGCGTTTGTGCAGCTGCACCTCGCTACCATAACCTGAACGGTGTTCAATTCCCGGCTCGGCCGAGGTGTTCAATTCTCGGCTCGGCCGAGGTGTTCAATTCTCGGCACCGCCGAGGTGTTCAAGCTTGTGATAGGAGCAGTGGTTTGACGGACATCCTGACCGAGGCCCGCGAGCAGGTGCTCGAACGAGGTGAGGGCCTGACGCAGGACCAGGTGCTGACCGTGCTGCAGCTGCCCGACGACCGGCTCGACGAGTTGCTCGAACTGGCCCACGACGTGCGGATGCGCTGGTGCGGTCCGGAGGTCGAGGTCGAGGGCATCATCAGCCTCAAGACCGGGGGCTGCCCAGAGGACTGCCATTTCTGTTCGCAGTCCGGGCTTTTCGCCTCGCCGGTACGCAGCGCATGGCTCGACATTCCGAGCCTCGTCGAAGCCGCCAAGCAGACGGCCAAGTCCGGTGCGACGGAGTTCTGCATCGTGGCGGCTGTGCGCGGCCCCGACGAACGCCTGCTGGCGCAGGTGGCCGCGGGCATCGAGGCGATCCGCAACGAGGTCGACATCCAGATCGCCTGCTCGCTGGGCATGCTGACGCAGGACCAGGTCGAGCGGCTGTCGGCGATGGGCGTGCACCGCTACAACCACAACCTGGAGACCGCCAAGTCCTTCTTCCCCGAGGTGGTGACCACCCACTCCTGGGAGGAGCGCTGGGACACCTTGTCGATGGTCCGCGATGCCGGCATGGAGGTCTGCTGCGGCGGCATCCTCGGCATGGGTGAGACGCTGGAGCAGCGTGCCGAGTTCGCGGCGAATCTGGCCGAACTCGACCCCCACGAAGTCCCGTTGAACTTCCTCAACCCGCGCCCCGGCACACCCTTCGGCGACCTGGACGTGCTGCCCGCGTCGGAGGCGCTGAAGGCGGTCGCGGCATTCCGGCTGGCGCTGCCGCGCACCATGTTGCGATTCGCGGGCGGCCGCGAGATCACTCTTGGCGACCTCGGCGCCAAGCAGGGCATCCTGGGCGGCATCAATGCCGTCATCGTCGGCAACTACCTCACGACGCTGGGCCGTCCGGCCGAGGCGGACCTGGAGCTGCTCGACGATCTCCAGATGCCGATAAAGGCGCTCAACGCCACGATCTAGTGGTGGCTTCTCGGATGGGACCCGCCAAATTCAACGTCTACACTGGCGAGCCCGCAGGCGGCGCCGTGCCCACTGCGGCCCAACTCGGACTCGAGCCACCACGGTTCTGCGCGGAATGCGGCAGGCGGATGGTGGTGCAGGTGCGCCCCGACGGGTGGACGGCCAAATGCTCCCGGCACGGCACCCAGAACTCTAAGGACCTTGACAAGCGATGAATGAGGTTGCAGCACCGCGGATCTCACATGAGCGCGCCGCCGTGACAGTGGTCGTCGGTCTTGCTCTGGCCGGTGCCGCGATCGGTGCGCTGTGGGCTTGGATCGCACCGCCGGTCCACGGCGTCATCGCACTGACCAAAAGCGGCGATCACGTGCACGCCGCTCTTGGTAGTGAATCGGACAACTTCTTCATCGCGGCGGTGCTGCTCGTCGGGATGGCGGTGGTGCTGGCCGTGGTGACCGCGGTGTTGGTGTGGCAGTGGCGGCCCCACCGCGGGCCGGTGTTGTGCGCCGCGCTGGGACTCGGTTCTGCGGCCGCGTTCGGTGTGGCCGCGGGCGTGGGTGCGTTGATCGTGAGGGCCCGCTACGACGTCATCGACCTCGCCGGTGCGGCGATCTCGCCGGAGCATCGCGTGGTCTACGTGACCGAGGCGCCGCCGGTGTTCTTCTCGCACTCAGGGTGGTTGATCGCCGCATCGGTGCTGTTTCCCGTGGCGCTGGCGATGCTGGCCTACGCCCTCATCGCGGTGTCGACGTCACGCGATGATCTCGGCGGCTGGCCTCCGGAGGAGCCGATCCTGCCGGCCCCGATCAGAGTGGACGGCGTTCTACCGTCCGCCCGGTAACGACTTTCGCGACGATCCGTACCAGCCTGGCCATGCCTACGTAGGTCATCGGATTGAGCATCGTTGGCCACTTCGTCCGGACGATGTGCTCGCTCACCGGCTTTCCCGCGAACCGGTCGGTCAGCCAGCGCAGGGCCATCGGCGCCGACAACGGGTGCAGCGATACGTGTTCGCTGAAGAGATCCCGGTGGTAGGTCACCGAGGCGCCGCCGGATTCGTAGATGTCGGTCAGCTCGTCGATGTCCTCGACGGCCACGATCGGGTCGTGCACCGCCTGCACGATCAGCACCGGCACGCTCGGCACAGCCGTGCCCAGCTTGATGCTGTCGAATACCTTCTGCACCTCGGGCATGTCGAGGATCTCGTTCAACGGCCGGTCGACCAACTTACCCATGTCCATGCCAACGAGCCGCAGCACCGCGTGTGCGGTGGTCATCTGCTCGGCCCGCAGCAGCATCGCCTTGCCGGTGTCGGTCGCGTGCTCCTGAATGACGCGGTCGAGGTCCGGATACGCGTGTGTCAGCGCCGCGACCACCATGGCGGGCAGTCCGGAGAAGACGCCGCCATTGAGGCGACGGAAGGCATGGCCCAGATCGGCGACGGGAGATCCGAGCACAGCGCCGACGATGTTCAGCTCGGACGCATACGACCCGGCCATCTCGGCGGCCCACGAAGTCGCGAGGCCGCCGCCCGAGTAGCCCCACAGCCCGATCGACGCAGCGGCCGACAGGCCCAGCTTCTCCGTGCTCAACGCCGCGCGTAGCCCGTCGAGGATCCGATATCCCGGCTCATAGGGTGTGCCCCAGGCCCCCTTGGCGCCCTCGTGGTCGGGTACCGACACCGCCCAGCCCTCGGCGAGCGCCGCGGCGATGAGGAAAAACTCGAACTGGGCGAGCGCTCCCGGCGCCAGCGCCCGCCTGCGCAACGCATAGGAGGGGAAGCAGCGGGACGTAACGGCGTCGATGGCGCACTGATACGACAGCACGGGGCAGACCTGCCCGGCAGCGCGCTCGGCGGGGCCGATGACCGTGGTGACGGTCGCCTCCGGGTCGCCGTTCATGTCGGTGCTGCGGTACAGCAGCTGGGTGGCGGTGAACTTCTGCGGGATCAGCCCGAGGAAGGCAACCTCGACGTCACGGCTGCGCAGGACGGTTCCCGGCGCGGCGTGCTCGAAGCCCTGCGGGGCTTCGTAGAACGGGTCATCCCTTGGCAGCTGCGGACGGGCGCCCCGCACGATCTCCTCGTGCGGTACGGAACCGATCCATTCGGCACCGGTGCGCACGCGAGGAGCAGAAGAAGATCCGGCCGGTGCGGCGCTGCCCAAGTCCATCCGGCCATTGTGGCTTAAGAAGACATTAAGAATCCAGTCGCGTCCGTGAAGCGCCGTTCAGCACCGCTCACCCGGGCGGCCGCAGCGCCGCGAACTCGTCGGTGACGCGGTAGGCCGACTCGGTGAAGCGATACAGGGCCGCGGGCCGACCGCCGCTGCGCCCCGATCGGGCGGTCGTGCCGGTCGGGGAGATGACGCCGCGTCGTGCGAGCACGCGCTGCAGGTTGGTGGCGTCGACTTGATGACCCAGCGTGGCACCGTAGATATCCCGCAATGTCGACAGGGCGAATTCTCTTGGGGCCAGGGCGAACCCGATATTCGTGTATGACATCTTCGCCACCAGTCGGGTGCGCGCGTATTCGACCATCGTTCCGTGGTCGAACGCCATCGGCGGCAGCGCATTGACCGGATGCCAGCGGGTGTCGGGCGGCAACTCAGGGGTGGCGGGGGAGGGAACCAGGCCGAGAAACGTGGACGCGATGGTGCGGGCGCCGGGAACGCGGTGCGGGTCGGAGAACACGGCCAGCTGCTCAAGGTGAGCTAACTCACGTAGGTCCACCTTCTCGGCGAGCTGTCGCCGAACTGAACTGGTCATGTCCTCGTCGTGACGCAGCTGCCCACCGGGCAGTGACCAGGCACCACGCTGCGGTTCTTTCGCCCGTTCCCAGAGCAGCACGCTGAGCTGTGGGTTCCGGGTGCTCAGCTGCCGAACCTGAAAGACGACGGCAAGCACTTCGTGCTCAGTGCTAGTATTAGCCATGTTTTCGATTGTAAGTCGAAAACCTACGGTCTGCGAGGAGGCGGCCATGACGGTTTTGGACGACCGGATCATCAACGGTCCGACCGGCTATTCCGGCGTCGACGGCGACGAGGAATGGGCCGCCGAGGTGCGACGCCTGGCCAACCTGCGTGGCGCGACGCTGCTGGCGCACAACTACCAGCTGCCTGCCATTCAGGACGTCGCCGACCACGTCGGCGACTCGCTGGCGTTGTCGCGGATCGCCGCGGCAGCCCCCGAGGAAACCATCGTCTTCTGCGGCGTCCACTTCATGGCCGAGACCGCGAAGATTTTGTCTCCGGACAAGACGGTGCTGATCCCCGACCAGCGCGCCGGCTGTTCACTGGCCGACTCGATCACCGCCGACGAGCTGCGCGCGTGGAAGGCCGAGTATCCCGGTGCCGTCGTGGTCTCCTACGTCAACACCACCGCAGCGGTGAAGGCGGAAACCGACATCTGCTGCACGTCGTCCAACGCCGTCGAAGTCGTGGCCTCCATCCCCGAGGACCGCGACGTCCTGTTCTGCCCGGACCAGTTCCTCGGCGCGCATGTCCGGCGGGTCACCGGTCGCGAGAACATTCACGTCTGGGCGGGCGAATGCCATGTGCATGCCGGCATCAATGGCGACGAACTGGCAGAAAAGGCGCTCGCACATCCCGACGCCGAGCTCTACGTGCATCCCGAATGCGGCTGTGCCACATCGGCTCTGTACCTGGCAGGTGAGGGCGCTTTCCCCGAGGATCGGGTGAAGATCCTGTCCACCGGAGGCATGCTGGACGCGGCTCGCGAGACCCGTGCCCGTCAGGTGCTGGTCGCCACCGAGGTCGGCATGCTGCACCAGTTGCGTCGGGCCGCACCCGCAGTCGACTTCCGCGCCGTCAACGACCGTGCGTCGTGCAAATTCATGAAGATGATCACCCCGGCCGCCTTGCTGCGCTGCCTCATCGAGGAAGCCGACGAGGTCGACGTCGATCCTGAGGTCGCCGCCCGCGGCAGGGCCAGTGTTGTGCGGATGATCGAGATCGGCACACCCGGCGGCGGTGAATGATGTGGCATCAGCGGGCCGACGTCGTCGTCGTCGGAACCGGGGTCGCGGGACTGGTCGCCGCGCTGGCCGCACACCGTCGCGGCCGCAAGGTGGTCGTGCTGAGCAAGGCCGCCGACACCGCGACGTTCTACGCGCAGGGCGGCATCGCGGTGGTGCTGCCGGACACCGACGACTCGATCGACGCCCATGTCGCCGACACGATTGCCGCGGGCGCCGGTCTATGCGATCCCGATGCGGTGCGCTCCATCGTGTCGGACGGTTACCGCGCGGTTCGTGAATTGGTCGATGTCGGAGCGCAATTCGACGAGACCGAGACCGGCCGCTGGTCGCTGACGCGCGAGGGCGGCCACTCGCGGCGCCGCATCATCCATTCCGGTGGCGACGCCACCGGCGCCGAGGTGCAGCGGGCGCTCGACCACGCCGCGGCGACGCTGGACATCCGGCGCAACCACGTTGCGCTGCGGATCCTGCAGGCCGGTGGTGCGGTGACCGGCGTCTACGTGCTCAACGAGGACGGTGCTGGCATCGTGCACGCGCCGTCCGTCGTACTCGCGACGGGCGGCCTCGGCCATCTGTATTCGGCCACCACCAATCCCGAGGGATCGACCGGTGACGGTGTGGCGCTGGCGTTGTGGGCGGGTGTGCCGATCAGCGACATCGAGTTCATCCAGTTCCATCCGACCATGCTGTTCGACGGCAATGCGGGCGGCCGCCGCCCGTTGATCACCGAAGCCGTCCGTGGTGAGGGCGGGATACTGCTCGACCGGCAGGGCAATTCGATTACCGCAGGCGTCCACCCGATGGGCGACCTGGCGCCCCGCGACGTCGTCGCGGGTGCCATCGACGCCAGGCTGCGCGCAACCGGTGATCCCTGCGCGTACCTCGACGCCCGCGCCATCGCGGGTTTCGATCGTCGCTTCCCGACGGTTACCGCCGCGTGCCTGGCGGCGGGCATAGATCCGACGCGCCAACCGATTCCGGTGGTGCCGGGGGCGCACTACAGCTGCGGCGGTGTGGTCGCCGATGTGCACGGCCGCACCGATCTCGCGGGGTTGTTCGCCGCGGGTGAGGTGGCGCGCACGGGAATGCACGGCGCGAACCGGTTGGCGTCCAACAGCCTGCTGGAAGGGCTGGTGGTGGGCGGCCGTGCTGGGCAAGCGGCGACGCAGCACGCCATCGACGCCGGAGAGATGCGCGCCGAGCTGGGTGATGTCGAGACGCGGTTTGCGCTGCCGCGCAGGAAGTTACAGCGAGCGATGTCGCGCTATGCCTCGGTCGTACGGGACGCTGATGGCCTGCAGCAGCTGACGCGGGAACTCGACGCCGCTGATTCCCGCGATCTCGACTGCCGGACCAGCTTCGAGGACGTCGCGTTGACCACCACGGCCCGCGCCGTCACCGCTGCTGCGTTGACCCGCACCGAATCTCGCGGATGCCATCACCGCTCCGACTTCCTCGACGCCGACCCGGCATTGGCGCACAGCCGGTTGCTCGAGGCGGCACGCTGCTGATGGAATTGTCCGCTGACGAGCTGACCGAGGCTCGCAGGGTGATCGCGCGCGCCCTGGAGGAAGACCTGCGTTACGGGTCCGATGTCACCACGCTGGCGACGGTGCCTGCCGATGCCACCACGACGGCCTCGATGGTGACGCGTGACCCCGGCGTCATCGCCGGGGTCGACATCGCACTCCTGGTCCTCGACGAGGTGCTCGGCCCGGACGAATACCGGTTGAAGTACCGCGTCGAGGACGGAGCCCACCTCGACGCGGGTGGAGTCCTGCTGGTCGTGGAAGCGCCGACGCAGGGGTTGTTGACCGCCGAGCGGACCATGCTGAATCTGGTTTGCCATCTGTCGGGCATCGCGACGACCACCGCTGCGTGGGTCGAGGCCGCCGAGGGCACCAACGCGAAGATCCGCGACACCCGTAAGACGCTGCCGGGACTGCGCGCGCTGCAGAAGTATGCGGTGCGCGTCGGCGGCGGTGTCAATCACCGGATGGGGCTGGGCGACGCGGCGCTGATCAAGGACAACCATGTCGCGGCGGCCGGTTCGGTGGTGGCCGCGCTGCGTGCCGTCCGCGAGGTGGCGCCGGATCTGCCCTGCGAGGTCGAGGTGGATTCGCTCGAGCAGCTCGACGACGTACTGGCAGAGAACGTGGAACTCGTTCTGCTCGACAATTTTCCGGCGTGGCAGACGCAGATCGCGGTGCAACGCCGCGATGCCCGTGCACCCCAGACGAAACTCGAGTCGTCAGGCGGGTTGTCGCTGGACTCCGCGGCCGAATACGCGGGTACAGGCGTCGACTACCTGGCCGTCGGCGCCCTCACCCACTCCGTTCGAGTGCTGGATATCGGTCTGGATCTCTAGCCGTGAACTGCGCGCGCTGGGCTGACGAGCGTTCGCACGGCCACCTTCGCGGCAGTCAGGGCGGCATCGTCACCTGCAATACGTGACAGGATCAACGCCCCTTCGATGAGGGCGATGACGGCCAGCGCAGTCCGCTTGGCTTCGCCATCCGCCCAGCCGTCGCCCTGGAGGCGCTCAGCGACGGCGGCACTCCAGCCGGCGAACGCTCGAGCGGAAGCGTCGCGCACCTGTGAACTGGCGTTGACCGACTCGGTGGCGATCGGCTCGATCGGGCAGCCGTCGCGTTGGTCGGAGGCCAACTGCACGATCAGCATGTCGATCCAGCCGTCGACGATGTCGGCCACCGCCGAGTCGCTGTCCAGGAACCGGCGCAGCAGCCGTTCGATCTCGCCACCCGCGGAGTCGACGACGGCGGCCGCGAGTTCCTGTTTTCCGTCCGGGAAGTGGTGGTAGAGCGAGCCGGCCTTGACGTCTGCGGTCTCCAAGATCTGGTTGACGCCGGTGGCCGCATAGCCCTGCCGACGGAACAGCAGGGCCGCGGTGTCGATCAGCGCGGCACGGCTTCGATCGGGGCGGGGCACCCCTTGACAATACTAGAACGGTCGCTCAAGAATACTTGAACGACCACTAAAGAAGGGCCACGGGATGCAACAGCTGGTGTTCGAGGAGGCCGGGCGATACGCATGGCGGGAAGCAGCTGACCCCGAGTTGACCGATGTCCGCCAGGCGCTGGTGAGGCCGCTGATGGTGGCCTGCTGCGACCTCGACGTCGCCGTCGCCGAGGGCGTGTTGCCCATGCCGCCCGGGCATGCCGTCGGGCACGAGGGGGTAGCGGAAGTCGTCGCTGTCGGCGACGAGGTCACCAGCGTGCGGGTCGGCGACCGCGTCGTGGTGCCGTTTCAGATCAACTGCGGGGACTGCAATGCGTGCCGTCGCGATGTGACCGGGTCCTGCGCATCGCTTCCGCTGATGGCGATGTACGGGATGGCTCCACTCGCCGGGGTGGACGGCGGCGGGTTCATGGCCGATCTCGTGATGGTCCCGTTCGCGGACGCGATGCTGCTGCCTGTTCCCGACGGTGTCGACCAGGCGGCGATCGCATCGCTGTCGGACAACATTCCCGACGGCTGGCGCGCGATCGGTCCGTACCGCGCGGAGTTGGCCGCCCTCGACGAGGTCGATCGCCGCATCCTTGTCGTCGGCAGGCGGTCGATCGGCTTGTATGCGGCGGCTTTCGGGTCGGCTTACGGGGCGCAGGTCGACTACGTCGACACCGACGAAGGGCGGCTCGCGATGGCTGAGAAGCTCGGCGCCCGCGTCCACGAGCGGCCAAGGCCGGACAAGTCGTGGGACCCGTATCCGGTGACGGTGCACACGTCGGCGGACCCGGCGGTGCTCGCCGCCACACTGCGCGCGACATGGGCCGACGGTGTCTGCACCGACACCGGCATCTATTACCAGGACGCGGTCGAGATGCCGCTGTTGTCGATGTACACCCGCGGCGTCCGCTTCGTCACCGGTCGGGTCAACGCCCGGGCGGTGATTCCGGAGATCCTCGAATTGCTCGCCGCAGGCTGCGATCTGTCTCCTGCCGTGGAGCGCGTGGTGCCGTGGGATGACGCGCCGGAAGTGTGGCCGGCGATGACCGGGAAGACGATCTACGCACGGGTTTGAGGCGGTGACGGACGCCTATGCGGTAGCAGAGCCGCGACGTACCAGTGACAGCACGACGGCGGCCGCGGCGAACAGCCCGGAGAACACGCGATTCACGGTCGTCTGTTGGCGAGGTGTGTGCATCCACTTCAGCAGTCGCGAGGCGAGTGCGTCGTAGAGCCCCATCACCACGAGGTCGACGCCGACCATGGTCACGCCGATGGCCAGATATTGCGGTAGCAGAGCGACGGTGGGCACGACGAATTGTGGCAGCACGGCGAGGAAAAACACCAATCCCTTGGGGTTGGTCGCGTTGACCAGGAATCCGCGGAACACAAGAGACAGCCTGCCGCCGCTCGTCGGCTGTCCGATTTGTTCGCGCAGATCAACTGTGGCGCTGCGCCATTGCCGGACGGCGAGGTAGATCAGGTAGCCGACGCCGATCCACTTGACGATGTTGAACGCAAGGATCGAGTTCGTGACGATCGCGCCGAGCCCAAGGGCCACGAGCGCGAGTTGCAGCATGAGGCCGATCTCGAGCCCGAGGATGCTCCAATATCCGCGCCGAACACCATGGGTCAGGCCGGTGGCCATCGACTGGATGGCGCCGGCGCCCGGGGAGACGGCGATCGCAATCGCCGCGCCGAAGAACGTCAGCCAGACTTCCCATGCCACCGCGACAGTGTGTCACGCGATGTCGGCGACAAGCACTCCCATTTTGCGGACCTGCACACGGGCCATGTACGGCAGGCCCTCGGCGCTCCCGCCGGCAGGCACGATGCGCGGGTTGACGATGTGCACGGTCCGGCTGCCGAAGACCACATCGGCCTCGTTGGCGGCGAGCACATTCTTCACCCAGTCGGTCTTTCCGTGCCCCAGTGCGACGGCGAGCACCTTGTCCTTGCGGAAGGGTGTGACGACGGTTTCATAGGTCTTGCCGGACTTGCGGCCGCGGTGCCTGATCGTGGCCAGACCTGGCATGATTCGCGAGATCCGTTTGACCAGCGGGTTCATGTATTTGATCTGTAGGCGCTCGAATGCAGGCGGGTAGACCATCGGCACGCCGGGCGCGTTGTTGGGGTGATCCTTGGCGGACATGATGTGGACATTACGCATGTCATGCCCGCGCCCGAAGAGCGCGACAAGATTGACGACGACTCGCGCTCAAAGTTCGCTGGTCGGACTCAATCGCCGTTACGATCCCCGCATGTCTGAGCATTCGGCGCCTTCCCGGGGTTTTATCGTTTCCGTTTTGGCACTAGTCGTCGCGCTGATCGCCGCGGGCCTTGCCCTCTGGGCGTTGCTGAAGGCGCCGGACTCGCAATCGGCGTCGACCTTCACCGGCACCACGACCGACGATCCGAAGGGCAGCATCTGCGAGGATTTCAACGTCATCCGCAACGGCGTCCAGATCAACACGAACCTGCAGCCGCCCGGCGGACCAGACGATGTCACCGGCTCGATGGCGGTGGCGGCCAACGCCCGCCTCTCGCTGTACGACGGCGGACAGTACCTGCTCGCGCGTCTGCAGCCGGGCACGCCTGCCGAGCTTGCCGACGCGGTTCGCAAGTTCGCCAACGATCTGATGGACATCGGGGCCAGGTCGACATCGGGCATACCGAACACCGATCCCGGCCAGGCGGCACGGTTGAAGGAAGCCGACGAGGCGAACGCCACGATCACCAATCTGTGCAAGTGAGCGCCCGCCTCAGCTGACCAGCGACGCGGCGCGCCATGCCGCGGCGATATCGATTTGGCCTGTTCTGGGACAATAGGGGCATGAACATGGCCCGTATCGACCTGCGCGGCGCCGAGTTGTCGGCTGCCCGCCTGCGATCGGCGCTACCTCGCGGTGGCGTGGACGTCGACGCCGTTGTGCCGAAGGTCCGGCCGATCGTCGATGCCGTCGCGGCGCGCGGCGCCGACGCCGCCCTGGACTACGGCGAATCATTCGACGGCGTGCGCCCGCCGCAGGTGCGGGTTCCGGCGGCCGAACTACAGAGCGCCCTCGATGGGTTACCCGCCGACGTCCGCACCGCACTCGAGGTGGCAATCGAGCGCACCCGCGTCGTCCACGCCGACCAGCGGCGCACCGACACCACGACCACGCTGGCGGCCGGCGCCACGGTGACCGAACGTTGGGTGCCCGTCGAGCGCGTCGGCCTGTACGTGCCCGGGGGCAACGCCGTCTACCCGTCCAGCGTGGTGATGAACGTCGTGCCCGCCCAGACGGCAGGGGTGGACTCGCTGGTCATCGCGAGCCCGCCGCAGGCGCAGTTCGACGGTCTGCCGCATCCCACCATCCTGGCGGCCGGCCGCCTGCTCGGTGTCGACGAGGTGTGGGCCGTCGGCGGCGCCCAGGGCGTTGCGCTTCTGGCGTACGGCGGAACCGACACCGACGGAAGCGAATTGGCGCCGGTCGACATGGTGACCGGGCCGGGCAACATCTACGTCACCGCCGCCAAGCGGATCTGCCGCTCGCAAATAGGTATCGACGCCGAGGCCGGGCCAACCGAGATCGCGATCCTCGCCGACCACACCGCCGACCCCGTGCATGTCGCCGCTGACCTGATCAGCCAGGCCGAGCATGACGAGATGGCCGCCAGCGTGCTGGTCACACCGAGCGTCGGGCTGGCCGACGCCACCGACCGCGAACTCGCCACCCAGCTGGAAACCACGGTGCACCGGAAGCGGGTGACCGCGGCGCTGACCGGCCGGCAATCGGCGATCGTGCTCGTCGACGACGTCGACGCAGGCATCAAGACCGTCAACGCCTACGCCGCCGAGCACCTCGAGATCCAGACCGCCGACCCACGTGACGTGGCAGGCCGTATCCGGTCGGCCGGCGCGATCTTCGTCGGTGCATATTCGCCGGTCAGCCTCGGCGACTATTGCGCAGGCTCCAACCATGTGTTGCCGACCGCCGGATGTGCGCGGCACTCGAGCGGCCTCTCGGTGCAGACGTTTCTGCGGGGTATCCACGTCGTCGACTACGACGAGGCGGCGCTCAAAGACGTGTCGGGATATGTCATCACGCTCGCCGAGGCCGAGAACCTGCCGTCGCACGGTGAGGCGGTGCGCCGGAGGTTCGAGACGTGACGCCCGGCGACAAGGTGACGCTGGCAGACCTGCCGCTTCGCGACGACCTGCGCGGCAAGTCGCCGTACGGCGCGCCGCAACTCGCAGTACCGGTGCGGCTCAACACCAACGAGAACCCGCACCCGCCCACCCAGGCGCTGATCGACGATGTCACCAACTCGGTGAACGCGGTCGCAGGCGAACTGCACCGCTACCCGGACCGCGACGCGGTTGCTCTGCGCACCGACCTGGCGGCGTACCTGTCAACGCAGACCGGCGTCGGCGTCGGAGTCGAAAACCTGTGGGCCGCCAATGGTTCCAATGAGATCCTGCAGCAGCTATTGCAGGCGTTCGGCGGCCCGGGCCGCAGCGCAATCGGTTTCGTGCCGTCCTACTCGATGCACCCGATCATCTCCGACGGCACACAGACCGACTGGCTCGTCGCCAACCGTGGCGAGGACTTCAGCCTCGACGCCGAGGTTGCTGTGCACGCCATCAAGGAGAAATGCCCCGACATCGTGTTCGTCGCGAGCCCGAACAATCCGTCGGGACAGAGTGTTTCGCTCGACGAATTGCGTCGGCTCCTCGAGGCTATGACAACCGGCATCCTTATCCTCGATGAGGCATATGGCGAGTTCTCGTCGCAACCCAGCGCGGTGAACCTCATCGCCGAATTCCCGACCAAGCTGGTCGTGACCCGCACCATGAGCAAGGCGTTCGCGTTCGCGGGCGGAAGGCTCGGATACCTCATCGCCGCACCCGCCGTCATCGACGCCATGCTGCTGGTGCGGCTGCCGTACCACTTGTCGTCGGTCACCCAGGCCGCCGCGCGCGCCGCACTCCGGCACGCCGACGACACCCTCGGCAGCGTCGAAACGCTCATCGCCGAACGCAACCGCGTGACAGATGCGTTGACCGGCATGGGCTTTGACGTCATACCCAGCGATGCAAACTTCTTGATGTTCGGGGAATTCGCCGACGCTCCGGCCACCTGGCAGCGCTATCTCGACGCGGGCATCCTCATCCGCGACGTCGGTATCCCCGGATATCTGCGCGCCACCATCGGCCTGGCCGAGGAAAACGACGCGCTGTTGGAAGCCAGCGCACGAATAGGAGCACAGTGACCACGAATCGTCGCGCCCGCGTCGAACGCAGGACGAAGGAATCCGACATCGTCGTCGAACTCGACCTCGACGGCACCGGCGTCGTGGAGGTCTCCACCGGCGTTCCGTTCTACGACCACATGCTCAACTCTCTTGGCAGCCACGCCAGCTTCGACCTCACCGTCCAGGCGAAGGGCGACGTCGAGATCGAAGGGCATCACACGATCGAGGACACCGCGATCGTGCTGGGACAGGCGCTGCGCGAGGCGCTCGGCGACAAGAAGGGCATCCGCCGATTCGGCGACGCCTTCATCCCGATGGACGAAACGCTCGCGCACGCCGCCGTCGACGTGTCGGGCCGGCCCTACTGCGTGCACAGCGGCGAGCCGGAGCACCTGCTGCACAGCACGATCGCGGGGTCCGAGGTGCCGTACCACACCGTGATCAACCGCCACGTGTTCGAGTCGCTTGCGATGAATGCCCGCATCGCGCTACACGTGCGGACCCTGTACGGACGCGACCCGCACCACATCACCGAGGCTCAGTACAAGGCCGTCGCCCGGGCGCTGCGGCAGGCTGTCGAGTTCGACCCCAGAGTGACCGGCGTGCCATCCACGAAAGGCACTCTGTGACAACGAAGTCCGTCGTGGTACTCGATTACGGCTCGGGCAATCTGCGGTCGGCGCAGCGAGCGCTGGAAAGGGTCGGTGCCGAGGTCGAGGTGACCCCGGACGCCGATGCGGCCGCGCGCGCCGACGGGCTGGTGGTGCCTGGCGTTGGCGCGTTCGAGGCCTGCATGACCGGACTGCGCGATATCGGCGGCGACAAGATCATCGCCGGCCGCGTGGCCGCGGGCGCCCCGGTGCTCGGCGTCTGCGTCGGCATGCAGATCTTGTTCGCGCGCGGTGTGGAATTCGGCGTCGAGTCGCAGGGCTGCGGCCAGTGGCCCGGCGCGGTGGTCCGCCTGGACGCGCCGGTGATTCCGCACATGGGTTGGAACGTTGTCGATGCGGCCGACGGCAGTTCGCTGTTCAAGGGGCTGGATGACACCACCCGTTTCTACTTCGTGCACTCCTATGCCGCGCAGACGTGGGAGGGCAACCCCGAAGCCCGACTGACCTGGGCCACACACAACGTGCCGTTCCTGGCCGCCGTCGAGGACGGTGCACTGGCCGCCACCCAGTTCCATCCCGAGAAGAGCGGCGACGCGGGTGCGACATTGCTTGCCAATTGGGTGTCGGACCTGTGAGGACGCTAGGTTAGGCCTCCGTGCCAGGAAATAAGCAATTGATCCTTTTGCCTGCCGTCGACGTCGTCGACGGCAAGGCCGTCCGTCTCGTGCAGGGCCAGGCCGGCAGCGAAACCGACTACGGCTCCGCACTGGACGCCGCGATGACCTGGCAGCGCGACGGGGCGGAGTGGATCCATCTGGTGGACCTCGACGCCGCGTTCGGCCGCGGATCAAACCGCGAGCTGCTCGCCGAGGTGATCGGCAAGCTCGATGTCGCCGTCGAGTTGTCAGGCGGCATCCGCGACCAGGAGTCGCTATCGGCCGCGCTGGCGACGGGCTGCGCCCGGGTCAACCTCGGCACTGCGGCGCTGGAAAACCCCGAGTGGTGCGCGCAAGCGATCGCGGAGCACGGCGACAAGGTGGCGGTCGGACTCGACGTAAAGATCGACCCTTCCGTGCCTGGCGGCGGGTTCCGACTACGCGGCCGCGGCTGGGAGACCGACGGTGGAGATCTGTGGCCGGTGCTGGATCGTCTTGACAGCGAGGGGTGTTCGCGATTCGTCGTGACAGATGTCACGAAGGACGGCACGCTGCAAGGACCCAACCTCGGTCTGCTGTCCACCGTCGCCGAACGGACAGACGCTCCGGTCATCGCCTCCGGTGGGGTGTCCAGCCTTGACGACCTGCGTGCCATCGCGACCCTGACCGATAGCGGCGTCGAAGGCGCAATCATCGGAAAAGCGCTGTACGCCGGGCGATTCACGCTGCCGCAGGCGCTCGCCGCGGTAGGGGAGTAGCCGGCCATGGCGCTCGATGAGACCGATATCGAAGCGCTGGTCTCTGCGGCCTCCGCAATCCTGGACGAGGCGGCCAAGCCGTTCGTGTCCGGCCACGGTGCCGAGTCTGCGGTGAAAAAGAAAGGCGACGACTTCGCCACAGAGGTTGATCTCGCCATCGAACGCCAGGTGGTCGAGGCGCTGGTGTCGAGCACCGGTATCGAGGTGCACGGCGAAGAGTTCGGTGGCGCCGACATCAATTCACCGCTGGTGTGGGTGCTCGACCCGATCGACGGCACGTTCAACTATGCGGCGGGTCTGCCGACGGCGGCGATCCTGCTGGCCCTGGTTCGTGACGGCGAGCCGATCGCGGGTCTGACATGGTTGCCGTTCACCGATCAGCGGTACACGGCGGTGGTCGGAAAGCCGTTGTACGCCAATAATGTCGCGCAGCCAGCGCTGAAGTCAGCCGGCGTGGGTGCCAGTGTGGTCGGCACGGGTACCTTCGATGTCGACTCGCGGGGACGCTTCCCGGGCCGCTATCGCCTCGCGATCGTCGAACAGCTGAGCCGACGATGCTCGCGGATGCGCATGCATGGCGCCATCGGCGTCGACCTCGCGTACACCGCCGCCGGAATCCTCGGCGGCGCCATCACGTTCGGTGGTCATGTGTGGGATCACGCGGCCGGCGTGGCCTTGGTGAGGGCTGGCGGAGGCGTCGTCACCGATTTGGCGGGCAACGACTGGACGACCGATTCCAAGTCGGCGCTGGCGGGCGTACCCGGTGTACACGATGAGCTGCTCGACATCGTGCGCTCAGCCGGCGATCCGGATGACTACCGATGAATCCGAAGGACCTCGCGGTTCGTATCATTCCGTGCCTCGACGTCGACGACGGCCGGGTGGTCAAGGGCGTCAATTTCGAAAATTTGCGTGACGCAGGAGATCCCGTCGAGCTGGCGGCCGCGTACGACCGCGAGGGTGCCGACGAGCTCACCTTCTTGGATGTGACGGCGAGTTCGTCCGGTCGCGCCACCATGCTGGAGGTCGTCAAACGGACCGCGGAGCAGGTTTTCATCCCGCTCACCGTCGGCGGAGGCGTGCGGTCGGTGGCAGATGTCGACGTGCTGCTGCGTGCGGGCGCCGACAAGGTCGCCGTCAACACGGCGGCCATTGCGCGCCCTGAACTGCTGGCCGAACTGTCCCGCAAGTTCGGGTCGCAATGCATCGTGTTGTCGGTCGACGCCCGAACCGTGCCGGCGGATACGGAGCCGACGCCGTCGGGATGGGAGGTCACCACCCACGGCGGGCGGCGCGGCACCGGCATCGACGCGATCGAATGGGCCGCCCGCGGTGCAGAACTGGGCGTCGGCGAGATTCTGCTCAACTCGATGGACTTCGACGGCACCAAGGCCGGATTCGACCTCAGAATGCTACGGGCCGTGCGCGGTGCGGTGAGCATCCCGGTGATCGCCAGCGGTGGCGCCGGTGCCAAGGAAGATTTCGCGCCCGCGGTTGTTGCAGGAGCCGACGCCGTACTGGCCGCCAGCGTGTTCCACTTCGGGGAGCTGACGATCGCCGAGGTGAAGGCGGCGATGGCGGCGGAAGGGGTCGTGGTGCGATGAGCGCTTGCGCGAAGAGCAGTAGGCACCGATGAGCGCTTGCGCGAAGAGCAGTAGGCACCGATGAGTCTTGATGCCGGTATTGCGGCGCGGCTCAAGCGCGACGCCAACGGCCTTTTTACCGCGGTGGTGCAGGAGCGAGGCACCGGACAGGTGCTGATGGTGGCGTGGATGGATGACGCCGCCCTTGCCCGCACACTGGAAACGCGCGAAGCGACGTACTTTTCGCGGTCCCGCGGCGAGCAGTGGATCAAGGGGCGGACATCGGGCCATACGCAGCATGTGCACTCCGTCCGGCTGGATTGCGACGGTGACACGGTGCTCCTCGAAGTCGACCAGGTCGGTGCCGCCTGCCACACCGGCGACCACACCTGCTTCGACGCCGACCTACTGCTCGGCCCGGCGGACTAGGGCATTGAGGAAGGTCGCCGCCCTGGCCGCTGCGGCAGTGACCGTGGTCGCACTCCGTCGCGCTGCGACCCTGCGCACATCGATGAGGACAGCGGCTCCGGAGTTGCGTACGTTGGCGGTGCTCGTCACGGGAATTCCGATGAATTCGATGACGCTGCCCCTTGTCCGATTGTTGATGAGCATCAAGTCCCGTCCCGGGTCCGGTGTGACGGTGACCGAACACCACGTCGAAAAGGCCGAGGTGCTCGTACTGGGGCCCACCGATGGTCCCTCGCCTCGACCTGCGGTGCTGTTGCTTCATGGCGGCGGAATGTGTGCGGGCTCAGCACAGTTGGAGGCCGAGCCCGCCGCAAGGATCGTCCGGGCAATCGGTGCGGTCGTGGTGTCACCTAACTACCGGCTGGCGCCGGAGCATCCCTTTCCGGGTGGGCTGGACGACTGCATGGCAACGCTGCACTGGATGGTCGAACACTCCGACGAACTCGGCATCGATGCGGGTCGTATCGCCGTGTGCGGAACAAGTGCAGGCGGCGGCCTCGCTGCGGCGGTCGCCCAGCGCGCTTTCGACGAGGGCATCTCCCTGCGGGCCCAGGCGCTGGTGTCGCCGATGCTCGACGATCGGACCGCCCTGCGAAGCGACCTCGCCGGCAAGGGCGAGCTGACGTGGTCACCGCGGTCCAACAGATGGGCATGGACCATGTATCTCGGACGCACGCCACGGATGTCGGACGCTCCGGAGTATGCCGCGCCCGCGCGGCGCGCCGACGTTGCCGGGTTGCCTGCGGCGTGGATCGGAGTCGGCGACTTGGAGACGTTCTACGACGAGTGCGTCGCCTACGCCAACAAGCTGACGGCGGCCGGCGTGTGTTGCGGGCTGGTCACGGTGCCCGGGATGTACCACACAGCCGAAGGAATAGCCCGAAAAGCACTGTCAATGCATGATTTTCACGCCATCATGGTGCAGTTTCTGTGTGTCCACCTGGACGCGGTACCGATTTCTGCGTGAGGGCTGCCGTCGGAGGACGCACGACGACCCTGGTGCAGAAATCGGCGCAACGCGAGCGCTACGGCTCGATGATGCGGGTGGCCTTGGCCCGTGCCGTCCAGCGACCCTCGTCGTAGCCCACCACCACGGGATGGGCGAACGCGGCGCTGACATTGTCGGTCGTCACCGTCGTTCTCGCCGCACCTGTCGCCACCGTTCGACCCTCGGCGATCAGCAGCGCGTGCGTCGTCGTCGTCGGAAGCTCTTCGAGATGGTGCGTGACGAGGATCGACGCGACTTCCGGGTGAGTTTCGTCGAGCGAGTCGATGGTTTCCAAAAGCTGTTCGCGTGCGGCCACATCGAGGCCGGTGGTGGGCTCGTCGAGCAGCAGCAGTCGCGGCTCGGAGATGAGCGCGCGGGCGATGAGTGTGCGGCCTCGCTCACCCTGCGACAGCGTCGGCCACACATCGTCGGCCTTGTGGGTCAGCCCGACCGCCGCGATCATCGCGTCGGCCCGGTCGCGCTCCTCGGCGCTCGGCGTCCAGCGCATCGGGGTGTCGATGGTGGCCGTGATGCCGGTCATCACCACCTCGCGGACGGTCAGCGAATACTGAAGGCGGTGACGGGGATTCACGTGTCCGATGAAACGGCGCAGGGTGGCCAGCTCGATCCGGCCCATCTGCTCGCCGAGAATGTGCACCGACCCCGATGTCGGGAACGTCACCGCCGCACAGAAGCCGAGCAGCGTGCTCTTGCCTGCTCCGTTGGGCCCCAGCAGGGCCCAGTGCTCACCGGCATTCACCGTCAGCGAGATGCCGTCGATGATCTGCTTGCCGTCGCGGCGGAACGTCACATCGTGGAGCGCGAGAACTGCTGTCACGCCGACTGCCGCTGCCGCAGCACCTCCAACGCCTTATCGGCGTGGGTTTCCATGCTGAACTCACTCGCGATCACGTCGAGGACGGTGCCGTCGGTGTCGATGACGAATGTGGTGCGCTTGACCGGCATCAGCTTGCCCAACAGCCCACGCTTGACGCTGAACTGCGCCGCGACGCTGCCGTCGGCGTCCGACAGCAGCGGATAGTCGAAGCGCTGGGTATCGGAGAACTTCGCCTGTTTGGCGACGGGATCGGTGCTGATGCCGACCCGGGATGCGCCGACGGCTGTGAACTCGCCGGCGAGGTCGCGGAAATGACAGGCCTCCTTCGTGCAGCCCGGCGTCATGGCCGCGGGGTAGAAGAACAGCACGATCGGGCCGTCGGCGAGTAGCGATGTGAGGCTTCGCACAGCACCCGTCTGGTCTGGCAATTCGAACTCGGCGACCCGGTCACCACGTTTCATGAGTGTCACGCTACGCCTGACTTACTGCCCGTCCCGCCGTAGAAGTCTGGGAGTATTACCACGTGCAAACCACCGCCAACCACAGTGTCGCCTCCTCGCCCGAGCTCTCGTCGCTGGCTGTCACGACGTCGCGCGAGGACTTCCGGGCGCTGGCCGCCGGGCATCGGGTCGTTCCGGTGACCCGCAAGGTGCTGGCCGACAGCGAGACGCCGCTGTCGGCCTACCGCAAGCTGGCCGCCAACCGCCCTGGCACGTTCCTGCTGGAATCCGCGGAGAACGGGCGGTCCTGGTCGCGGTGGTCGTTCATCGGCGCGGGTGCCCCGTCGGCGTTCACGGTTCGCGACGGCGAGGCGGCATGGTTGGGCGTCACCCCGCGCGACGCGCCAAGCGGTGGTGATCCGCTGCAAGCGCTGCATTCGACGCTGGAGTTGCTGCAGACCGAACCCGTTCCCGGTCTACCGCCGCTTTCCGGCGGTCTCGTCGGTTTCTTCGCATACGACCTGGTGCGCAGGCTTGAACGGCTGCCCGAGCTGGTCGTCGACGACCTCGGGCTGCCCGACATCCTGCTTCTGCTGGCCACCGACATCGCCGCCGTCGACCACCACGAGGGCACGATCACGCTGATCGCCAATGCGGTGAACTGGAACGGCACCGACGAACGCGTCGATTGGGCCTACGAAGACGCCGTCGCGCGCCTGGACGTGATGACCGAAGCGCTCGGCAGGAACCTGTCGTCGACGGTGGCGACGTTCGGCAGGCCCGAGCCGCTGCACCGGAAGCAGCGCTCGGTGGAGGACTACAGCGCCATCGTGGAGCGACTCGTCGGCGACATCGAGGCCGGCGAGGCATTCCAGGTGGTGCCGTCGCAACGGTTCGAGATGGACACCGATGCCGACCCGCTCGACGTGTACCGGATGCTGCGGGTGTCAAATCCCAGCCCGTACATGTACCTGCTGAACGTGCCCGACGCCGATGGCGCACTGGACTTCTCGGTTGTCGGGTCGAGTCCCGAAGCGCTGGTGACCGTCACGGACGGGCGCGCGACGACGCACCCCATCGCCGGAACGCGGTGGCGCGGCGCGACCGAAGATGAGGACGTGCTGCTCGAGAAGGAGCTGCAGGAGGACGAGAAGGAACGCGCCGAGCACCTGATGCTGGTGGACCTCGGCCGCAACGATCTCGGCCGTGTCTGCGTGCCGGGAACGGTGCGGGTGGAGGATTACAGCCATATCGAGCGCTACAGCCACGTCATGCATCTCGTGTCGTCGGTGACGGGACAGTTGGCTGACGGCAAGACGGCGCTGGACGCCGTCACGGCGTGTTTCCCGGCGGGCACGCTCACCGGGGCTCCGAAGGTGCGGGCGATGGAACTCATCGAGGAGGTCGAGAAGACCCGCCGCGGCCTTTACGGCGGTGTGCTCGGCTACCTGGACTTCGCAGGCAACGCAGACTTCGCGATCGCCATCCGCACCGCCCTGATGCGCGAGCGGACAGCATATGTGCAGGCCGGCGGGGGCGTCGTGGCCGACTCCAACGGCCCCTACGAGTACAACGAGGCCGCGAACAAGGCCAAAGCCGTGCTGAATGCCATCGCTGCGGCGGAGACGCTGACCGAGCCATGAAACACATCGGGCAGCTGGTGCTGTTGGTGGCGGCGGGCGCGCTGTGGCTGGCGTCCCGGATGACGTGGGTCGTGGTGAGCTCGTTCGACGGGCTGGGGCAACCCGAGACCGCGACGCTGAACGGCGCAGCGTGGTCGACGGCGCTGGTGCCGCTGGCCCTGATCCTGCTGGCAGCGGCGCTCAAGTCAATGGTGGGGCCGCGATGGCAGCTGCGGCTTCTGGCGCTGGTCGTCGGCGCGCTGAGCACCGTAATGGCCTACCTGGCGATCAGCCTGTGGGTGATTCCCGATGTGGCCGTGCGCGCCGCCGGCCTCGCGGAGGTGCCGCTGGTGGATCTGGTGGGCACGCAGCGGCATTACTGGGGTGCCATCGTCGCCTTGATTGCCGCTGTGCTCACCCTCGCGGGCGCGGTGCTGCTTCTGCGGGCACCCGTGAAGAACGAGTCGAAAAACGAGAAGTACGAGGCTCCGGCGCGGCGACGCGAGGCGGTGCGGCGACGGGCCGCGGACGGCGACGACATGTCGGAGCGGATGATGTGGGACGCACTCGACGACGGGCGTGATCCCACCAAGCCGGACACCGAGGGGCGGTGACAGATGGTGTGCTCGGGGCGGTTACCCTTCGATGAAGATCATCCGTCAGGGAAACGGCGCGAACGCGGAGGGAGTCGACGGATTATGAGTTCGGCGACTGTGCTCGACTCCATCATTGAGGGAGTTCGCGCAGACGTCGCCGCGCGCGAGGCCGTCGTCAGTCTCGACGAGGTCAAGGCGGCCGCGAAGGCCGCGGCCGCGCCGCTGAACGTGATGGCGGCGCTGCGCGAACCCGGCATCGGCGTCATCGCCGAAGTGAAGCGCGCCAGCCCGTCTCGGGGAGCTCTTGCGACGATCTCCGACCCCGGGAAGCTCGCCGGCGCATACGAGGACGGCGGAGCGCGCATCATCAGCGTGCTGACCGAAGAGCGCAGGTTCAACGGGTCGCTCGACGACCTGGACGTCGTGCGCGCCGCGGTGTCAATCCCGGTGTTGCGCAAAGATTTCATCGTCCGGCCGTACCAGATCCACGAGGCCCGCGCGCACGGTGCCGACATGCTGTTGCTCATCGTCGCAGCGCTCGAACAGTCCGCACTGGTGTCGATGCTCGATCGCACCGAATCGTTGGGAATGACCGCGTTGGTCGAGGTGCACACCGAAGAGGAGGCCGATCGGGCGCTTCAGGCAGGCGCGAAGGTGATCGGCGTCAACGCGCGCGATCTGAAGACGCTCGACGTCGACCGGGATTGCTTCGCGCGCATCGCGCCGGGCCTGCCGACCAACACCATCCGGATCGCAGAGTCGGGCGTGCGCGGTCCGGCGGATCTTCTGGCGTACGCCGGTGCGGGTGCTGACGCCGTTCTCGTCGGCGAGGGTTTGGTCACCAGCGGTGATCCACGCAGCGCCGTCGCCGATCTGGTCACCGCAGGCACGCACCCGTCCTGCCCGAAACCGTCCCGCTGAGAAGTGGCCGACCTCGCCGGCCCCGAGTTGCCGCGTTCTAGCGCGGCGGTCGCGGAACCCACAGCTCACGATCCCGATGCCAGGGGTCATTTCGGTGTCTACGGAGGACGATTCGTTCCCGAGGCGCTGATGGCGGTGATCGAGGAGGTCACCGCCTCTTACGAGAAGGCGCGCGGCGACCAGGCATTCCTCGATGAATTGGACCGACTGCAGCGGCATTACAGCGGTCGGCCATCACCGCTTTACGAAGCCGCGAGGCTCAGCGGGCATGCGGGTGGTGCGCGAATCTTCCTCAAGCGAGAAGACCTGAATCACACCGGGTCTCACAAGATCAACAACGTGCTGGGTCAAGCCTTGCTCGCGCGCCAGATGGGCAAGAAGCGTGTCATCGCCGAGACGGGCGCCGGCCAGCACGGCGTTGCCACCGCGACCGCATGCGCGTTGTTGGGCCTGGACTGCGTGATCTACATGGGCGCAGTGGATACCGCCCGCCAGGCGTTGAACGTTGCGCGGATGCGGCTGTTGGGAGCTGAAGTAGTCTCTGTCGAGTCCGGCTCGAAGACACTCAAGGATGCGATCAACGAGGCGTTCCGCGACTGGGTGACCAACGCAGACGACACCTATTACTGCTTCGGCACCGCGGCAGGTCCGCATCCATTCCCGGTGAT
Organism: Mycobacterium sp.; assembly: GCF_032159565.1. Lineage (GTDB taxonomy): Bacteria > Actinomycetota > Actinomycetes > Mycobacteriales > Mycobacteriaceae > Mycobacterium. The sequence continues at coordinate 56,583 of NZ_JAVHWR010000195.1, forward strand.
GGTCCGCGACTTTCAACGGGTGATCGGTCTCGAGGCGCGCGTCCAGATCCAGGACCAGGCCGGCCGGTTACCCGACGCGGTGACCGCATGCGTCGGCGGCGGGTCCAACGCCATCGGTATCTTCCACGCGTTCATCGACGATCCGGGTGTGAAGCTGGTCGGTTTCGAGGCTGCGGGCGACGGTGTCGAAACGGGCCGTCACGCAGCGACGTTCACCGGTGGATCGCCCGGCGCGTTTCAGGGCTCCTTCTCCTATCTGTTGCAGGACGACGACGGGCAGACCATCGAATCGCATTCCATCTCGGCGGGTCTGGACTATCCCGGCGTCGGCCCAGAACATGCTTTCCTGAAGGACATCGGGCGTGCCGAGTACCGGCCGATCACCGACATCGAAGCGATGGATGCGTTCGGTCTGCTGTGCAGGACCGAAGGCATCATCCCGGCCATCGAATCCGCGCACGCGGTGGCGGGAGCGGTGAAGTTGGGCAACGAACTCGGTTCGGGCTCGGTCATCGTGGTCAACATGTCGGGCCGCGGCGACAAGGACGTGGAGACGGCGGCCAAGTGGTTCGGCGTGCTCGACAACAAGGGGACCTCCGGCTCATGAGCAAAGGACTTTCCGGCATGTTCGACGCGTGCCGGACCGAGGGCCGGTCGGCGCTCATCGGGTACCTGCCGACGGGCTACCCCGATGTGCCCATCTCGATCTCGGCGATGACCACGCTCGTCGAATCCGGTTGTGACGTCATCGAGGTCGGCATGCCGTACTCGGACCCCGGCATGGACGGGCCCACCATTGCGACCGCCACCGAGGCGGCACTGCGCGGTGGTGTCCGGGTGCGCGACTCGTTGACGGCGGTCGAGGCGATCAGCAAGGCCGGTGGCCGCGGAGTCGTGATGACCTACTGGAACCTCGTATTGCACTACGGCGTAGACGCTTTCGCTCGCGACCTGGCGTCCGCCGGCGGCCTCGGGATGATCACGCCGGACCTGATTCCGGACGAGGGGGCCGAATGGCTGGCGGTATCCGATGCACACGATCTGGACCGCATCTTCCTGGTGGCGCCGTCGTCGACGCCTGAACGCCTTGCCGAGACGGTCAGGGCCTCGCGCGGATTCGTCTATGCGGCGTCGACGATGGGTGTGACCGGCGCGCGCGACGCCGTCTCGGTTGCCGCACCCGAGCTGGTTCAACGGGTAAAGGCGGTGTCGGATATCGCGGTCGGCGTCGGACTGGGGGTGCGATCCCGTGAGCAGGCCGCCCAGATCGGTGCATACGCCGACGGTGTCATTGTTGGCTCGGCCCTGGTGTCAGCGCTCACGGAGGGCCTACCCGCCCTGCGTGCGCTGACCGAAGAATTGGCCGACGGTGTGCGGCAGAGGATTTCGGCGTGACAACGACCATACTTGCGTCCTTCCCCAGCCCGTCGCAGGGTGTTTGGCACCTCGGGTTCATTCCGATCCGCGCCTACGCGCTGTTCATCCTCGTCGGCGTCATCGTCGCACTGGTCATCGGTGACCGGCGGTGGACGGCTCGCGGTGGGGAGCCGGGTGTCATCTATGACATCGCACTGTGGGCCATCATCCTCGGGCTGATCGGGGGCCGGCTATATCATGTCCTCACCGACTGGAGCACGTACTTCGGGCCCGGCGGTGCGGGGCTGTGGGCGGCCTTCAAGATCCAAGAGGGCGGCCTGGGCATCTGGGGTGCGGTAGCGCTCGGCGGCGTCGGCGCCTGGATCGGCTGTCGGCGGCGGGGTATTCCGTTGCCGGCGTTCGGCGATGCGATCGCACCGGGAATCGTGCTGGCACAGGCGATCGGCCGGATCGGCAACTACTTCAACCAGGAGCTGTACGGCAGGCCGACGACGATGCCGTGGGGCCTGGAGATCTACGAGCGCCGCGACGCGCATGGCGCACTCGATTCGCTCAACGGAGTATCGACCGGTCAGCTGATCGAGACCGTCCACCCCACCTTCCTGTACGAGTTGCTGTGGAACCTGCTGGTATTCGTGCTGCTCATCTGGATAGACCGCCGCTACCGGATCGGACACGGCCGGCTGTTCGCCACGTACGTCGCCGCGTACTGCTTCGGACGGTTCTGGGTCGAGTTGATGCGCAGCGACATGGCGACCCATATCGCCGGGATCCGGATCAACTCGTTCGTCTCGGTGTTCGTCTTCATCGGCGCCGTCGTCTACATCATGGTGGCGCCAAAGGGCCGTGAGGATCCGTCCTCGCTTCGCGGAAACGCCGAGGAGGAGCAACTCGCTCCTGACGAGGACGAGCGGTCGCCGGCAGATGAGCTCACCAAAGAGCTTGCCGCAGTGGCGGCCACCACCGGCGTGGTGGCGGCGGCGAAGGCAGCAGGCGAGAAGGAAGACGAAGACGCCGCCGCTGCGCACAAGGCCGACGCAGAGGATGCCTCCGACGATGAGGCTGAACCGGTCGCCGAGGCCGAGCAACTCGCCGAGGACGTCGAGACCGCGCCGGCCGAAGACATCGCGGAGGCAGCGGAGTTCGCTGAAGCGGGTGAAGAAGCAGACGCAGCGGACACCGCGGCGGTCGGCGGTGTGGGCGCTGTCGAGGGCGACGAGGTGGTCGAGGCCGAGGAGGCCGCGCCCGAGGTGCACGAGGCCGCGGTCGAGAGCGCCGAGGATGCCGCCGAAGTCGCTGACAAGGGCGACGAGGTAGCCGCCGAGGACGAGCCGGGCGAAGGCGCCGCTGAAGAGGTCGCCGCTGTAGGGGACTCAGAACCGGACACCGCGGTGGTCGGCGGTGTGGGCGCTGTGGAGGGCGACGAGGTGGTCGAGGCCGAGGAGGCCTCGCCCGAGGTGCACGAGGCCGCGGTCGAGAGCGCCGAGGAAGCGGCTGAGGTCGCCGACGAGGTAGCCGCCGAAGAGACCGGCGACGCCGAGGTCGAGGACGAAGCCGAGCAGCCAGCCGAAGGCGACGCTACCGGTGGCTTGGGTGCCGTAGAGGGCGATGAAGTCGCCGAGGCGGAGCAGGCTGCGCCGGAGGTTCACAACGCCGCTGTCGAGGATGCAGAAGATGCGGCCGCAACCGCTGAGACCGCAGACGACTCGGGCGCGACCTCACGATTCCGTATGCGATGGGGCCGACGCTCCCGTCGAACCTAAAGCTGTTGCGCCGGTGCAACCGTCTGCTCAGCGGCTTTCACCCAACCCAGACCACGATTCCCGTCGCCGATGCAATAGATGGTCTGTGGTTGCGATTCCGATCTCGGATCGCAAACCGTGTCGGGATCACGTCCTCGAAGGCAACAAAAACCAGTTACGCAGGCGGTAGCGTCAGTTGCTGGCTGGGCTGTCGACGGTATTTGCCACCCCAAGCTCTCGGCAACACCCCAGCGGCGATGTGACTGGAGACAACGATGAAGCGCTGCATCCTTGGAGGATCGGTTGCCCTGCTGATGGCCGCCGAGCTGATCGCCATAGCGCCGCCGGCCAGCGCCGGATGCCAGTACGGCGGACCCGTTATCAGTAAGTGCGATGGACCGGTGCAGCCTGACGGCAGCTGGCAACGTTGCGTGGCAGTTGCCCAATTGATTCCTCGCGGCGCTAGTTCCTACCTCGCGCCCGTCAAGCGCTGCGGGGTGATGGGTACTGGCCAGGACACTTGGGATCTCGACTTCGCCGACCCGCCGGCGCACATCGACGACTGAGCGGGCGATCATTCGTGAATGCACGCTGCACACGCCTTCGTGCGGACCGCCGTCCTCCTGCGGGTGCCGACAGAGGCGTTCCCCGGCTACGCGACGTGGAAGTCGCGATCGTCGGGTCGGGCCAACATCGCCGCCATCGTTTTGCGGTCATAGGGCCATAAGTCGATGTTGCCTTCGTCGGTGAGGTACCAGGAGTTGCATCCGGTGTTCCACACCGTGGGCCCGAGCGCGGTGGCGACGTCGTCGTTGAACTTCGTGGTCGCCTGTTCGGTGACCTCGACGGTGTCAAAATCGCCATCGCGAAAGCGCCGCAGCCATTGCACGATGTAGCGCGCGGTCAGCTCAGCGGAGTACTGCAGCGATATCGAGCCGGTCGGCGAGTTGGGTCCAAGCACCGTGAAGAAGTTCGGGAACCCCGGAATAGCGGTCATCCGGTACGCGCGTGGGCCTTTCGCCCATGCGTCGTCGATGTCCAGGCCGTCACGGCCGTGCAGCTTCATCGGGCGCATGTAGTTGTGAGCTTGAAATCCGGTGGCGAATATCAACAGGTCGACATCGTGTTCGCGGCCGTCTGCGGTCCGGACACCGCGTGGGGTGATCTCCTCGATCTCGGCGGTGACCACGTCGGCGTTGTCGGATCGAATCGCTCGGTAGTACGTGGCCGACATGACTTGCCGCTTACAGAAGGGCTGGTAGTCCGGGGTAAGGCGGTCGCGTAGTTCGCGATCTCGAATCTGAAGGCGCAGACACCACCGTGCGTAGTTCTGCGCCGCTCGGCGCTGCCAAGTCGGCCGCACGGCGATATCGGTCAAGATGCGCGAGCCCCGAAGCAAGACGCCGTAGCACCGACGGTGTATTGCAGGCAATCTGCGCAGCACCGTTCCCACCAGCGTCGGCTGGGAAAGGCTCATCGGCGCCCATATCACCCACTGCGGGGACCGCACGAAGTGAGCGATGTGCGCGGCGTCGCGCTGCAGTGCGGACACGATCTGTACGCCGGTGGACCCGTTTCCGATGACGGCGACTCTGCGGCCGCCGGTCTCGATTGCGTGGTTCCACCGCGCGGTGTGCATGACGTCGCCGCCGAACGAGTCGAGCCCCGGAATGTTCGGCGTGAACGGGTGATGCAAAACACCGGTCGCCGCGATCACGAAATCCGCTTCTGCTTCCGTGCCGTCCGCGGTGACGACATGCCAAGCGGTGCCGGTGAAGACCGTGGAGACGACTTCGGAATTCAACCGCAGACGATCCTCGAGGCCGAACCGTTCGACCACCTCGCCGAGATAACGCTGGATCTCTTCACCGGGCGCGAATATGCCGGTCCAGTCCGGTTTGGGGGCGAATGAGAACTGGTAGAGCTGCGACGGCACGTCACACGTAAGACCCGGATAACGGTTCCAATGCCAGACGCCGCCGACGTCGTTGCCCTTCTCCAGAATGGTGAAGTCGTGAAAGCCGGCCCGCTGCAGCGTGACTGCCGTGGCGATGCCTGCGACACCCGCGCCGATGATGACGATCCGCGGTTCCCGGGTCATCGTCGTCTTCTGGCCTGCGCCGCGATCGTCTTCTGGTAGCCGTCGCGCAACTCGTGATCGACCGATGTCAACGCCCGGCGGTCGCGAATTGCCCTGCGGGCCAAGCCGATCACGGCTGGCGGAGTCACGGCGCTGAGCAGGTCCCATCCCGCAAGATACCGGGGCACCGTGATCTGGGCGCGCCTGCTGGCGACGCTGCCGACGATGGCCCGCGCGACGGCCTCCGGTTCGACGGTCGGCAGCCCCCGCCCGAGTGGGACACCCGATGCGAGCCGGGTGCGCACCGCGCTGGGCAGCACGGTCGTGACACTGACACCCGAATCGCGGTACTCCTCGCGGACCGCGGCGGACAACCCCACAGCGGCGAACTTACTGGCGTTGTACACCGCCATACCGGGAATCGGCAGCTTTCCGGCCATTGAAGCCACATTCACGATGTGCCCGTGCCCGCGTTCGATCATGTGCGGCAACACGAGTCGCATGCCGTGGATCAACCCCCAGACGTTGACCTCGAATGTCGTCCTGCTGATCGCGTCGTCCTCGGCCAGAAAGTCGCCGAGCGGCATGACGCCGGCGTTGTTGACGAGAACATCGATACGGCCGTGACGCTCGATCACGGCGGTGCGGAACTCGGCGAACGAGTTCCGCGATGTCACGTCGACGGTGTAGCCGCGCACGCGAGGAGCAGGCGAGCATTGAGCACCGTCGAGATCGCCGACACAGACTGTCGCCCCTCGAGCGCTGAAGAGGTCCGCCGTCGACTTTCCGATCCCGCGTGCCCCGCCCGTGACCGCGACGATTGCACCGTCAAGATCGATATCGGGGTAAGTCATACTGACTCCGTCCAGATCCGGAAACTGACGGTATCTGGAGTCTGTAGGTATGTCAAAGCGCTAGAATGCGGCCATGGCCCGCATGACCCGCGCCGAGAGCCAGGCCCAGACCAGAGCGCAACTGGTCGCGACCGCGAGGCGGATGTTCTTCGAGGACGGCTATCACCCGACGTCCCTGGAGAAGGTCGCCGACGCCGCCGGCTACTCGAAGGGCGCGGTGTACTCCAACTTCCGCAACAAAGACGAACTCTGCGCCGCGGTGCTCGATGAGATACGCGCGGATCGATTCGCCGAGGTTATCGGACTGCTTTCCCAGCCGGACAGGTTCGAAGCGCTGCGCGGTTGGGCGGAGCGCGTCATCGGCGACCCGGGGTGGACGCCGTTGGAAGCGGAGTTCGCGTTGCACGCGCGCTCCAACGAGCAGTTGCGCAGCGAGCTCGCCGGGCGCCTGGGAAACATCGTCGACATGCTCGCCGCCGGCGTGGAGACCGCCGAAGACCTCGAGGTGAAAATGCCCAGCCGGGAGGCGGCCACCGTCATGCTGGCGCTCGGTGTGGGCCTGGGCCTGATGCGGTCGATCGACCCGTCCATACCTGTCAACGGCCTGATCGACACTTTGCGGCTGGTGGCTGGAGAACCCTCCTAGCAACCCTCCGGTTCTGGCATGCTGATGCCATGACTGACCCGCAGTTCGGTGGCACCGAGGGACCTCCGCCTCCTCATCAATCCCAATTTCAGCCGCCACCTCCGGGTTATGCGCCGCAGCAACCCGGATATCCACCGCCGGGTCAGTACGGCCAGTATCCGCCCGCGTACATGGATCCCGCGGCGCCCTACGGCCGCCACCCCCTTACCGGTGAGCCGCTGTCGGACAAGTCCAAGATCGTCGCAGGCCTGCTGCAGTTGATCGGGCTGTTCGGCCTCGTCGGCATCGGGCGCATCTACCTGGGCTACACCGGCCTGGGCATCGCCCAACTCGTCGTCGGCCTCGTCACCTGCGGGATCGGTGCGGTGGTGTGGGGCATCATCGACGCCGTGCTCATCTTCACCGACAAAGTGCGTGACCCGGAGGGGCGCCCCCTTCGTGAGGGCACCTAGCGCCACGGTCAGCGGCCGGGCGCGGTTGTACGGCGCGCTCGGTTGGGCCGGGCTGCTCGGCGGCGCCCTGGCCTACATCGGTCTGGCCGATCCTCACAACCCCGACTTCGTCTTTCCGGCATGCCCGTTCAAGCTGCTGACGGGATGGAACTGCCCCGCCTGCGGCGGGCTCCGGATGACCCACGACATGTTGCACGGCGATCTGGCCGCCGCCGCGGTCGACAACATCTTCCTGCTTGTCGGACTGCCTGCGCTGTTGGCTTGGGTTCTGGTTCGGTGGCGTACCGGACGACCGATCTTCACGATGCCCGCGATCGTCGTCATCGCCGTGCTTGCCGCCGCGTGGACCGTGATACGGAACCTTCCGGGGTTCCCGCTGGTCCCGACGGTTCTCGACGGGTGACCGCCGAGGCGCGCTGATACAATTTCAGTGGCGGGCCGCTGCAGTCCCGGACGACGAAATTCGCCAGACTGCGGAGGAAAATTCACGTGCTGTTCTCGGCATTGCCGCACGCCCAGGGCTTGTACGACCCGGAGCGCGAAACCGACTCCTGTGGAGTCGCCATGATCGCCGATATTCGGGGTAGGCGTTCGCACGCCATCGTCGCCGACGGTCTCGTCGCCCTCGAGCACCTCGACCATCGCGGGGCGGCGGGCGCGGAGACCAACAGTGGTGACGGCGCGGGCATTCTCATTCAGCTGCCGGTGGAACTCTTTCGCGAGGTCGTCGAGTTCGAACTTCCGCCGGCGACCGCCGAGGGCTGCAACGCCTTCGCGGCGGGAATCTGCTTCCTGCCGCGGGATTCGGCCTTGCGGGTGGCGGCGCGCGAACAGATCGACGACATCGCAGCGGAGGAAGGTCTGCAGGTTCTCGGCTGGCGTGATCTGCCCGTCGACCCCGACGGTGCCGACCTCGGTGCCACGGCGCTTGGCTGTATGCCGCATATGGCGCAGATCTTCCTGGCGGCGCCCGACGGGGTCGGCGGTATCGACCTCGACCGTCGGGTCTACCCGGTGCGCAAGAGAGCCGAGGCGGGCAACGTCTACTTTCCTTCGCTGTCCAGCCGGACCATTGCGTACAAGGGCATGCTGACGACAGTGCAACTGCCGCAGTATTTTTCGGATCTACGCGACGAGCGCTGTATGAGCGCGATCGCCATCGTGCACAGCCGGTTCTCGACCAACACGTTCCCGTCCTGGCCGCTGGCCCACCCGTTTCGTTTCGTCGCGCACAACGGCGAGATCAACACGGTGCGCGGCAACCGCAACCGCATGCACGCCCGCGAGGCCATGCTGGCCAGCACCCGCATTCCCGGGGACCTGGCGAGGCTGTCGCCGATCTGTACACCCGAGGCCTCGGATTCGGCCTCGTTCGATCAGGTTCTCGAACTGCTGCACCTCGGCGGGCGCAGCCTGCCGCATGCGGTGCTGATGATGATCCCCGAGGCGTGGGAGAACAACGCTCTGCTTCCGCAGCCGCAACGTGACTTCTGGCAGTTTCACGCGTCGCTGATGGAACCGTGGGACGGTCCGGCCTGCGTCACCTTCACCGACGGCACCGTTGTCGGGGCGGTGCTGGACCGCAACGGATTACGCCCGGGGCGGTGGTGGCGCACCGTCGACGACCGTGTCATCCTCGCCAGCGAAAGCGGTGTGCTCGACGTGCCGTCGGCGCAGATCGTCGCGAAAGGCCGGCTCGAACCCGGAAAGATGTTCCTGATCGACACCGCCGAGGGGCGCATCGTCCCCGACGACGAGATCAAGGCGGAACTTGCAGGCGCCCACGCGTACGGGGAGTGGCTGCACGCCGGGCTGCTCGACCTGACGAGCCTGCCCGACCGTGTTCGCACACCGCCCAACCACGAGTCCGTCGTTCGCAGGCAGATCGCGTTCGGCTACACGGAGGAAGATCTGCGAATCCTGCTGACGCCCATGGCGGCATCCGGCGCGGAACCGCTGGGCTCGATGGGAACCGACACTCCCGCTGCCGTGCTCTCGCAGCGGGCCAGGTTGCTCTACGACTACTTCGTCGAGTTGTTCGCACAGGTCACCAACCCGCCGCTGGATGCGATCCGCGAAGCGGTCGTGACGTCGATGGCGCGCGTCATGGGGCCCGAACAGAACTTGCTCGATCCGTCGGCGGCGTCGTGTCGCCAGATCAAGCTCGGGTGGCCGGTGCTCGACAACGACGAGCTGAACAAAATTGTCCACATCAACGACGACGGTGAACATCCCGGGCTGCGGACGGCGGTGCTTCGCGGCCTGTACGACGTCGAGCGCGGCGGTGAGGGGCTGGCCGACGCCATCGAAGATCTGCGTATCCAAGCCTGTGAGGCGATCGCCAAAGGGGCTCGCACACTGGTCATCTCCGACCGAGACTCCGACCACACCCTCGCCCCGATTCCGTCTCTGCTTGCCGTGGCCGCGCTGCACCACCATCTAGTGCGGACCAAGGAACGCACGACGGTCGCGTTGGTTGTCGAGAGCGGTGACGCCCGCGAGGTGCATCACATCGCCATGTTGATCGGATTCGGTGCCGCCGCGGTCAACCCGTATCTGGCGTTCGAGTCGATTGAGGACCTGGTCCGCGAGGGTGAGCTCACCGGCATCGAAGCCGCTGCGGCCGTTCGTAATTACCTCAAGGCGCTCGGCAAGGGCGTGATGAAGGTGATGAGCAAAATGGGCATCTCCACGGTCGCGTCCTACACCGCCGCGCAGGCTTTCGAGGCGATCGGCCTCGACCACGACGTGATCGACGAATACTTCGCGGGCACACCGAGCCAACTCGGGGGAGTCGGGCTCGACGTCATCGCCGAGGAGGTCAAGCAACGACATCGTCGCGCGTATCCGGAGAACCCGACGGAGCGGGTACACCGCCGTCTCGACGTGGGCGGCGAGTACGCCTTCCGGCGGGAAGGCGAGCTGCACCTGTTCACCCCCGAAGTCGTCTTCCTGCTGCAGCATTCGACCCGCACCAAGCGTCACGACATCTTTGCGCAGTACTCGGACGAGGTCGACCGGCTGTCCCGTGAGGGCGGAGCCCTGCGTGGCCTGTTCGAGCTGAAGACGGGAATGCGGCCTCCTGTGCCGATAGACGAGGTTGAATCCGTCGACTCGATCGTCACCCGGTTCAACACCGGCGCGATGAGTTACGGCTCCATCTCGGCCGAGGCGCACGAAACCATGGCGATCGCGATGAACAACTTGGGCGGGCGGTCCAACTCCGGCGAGGGCGGCGAAGACGTCGACCGGCTATACGACCCGCGCAGGCGCAGTGCCGTCAAACAGGTGGCATCGGGCCGCTTCGGCGTCACCAGCGACTATCTGGTGAACGCATCCGACATCCAGATCAAGATGGCGCAGGGCGCCAAGCCGGGCGAGGGCGGCCAGCTGCCGGGCTACAAGGTCTACCCGAACATCGCGAAGACCCGCCATTCGACGCCCGGCGTCGGGTTGATTTCGCCTCCGCCGCACCACGACATTTATTCGATCGAGGACCTGGCGCAGCTCATTCACGACCTGAAGAACGCCAACTCCGATGCGCGCATCCACGTCAAGCTGGTCAGCTCGGTCGGCGTCGGAACCGTTGCGGCCGGGGTGTCCAAGGCGCACGCCGACGTCGTGCTGATCTCCGGGTATGACGGTGGCACCGGCGCGGCGCCGCTGACGTCGCTCAAGCACGCGGGCGCGCCGTGGGAGATCGGCCTGGCCGACGCTCAGCAGACGCTGGTACTCAACGGGTTACGCGACCGCATCACCGTGCAATGCGACGGCGGTATGCGCACCGCCCGCGATGTGGTCGTCGCGATGCTCCTCGGCGCCGAGGAGTTCGGCTTCGCCACCGCGCCGTTGGTGGTGTCCGGCTGCATCATGATGAGGGTCTGCCATCTCGACACCTGCCCCGTCGGCGTCGCGACTCAGAACCCCGAACTACGGTCGCGGTTCAACGGCAAGCCCGAGTTCGTGGAGAACTACTTCCGGTTCATCGCCGACGACATCCGGCGCTACCTGGCCGAGCTCGGCTTCCGCAGCATTGACGAGGCCGTCGGCCACGCCGAGATGCTCGGCACCGCAGAAGGCATCGCCCATTGGAAGGCGAAGGGTCTCGACCTGACGCCGATTTTCGCCACGGTAAGCAACGCCCATGATCCCGACCAAACCGTGCGTCACCGTGTCCGCGACCAGTACCACGCGCTGGACCAGGCCTTGGACCAGACGCTGATCCAGCTCGCCGAGGGCGCACTCGAGGACGCCCACCCGGTGCGACTGGAGTTGCCGGTGCGCAACGTCAACCGCACCGTGGGCACCATGCTCGGCGCCGAGGTCACCCGCCGATACGGCGCACAGGGCTTGCCGGACGACACCATCCACATCACGCTCAGCGGCTCGGCCGGTCAGTCGGTCGGGGCGTTTCTGCCCTCGGGAATCACCCTTGAACTGATCGGTGACGCCAACGACTATGTCGGCAAGGGTCTTTCGGGCGGACGTGTCGTTGTCAAACCACCCGAAGACGTGCTGTTCCTGCCGGAGGATCATGTGATCGCGGGCAACACACTGCTTTACGGAGCCACATCCGGCGAGGTGTTTCTGCGCGGCCGGGTGGGTGAGCGCTTCTGCGCCCGCAACTCCGGTGCGCTGGCGGTCACCGAGGGCGTCGGTGACCATGCCTGCGAGTACATGACCGGTGGCCGGGTCGTGGTACTCGGGGCAACCGGACGAAACTTGGCCGCGGGCATGTCGGGCGGCATCGCATTCGTCCTCGGGCTGGACCCGGCGATGGTCAACACCGAGATGGTCGAGTTGCAACGTCCCGATCCCGAGGACCTCGCCTGGCTGCACGACATGGTGACACGCCACGCCCGGCTCACCGGCAGCACGGTCGCTGCATCCGTGCTGTCCGACTGGCCAAGGCGCAGTGCGCAGTTCACCAAGGTCATGCCGACCGACTACCAGCGTGTGCAGACCGCAACCCGGATGGCCAAGGCCGAGGGCCGCGACGTCGACACCGCGATCATGGAGGCCAGCCGTGGCTGATCCGCATGGCTTCCTGGAGGTGCCGAAGGTCGAGGCGGCGAAGCGGCCCGTCGACGAGCGCGTCGGCGACTGGCGCGAAGTCTATGAACGGCAGGATCCGCAGTCCCGGGCCGGCGAGGTGTCCCAGCAGGCCCGTCGGTGCATGGACTGCGGAGTCCCGTTCTGCCACTCGGGAACTGCCGGTTGCCCATTGGGAAACCTGATCCCGGAGTGGAACGACCTGGTTCGCCGCGGCCGGTGGGATGCCGCGAGCGACCGACTGCACGCCACCAACAACTTCCCTGAGTTCACCGGCCGCCTGTGTCCTGCCCCGTGCGAAGCCGCCTGCGTGCTGTCCATCGCAGATGACAGGACCGGCGGCAGCGTCACCATCAAACGCATCGAGCAGACCATCGCCGACCACGCGTGGATGGACGGTGTGGTCGCACCGCAGCCCGCGGCCATCTCGACGGGTAAGAGCGTCGCCGTAGTCGGCTCCGGGCCCGCCGGACTGGCCGCCGCGCAACAACTCACGCGCGCCGGACACGACGTCACGGTCTACGAGCGCGACGACCGGCTGGGCGGCCTGATGCGCTACGGGATCCCCGAGTACAAGCTCGAGAAGGCGACGCTGAATCAGCGCCTGGCCCAAATGCGGGCGGAGGGAACCCGTTTCGTCACCGAATGTGAAGTCGGCGTCGACCTCTCGGTCGAGCAGCTGCGCGAGCGGCACGACGCGGTGGTGCTGGCCGTCGGGGCGCTGCGCGGCCGGGACAACGACGTCGAGGGGCGCCACCTCGACGGCGTGCACCTCGCGATGGAACATCTCGTGCCGGCAAACCGGGAGTGCGAAGGCGACGGCCCGTCACATCTGTCGGCCGAGGGCAGGCACGTCGTCATCATCGGTGGCGGTGATACCGGCGCGGACTGCCTGGGTACCGCGCACCGCCAGGGCGCCGCGTCGGTCACCCAGGTCGACTACAACCCGGAGCCGCCGGAGTACCGCGACGAATCGCGATCGCCGTGGCCGATGTGGCCGATGGTGCTGCGCACATCTCCTGCCCACGCGGAGGGCGGAGCGCGTCGCTACGAGGTCGCTGTTCAGCGATTCGTCGGCGACGACCGAGGCCATGTTCGCGCGATCGAGGTCGCCGAGGTGCGGGTCACCCGTGACGCCGACGGCCGTCGCCTCATCACCCCGGTCGGAGGGTCTTTGCAGATCCCCTGCGACCTCGCCCTGCTGGCGATCGGGTTCGACGGTGTCGAGCACATGGCGCTTCTCGACGGGCTCGGGCTGCAATTGAACGGTCGTGGGTCGTTGTCGTGCGGTTCGGACTGGCAGACGACCGCCCCGGGCATATTCGTCTGCGGGGATGCCCATCGCGGGGCGTCGCTGATCGTCTGGGCGATTGCGGAAGGGCGCAGCGCAGCGCATGCGGTCGACGCATATCTGATGGGCGAATCAGACCTGCCGTCGCCGGTGCTGCCCGGCGCACTGCCCCTCGCCGTCGCGTGACGGACCCCGATCAGGACTATGCTCAGAAGTCGTGACTAGACGCGGAAAGATCGTCTGCACTCTTGGCCCTGCCACCAGTGAGGACCACGTCGTCAGGGCGCTGGTCGAAGCCGGAATGGACGTGGCTCGACTCAACTTCAGCCACGGCGAGTACGCCGATCACGAGGCACATTACAAGCGGGTGCGCGCGGCGTCCGACACCACGGGCCGGGCGGTCGGCATCCTGGCCGACCTGCAAGGTCCCAAGATCCGCATCGGGCGGTTCGCGGCAGGGCCCACCTACTGGGCGAACGGCGAAACCGTCCGCATCACCGTCGACGACATCGACGGCACTCACGACCGGGTGTCCACGACCTACAAACAGCTCGCCAAGGACGCCGCACCGGGGGACCGCCTGCTGGTGGACGACGGCAACGTCGGTCTGGTCGTCGAGCACATCGACGGCAACGACGTGGTGTGCACGGTCACCGAGGGCGGGCCGGTCAGCAACAACAAGGGACTCTCGCTGCCCGGCATGAACGTGTCGGTGCCCGCGCTGTCGGAGAAGGACATCGATGACCTCGAGTTCGCTCTCCGGCTGGGAGTGGACCTCGTGGCGCTGTCCTTCGTGCGATCACCCGCCGACGCCGAGCTGGTGCACGAGGTGATGGACCGGGTCGGCCGCCGGGTGCCCGTCATCGCCAAGCTGGAGAAACCCGAGGCCGTCGACAACCTCGAAGCCATTGTGCTGGCGTTCGACGCGATCATGGTGGCCCGCGGCGACCTCGGCGTCGAACTGCCCCTGGAAGAGGTGCCGCTCGTTCAGAAGCGCGCCATCCAAATGGCAAGGGAGAATGCGAAACCCGTCATCGTCGCCACCCAGATGTTGGAGTCGATGATCGAACATTCCCGGCCGACCCGCGCGGAGGCGTCCGACGTCGCCAACGCGGTGCTCGACGGCGCGGATGCGGTGATGCTGTCCGGCGAGACGTCAGTCGGCAAGTATCCGCTCGAGGCGGTCAGGACCATGGCCCGCATCATCTGCGCGGTGGAGGACAACTCGGTGGTGGTGCCGCCGCTGACGCACGTGCCACGGACCAAGCGTGGCGTCATTTCGTATGCAGCCCGCGACATCGGCGAGCGGCTGGATGCCAAGGCGCTGGTCGCCTACACCCAGTCCGGTGACACGGTGCGCAGGCTGGCGCGGCTGCACACGCCGCTACCGCTGCTGGCGTTCACGTCGTTGCCGGAGGTGCGCAGCCAATTGGCAATGAGCTGGGGCACCGAGACGTTCATCGTGCCGCACATTCAGACCACCGACGGAATGATCCGCCAGGTCGATAAATCCCTGCTCGAGTTGGGTCGCTACAAGCGTGGCGACCTGGTGGTCATCATCGCCGGCGCCCCACCGGGCACAGTAGGCTCGACCAACCTGATTCACGTGCACCGGATCGGGGAGGACGACGTTTAGTCGGACGACGATCAGGCGCCGAGGAACGAGCCGCGTTGTGGGGGTACCTCCCACGCGAAGCGTAGGGGGACAGTCCCACCATCGCGCTAGGTAGGGGGAGCAGTGCTGCTGAGCGATTTCGAGGAGTTGCTGGCGGTACTCGACCTCAACCGCGTCGACGACGGCTCGTTCGACGGTATGTTCGTCGGGTCGCATCCGAGTAAGAACCCACCCCGCACATTCGGTGGCCAGATGTTGGCGCAGGCGTTTGTGGCGGCCAGCCGAACCCTGGACCGCGACCTGCCGCCCGGCGCGGTTTCCGCACACTTCATCGCGGGCGGCGACCCGGCGAAGGATCTCGAGTTCCACGTCGTACGGCTGCGCGACGAACGTCGCTTCGCCAACCGCCGCGTCGACGTCGTGCAGGACGGCGAACTGCTGACCACGGCGATCATCTCGTTCGTTGACGGCGGGCGCGGACTCGAGCACGGCATCGAGTGCCCGGACGTACCAGATCCGTTGTCACTGCCCAAGATCGACGACCTCCTCGTCGGCTACGAGAAGACGGTGCCGCACTTCGTGGAGGCACTCAGGCCGATCGAATGGCGTTACACCAACGACCCGGCCTGGGTGATGCGCAACAAGGGAGAACGGCTCGGTCACAACCGTGTGTGGCTCAAGGCCGACGGGCCGATGCCGGAAGACCCGGTGCTGCATTCGGCGGCGCTGATCTACTCTTCGGACACCACGGTGCTCGACTCGATCATCACCACCCACGGCTTGTCGTGGGGCTACGACCGCATCTTCGCTGCCACCGTCAACCACTCGGTGTGGTTTCACCGGCCATTCCGGTTCGACGAGTGGGTTCTGTATTCGACCTCTTCGCCCGTCGCGGCCGATTCACGCGGCTTGGGAACGGGGCATTTCTTCGACCAATCGGGCCAAATCGTGGCTACCGTGGTTCAGGAAGGAATCATCAAGTACTTCCCGGAAGCAAAGTGATGAAGGTAGCAGCCGGTCTACGGGCTCGCGAGCGGGTCGTCGTCCACGTCGATTCGCAGGCAGCCCGCTGGATCAGCGCGCTCGCGGTGCTCAGCCTGCTCGGCTGGCTGATCCTAGTGCACAAAGAAACGTCCTGGTCAATGACTATCCTGACGGCTGTCGTGCTGATCGCGCGGGGCATCTTCCTAGGCAGGCCGGTCACGGCGGGGCACGCCACCGCGGCGATGGTGGTGTGCATTGCGGGAACCGCGGCGATGTTTCTCGCCTTCGATTTGCTCGGCAACTTGGCGCTGGTGGCTTCCGCGGTGGTGCTGATGTCGCCGACATCGGCGCGCCCGAATCCGGCCGATCTGCCGCGGATCTTCGCGTTGGTGAACACGACGACTGGCGATCCGCTGGCGCCGTTCGCGATGCAGGCGTCCAAGTGCTACCACTTCAGCGCCGACGGCGGCGCCGCGATCGCCTATCGAACCCGGCTCGGTTTCGCGGTGGTCAGCGGCGACCCGATCGGTGAGGACGCCCAATTCGCCGCGCTGGTCGTCGATTTCGCTGCGATGTGCAGCACCAGAGGCTGGCGCATCGCCGTGCTGGGCTGCAGCCATCAGCGAGTGGACCTGTGGTCGAACCCGGCCGTGCTTCCCCGGAAGCTGACGCCTGTGCCCATAGGGCGCGACGTGATCATCGACGTGGCGACGTTCGACATGGTCGGGCGGAAGTACCGCAATCTCCGCCAGGCCGTGCAGCGCACCAACAACGTCGGCGTCACCACCGAAGTCGTCGACGAGCAAGCCCTCAATGACGTTCTGCTCGCCGAACTCACCGATGTGATCCTGGCGTCGCCGAGCGGTGCCCGCACCGAGCGCGGGTTCTCGATGTCGCTCGACGGGACACTCGAGGGCAGGTACCCCGGTGTCGCGCTGATCATCGCGCGGGACAAAGCCGGCCGCGTGCAGGGGTTCCACCGCTACGCCACCGCAGGCGGCGGCGCCGAGGTGACCCTTGACGTGCCGTGGCGACGCCGTGAAGCCCCCAACGGAATCGACGAGCGGCTGTCGGTCGACATGATCGCGAACGCCAGACAGCAAGGGGCGCAACGGTTGTCGCTCGCCTTCGCCGCGTTCCCAGAGATCTTCACCGACACAGACCGTGATCTGCCCAGCAGGCTCGTCTACACCCTGGTCCATCTGGGCGACGCGCTGATCGCGCTGGAGTCGCTGTACCGCTATCTACGAAAGTTTCACGCGCTCGGCGACCGGCGGTACGTGATGGCGACGCTCACCCAGGTGATTCCGCTGCTTATCGTGTTGCTGTCGCTCGAGTTCGTCCCGAGGCGACGGCACCTGACTAGGGCGTCGGTGCAGCAGGCGTCGTGATCGTGACGCTGAACTGGTCTTCGACGCGGTTCTGGAACTGGTCGACGCATTTCTGAACGGCTTGCTGGTCCGAACCGGCCCTCGAGAGGCAGTCCATGTAGTCGGTACCACCGACTTGGTTGAAAACCCACACCGAAAGCGCAATGACGACGAGTGCCTCGATGATGCTGAGAATGCCGAGCACGATGCCTGCGATCGCGATGCCGCCGTTGGTGGCTTCGCCGCGTCTGGCGCGCTGCCAGCCCAGGACCCCGAGGATGACCGCGACGATGCCGAGCAACACCCCGCCGACGACGGAGATGAGCGCGACGATCGCAACGACCAGCGCGGCGACCCCGAGCCCGTTCTTCGGCGCGGGGGGCGGCGGGGCGTATCCCGCATACGGCTGGGGCGGCGGCGGATACCCGCCCGGATACCCGCCACCGGGGCTCGGCGGCGGCGGGTACTGCGGGTATTGAGGGTATTGAGGGTATTGCGGCGGCTGCGGCTCGCTCATGATGCCGATGGCTCGGCGGGCGCCGTCGGTTCTGCCGGTGCGGTGCGTGCAGAGACCGACTTGGCGGCCTTGCGGATGCCGAACGCCGACACGACCTCGAATACTCCGATCACGATCAGCCAGACGCCGACGACGAGGGCCAGGGTGACGATCGATTCGAACGGTGAGGCGATCACCACGACGCCGGCGATGAGGCTGATGACGCCGATGAAGATGTTCCACCCTCTGGCGGGCAGGGCGGGATCGCTCACGGCGGCCACCGTCGTCGCGACACCACGAAAGATGAACCCGACGCCGATCCAGATCGCCAGCAGCAAAACCGCGTAGCCCTCGCCGAAATGGCGAAATGCGAGCACGGCGAGGATCAGCGCCGCGGCACCGCTGATGAACAGCAGCACCCTGCCACTGGCCGTCACATGCAGGGCGAACGCCATGATGACCTGCGAGATGCCCGTCACCAGCAGATACGCGCCGAACAAGATGGCGGCGACCAGTATCGACTTCCCGGGCCACGCAAGCACGAGGACGCCGAGGATCACCGCCAAGAGCCCGGACAACAACGCCGACTTCCAGAGGTGTGGCAACAGGGCCGGAGGCGCTTCGGTAGTCATGACCGAAGTGTTTCACAGCGCTTACCGCGCAGATAAGACTTTGCACGCAACGCGCGGGAAATTCGGCCCGACAGCACAATAAGCGGAAGCGCGGCGCAACGCCGTCGTCGCCGTTAACCTTCCGTACGTTAACTGCCCAATGCAGAAAGTAGAGGCAACCGTGTTAGGTGGACGTGAAATCCGTCGGGGGACGATGTGTCGCATCGCAGCCGTAATTGCTGCCAGCGCCACCCTCGCCGTTTCAGGCTGTTCGGCTGGCGGCGATTCCAAGTCGAGCGAGTCGACGAGCGCGACCTCGGCGGTGAGCGCCGAGAAAGTTGATTCGATCGCCAACACCGTGCCCGAGGACATCAAGTCGTCCGGGAAACTGATCGTCGGTGTCAACATTCCTTATACGCCAAACGAGTTCAAGGATCCCAGCGGCAAGATCGTCGGCTTCGACGTCGATCTGATGAACGCGGTCGCCGCAACGCTCGGCCTGACACCGGAATACCGCGAGGCCGACTTCGCCAAGATCATCCCGTCGATCCAGGGCAACACCTTCAATGTCGGCATGTCGTCGTTCACCGACACCAAGGAGCGTGAGCAGACCGTCGATTTCGTCACCTACGGCTCGGCGGGAATCCTGTGGGCGCAGCGTCCCGACAACCTCATCGACCCGAACAACGCCTGTGGCAAGAAGGTGGCCGTGCAGGCGACAACGACCGAGGAGACCGACGAGCTGCCTGCCAAGAGCAAGGCGTGCACCGACGCGGGTAAGCCTGCGATTCAGATCGTTTCGTTCGACGGCCAGGACGCGGCGACCAACGCCGTGATACTTGGTCAGGCCGACGCGATGTCGGCGGACTCCCCGGTGACCCTGTACGCGATCAAGCAGAGCAACGGCAAGCTGACACAGGCCGGTGAGATCACTGATGCCGCGCCGTACGGTTGGCCGGTGAAGAAGGGCTCCCCCCTTGCTCAGTCGCTGAAGCAGGCTCTCGAGCATCTGATCGAGTCCGGCAAATACAAGGAGATCGCGACCAACTGGGGCGTCGAGAAAGTGATGATCGACAAGCCGGTGATCAACGGCGCGATCAGCTAGTTGGGATCCTCCAATGACTGATGTCGACACGCCGCCAACCACCGCCCCAGCTGCGATCGATGCTGTTCCACTGCGTCATCCGTGGCGGTGGGTGGCGGCGGTCGTCATCGTCATCCTCGTCGCCCTGTTCCTCTACGGCGCGGCCACCAACGACGCCTACCGATGGCACGTCTTCGCGGAGTACGTCTTCAACGAGCGGGTGCTGCGGATCGGATTGGTCAACACTCTGCAGCTCACCCTCTACTCGATGGTGCTGGCGATCGCGCTCGGCGTGCTCCTGGCAGTGATGCGGTTGTCACCGAATCCGGTCTTCAAATCGGTGTCGTGGGTGTACCTGTGGATCTTCCGCGGCACCCCGATATACGTACAGCTGGTGTTCTGGGGGCTGATCCCGACGATCTACGCGAACATCAAGCTCGGTGTGCCGTTCGGGCCCACGTTCTTTCAGCTCAATCTGCAGTCGCTATCAATACCGTTTCTGTTGGCGATCCTCGGACTGGCGCTCAACGAGGCCGCCTACATGGCCGAAATCATCCGTGCCGGAATCAGTTCCGTGCCGGAGGGCCAGCTCGAGGCGTCGACGGCACTTGGCATGTCGTGGGGGATGGCGATGCGCCGGACCGTGCTTCCACAGGCGATGCGGGTGATCATCCCGCCCACCGGCAACGAAGTCATCAGCATGCTGAAGACCACATCACTGGTCACCGCAGTGCCGTTCACCCTTGACCTGTACGGCATCACCTCCCGCGAGATCGCCGCCCGCGAGTTCGAGCCGGTTCCCCTTCTGCTGGTGGCGGCGTTCTGGTACCTGGTTGTCACCAGCATCCTGATGGTCGGCCAGTACTACCTGGAGCGGTACTACTCGCGTGGCGCATCGCGCAAGCTGACGAATAAGCAACTCGAGGTGCTGGCCAAGGCGCAGGGAACCGGAGCGCCAGGAGGAGGCGGTGAGGGCGCGTGACACCGATGGTGAAGGCCGAACAGGTCTGTAAGAGTTTCGGCGCCCTGCAGGTGCTCAAGGGCATCACGCTCGAGGTCGGCAGGGGCGAGGTGATGTGCATGGTCGGGCCGTCCGGCTCGGGCAAGTCGACGTTTCTGCGCTGCATCAACCATCTCGAGCAGGTCAACGCGGGCCGCCTGCATGTCGACGGCGACTTGATCGGCTACCGCGACGGCGGTGCCAAGCTGTACGAGATCTCGCCCCGCGTCGCGGCCAAGCAGCGACGCGAAATCGGCATGGTGTTTCAGCACTTCAACCTATTCCCGCATCGAACCGCATTGGGGAATGTCATCGAGGCACCTATCCACGTCAAGGGCGTCAAGAAGGCCGAAGCGGTGGCGCGGGGTAAGGATCTGCTGGAACAGGTCGGGCTCTCGGAGAAGGCGCACGCCTATCCAGCGCAGCTGTCGGGCGGCCAGCAGCAGCGCGTCGCGATCGCCAGGGCGCTTGCGATGAGCCCCAAGCTGATGCTGTTCGACGAGCCGACCTCGGCGCTTGATCCCGAGTTGGTCGGCGAGGTGCTTGCGGTGATGAAAAAGCTTGCCTCCGAGGGCATGACGATGGTGGTGGTCACCCACGAGATGGGCTTCGCCCGCGAGGTGGCCAACCAACTCGTGTTCATGGACGAAGGGGTGGTCGTGGAAAGCGGGCCGCCACGCGATGTGCTCGCCAATCCGCAACACGAGCGGACGAAGGCGTTTCTGTCCAAGGTGCTTTAGGTCTGATGCCGGCAAGCGCACCGGACCCGGTCACCCCGCTGTGGCGGGCGGCTCAGGTGTTCAGGTTGCTCAGTTGCATCTACGCGCTTGGCTTTCAGGTCGCGGTCAACGACGACCTCGACCGGCCCGCGATCGGATGGCTGCTGTTCGCAGTGCTGATGGGCTGGAGTATCGCCTGCGGGGTCGCCTACCTGAAGGGCTTCGGCCGTCGGCCCGTCTGGGTGCTGGCCGAACTGGCGATCGTGGTCGCGCTGATGTTGTCCACCGGCTTCGTCGCTTCCGAGCAGTGGGCGCTGAACAACCAGTCGTGGCCGACCACACTGTGGGCCACCAACGCGACGATCTCCGCGGCCATCCTGTTCGGTCCGATCTACGGAATGCTCGGTGGCTTGGTGGTTGTCGCGGCCAGCACGATGGCGAAGGGCGTGCTGAACTACGACCTCGGCCGTAATGCCACGGTGGTCATCGAACTCGCGGTTGGGCTGGGTGTCGGGATGGCCGCCCAGACGGCGCGGCGAGCCCACGCCGATCTGGAGCGGGCCGCCAAGCTGGCGGCAAGGACCGAAGAGAGGGACCGGCTGTCCCGGCAGGTGCATGACGGCGCCATCCAGGTACTTGCGCTCGTCTCCCGCCGTGGTCGCGAGATCGGCGGTGAGACAGCAGAACTGGCCGAGTTGGCGGGGGAGCAGGAGCGTGCGTTGCGACGCCTGGTCAGCAGCGCGGACGCCGAACCGCGAGTCGGTGAGATGACCGACATCGGCGCTCTGCTGCGGCAACGGGCATCGGACCGGGTGTCGGTCAGTGTGCCCGCCGATCCGGTCCTACTGGAGGCGGCCGTTGCCGAGGAACTGTCAGCCGCTGCGGGAAATGCGCTCGACAACGCGGCGGCCCACGCGGGACCAGACGCAAGGGCCTACGTGCTGTTGGAGGATCTCGGCGAGACGGTCACCGTGAGCATCCGCGACGACGGCGTCGGGATCGCGGACGGTCGGCTCGAGGAAGCCATCGGTGAGGGCAGGTTCGGAATCGCCAAATCGATTGTGGGACGGATGAAATGGCTGGGTGGCAGCGCGAAGTTGAACACCGGGCCGGGATGCGGGACGGAATGGGAACTGACGATACCCCGACGGTGATGGTGGTCGACGACCATCCGATCTGGCGCGATGCGGTGGCCCGCGACCTCGCCGATGACGGATTCAACGTGGTGGCGACCGCCGACGGGGTGGCGTCGGCGCGAAGGCGGGCGTCAATCGTGCAACCGAACGTCATCGTGATGGACATGCGCCTGCCCGACGGTGACGGCGCACAGGCGACCGCCGAGGTGCTCACCGTATCGCCGTCGTCGAAGATCCTGGTGCTATCCGCATCCGACGAACGCGACGACGTGTTGGAGGCCGTAAAGGCCGGTGCCACTGGATATCTGGTGAAGAGCGCCTCAAAGGCCGAACTCGGTGACGCTGTGCGGGCGACGGCCGAGGGCCGTGCCGTGTTCACCCCGGGCCTGGCCGGCTTGGTGCTGGGGGAGTACCGACGAATCGCCCAGGGTCCCGACCCGTCCGCGCCGAGTCTCACCGAGCGGGAAACCGAGATCCTGCGCCACGTGGCCAAGGGCTTGACCGCCAAGCAGATAGCCGCGCGCCTGTCGCTGAGCCACCGCACCGTGGAGAACCACGTGCAGGCGACATTCCGCAAGCTACAGGTCGCCAACCGCGTCGAACTTGCGCGCTACGCAATCGAACACGGCCTCGACGAATAGGCGGTTGGCCCGCGGAATCAGGTAGTCCTACTCATCCGCAGGCCACGGGGTCGTTGCGACGATGGCGCCATGACCGCACCGCATCACGCCGTCGTTTCCCGGCTCTCGGCCGATTTCGCCGCAATGTCCGAACAGTTCGCCAAGCTTTCTGCCGACATGACCGAATTGGACCGCGTGCTGGCCGAACGTCCCACCGTTCGGCAGCCCGCGCCGCTACCGGCGCCGCCGCCGCCGATGCTCATCCCTGCGCCGTATGCGCCGCCCGCCGCGGTGTACGCGCCGCCTCCGCCGCAGTGGCCTGCTCCGCCACCTGCTGCTCCTGCGCCCCCACTCACCCAGCCGCCATCCCCGCCGCGGGCCCCCAAGCCGCCACGCGACGCGAACTGGATCGGCAAGGTTCTCGCTGTCGCGGGCGTCGCGGTCACGCTCATCGGCGTTGTGCTGTTGCTCGTGCTCGCCGCCCAGGCCGGCATCCTGCGTCCCGAAATCCGCGTTGGCGCAGGCGCGTTCCTCGCCGGGGCGCTCGTGGCCGTAGCGGCTCGGCTGAACGGCCGCCCCGGCGGCCGGGTCGGTGCCATCGCACTGGCCGCGACCGGCGTCGCCGCCGCGTACATGGACGTCATCGCGGTCACCACCATCTACGGCTGGGTGTCGGCCCCCGTCGGGCTGGTGATAGCGGCCCTGATCGGTGGAGGTGGCCTCATGCTGGCCCGCCGCTGGGACTCCCAGCACCTCGGTCTGCTCGTGTTGGTCCCGCTGATCGTGCTTGCACCGGTCGTCACCGACGGCATCACGATGCTGTTGATCGCATTCATGCTCGCCATCTCGGCCGCTTCGCTGCTCGTACAGCTTGGCAAGGATTGGATCTGGCTGCATGCGGCCCGTATCACGGCGCCGACGTTTCCGCTTCTGATCGCTTTGGTCGCGGCACGATTCGGTGACGGCAACGACGCCTGGCTGGCCGGTGGATGCGGGGTAGCCGCGGTGCTTGCCGTCGCCGGAGCGCTGCTTCTGCTGCCGTCGACCGGCAACCGCGTCGCGATGGCACTGCTCACCATCGCCGGCGTGTTCCCGGTGCTGTGCGCGTCGGTGGCGCTCGCGCCGACCGTCGCCGCGTTGATGGCGGCCGGTTTGGCGGCGGGCCTGCTCGCGATCGTGCTCGTCGGCGACCGCCTGCCCGGCGTCTCGAAGACCGTCCGGCAGATCTGGTCGGCGTCGTCGGCGGTGTCGGCCTTGATCGCGGTGACGGTCGCCTTCCAGGGAGAGGTCGCCACGCCGGTGCTGTTGGCGATGGCCGTCGTGGTCGCCGTCGCCGGGCGCCGGGACGGTGTGGCGCGCGTGGTCGCCGTCGGCTTCGCTGTCGTCGGCGGACTTCTGTACCTCAGCTACGCACCGCCGACCGCGTTGGTGCGTGCCACGCTGCTGTCGACACCGGATTCGGTTGCCATATTGATTTCCAGCGTCCTGCTGGTCACCGCCGTCGCCGCGATCATCTGGTCGTGGATCGGTCGGGGAGTGCTCGACATCGATGCGGTCCGCGCTCTATTGGCGGCGCTTGCGGTGACGGTGGTGTATTCGGTGACCACCTTCACCGTCACCGCCGGAGTGTTGGCCGGCGGTCAGAGCGGTGGATTCTTCGCAGGCCACATGGCCGCGACCATCTGCTGGATCGCGATGGCCGCTGCTCTCTTCGTCTACGCCGCCCGGCGGCCCCGAGATGACCGGTCGCTGCCCATAGCGGGGGGCATGGCGCTGGTGGCCGGGTCGATGGCCAAGCTGTTCCTGTTCGACCTCGGCACGCTCGACGGCATGTTCCGGGTCGCCGTCTTCATTGTCGTCGGGCTGGTTCTGCTCGGCATGGGCGCCGGATATGCGCGGCTGCTCGCCGCACAGGACCAGCAGCAGGTGTGACATCTGCCACAGGCTATTCTGGAGTCATTCCAAATTAAGGAGGCGTTGAACCAATCATGAGTACACGTCGAACCGAAGCCGAAATCCAGAACTTTCAAGCGTCCACCCAGCTCAGCGACGATCTGCAGCGCGTGCTGGTTGACCTCGTCGAGCTCCATCTCCAGGGCAAGCAGGCGCACTGGAATGTCGTCGGGACCAACTTCCGGGACCTCCATCTGCAGCTCGACGAACTCGTGGACTTCGCGCGCGAAGCCAGCGACACCATCGCCGAGCGGATGCGTGCGCTCGACGCGATCCCCGACGGCCGCTCCGACACGGTGGTCGCAGGCACCTCGCTGCCGCAGTTTCCGGCCTACGAGCACAGCACCGGCGAGGTCGTGGACCTCATTACCGCCCGGATCTACGCAACAGTCGACACGCTGCGCACGGTGCACGACGAGGTCGACGGCGAGGATCCAAGCACCGCCGACATCCTGCATCAGCTCATCGACGGCCTGGAGAAGCTGGCCTGGCTGATCAAGTCGGAGAACCGCAAGGTTTAGGCGTTTGTCACCGACGCAGCGGGTATCCCACGCGCGTGACAGTGACACGAGACATTCACGCGTCGCGCCGGCAGGTGTGGGACATTTTGGCCGACGGCTGGACGTACTCCCAGTGGGTCGTCGGCAACAGCCGGATGCGCGCGGTAGATCCGAACTGGCCCGCGCCCGGCTCGAGGATCTTGCATTCAGTCGGCGTGTGGCCGTTTTTGATCAACGATGAGACGGTCGTCGAGAAAAGCGTTCCGCTTGAGGAACTGGTTCTGCGCGCCAAGGGCCGCCCACTTGGAGAGGCCCGAGTCATCCTGCGGCTCAGCGACATACCCGACGGGTGCCGGGTCGAGATGGAGGAGTTTCCGGTCAGCGGGCTTGGGGCCGTGTTGCCAAGCCGGCTGTCGGATATGGCTGCCTGGCCACGCAACCGCGAGACGCTGCGGCGGCTCGCCGCAATAGCCGAACGGCGGAAACCGTCAGAAGTCAGGGACCGCTGACCGACTGCAATTCGGCCGCATGCGAGGTGTGCCCGTTGCGTCTGCCGACCAGATACCAGGTGTGCATTGGGCCCTTGCCCTTGACGTCGACGACTCCGCGCTCCTCGAGCACGTAGTCGTTCTTCAGTCGTTCATACATCGACTGCGGAAGTTGAATTCGGCCTTCGACGTCCGTTGACTCCATGCGCGATGCGATGTTCACCGCGTCACCCCACACGTCGTAGAAGAACTTGCGCGCGCCGACAACCCCCGCCACGACCGGGCCGGTGGCCAACCCGATGCGCAGCGGCACCGCCCGGCCCTGCGCGTCCTTCAGGTCAGCGACCGCTTCTGCCATGTCGAGGGCAAGGCACGCAATGGCCTGGACGTGATCTGGCCGCGGTTGCGGCACTCCGCTGACCACCATGTACGAGTCGCCGCTGGTTTTGATCTTCTCCAGACCGTGCCTATCGACGAGGGCGTCGAGGTCGGTGTACAGCGTGTCCAAGAACCGCACCAGCTCGGTCGGCGCGGTATCGCTGGCCCGTTTGGTGTATCCGGCGATATCAGCGAACAGGATCGAGGCGTCGTCGTACTTGTCGGCGATGATGTTGCGCGTCGGGTCCTTGAGCCTGCTCGCGATGGACGCCGGCAGGATATTGGCCAGCAACGACTCTGAACGCTGGTACTCGGCTTCCATCGCCTTCTCGGCGCGGTCGATCTCACGCAACGCGAACCACACCGTCGCCATCACCATGACCGCCGATCCGATGACGGAGCTGACGAAACCGACCGTGAGCGTCCATGGCGGACCGAGATGCCTGTCGTTGGGAACGAGGAGCTCGAGCGCGATGACGCCTGCCGCGCCGAAGGCCGCGATCATCGACGCCAGCACGATGCGCTCGATCCCGAAGACCAGTACGACGAGGGTGGCCGCCACCAGGAAATAGAACTGCAGGCCCGAGCCCGTTCCGATCGTGTAACAGATGTATCCGACGGACAGGTATGCGAAGACGAAGAACGTCAGTGGTGCGATCAGTTCACCGAACCGGTACAGCAGCGGCACCGTCAGGAAAGCCGCCCCGAACATCAGGTTGAGCAGCCCCACCCACCACGCCGGGCCGCCGAGCAGCAATTGGAAGATGGCGAACGCGACGCTGATGGCCGCGGCGATCCACGTCGCGATCTTGAGCACGCGGAACCGGCTGGCGACGCTTTCGGCGTAGTGCTGAGTCCGGGCCGGCACCGAAGTCTTCAGTGCCAGCTCAGGCATGCAAACCGAGCGCGCCCTGCGCGTCATGGCAAAAGCCTACTTCGCGGGGTCGGCCGAAAGCCCGGCCATGTCGCGAGCGCGCAGGGCCAACCACAGCTCATGACGGTTCTGCGCCGAATCCATGCGCCTGCCGGTGAGCCGTGCCGTGGGGCGACATCTTCGCCAACGAACCGATCTGCGTGGGCCCGGCTTCTGGCTTGGTGTTCGTCACTGGCAGTTTGCTGACCAAGTCCACTGCAAGCGACGTGATGGCGGAGTGGGACCGCCGCCAGCAGGGCGCAGGCGCAGGCTGAGCAATAACGGATGCGACAATTCAGTGCGGCGTTGTAAGGTTGCCCGGAACCGTTGGCTGATCGTGGGGGCTAGCTTTGGACCGGTGGTGGATCCGTAGCGCGGCAATCGGTTGTGCGTTTGCCTCGTGCGCGATGGTCGTCGGGCCGGGCGTCGTCGGCCCCGCGGTCGCACATGCCGACCTCTTCGGGTTCGATTTCTGCGGCGACGACGACAAATCCGATCTGCACCATCCGCGGCCTGGGTCCGAGGTGAGCGCACAAACAACGCGGACAGCCGGGGTCGCGGATGCAGCAGCGCCGACTGCGAAGGTCGGCAGCCTGCCAGAGAACGTCGACGTCCCTGCAAGCGCCGAACTCCGCTCGGCCGTGGGCGTCCCCGAGAACGTCGGTGTCGCCGAGAGCGCCGGCGGCGGCGCAGTCGGAGTGCCCCGCACCAACATCACGGGTCGGGCCGCAAATCTTCCCCGCGTGTCATCTGCTCCGGTGACCCGCAGCATCGTGATCCGCGGAGTTCCGCGAGCCGTCGCCCCCGCCTTCGTGCCGCCGACATTGCGTCAAGCGCCTGTCGCCATCGGTTTGGCCGCGCCGGCGCCGGTCTCACCGGAACCGGAGGGCCAGCCTGCGCCCGCCGCGCCACCGGCTCCGTCTCCAACGGCGCCGCAAACGAAAGATCCACTCGCGTCGCGCCATTCAGGCATAGCCCGAATCTCCGACTCGTACCGGGCCGGGTACGCGGACCACCTCAGGGCAGCGACCGTCAGCGATCTGTTCGCGGAAGCACTGCCGGGGGTGGCGGGCATTGCGGGGTTCACACTCATCGGCGCATTCGCGGGCTACCGCCAGGCCAGGGCCCTGAAGCGAGCATTGCTCGCCCCTGTGCCGACGAGCGTCTTGCTGTAGGACCTGGTTTAGTCCTACCCGGTTTTTGGGTATGTCTCTGCGGCGTTTCGAGGTGTCTCACACGGTAGGAGCACGGAGCATGATCAGGCTGGCGGCGCGAGGTGCGATTGGATGCGCGATGGCCTGTGGTGCGCTGCTTGTCGGCCCCTCGCTGGTCGGTACCGCGGTCGCGAAAGCGGATCTGCTCGGTGTCGGCGGGGGTGGCGGCGGCATCGACGTGCTCGGCGTCGACGTGTTGGGCGCCAAGGCGAAGGGTAGCGGCGGCTCCGGCTCCGCGTCCCGTCTGAGCACCGTCTCGACTGCGCCCAGTACGCGCAGTGTCGTGATCCGCGCGAAAGAACCGGCGGCACAACCCGATGCGACAGCCGTGCCGGCGGCATTCACCGTTCCTGTAGCCGAAGCGCCTGCTGTAGCGCTGAGCGCGCCCGTTGTCGACGCGATTCCGGCCGCGCCACCGCCCGCGGCGCCGATGGCTGCGACCGGTCCGTCGTCCATCCAGCCGCCTGCTGCGCCGGCTGTCCTTTCCCCGGCGCCCCTGGCTGCACCGGCAATCCCGTCGACAAGTGCACCTGGACCGGATCGTCCGTTCGGACCTGCCGATATCCATCCACGACTGACGAAGGTGCCCGACAGCTTCCGGGCCGGCTATCCGGAGTACCTGCGATCAGCCACCAACACCGATCTGCTCGTCGCAGCCGTGCCCGGTGTCGCGGGTATCGCCGGATTCACGCTCATCGGTGCATTCGCGGGCTACCGCCAGGCCAAGGCAGTACAGCTGGCGTTGCTGGCGCCGGTGCCGACAAGCTTTCTGCTGTAGCGAGATGTAGGGCACGGTGCCCTCGGTGAGACTCGAACTCACACTGTCTGGGTTTTGAATCCAGTTCCTCTGCCAATTGGGATACGAGGGCGCGGCCTTCCACCATAGAGGATCCCCCGAGGTCGCTGACTCGGCCCGCGACCGCCACAATGGCACCCATGACCGGCACAACGACTGACGATGCCAAGCCGCACCGCGTTCTCATCGCGGAGGATGAAGCCCTTATCCGGCTCGATCTTGCCGAGATGCTTCGCGAGGAGGGTTACGAGGTGGTCGGCGAGGCCGGGGACGGGCAGGAAGCCGTCGAATTGGCCGAGAAACTCAGGCCCGACCTGGTGATCATGGACGTCAAGATGCCGCGCCGGGACGGGATCGACGCGGCGTCCGAGATCGCAGACAAACGCATCGCCCCGATCGTCGTGCTCACCGCATTCAGCCAACGTGAGCTCGTCGAGCGCGCACGCGATGCCGGTGCCATGGCGTACCTCGTCAAGCCGTTCTCCATCAGCGACCTGATTCCGGCTATCGAGCTGGCGGTCAGCCGTTTCGGCGAGATCTCGGCGCTGGAGCAGGAAGTTGCGACGCTGTCGGATCGACTGGAGACACGCAAACTGGTTGAGCGGGCGAAGGGTTTGCTCCAGGCCAAGCATAAGATGTCCGAACCCGAGGCGTTCAAGTGGATTCAACGGGCGGCGATGGACCGCCGGACGACGATGAGGCGGGTTGCCGAAGTCGTGCTGGAGACACTCGACGCGCCCGAAGACGCCGCGCCGCCGAGCTAGCAATACCCGGAAAACGCGCACTACGGCCATGTGTTGGCTATGTTCTTTGCGAAGCGTCAGCGCCCTGGCTCAGGAGAGCCGGATCGTCGATGCCGATGAAAACATCGAGTCGGAGGTGAAACGTGCGCGGTCGCGTGGCACGGAGCGCAGTAGCGCTCGGTAGCGCAGGACTTGTGGTGCTCAGCATGGCTGCCTGTCAGCAGTCCAAGCCCGAACAAGGGACATCACAGACAGATCTGAAGATCGTCGAGCAGGTACAGATCGACGAGAACGGCGGAGAGGTCAAGGCCACGGCGGGCGCTGCGGCCGCCGACCCGGCCGGCGACGGTAAGGCGAACTGCCCGCCGGTGTCGATCGCCATGGCGGGCGCGCTCAACGGCCCTGATGCGGCACTCGGCATCAACATCAAGAACGGCGTGCAGCTGGCCATCGACAAGCACAACGCCGCCAACCCCGGCTGCCAGATCCAGCTGAAGCCCTTCGACACCGAGGGAGACCCGCAGAAGGCCACTGCGATCGCACCGCAGATCGTCGACGATCAGTACACGATCGGCCTCGTCGGCCCGGCGTTCTCGGGCGAGACCAAAGCCACCGGAGGCGTGTTCAACCAGGCGGGCCTGGTGGCCGTGACTGCCTCGGCGACGAACCCGACGCTCAGCGAGAACGGCTGGAAGACGTTCTTCCGCGGTCTGGCGAACGACGCCGTTCAGGGCCCGTCGGTCGCGAACTACCTCAAGAACGGGCTGAGTTACAAGAAGGTCTGTGTGATCGACGACAGCACCGACTACGGCCTCGGCCTGGCGACGGCCGTGCGTGACACGCTGGGCCCGCTCGCCGACTCCGGATGCAACATCTCGGTGAAGAAGGGCGACAAGGACTTCTCCGCCGCGGTCACGCAGGTCAAGGGAGTGAGCCCGGACGCCGTGTTCTACGGCGGCTACTACTCGGAGGCGGCTCCGCTCGTCCAGCAGCTCAAGGACGGCGGCTTCAAAGGCACCTTCGTCAGCGCCGACGGCACGAAGGACCCGCAGTTCGTTAGTCAGGCCGGCGAGGCGGCCAAGGACGCCATCCTGTCCTGCCCGTGCGGCCCGGCCACCGGGGCGTTCGCCGATGAGTACAAGAAGAAGTTCAACGCCGATGCGGGCACCTACAGTGCCGAGGGTTTCGACCTGGGCACCATCCTGGTCAAGGGCATCGACTCGGGCGCGATCACCCGGCCCGCGTTGCTCGACTTCGTGAAGAACTACAACGGCCACGGCGTGGCACGTAACTATCAGTGGACGCCCACCGGTGAGCTCACCACCAATTTGATCTGGATTTTCAAGGTTCAGTAAACCTGCAGCGAAACGCGTCCGAGACCTGAAGTCTCGGACGCGTTTTCGCTTCGGCTAGCCTGCGCGAGGAGCCCGCCACCGGATGAATTTGATTCCCCCTGACTGCGTCGACCAGTACGCCTGCCTGGCTGCGAACATCAACTTCAACCTCGAGAATCTGCGAAGCGGCTTCTGGCAGTTGACGATCGACGGTTTCTCGTGGGGAGCCATCTACGCACTGGTGGCCGTCGGCTACACCCTGGTGTTCGGTGTGCTGCGGTTGATCAACTTCGCGCACTCCGAAATCTTCATGCTGGGCATGTTCGGCGCCTACTTCGCGCTCGACGTCATCCTGGGTTTCACGCCGAGCGGCAACGCCTACAACAAAGGCATCTTGCTGACGGTGTTGTATCTCGGGATCGCGATGTTGTTCGCGATGCTGGTGTCGGGCTCGGCCGCGGTCGGACTGGAATTCATCGCCTACCGGCCGCTCCGAAGACGCAACGCACGGTCGCTCACCTTCCTGATCACCGCGATCGGCATGTCGTTCGTGCTGCAGGAGTTCGTGCACTTCGTTCTGCCCAAGCTGCTCAAGGGTTATGGCGGCAGTAACGCGCAGCAGCCGATCATCCTTGTCCAGCCGAAGACGCAGTTCACCATCTTCGGTGGCTCGGTGTCCAACGTGACCCTGGTCATCATCGTGGCGGCGTTGGTCTTGGCGGTGCTGACCGATGTCGCGATCAACCGCACGAAGTTTGGCCGAGGCATTCGCGCCGTCGCACAGGACCCGACCACGGCCACGTTGATGGGCGTCTCGCGCGAGCGCATCATCATGACGACCTTCTTGATCGGCGGCCTGCTGGCCGGCGCTGCCGCGCTGCTGTACACGCTGAAGGTTCCCCAGGGCATCATCTACTCCGGCGGATTCCTGTTGGGTATCAAGGCCTTCTCGGCCGCCGTGCTCGGCGGCATCGGCAACCTGCGCGGTGCGCTGCTCGGCGGCCTGCTGCTGGGCATCATGGAGAATTACGGGCAGGCCGTCTTCGGCACTCAGTGGCGCGACGTGATCGCCTTCGCGCTGCTCGTACTGGTGCTGCTGTTCCGGCCCACCGGGATACTCGGTGAGAGCCTCGGGAAGGCACGCGCATGAACAGACTCTTGGCGCCTGGCGACGGTCTGCGGCAGTGGTGGGACGGCCTGTCCCGGATCCAGAAATGGGTGTTCGGTGTGCTGCTCTTCGGCGCTGTCGCCCTGCTGCCGCTGCACACCCCGCCGTTCCTGGACACGCCCGGCATCAGCTTCGGCGGCACCATGGCGCAGTTCGCCATGGTCGCGATCATCGCGATCGGGCTCAACGTCGTGGTCGGCCAGGCCGGCCTGCTCGACCTCGGCTATGTCGGCTTCTACGCCGTCGGCGCCTACACCGTCGCTCTGCTCACCAGCCCGGACAGCCCGTGGAATCAGGTCGGTCCGAACGGGTTCTTCAGCACCCCGTGGGCCTGGTTGTCCTGTGTGCCACTGGCGATGGCGATCACCGCGATGGCCGGCCTCATCCTCGGCATTCCCACGCTGCGGTTGCGGGGCGATTATCTGGCGATCGTCACGCTCGGGTTCGGCGAGATCATCCGCCTGATGGCCGACAATCTTTCCGACATCACCAACGGCCCGCGGGGCCTCAACGAGGTGGCGTTCCCTCGCGTCGGGGAGAGCGAGAGACTGCCCGAGGGCGTCTTCTCGAGCGCGAACTCGACGGGTCACGCAAACTACGGCACCTGGTGGTTCTGGCTGGGCCTGATCCTCATCGTGATGATCCTCATGCTCGTCGGCAACCTGGAACGCAGCCGGGTCGGCCGTGCCTGGATCGCGATCCGGGAAGACGAGGACGCCGCAGAAGTGATGGGCGTCAACACCTTCCGATTCAAGCTGTGGGCGTTCGTGATCGGCGCCGCGATTGGCGGACTGTCCGGAGCCCTGTACGCCGGACAGGTGCAGTACGTCGCGCCGCCGACGTTCAACATCATCAACTCGATGCTGTTCCTCTGCGCGGTCGTGCTCGGCGGGCAGGGCAACAAGCTCGGTGTGATCTTCGGCGCGTTCATCATCGTCTACCTGCCCAACCGTCTGCTGGGTGTCGAGTTCCTCGGCATCAACCTCGGCGACTTGAAATACCTGTTCTTCGGGCTCGCGCTCGTGGTGCTGATGATCTTCCGGCCGGAGGGTCTGTTCCCGGCCCGCCAGCAGCTGCTGGCCTACGGCAGGGCCGCGCGCGATCTGCTGCGGTCGGGCCCGCGCGAGAAGGAGCCGGCCGCATGACCACCCCGATACAAGGTGCAGACGAAATCGTCGAGGAGTTGGCCGGCGTCCATCGTGAGATTCACGCCGCAGAGGGCGAAGTCTTGCTGCAGACACAGGATTTGACCGTCAAGTTCGGCGGACTGACCGCACTGGATTCGGTGACGTTCGACATTCGGCGCGGCGAGATCCTCGGCATGATCGGCCCCAACGGAGCGGGTAAGACGACGTGCTTCAACGCGATCACCGGCGTCTACCGGCCCAGTTCCGGCTCGGTGATCTTCGACGGGGCGCCGCTCGGGCGCATCAAGCGGCACCAGATCACCCGCAGGGGGATCGCCCGCACCTTCCAGAACATCCGGCTGTTCGGCGAGATGACCGCGCTGGAGAACGTCATGGTGGGCACGGACGCCCGACATCACACCTCGGTGCCGGGTGCGCTCGTGCGCACGCCGCGACACAGGCGTGAGGAACGCTCGGCGGTCGAGCGCTCGGTCGCGCTGCTGCATTTCGTCGGAATAGCGCACCGCGGCGAGGAGAAGGCGAAGAACCTGCCCTACGGCGACCAGCGGCGCCTCGAGATCGCGCGTGCGCTGGCGACCGAACCCAAGTTGTTGTGCCTCGACGAACCGGCCGCCGGATTCAATCCGAGCGAGAAGGCGGCGTTGATCGATCTCATCCGTAAGATCCGCGACGACGGCTACACGGTGCTGCTCATCGAGCACGACATGCGATTGGTCATGGGGGTGACCGACCGGATCGTGGTGCTGGAGTTCGGCCGGAAGATCGCCGACGGACTGCCCGCCGAAATCCGCGAAGACCCGAAGGTCATCGCCGCCTACCTGGGGGTACCCGATGACGAACTCTCCTGACACCGGCGACCGGCCCGTCCTGCTCGAGGTCCGCGACGTCGTCGTGCACTACGGCCGCATCCAGGCCCTGCACGGCGTTTCCCTGGTGGTGCGGCAGGGCGAGTTGGTGACCCTGCTCGGTTCCAACGGTGCGGGCAAGACCACGATCATGCGAGCGATTTCGGGGCTGCGGCCGCTGACGTCAGGATCGGTGTGGTTCGAGGGGGAGGAGATCTCCCGGGTGAAGGCGCACCGGCGGGTGACCGATGGCCTGATTCAGGCGCCGGAGGGCCGCGGCGTGTTTCCCGGCATGACCGTGACCGAGAATCTCGAGATGGGCTGTTACGGCCGCAAATTCCCGTCGAAGGCTGAACACACCGAGCGCCTCGACTGGGTTTTGGAGACCTTTCCCCGGCTCGCCGAACGGAAGACCCAGATCGGTGGCACGCTGTCCGGCGGCGAGCAGCAGATGCTGGCGATCGGTCGGGCGTTGATGGCGCGCCCGCGCGTGCTGCTGCTCGACGAGCCGTCAATGGGTTTGGCGCCCATGGTGATATCGCAGATATTCAAGATCATCGCCGATATCAATTCGCAGGGCACCACGGTGCTTCTGGTCGAGCAGAACGCCCAGCAGGCGCTGACCCGCTCGGATCGCGCGTACATTCTGGAGACGGGTGAGATCACGCGCGAGGGTAACGCTCGAGAGCTGTTGGAAGACGACAGCATTCGCGCGGCATACCTCGGCGTCGCCTAACCCCGCGAGCGTGCGTGTTTGCACACGACACGCCGCGAAAAATCGTGAGTTTGTGCACGTTCGCGGCGCGTGAGCGGGCGATGATCCGATAAGAATGAAGCGTGCCCAACCGCATCCAGTCCCTGTTCGGCGTCGAGTATCCGGTCGTTCAGGCGCCAATGACCTACATCGCCCGGGCCGAACTCGCCGCTGCGGTGTCCGAAGCCGGCGGCCTCGGCATGATCGAGACGCTGACACCTGAAGGCCGGTCTGACCTGCACCGGGTCCGTGAGCTCACCGACAAGCCCGTCGCGGCGAACCTGATGATCCAGCGCTGGAAGAGGGACCCGTCGATCGTCGATGTGCTGGCCGAGGCGGGTGTGCGCCACGTCTTCAGCTCCGCCGGTGACCCGGCGTTGTTCACCGGGCGGCTACACGAAGCAGGCATGACCGTCGTGCACGTCGTCGGTTCACTGCGATCGGCGATGAAGGCCGTCGACGCCGGCGTCGACGCGCTGGTGGTCGAGGGGGTCGAGGGCGGCGGATTCAAGTCGGCCCTTAGCGCGTCGACGATGGTTCTGCTCCCGCTCGTCTCCAACTGCATCGACCTGCCGATCATCGCAGCCGGCGGTATGTGCGACGCACGCTCCGCGGCTGCGGCGGTGGTACTCGGCGCCGAGGGAGTACAGATGGGCACGCGCATGCTGGCAAGTCGAGAAGCTCTGGTGCACAGCAATTTCAAGAATGCGATTGTCGCCGCAAACGATTCCGGCACAGTGCTTCTCGACCTTCGGGGTAATCCGACGATGCGGGTCCTTCGCACCGGATTGGCTGCACGCGTCACGGCGCAAGAGCGCGGCGTGCAGCTGCTCGGCAAGATCACCGATCTGTACTTCGACGGCGATATGGAGGCTAGCGTCGCCAACACGGGTCAGGTGTCGTCGCGGATCGACGAGCTGCTGCCGGTTGCCGACATCGTCCATAGCACGTGGACTGAGGTCGAGGCTGTGCTGAATGCTGCCAGAGCCCGGATTTAGAGCGATTCAGGCGTGCTGAGCGTGCGCAAAGTTCCGTTAGGGTACGGCGTGTCGGGCGCAGACACGCGCGCTCGCGCAGAAGGGGTGATCAGCGGGCGACGATCACCGAGGAGCCGTGTCCGAACAATCCCTGGTTGGCTGTGACGCCGACGGTCGCGCCCTCGACCTGACGGCCCGTCGCCTGGCCCTTCAGCTGCCACGTCAGCTCGCACACCTGCGCGATCGCCTGCGCGGGAATCGCTTCGCCGAAGCAGGCCAGGCCGCCCGACGGGTTGACCGGCACCTTGCCGCCGATCGTGGTCGCGCCGCTACGCAGTAGCTGTTCGGCTTCGCCCTTGCGGCACAGGCCGAGGTGCTCATACCAGTCGAGTTCCAGCGCGGTCGACAAGTCGTAAACCTCGGCCAGGCTGACATCGCCCGGCCCGATACCGGCCTCGGCGTATGCCGCGTCGAGGATCTGATCCTTGAACACCCGCTCCGGCGCGGCCACGGCTGCAGTGGAATCGGTTGCGATGTCCGGTAATTCGGGTAGATGCTGCGGATACTGTGGCGTGACGGTGCTGACCGCCCGCACCGACGGGACGCCGTCGACCGATCCAAGGTGCTTCTCGGCGAACGACTTGCTGGCCACGATCAGCGCGGCCGCTCCATCGGAGGTCGCACAGATGTCCAACTGCCGCAGGGGATCCGCCACCACCGGGCTGGCGAGAACGTCCTCCACCGAGCTCTCTTTGCGGTAGCGCGCATTCGGGTTCTGCAGCCCGTGCCGGGCGTTCTTGACCTTGACTTGCGCGAAGTCCTCCGAGGTGGCGCCGTAGAGGTCCATCCGCCTGCGGGCGAGCAGCGCGAAGTACACCGGGTTCATCGCCCCGATCAGGTGGAAACGCTGCCAGTCGGGATCGTTCCTGCGTTCACCGCCGACCGGCGCGAACGCCCCCTTCGGCGTGGTGTCTGCACCGATGACCAATGCGACATCGCAGAAACCCGCGAGGATCTGCGCACGAGCGCTCTGCAGGGCCTGCGATCCGCTGGCGCATGCGGCGTAGCTCGAACTGACCGGGATGCCGTTCCAGCCCAGCTTCTGGGCGAACGTCGAGCCGGCGATGAAGCCCGGATAACCGTTGCGGATGGTGTCCGCGCCGGCCACCAGCTGGATCTGGCGCCAGTCCAGGCCCGCCTCGGCGAGCGCGGCACGTGCCGCCACTACTCCGTACTCGGCGAAATCGCGGCCCCATTTGCCCCACGGGTGCATGCCCGCGCCCAGGATGTACAGCGGTTCGGGACTCATTCGGCGCCGCCCTTCTCGCTCCTCGCGTCCGCGATCTTCCATGCGTGCACGATGCGCTCGACCCCGTCATCGTCGACGAACAGCGGCATGGTGGTCAGTTCCATCTCCATGCCGACCTGCAGGTCGGCGGCCAGGGTGCCCTCCACGACCTTGCCCAGCACGATCAGCCCTTCATCGGCCAGCTCCACGGCGGCAATCGCGAAGGGCTCGAACGGATCTGATGCGGGATACGGCGCTGGAGGCGGATACCGGTTCTCGGTGTAGCTCCACAGCGTTCCTCGGCGCGACAACGGCACCTGGGCCAGGTCGTCGCCGTCACAGGCCGGGTTGGGGCAATTGTTCGACCGCGGCGGGAAAACGTAGGTGCCGCACCGATGGCACTTGCCGCCTATCAAATAGGCCTGTCCCGAGCCGTCGGTGGCGAACCAGCCGTCGATCGCAGGTTGGGTAGAAGCCGACACGCGGTCAGCGTACCGACTGCGACGGCAGAACTGAAACGTGTTCCAGTTCGACGCTCGAAGTCATCTTGGGAGTGGCGGCGGACGATCCGATCTGGACGGCTCGTGCAGCGGATGGGTCAGTCGATGGCCGTCGGGCAGCAGTTCCGCACGTTCCTCGGTCACTGAGCCAACTCGGCCCGCCACCGCCCGGTGCCGCGCCGGCGGCCGGCGAGCCGGGAGCGCGACTGATCTAGCGACGCCCGACGTCCAGCAGGATGCGCAACAGGTCGTCGGGATTGTCCCGCATCAGGTTGTGCGCCCCGTCGAGTTCGTGGACGGTCCAGTTCGGGTCGTCCTTGACCCTCTCGTAGGACCGTCGCAGCGGCGAATCTCCCGGCCAATTAAGCGCATACACGAAGTCGCGCCGCCGGAACCGGTTCATGTCCGCAGTCAGCGTGATCCGCTGGAGAAGCGACGCAAGCGGATGGGCGCTGGCCCGCGGGTCGAAGAACGGCATCGGAGGCACGCCGTAGCCGGTGTCGTCGACATCGAGGTACCAAGCACGCTGCTCGTCGTTGACGAGATGCCAGCAGGATTCACCGTCGCGGGGCACGAACGCGTCGAGATATACCAAGGCGTCGACCTTCTCGGGGATGCGGTCGGCGACTGCCGATATCACCATGCCGCCGTAGCTGTGCCCGACCAGAACCAGATCCTCGATATCGGACTCGGTCGCCAGGGCGGCCAGCACGTCGGTGATGTGGGTTTCCAGATTGACGCCGGCGTGCGCGAGGTGTGCGCGTTCGGCGACGCCGGTGAGCGTGAAGCTCAACACCCGGTGGCCTTCCTCGCGCAGAGCGGCCGCGACATCGTCGAAGCACCAAGCGCCGTGACAGGCGCCGGGGATGAGGACATACGTGGTCATGACCGACTCTTGTCTGCGTTTGTATCGGTCCGGTACCTGGCAGTGACGCGGGCCAGCTCGTCGGAACGTCGAGTTGTCCCTGCGCGGTGCATGTCGCGGTTGGCCTTCACCACCTCCGCCGTCTCGGGACGACGCCGGTGTTCGTAGCGGCGCAGCCCGTGTTCGAAGTCGCGCGACAGTTCCTGGGCCAGCACCGCCGCGTCGACGATCGCCTGCGAACCACCGTTCGCGCCAACGGGATTCATCGGGTGCGCCGCGTCGCCGAGGAGTGTGACCCGGCCGCGGCCCCAGCACGGAAGCACGTCGCGGTCGACCATCGGGTACTCCAGCACCGGTTCGGTGCGACGCACGAGATCGGCCGCGTCGAGCCAGCCGAGATTCCACTGCTCGAGGTGATGCAGCACCTCGGAACGGTTCCCCGGCTGATTCCATCTGGCGTCACCGGGCAGCGCCCCCGGATCTCCGCCTGGCAACATCACCACCCAGTTGATCTGATCGTTCCCCATCGGATACACGACCAGATCGATATTGTCGGCGCTCTTGACGATCGACATGGTTCGGCCGTCCAGGAACGCGTCGCCGTCGACCGCGCCGCGGAACATTCGCAGCCCCGACCACAGCAGCGGGTCCGGTTCCGGGTGGAGCACCCGGCGAACGGTTGAATGGATGCCGTCGGCGCCGACCAACACATCGGCGGCGAACTCACCGGCAGACGTCTGAACGTGTACACCGTCGACCGACTCCTCTAAGGCCGCCACCTCTGTGCTGTCACGAACAACGCCGGGGCGTCGACGGTCCCGAAGCGACGAGAGCAACAGAGCCTGCAGTCGTCCACGGTGCACGGAGTACTGCGGGTAGCCATAGCCCCCGTCAACTCCGCGCGGCTCCCGGAACAGAAGCGTGCCGTCGGTGTCCGTAGTAGGAGATGGCGCCAGGAGCCACGGCGATCCGCGACAATTCTTCGCCGAGTCCGAGCGCGTGAAGTTCGCGAACGGCGTGCGGCAACAGGTTGATACCGACGCCCAGCGGACGAAAGTCCGTGCGTTCGATGACGGTCACGTCGATGCCTATGGCGTCTAGCGCAAGGGCGGCGGACAGTCCGCCGATTCCCGCCCCCGCCACGAGAACGTTCTCGCTCATATCCCCAGACTGAGCCGACCCTTTCCATAAGTCCAATACGGAATTGTTCACCAAACTATAATGATTGCTTATGGAACTTCGGCAGCTTGAGTACCTGGTGGCCGTTGCCGAGGAGGGCAACTTCACCAGGGCGGCAGAGCGCATCCACGTCGCTCAGCCCGCGGTGAGCGCACAGATCAAGCGGCTGGAACGCGAACTCGGACAGGCGCTGCTCGACCGGACTCGCCGGGCGGTGCGGCTGACGCCAGCCGGCGAAGCGGTACTGCCGCATGCGCGGGCCGCCTTGGCGGCGGTGCAGAACATGCATGTCGCCGCGGACGAACTCAGCCAGTTGGTGCGGGGCGCCGTCACCATCGGCACGGTGACGTCACACAATGTCGACATCCCGCAACTGCTGGCCGACTTTCACGCCGACCACCCCAATGTCGAGATCACGCTGAGCACTGACACGTCCGACAACCTCATCGACGATGTTCGGTCTGGAAAGCTGGATGCCGCGATCGCCTCGGTCGGTCCGGACGAGGTCCCCGAGGGACTCGGTGTCGAGGTCGCCACCGACGAGGCGATCGAAGCCGCGGTGTGCCGCACGGATCCGCTCGCCAAGCGGAAGAAGGTCCGCCTGGCCGACTTACACGACAGGACGCTCATCGCATTGCCGATCGGAGCGGGCATCCGGCATCAGTTCGATCGCGCCTGTGCCGGGGCCGGCCTCACCCCGCGGATCGCATTCGAGGCCAGCACCCCGCTGGCCTTGGCGGATCTGGCCGCACAAGGCCTCGGCGTCGCAATCGTGCCGGAGTCGGTGCCGCGAGGTCGCGACGACCTGCAATCGTTGCCGTTCGTTCCGGAACTGCGTGGTCGGCTGGTGCTGGCGTGGCGCTCGGAAGGACCGATCAGCCCGGCAGCGCGTGTTCTGATCGATAGGGCTCGTCGGCTACTGCGTGTCAGCGACCGTGCATAGAGTAGGGCCGTGACCGCAAGCGTAACGGCCGAGAAGGTGACCGAAAAGCCGACATTGATGCTGTTGGACGGCAATTCGCTGGCGTTCCGGGCGTTTTACGCACTGCCCGCCGAGAACTTCAAGACCCAGGGCGGCCTGACCACCAACGCGGTGTACGGGTTCACCGCGATGCTCATCAATCTGCTGCGCGACGAGCAGCCCAGCCATATCGCCGCCGCGTTCGACGTGTCCCGCCAAACGTTCCGGTTGGAGAGATACCCCGAGTACAAGGCGGGCCGGTCTGCCACCCCCGATGAGTTCCGCGGTCAGATCGACATCACCAAAGAGGTGCTCGGTGCGCTGGGTATCACCGTGCTGGCCGAGCCCGGCTACGAGGCCGACGATGTGATCGCCACGCTGGCGACGCAGGCCGAGAACGAGGGCTACCGGGTGCTTGTGGTCACCGGCGACCGCGACTCGCTGCAACTGGTCAGTGGCGACGTCACGGTGCTGTATCCGCGCAAGGGCGTCAGCGAGCTGACCCGATTCACGCCGGAGGCGGTACTGGAGAAGTACGGGCTGACCCCACTGCAGTATCCGGATTTCGCGGCGCTGCGCGGCGACCCCAGCGACAACCTGCCCGGCATCCCCGGCGTGGGGGAGAAGACCGCCACGAAATGGATCGCCGAATACGGTTCGCTGCAGGCCCTCGTCGACCAGGTCGACACCGTGAAGGGCAAGGTCGGCGACGCGCTGCGTGCCAACCTGTCGCACGTCGTGCTCAACCGTGAGCTCACCGATCTCGTCAAGGACGTGCCGCTCGCGCAGACCCCCGACACGCTGCGCATGCAGCCCTGGGATCGCGACCAGATCCACCGGCTGTTCGACGATCTCGAGTTCCGGGTGCTGCGGGATCGGTTGTTCGACACGCTGGCGTCGGCCGATCCGGAGGTCGACCAGGGTTTCGACGTGCGCGGAGGCGCGCTTGAAGCGGGCGAGCTGGGCGGCTGGCTCTCCGAGCACACCGCGGGCAAGCGGTCCGGTTTGGCAGTTATCGGAACCCACCTCGCGTTCGACGCGGACGCGACGGCGCTGGCAATCGTCGCAGGAGACGGCGACGGCCGATACCTCGACACGACGGACCTGGACTCCGACGACGAGGCGGCGCTCGCTTCGTGGCTCTGCGATGTGGAGTCGCCGAAGGCGCTGCACGAAGCGAAGGTCGCCATCCACGACCTGGAGGGCCGCGGCTGGACGTTGCGCGGTGTCACGTCGGACACCGCGCTGGCCGCATATCTCGTCCGCCCCGGCCAGCGCAGTTTCACGCTCGACGATCTGTCGTTGCGATATCTGAAGCGGGAACTGCGCGCGGATAACCCTGAACAGCAGCAGCTTTCGCTGCTCGACGACAGCGACGGGGTGGACGACCAGGCGGTCCAGACATCCATCCTGCGCGCCAGTGCGGTGATGGATCTCGCCGATGCGCTCGACGAGGAGCTTGCGCGTATCGAGTCCTCGTCTCTGCTCGGCGACATGGAGCTGCCGGTGCAACGCGTGCTGGCCGAGATGGAGACGGCGGGCATCGGCGTGGACCTCGGCCTGCTCTCGGAGCTGCAGAGCGAGTTCGCCGACCAGATCCGGGACGCCGCCGAAGCGGCTTACGGAGTCATCGGCAAGCAGATCAACCTCGGCTCGCCCAAACAGCTGCAGGTGGTGTTGTTCGACGAGCTCGAGATGCCGAAGACCAAGCGCACCAAGACCGGCTACACCACTGACGCCGACGCGCTGCAGTCGCTGTTCGACAAGACGGGCCACCCGTTCCTGCAGCACCTGCTCGCGCACCGCGACGTCACCCGGCTGAAGGTCACCGTTGACGGGCTGCTCAACTCGGTCGCCTCGGACGGTCGGATCCACACCACCTTCAACCAGACCATCGCCGCGACGGGCCGGCTGTCGTCGACCGATCCGAACCTGCAGAACATCCCGATCCGCACCGATGCCGGCCGCCGGATCCGCGACGCGTTCGTCGTCGGCACAGGCTTCGAAGAGCTGATGACGGCCGACTACAGCCAGATCGAGATGCGCATCATGGCGCATCTGTCGCATGACGAGGGCCTCATCGAAGCGTTCCGCACCGGTGAGGACCTGCACTCGTTCGTCGCATCACGGGCGTTCTCCGTTCCGATCGACGAGGTCACCGCCGAACTGAGGCGCCGGGTCAAGGCGATGTCCTACGGGCTGGCGTACGGGTTGAGCGCCTACGGCCTCGCCGCGCAACTGAAGATCTCCACCGAAGAGGCCAAGGTGCAGATGGAGCAGTACTTCGACCGGTTCGGCGGGGTGCGCGACTACCTGCGGGACGTCGTCGATCAGGCCCGGAAGGATGGCTACACCTCGACGGTGTTCGGCAGGAGGCGGTACCTGCCGGAGTTGGACAGCAGCAACCGCAATGTCCGCGAGGCGGCCGAGCGGGCCGCGTTGAACGCCCCGATCCAGGGCAGCGCCGCCGACATCATCAAGGTGGCGATGATCGAGGTCGACAAGGCGCTCAAGGACGCCGGGCTGAAGTCACGCATGCTGCTGCAGGTACACGACGAATTGCTCATCGAGGTCGCGCAAGGGGAACGCGACGACGTCGAGAAGCTGGTCCGCGACAAGATGGGAAGCGCATACCCGCTCGACGTGCCGCTGGAGGTATCAGTCGGCTACGGCCGGAGCTGGGACGCCGCGGCGCACTAACGACCAGCGCGATACCCCGCAAGGGCTTGTAGCACCGGCGCAGCCGCCCGGGCGCCATAGACCGCGTAGGTCTCCTCGGTCAGCAACGCATTCACCCGCTGGTCCCCGAAGCCCCGGTCGATGCGGTCGCGGACGAACGCCAGCTCGACCACCTGGGCGGCGAACGTCTTGACCGATTTGGCAGCCGGCTTGCCGCCGGTCCGGCTCGCTTGGCCGATGGCCGCCTTGCGGTGGCGGATGGAGCCCAACCAGGTCGCCTCGTTGGGAGTCAGCAGCCCCGCCGCCACCATGCCGGGCAGTTTCTCGGCGACGATCCGCTGCTCCTTGCGCCTGCTGGCCACACCCAGCCAGATCACCAGCCCGAAGATCGGCACCATCCACAGCAGGTACACCCCGAAGTACGCCCCGACACCGAGCAGGGACGAGCCGTTCCACAGACCGTGCATGATCACCGCGCCGAGGTAGCCGAGCAGGATATAGCCGAACTTGGCGAGGGCGTTTCGGTGTTGCAGCGCAAACCACACGCCGATTCCGAAGAATGTGGTGAACAGCGAGTGGGCGAACGGCGCCATGATTAGCCGCATCGCCGCGGTCAGCAGCGAGTCGCCGACCGTCTCTCCGCCACCGATGTAGAGGATGTCCTCCAGCCATGCGAATCCGGCGCCCACCAGGCCGGCGTACACCAGGCAGTCGGTCAGCGAGTTGAGCTCATTGCGGCGCCGCCCGGTCATCATCAGCAGCAGGAACAGGCCTTTGGCCGCCTCCTCCGTGAGCGGCGCGCCGAGCACGATGGTCACCGGGCTGACCGATTCCGACGCACCGGGGTTGATCGCGGCCTCGGCGACCAGCTGCAGTATCGAGGCGATGACGACGGCGACCGAGGCGCCCCACAGGAAGACCAGCACAAGCAGTCGCGGTGGCTCCGGCTCCCAGCGGTCCAACCAGAGGTAGGCCAGCACGACCACTGTCATCGCGAGGCTGGACAGGACGAATCCGATCGCCGTCCCGACGGGATTGAACGCGGTCAGCGCGATCACGATGAGACCTGCAATGGTGCCCAGGAGG
Source organism: Mycobacterium sp. (assembly GCF_032159565.1). Lineage (GTDB taxonomy): Bacteria > Actinomycetota > Actinomycetes > Mycobacteriales > Mycobacteriaceae > Mycobacterium. Next base: position 101,481 of record NZ_JAVHWR010000195.1, read on the forward strand.
ATCAGCACAGCCAGCGGCGCGCCGACCTTGCGCACCTTCTTCTGGATCGGCGGATACGGCGGAATGAATTGACGTGGCTGCTGCGGCGGACCGGCATACGACACCAGAGCAGGGTATCGGTGAGCGGCGCCTGGCTGCGGTCGTTGATCGCGATTCGCCAGCTTGGGAGACCGGGTTTGTCCAGCGTGTACACAGTCGAGTAACCTCGACGGGTACCCGTGTGTGGTTTTGCGATCTCTGCTGCGGGTCACGTCAATAACAAAAGTCCCTTAAGTCCCTACGACCCAACCTGTCCGGAGCAACCCACCACATGCCAAGCCCCTCCGTCACCTCGCCGCAAGTAGCCGTCAACGACATCGGCTCTGCAGAGGACTTCCTCGCCGCCATCGACAAGACCATCAAATACTTCAACGATGGCGACATCGTCGAAGGGACCATCGTCAAGGTGGACCGCGACGAGGTCTTGCTCGACATCGGCTACAAGACCGAAGGTGTTATCCCTTCCCGCGAACTTTCCATCAAGCACGACGTCGACCCCGCTGAGGTTGTGTCCGTCGGCGACGAGGTCGAAGCCCTTGTCCTCACCAAGGAGGACAAGGAAGGCCGTCTGATCCTGTCCAAGAAGCGCGCACAGTACGAGCGCGCCTGGGGCACCATCGAAGAGCTCAAGGAAAAGGACGAGGCCGTCAAGGGCACCGTCATCGAGGTCGTCAAGGGCGGCCTGATCCTCGACATCGGCCTGCGCGGCTTCCTGCCTGCGTCGCTGGTCGAGATGCGCCGTGTCCGCGATCTGCAGCCGTACATCGGCAAGGAGATCGAGGCCAAGATCATCGAGCTCGACAAGAACCGCAACAACGTGGTGCTGTCCCGCCGTGCCTGGCTGGAGCAGACGCAGTCCGAGGTGCGCAGCGAGTTCCTCAACCAACTGCAGAAGGGCGCCGTCCGCAAGGGTGTCGTCAGCTCCATCGTCAACTTCGGCGCATTCGTCGACCTCGGCGGTGTCGACGGCCTGGTGCACGTCTCCGAGCTGTCCTGGAAGCACATCGACCATCCGTCCGAGGTCGTTCAGGTTGGCGACGAGGTCACTGTCGAGGTGCTCGACGTCGACATGGACCGCGAGCGAGTGTCGTTGTCGCTCAAGGCGACTCAGGAAGATCCGTGGCGGCACTTCGCCCGTACCCACGCGATCGGCCAGATCGTGCCGGGCAAGGTCACCAAGCTGGTGCCGTTCGGCGCGTTCGTCCGCGTCGAGGAGGGCATCGAGGGGCTGGTGCACATCTCCGAGTTGGCCGAGCGCCACGTGGAGGTACCCGACCAGGTGGTTGCCGTCGGCGACGACGCGATGGTCAAGGTCATCGACATCGACCTCGAGCGTCGCCGCATCTCGCTGTCGCTCAAGCAGGCCAACGAGGACTACACCGAGGAGTTCGACCCCAGCAAGTACGGCATGGCCGACAGCTACGACGAGCAGGGCAACTACATCTTCCCCGAGGGCTTCGACGCCGAGACCAACGAATGGGTCGAGGGCTTCGAGAAGCAGCGCGACGAGTGGGAGGCCCGCTACGCCGAGGCCGAGCGCAGGCACAAGATGCACACCGCGCAGATGGAGAAGTTCGCGGCCGCTGAAGCAGCAGAGGCCGAGAAGCCGTCGGCCAACGGTGCGCCGCGGTCCGAGGAGCAGTCCGCAGGCGGGTCGCTGGCCAGCGACGCGCAGCTGGCCGCACTCCGGGAGAAGCTGGCCGGCAGCGCCTAATCGGCGTTTGACCGGATGATTCGTATCGGTCTGACCGGCGGAATCGGCGCCGGCAAATCGACGGTGTCCGCCGCATTCAGCGAGTGCGGCGGCATCATCGTCGACGGCGACGTGATCGCCAGGGAAGTCGTCGAGCCCGGCACCGAAGGGCTGGCTGCGCTGGTTGACGCATTCGGCGACGACATCCTGCTGCCCGGCGGTGCCCTGAACCGGCCCGCGCTGGCGGCCAGGGCGTTCGTCGACGACGAGCAGCGCAGCAAGCTGAACGGCATCGTGCATCCCCTGGTGGGCCGGCGACGTGAGGAGATCATCGCCGCCGTCTCCGAGGACGCAGTGGTGGTGGAGGACATCCCGCTGCTCGTCGAGACCGGAATTGCGCCGATGTTCCCGCTCGTGGCCGTTGTGCACGCGGACGAGGAAACCAGGGTCAAGCGGCTGATCAAGCGCGGGATGGACGAGGCCGACGCCCGCGCGCGGATCGCCGCTCAAGCGCCCGAGGAGCAGCGTCGTGCGATAGCCGATGTACTGCTTGACAATTCGGGTTCGCAGGGCGAACTGACCGAACTCGCGCAGGATATCTGGTATCACCGGGTGCTGCCGCTGGCGCACAACATTCGCACGCGCGAATCTGTGCGTATGCCGCCGAAGCTCGTGCCCTACAGCCCGGCCTGGGCAGACGACGCCCGCCGGATCGTCAACCGGCTCAAGATGGCCTGCGGCGCAAAGGCATTGCGGGTCGACCACATCGGCTCGACGGCCGTTCCGGGTATGGACGCCAAGGACGTCATCGACGTTCAGGTGACAGTCGAATCACTGGATGTCGCCGACGAAATCGTGGGCGCATTGACCGATGTCGGCTATCCGCGCATCGAAGGCATCACCGCTGACGTACCGCACAATGGCGATCCGTCGTTGTGGCGCAAACGCGTTCACGGCGCGGCGGATCCGGGCCGTCCCGCGAATGTTCATCTGCGCGTGAATGATTGGCCGAATCAGCAGTTCGCGCTCATGTTCGTGGACTGGTTGAGGGCCAATCCCGGAGTCCGCGAAGACTATCTGGCGACCAAGCGCGCTGCGTTGAGCCAGCCGGATTACGCAGAGGCCAAGGAGCCGTGGTTTCTCGACGCCTATCGGCGCGCGAGGGCATGGGCCGACGCGACCGACTGGAAGCCCGCAGCGGCTCGCTAGGCGGTCGCTGCGGCGCCGCCGTCGCCGACCGGTGTCTGCCCGTCCGGCGCAGCGGGATCGGCAGGCGGGTCCCCGCGCTCCGGCACGACCGGGTTCGGTACGCCGCTCACCGGCGCCTCGCAGGTCAGCGCGCCGTAATCGGGGTCGTCCTTGACGGGCAGAACCCGCGGGGCGATGAAGTTTTCGGCCTTCGCCACCAGCGCGTCGTCCACCAGGATCTCGCACGTCAGGTTTGCGGAGTAAGGCCATTCGATGGAGATCCGCATATTGGCAGTGCCGGATGCGGGCAATACGGTGTTCACCTCGAAGGTGCGGCCCGGCACCATCGTCGGATTGGTCGTCTGGGTCTGATCGCCTTCCGCGGCGTAGGTGATCGTCGCGCCGCGGGACACGCCGTCGACGCGGGCGCGGTAGACGATGTTGTGCAGCGCCCCGGTGTCACCTTGGGCGGCGGGACTCGGCTGCGGCGGCCCCTCCGGATCGGCTAGTGCAGCGGTGGGAATTAACTGGGAGCCGACGATCAGGGTCGCCAGTGCTGAGGCGGTGATCCATCCGCGCTCTCCGAGACTCATGGCAGCGACCCTACCGCTCCGCGCCAGGTGAGGTCCAAGCCGTTGCCAGCGAGCCAACGGTGAAGGTCGTAGCCGTTGCGGGACAGGCCCTCAACGGCGTCGAGGGCGCTTCTGACGGCCTCCTCACCGACTTCGGGTGTCAGCAATCCGTGGCGCACGGCGGTCAGCAGTTCGTCGACATCGTGCAACTCGGCGCTCGTCCCCGTCCGCACCACGATGTCCAGATAGTGGTCCTCGGAATGCCACACCCGAGGGCCGGCCGCATATCGGCCGACGTCGAGGTAGTAGTCCTGGTCGAGTTCGTAGCCGGGGCTGAAATGGAAGATCGACGCACGCAATCCCAGCGACGGCAGCAGCCACGATTCCAGGTAATGGAATTGCGCGCGGCCGGGCGTCGGGCGGGCCATGTACAGCCCCCACGGTGTGACCGTGTACTCGTCCACCGCACGCAGGATCCCTTTCGGATCGGTGTTGGTGCGGGCGACCAGGTCGAATGTCTCATGCTTCGGAGCGTGGATGGCCTAAGCATAGGCTTGGGAACAGATCCGGAGGGCAGCAGCGATGGGCCCACGCCGGAGGCAGGGGACGACCCGGGAATGCCGGAGTGTCAGTGTGTCGTTCTACCCTGTGAACATGGCTTTCGCTACCGAACACCCCGTATTGGCGCACTCCGAGTACCGCCCTGTCGAGGCGATGGTGCGTGCAGGCGGCCGGTTCGAGGTCGTCAGCGAATACGACCCCGCGGGTGACCAGCCCGCCGCGATCGACGATCTGGAGCGCCGGATCAGGGCAGGGGAGCGCGATGTGGTGCTTCTCGGGGCCACCGGCACCGGCAAATCCGCGACCACCGCATGGCTGATCGAGCGACTGCAGCGGCCCACCCTGGTGATGGCGCCGAACAAGACGCTGGCCGCCCAACTCGCCAATGAACTGCGGGAGATGTTGCCCCACAATGCTGTTGAGTACTTCGTCTCGTACTACGACTACTATCAGCCCGAGGCGTACATCGCGCAGACCGACACCTACATCGAGAAGGACAGCTCGATCAACGACGACGTCGAGCGGCTGCGGCACTCCGCGACATCGAGCCTGCTGTCCCGGCGGGACGTGGTGGTGGTGGCCTCGGTGTCGTGCATTTACGGCCTCGGCACGCCCCAGTCGTATATGGACCGGTCCGTCGAGGTGAAGGTCGGGGAGGAGATCCCCCGCGACGCGCTGCTACGGCTGCTGGTGGACGTTCAGTACACCCGCAACGACATGGCGTTCACCCGCGGCTCGTTCCGGGTACGCGGGGACACCGTCGAGATCATCCCGTCGTACGAGGAGCTCGCGGTGCGGATCGAGTTCTTCGGCGACGAGATCGAGGCGCTGTACTACCTGCATCCGCTGACCGGCGATGTGATCCGCAGGGTGGATTCGCTGCGGATCTTTCCGGCCACTCACTACGTCGCGGGGCCCGATCGGATGGCGCAGGCCATATCGACGATCGAGCAGGAGCTCGAGGAGCGGCTGGCCGAGCTGGAGAAGCAGGGCAAGCTGCTGGAGGCGCAGCGGCTACGGATGCGGACCAATTACGACGTCGAGATGATGCGCCAGGTCGGGTTCTGCTCGGGCATCGAGAACTACTCGCGGCACATCGATGCCCGGCCTGCCGGGTCGGCGCCAGCCACGCTGATCGACTACTTTCCCGAGGATTTCCTGCTCGTCATCGACGAGTCGCACGTCACGGTTCCGCAGATCGGCGGCATGTACGAGGGCGACATGTCCCGCAAGCGCAACCTGGTGGACTTCGGTTTCAGGCTTCCGTCGGCAATCGACAACCGGCCCCTGACCTGGGAGGAATTCGCGAGCAGGATCGGACAGACGGTGTACCTGTCGGCGACACCGGGACCGTATGAGCTCAGCCAGTCCGGCGGCGAGTTCGTCGAACAGGTCATCCGGCCGACGGGGCTCGTCGATCCGCAGGTGGTGGTCAAGCCGACGAAGGGCCAGATCGACGATCTGATCGGCGAGATCCGCAAGCGGGTGCAGGCCGATGAGCGAGTCCTGGTCACCACGCTGACCAAGAAGATGGCCGAGGACCTCACGGACTACCTGTTGGAGATGGGGATCCGGACTCGTTATCTGCACTCCGAGGTCGACACACTGCGCCGGGTGGAACTGCTGCGGCAGCTGCGGCTCGGCGAATACGACGTGCTCGTCGGCATCAACCTGCTGCGGGAGGGCCTCGACCTGCCCGAGGTGTCGCTGGTGGCGATCCTGGACGCCGACAAGGAGGGTTTCCTGCGCTCACCGCGCAGCCTGATCCAGACCATCGGCCGCGCTGCCCGCAACGTGGCGGGTGAGGTGCACATGTACGCAGACACCATGACCGACTCGATGAAGCAGGCCATCGACGAGACCGACCGCAGGCGGGCGAAGCAGATTGCCTACAACGAGGCCAACGGCATCGATCCACAGCCGCTTCGCAAGAAGATCGCCGACATCCTCGACCAGGTCTACCGCGAGGCCGACGACACCGATGTCGAGATCGGAGGCTCGGGTCGCAACGCGTCGCGGGGCCGCCGCGCCCAAGGCGAGCCGGGAAGGGCCGTGAGCGCCGGGATCGTCGAGGGGCGCGACACCTCGAACATGCCGAGGGCCGAACTCGCCGACCTCATCAAGGATCTGACCGCGCAGATGATGGCGGCGGCACGCGACCTGCAATTCGAGCTGGCGGCCCGAATCCGCGACGAGATCGCGGATTTGAAGAAGGAATTACGCGGCATGGATGCGGCCGGACTGAAATAACGTTGATCTCAACTGTGGTTGAGGTCATACGGTGGCGGATGTGACTGAGACTGCGACGATCAAGCCGGGTACCTGGGGAGAGCTGCTGGGCCGTGAGCGGCTCGGCACCGCAACCCTGCTGGCCGGTGGAGTCGGTCTCTACGCGACCAACGAGTTCCTTACCATCAGCCTGTTGCCGAGCACTGTCGCCGACATCGGCGGTCAGCGGTTCTACGCATGGGTGATCGCGGTGTACCTCGTCGGCTCCGTGGTTGCGGCGGCCGCGGTCAACCCACTTCTCGTCAGGTTCGGGCCGCGGGCGTCATACCTCTTCACGCTGGCCATCTTCGCCGTCGGCACATTGGGATGTGCGCTTGCTCCGAATATGGAGTTGCTGCTGGTCGCCCGCACCGTGCAAGGCGCAGCCGGCGGAATGCTCGCCGGCCTCGGTTACGCCGTGATCAATGCCGCGCTGCCGAACTGGTTGTGGACGCGGGCATCGGCGTTGGTGTCTGCGATGTGGGGTGTCAGCGTGATCATCGGCCCCGCGATGGGCGGCATCTTCGCCCAATTGGGCATCTGGCGCTGGGCTTTCGGCTCGCTGGTGATCATGACGTGTGCGATGGCTGCGCTCGTCCCAGGCGCACTGCCTGCCCGGCAGCACAGTGAAGAGAAGCCTTCGGCGATCCCACGGATTCCGTTGTGGTCACTGTTGCTGCTCGGTGCGGCCGCGCTGGCGATCAGCGCCGCAGGCGTGCAGCGGGCCACCGCCGCCACGTTCGGCCTTCTCACCGTCGGCGCGCTGCTGGTCGGACTGTTCCTCGTCGTCGACCTCAAGGCGAAGGCGACGGTGTTGCCGCGGGCCGCATTCGGCCCCGGTCCGCTGAAGTGGATGTATGTCACGATCGGCCTGCTGATGGCCGCGACGATGGTTGACATGTACGTGCCCCTGTTCGCCCAGCACCTGGCGGGCATGGTGCCCGCGGCGGCGGGATTCTTCGGCGCAGTGCTGGCGGTGGGCTGGACGTTATCCGAGGTTGCGAGTGCGTCGGTTAGCCGTACAGCCACGATCGTCCGCCTGGTCGCCGTGGCTCCCGTGGTCGTGGCGGTCGGGCTGGCAATCGGCGCACTGGTCCTCGGCGACCACTTGACGTGGCCTTTGATATCGGCGTGGGCGGTCGGGTTGTTCATCACCGGCTCGGGTGTCGGCATCGCGTGGCCGCACCTGTCGGCCTGGATCATGGGCGCGATCGACGAACCGGTGGAGGCAGGCGCCGCCGCGGCCGCGATCAACACCGTGCAGCTGATTTCCGGGTCGTTCGGGGCGGGACTGGCGGGCGTCGTCGTCAACGTCACCCAGGGCGGTGACGCGGCCGCGGCCCGGTGGTTGTCCATAGTGTTCGCTGTGCTCGCCGCGGCCGGGATGGTGGCCTCGTATCGCGCATCGCGCGGACGCTAGGGTCGATTCAATGGATGCCTTCTCCGCCGGGCAGCTGACCCGGGCCCTCGACAGATTGCATTCGACGATTTACTTCGCTCCCGAGGCCAACGAGAGATTCAGCGAACTCGGCCTGAAGCACCAACGCATGCAGTACTTCGCGAGTCGGTCGGCGCCGATGGGAGCCGTCACGGCGAAAGTCGTTGCCGCAACCTTCTATAACTTCAACCCCGAGCTGGTCGCAAAGGCGATTCCGGCAGCGTGGGAGGTCGCATCACCGGCAGCCGTCACCCGGGTGCGTTACGAAATCGTCGATGCGGTGATTCCGAAGATCCTCGGGGACGAGCGGGTCCGATCACCGGAGTTGGCGCACTCCACGGCAATAGTGCGCCGCGCCGCCGAGGCCATTCCGAACGCGGACGGCCGCGCGCTCTACGCCGGCCACGCCGAACTGGACTGGCCGGAGACACCTCACCCGCAGCTGTGGCACGCGATCACACTGCTACGCGAATACCGGGGCGACGGCCACGTCGCCGCTCTGGTGACCCACGGGCTCAGCGGTCTGGAAGCGCTGATCACCCATGTCGCGACGGGAACCGGCTTTGCTCCCGATTACGGCCGGAAACTGCGGGGGTGGAGTCAACAGCAGTGGGACGAATCGGTTGAGAGGTTGCGCTCGCGAGGTCTGCTCGACGACGAAGCTCAGCTGACGGCGGCCGGTAACGATCTACGCAGCAAGATCGAGGATCTGACCGACAATCTGGCGTACGCGCCGTGGCGGACGGTGTCCGACGACGATGTCCAGGAACTGGTTTCGCTAGGGGGCATCATTCGCGCCGCCGTTCGCGCCGCCGGCGTGTTTCCGAGCAACGCGTTCGGCCCGCGGTACGGGCAGCATCGCTAGTCCGGGTCCTCGTCGAGCTGACGGATCGTCGTCACGCCGTCGATTCCCGCCAGCACCGCCGGTGCGTTCAGGATGCCGTTGCCTGTCAGCGTCAACACGACGCCCGACTGGCCCGGGGCTGCGCCGAGCGGTTCGCCCCCCGAGTCCGCGGTCAGCTCCGTGAGCGCCCACTGCCGTCGTTCGCACGCCTGCAGCAGTTGACTCATGACGCCTTGTCCTTCGGTATAGGTGAGGTGCAGGCGGATCGCGCCACTGAGCCGGGCGCTCAAGCGTCGGGCCAGTGGCATGAAGCCGACGACCATGCATGCCCGTCACCGTGAAAGCGAGGAGGAGCAGACCTGCGCCGGCCGCCATTCCGATCGCGGCGGACTCCCAGATGGCCGCCGCGGTCGTCAGCCCATGTACCGAACCGCGGCGGAATATGATGATGCCCGCGCCGAGAAAGCCGATGCCGGAAACGATTTGGGCCGCAACCCGGGATGGATCGACCTCTACGGTGCCTGCGACGAGCACGTCGCTGAACCCGTACTTGCTCACCAGGAGAATGAGGGCCGCCGCTGTGCCCACGATGGTCTGCGTGCGGATTCCGGCGCTCTTGCCTTGAAGCTCGCGCTCCAGTCCGATGAGCGCGGTCAACCCGAAGGCGACGAACAACTCGACGATCTGCCGGACGCCCTGTCCAAGGCCGCCGAAGAACGGCGGATCGGCTGCCAGCCAGAGATCCATCCGATGAAGCTAGCGCCGGTGTCCATGTGTCGAGTCCCGGCGCGCCGTGCGCGCGTCGATTTGCTGGCGGCTTCTAACGACTATGCTTCCGCCAGGCTCAATGCGATCGGAGTCGTCGATGTCCACACACGATTCACAGCGACATTTGTATCTCGGGACCCTGCTGCAGTTCGCGTTGCGGACAGTGATCATCGGGTTCGTGACTGTGACTTTGCTCTGGGAACCGCCGAACCGGCATGAATGGACATGCTTCGCCCTGTTGGCGGTGTACGCCGTGGTGGTCGGCTCGTGGAGCGCGTGGGCGCTGAGGCCGGCATCGCGAATGGCGGCGGCAGCCCGGACGCGCGTCACGCTGCTGGTGTTGACGGCGGATGTCGCGGTCTTGTCGATCATCTCGGTGCTGACGGGGATCACGTCGCCGGAGGTATGGACTTCCGACGTGATCAGCAGCGGGCTGTTCCTGATCCCGTTGATCGCCGCCGCGCAACTCGATCCCACCATCAGCGGTGCGATGGCGATCCCGACGGTTTCAGCGTTCTTCGTGACTTCTGCGTTCACGAGAGCGGCGAACGAAGAGCCGTGGCCCTCGATTCTGCTGAACACGGCCGTGCTGGCAGCCTTGGCGGGCGGCTCCGTCGCTGTGTCGCTCATTCAGCGGGCCAGGGTCGAGGTGATCGAAGACTTGGCGGAGCAGCGAACTCAACTGCTGCAGGACATGCTGGGACTGGAAACGCGTGAGCGACAAGCGATTTCCGAGCGGCTGCACGACGGGGCGCTGCAGTACGTGCTGGTGGCCCGCCAGGACATGGACGACGTGCGCGACGGTTCGGGTGAGGCGGTGGACAGAGTGGACGCGGCGCTCGTCGAGTGTTCGGGACTGCTGCGCGACGTCGTCCGTGAACTGCACCCTGAAGTGCTTGCCCGATCCGGATTGAAGGCGGCCGTCCAAACGCTGGCCGACGGTATCGGCGTCCGCAGTGGTCTGCACGTCGAGGTCGACGCTCGGACATGGCCGGATGGTTTGCACACCGATGCCGATCACGTGCTCTACGGGGCGGCCAGGGAGGCGTTGACCAACGTGATCAAACACGCGCGGGCACAGAATGTCTGGGTCGAATTGGAGTTCCGCGATGGGCGGGCGACATTGCGGATAGCAGACGACGGAATCGGCATCTCGCGGGCAAGGCTCGCCAAGAGCGTCGAAGCCGGGCACATCGGCATGGCCTCGACCCGCACGAAGGTACTCGCGGCCGACGGGCAGTTCGACGTCAGACCGACGTCACCGGGAACCGAGGTAACCGTCTGCATTCCGCTCGAACCAGTTTCTGTCGGCCATGCGTCCGAGGAGATGGCGGCGCTTTAGCGATCACTGCGAGCCGAATGGTTGCCTGTGTCGGCGGCCGTCGGCACAGTCATATGGCGACGCGGGTGTGGCTGAGCGGCTAGGCAGCGGCCTGCAAAGCCGTGTACACGGGTTCGAATCCCGTCACTCGCTCCTAGAAGATCTCAGCGTCAACCCAATCCGGCCACGACGCGCAGATCGGCGACGAGGGCATCGAACGCCTTCTCGCGGTCTTCTGGCGGCCCGCGCAGGATCGCTGACGGATGTACGGTCGCGACAACTCCGAAATCGACATCGAGGTCGATCTTTGCGTCATCTGGCAGTCGAAGCACCTCGCCGCGGTGCGCGGTCAGCCGAAAGCTGCTGCCCATCAGAGCCTTCGCAGCCGTCGCACCGAGTAGAACGACGACATCGGGCTCTACCGCCTCGATTTCGGCCAGCAACCAGGGTCGGCATGCCACTACCTCGGTTCGGCTCGGAGTCTTGTGAATGCGTCGCTGACCGCGCTGCTCGAATTTGAAATGCTTGACCGCGTTGGTTACATATACGCGTTCACCATCGATACCGGCGGCGACGAGAGCCTTGTCCAGCAGCTGACCGGCCGGACCGACGAACGGCCGCCCCGTCTTGTCCTCCTGATCGCCGGGCTGTTCGCCGACGAACAGCACCCTGGCCTCCGTCGATCCAGCACCGAACACCGCTTGAGTAGCGTCCCGATAGAGGTCGCAGCCCTTGCAGCACTGCGACGCCTCGGACAGGACGGTCAGGTCGTGGGTGTCGGGCACGAATTCTGCGGCGCCTGGCAATGCCATATGCACCGGATTACCCGCTACTCGCCGTGCCACTCAGGGGCGGCGACAGCTTTCTGTTGTCGCTGTCACGTCCACCGTGCGACGTGACCTTCGCTGCGCCGAAAACACGAAATCCCAGGACAATGCTGTTCACCCCGAGGAATCACTGTGATGTTTGCCCGACCACGGGTTAGGGTCGTTCGTTGGCGGTGCAAATGACTCTGGGAGGGTATGGATGAGCGGCTATCGGACCGTTGTGGTCGGCACGGACGGCTCGGATTCGTCGTTGCGTGCGGTGGACAAGGCCGGTCAGATCGCTGCGGGGTCGGGTGCGAAGGTGATCGTCGCGACCGCGTACTTCCCCCAGAGCGAAGACCAGCGGGCCGCCGACGTCCTGAAGGACGAGGGCTACAAGATGGCCGGCAACGCTCCGATCTACGCGATCCTGCGGGAGGCGAAAGACCGCGCAAAGGCTGCCGGGGCGGAAGACGTCGAGGAGAAGGCCGTCGTCGGTGCGCCGGTGGACGCCCTCGTCGACCTCGCCGCAGAAGTCAACGCCGACCTACTCGTGGTCGGCAACGTCGGGCTCAGCACCATCGCCGGTCGGCTGCTCGGCTCGGTGCCCGCCAATGTGGCGCGGCGCTCCAAGACCGACGTGCTGATCGTTCACACCTCGTAATCCCCACCGAGATTACGTAGCCGACGCCTTGGCAATTTCGGCGGTGGCGGCATCCAGCATCGCGTTGAACTCTTCGTCGCTCTGCTGTGCGGTCAGCCCCTCGGTCAGCGCACGGGAGAAGCTCGCGATCACGCCGTTGTCGCGCGCCAGCTTCTCGCACGCGTCGTGGCGGCTGTAGCCGCCGGAGAGTGCCACCACACGAATCACATTGGGATGCTCGACGAGTTCCCGGTAGAGGTTGTCGGTGTCCGGCAGAGTGAGCTTGAGCATGACCTTCTGGTCACCGAGTTGGTTCACGCCGTCGAGAAGACTTGCCTTGAGCTGATCCTCCGCCTCGGCCTTGCGCGGGCTCTTGATGTCGACCTCCGGTTCGATGATCGGCACAAGGCCCTTCGCGAGCACCTGCCTGCCGATCTCGAACTGCTGGGCAACGACCGCGTCCAGACCGGCACCGGGCAGTTTGATGACTGACCTCTCCTTGGTACCGAAGACGTCGTTGGCGACCGCGCGGTCCAGCAGCTCGTCAAGGCCGGGAATCGGCTTCATCGTCTGCGCGCCGTCCTGCTCCTCGGCCAGGCCCTTGTCGATCTTCAGGAACGGCACGATGCCCTTGACGTTCCACAGGTAGTCGGCGGTCGGCCGGCCCTCGATGGTGCGGTCCATCGTCTGTTCGAACAGAATCGCACCCATGATGCGGCCCGCGTCGAAGGCGGGGCTGGTGATGATGCGGGTGCGCATCTCATGCACCAGATCAAACATTTGCTCGTCGCTCGAGTAGGCGTCTTCGGCGATGCCGTAGAGCTTCAGCGCCTTCGGGGTGCTGCCGCCGCTCTGGTCCAGTGCCGCGATGAATCCGGCGCCACTGCGCGCCTTCTCCAACTGCTCGGGATTCATGTCCTTCTCCTTCTCGACTGCGCTGCAGTCACCTTAAGACCCGCGCGAACTGCTTGATCGGGTGGATGCCGTAGAGGTCGCGATACGACGGCGGCCGCCGGCCACCGTCGTCCTCGATGCCGTACTCACGTGCGAGTTCGGCGCCGATCCACGTCAGACCGCTCTTCTCCATGAGGTTGACGTCGTTGAACAGCGACCAGATGAGATGGCCCGTCAGTTCGGGCGTCTCGGCGATATCGCGCATGCGGTCGAACTTCTCCGGGTCGCTCTCGATGACTTTCTTGAGCCGTTCGGTGAGCAGGATGCCCATCCAGATCGACACCGTCGCGATGCCGAATTCCTGGAAGTCCACCGCCATGTCGGCGGCCATCTTGTCCATGCCGGCCTTGTGCACGCCATACGACGGGCCGAAGACGTAGTGGGCCGCACCGGGGGCCGACGTGAAGACGACCAGCCCGTGGCGCTGCGGCAGCATCAGCGGTGCGGCGAACACCGTTGCGACGTAACCGCTTCGGAGTCCGACGTCGAGTGTGTCGATGACGTTGACCGGTTCCTCCCAGAACCGGGTGCGGCCCATCATCTCGTCGCGGATGATCGCGGCGTTGTTGACCAGGATGTCGAGCCGGCCCTGCTCGCGCTCCACCTGTTCGAAGAGCGCCTTGGTCTGCTCGTCGTCGGCATGGTCGACGTGGACGGCGATGCCCTGACCGCCCGCCGCGGTCACCTGTTCGGCCGTTTCGTGGATGGTGCCTGCGAGCGGTGATTCGCCGGGCTTCTCCGTCCGCCCGGTGACGTAGACGATGCACCCGTGGCTGCCGAGCGCATGGGCGATGCCGAGTCCGGCGCCGCGGCTGGCACCGGTCACCACGGCGACGGGTTTGTCGGCCGACATCACCAACCGCGCTGCTTCCACTCTGCGAGGTGTGGCCGCTCTGCGCCGAGCGTGGTGTCGTCGCCGTGACCGGGATACACGACCGTCGAGTCGCCGTAGACGTCGAACACCCGGCCGGACACGTCGGCGAGCAGTTTCTCGAAGTCGCCTTCCTGCCACGTCTTGCCGACACCGCCGGGGAACAGGCAGTCGCCGGTGAACAGGTGGGTGGCTCCGGTGTCCGGGTCGGCTCCGTCGAGGGCCAGGGCGACCGATCCCGGGGTGTGGCCCTGCAGGTGGATCACGTCGAAGGAGAGCTCGCCGATGTCGATCGTCTCGCCGTTGGCCAGGATCCGGTCCGGTTTCACCGGGAGCGGTTCGGCGTCGAGTCGATGGGCGGCCGTCGGCGCCCCGGTCGCCTCGGCCACCTCGGCCAGGGCCAGCCAGTGATCGGGATGCTGGTGACTGGTGACGATCAGCGACAGCTTCGGGGCGTACCGCTCGATCAGCTCGAGCAGGATCTCGGCGTCGTTGGCGGCGTCGATGAGTAGCGCTTCGCCGGTCTGGGAACACGTGACCAGGTAGGCGTTGTTGTCCATAGGGCCCACCGAGACCTTGACGATCGACGCGCCAGGGAGGTTGCGACGAGCCGCGGTCTGGGGGCCGACATGGCCGGTGTAGTTATCGTCGACGACAGTCATGGTGCTCACGGTATCGGCCTTGGCTGGGGCTTGTCGTAGGCGGCACATAGCATGGGCATGAACTATGTCTTCAGGAGGACTTCTTCTTTTGAAAGAGGATGGGATTGGCTGAGCGCCTGATCGTCAAGGGTGCGCGGGAGCACAACCTGCGAAGTATCGACCTCGAACTGCCTCGTGATGCGCTGATCGTCTTCACCGGTCTGTCCGGGTCGGGCAAGTCGTCGCTGGCGTTCGACACGATCTTCGCCGAGGGCCAGCGGCGCTACGTCGAATCGCTGTCGGCGTATGCCCGCCAGTTCCTGGGTCAGATGGACAAGCCGGACGTCGACTTCATCGAGGGTCTGTCGCCCGCGGTGTCGATCGACCAGAAGTCCACCAACCGCAACCCGCGATCCACGGTCGGCACCATCACGGAGGTCTACGACTATCTGCGGCTGCTCTATGCGCGCGCCGGGACGCCGCACTGCCCGGTGTGCGGTGAGCGCATCGCCCGGCAGACACCGCAGCAGATCGTCGACCAGGTGCTCGCAATGGATGAGGGCCTGCGCTTTCAGGTGCTCGCTCCGGTGGTGCGGACCCGCAAGGGCGAATTCGTCGATCTGTTCGACAAGCTGAATTCGCAGGGGTACAGCCGAGTTCGGGTCGACGGCGTGGTGTATCCGCTCACCGAGCCGCCGACGCTGAAGAAGCAGGAGAAGCACGACATCGAGGTGGTCGTCGACCGGCTGACGGTCAAGACGTCCGCCAAGCAGCGGCTGACCGACTCGGTGGAGACCGCGCTGAAGCTGGCCGACGGCATCGTCGTGCTGGAGTTCGTCGACCGCGAAGACGACCATCCCCACCGCGAGCAGCGCTTCTCCGAGAAGCTGGCCTGCCCGAACGGGCATCCGCTTGCCGTCGACGACCTCGAGCCGCGGTCGTTCTCGTTCAACTCGCCCTATGGCGCCTGCCCGGAGTGCACCGGCCTCGGCATCCGCAAGGAGGTGGACCCCGACCTGGTGGTACCCGATCCGGACCTCACGCTGGCCGAAGGCGCGATAGCGCCGTGGTCGATGGGCCAGACGGCGGACTACTTCACCCGCATGCTGTCTGGGTTGGGCGACCAGCTGGGCTTCGACGTCGACACCCCGTGGAAGAAGCTGCCCGCCAAGGCCCGCAAGGCGATCCTCGAAGGCTGCAACGAGCAGGTGCACGTGCGGTACAAGAACCGTTACGGCCGAACCCGTTCGTATTACGCCGATTTTGAGGGCGTGATGGCATTCCTGCAGCGGCGCATGGAGCAGACGGACTCCGAGCAGATGAAGGAGCGCTACGAAGGCTTCATGCGTGACGTGCCGTGCCCCGAGTGCAACGGCACGCGGCTGAAGCCCGAGATCCTGGCCGTCACGCTGTCGGCGGGCAAGCATGGCTCGAAGTCGATAGCCGAGGTTTCCGAACTGTCGATCGCCGATGCGTCAGACTTCCTGAACTCGTTGACCCTGGGCTCGCGCGAACAGGCGATCGCGGGGCAGGTGCTCAAGGAGATCCAGTCACGGCTCGGTTTCCTGCTCGACGTCGGGCTGGAATACCTGTCGCTGTCTCGTGCGGCCGCGACGCTGTCCGGCGGTGAAGCGCAACGCATTCGGCTTGCCACGCAGATCGGCTCCGGCCTGGTCGGGGTGCTCTACGTGCTCGACGAGCCGTCCATCGGGCTGCACCAGCGCGACAACCGGCGACTGATCGAGACGTTGTTGCGCCTGAAGAACCTGGGCAACACCCTGATTGTGGTCGAACACGACCTCGACACCATCGCGCACGCTGACTGGGTGGTCGACATCGGCCCGTTGGCGGGCGAGCACGGCGGACGCATCGTACACAGCGGCACATACGCCGACCTTCTGAAGAATCGTGAATCTCTCACCGGCGCTTATCTTTCCGGCCGGGAAACCATCGACCAACCAGCCAACCGGCGCCCAATCGACCCCAAGCGGCCGCTGACGGTGGTGGGTGCACGGGAACA
>NZ_JAVHWR010000025.1:0-11321 GCF_032159565.1 Mycobacterium sp.
GGTTGGATCCGTCGCCGACGTACGCCGATCGGCCCTTCTCGCGGGCGACCTCGATCAGTCGGGGCACGAAGCCGTGATCGCCCTCGCCGTGCACGCTCGGTGGCAGGCGCACCACGGCGGCACGCACCCCGCGGTCGGTGAATTCCAGCACGGCCTTCTCAGAGAATCGCGGTAGGTCGGGCGGGGCGGGCTGGTCCTCGGTGAGGGTCTTCCCCGGCGAGAGCCAGAGGATTCCGCCCGCGACGACGAGCGGCCGGTCGGAGCCCGCGAGCGCCCCTCCGAGCGTTTCGATCGCGCGCCGGTCCAGTTCGGCGCCGTTGGCGAAGTTGTTGAAGTCATGGTTGAACGCGAGATGTATGACACCGTCCGATGTTTCGGCCGCTTGCCGCAGGCGGTCCAGATCGTCGAGGCTGCCGCGCTGCACGTCGGCGCCCGCGTCAGCCGCGGCCTGCGCCGACGAGTCGGATCTGGCGAGGCCCACCACTTGGTGTCCGGCGCTGATGAGTTCGGCCACGACCGCCGAACCGATGAACCCAGTCGCGCCTGTCACGAATATGCGCATGTCGTTCGTCTCCTCCCACTGATGTCAGCTGCTGTCATCACGGTAACGCTGATGACAGTCGCTGTCATTCCCGTACCATCCGAACATGAGCCGGTGGGAGCCCAACTCGCGTGGTCGCCTGGAGGAGGCGGCGCTCGACCTCTACACCGAACGCGGGTTCGACGAGACGACGGTCGCCGAGATCGCCGAGCGGGCGGGCCTCACCGAGCGGACCTTCTTCCGGCACTTCGCCGACAAGCGCGAAGTGCTGTTCGGCGGCCAGGACGCCCTGCTGCAACTGTTCGTCGACACCATCGTCGAGGCTCCCGAGTCGATGTCGCCGCTAGATGCCGTCGGCGCCGCGTTGGCCGCTGCGGGTCCGGTGTTCGAGGACCGCCACAAGCACGCCAGGCGGCGCCAGGCCGTCATCGCCGCCAACCCCCGCCTGCAGGAGCGCGAGCTGATCAAGCTTTCATCGATCGCCTCGGCCATCGCCGATGCGCTGCGTCGCCGCGGTGTCACCGACTCGGCGGCGCGACTGACCGCCGAGGCGGGCGTCGCCGTTTTCAAGGTCGCCTTCGACCGGTGGATCAACGAGGGGCGGCGAGATCAGCTGCCGCAGTACATCGGCGAGTCCATCGAGGAACTCAGAGCGGTCTCGAGGGGCTAACGATTCCGACGTGCCCGGCCTCGACACTTCTCGATGCGCCGACGCGATGGTGTGGTGGACGGTGTGATCCGAATGGCTTCGGTGACGGCCGCGCTGTCGGCCTTGCTCGTCATTGCGCTGCCGTCGGCCGCCGCGGCGCCGGCCGCCGATGAGCGGGGCTATGCGAATTCGACCGCACGCTGTGAAGCGCCGAACTCGGCCGTCGTCTTCGGCAGCACGGACGCTTCGCGCATCGCGATCTGCAGGACGCCGAGCGGTGACTACGAATATCGCGGTGTGCGGTTGAGCGACGGCGCGAAGCTGATCGTCCCGGCCGAGGCTCCACCTGACGGCGCCTTCATCGCCGACAACGGCCCGATCAGCTACCTGGTGACGATGAAGTCACTCGTCGTCAGCGCGGGCAACACGGTGATCCGCGAGGAACCGATGGTGGATTTTCACGGCAGTCAGGCGGCCGCCGCCGCACCGGCCACGCCGACGTCGACGGCGCCGTTGCCGCCGCCGCTGCCCGCAGAGAAGGGTCACGCCGGCTGAGCCGCAAACCAGCCGGCCGGTGGCCGACCCGACAGCGCCGACGTCAGCTGCGCAGCTGCGGATCGGGCGGCGCGCACCAACTCCGCCGCGGGCACATGGGACCCAGCCTGGCGTCGGGTCACGCTGAACGCCGCGCACGGGTGGCCGGTGTGGTCGAACGCGCACGCCGCCACCGATTGCAGCCCGGGAGTGATGAGCCCGACCTCCTCGGCATAGCCCCGACGCCGCTCGGCCTGTAACAGTCGCCGGAGCTCCGGCAGTGAGGTCGGCCCCTCTCCCGTGCGGTTGACGAAGGCGCGGGTCGACGGGAACAAGCCGCGCACCTGGGCGGCGGGCAGATGCGCCAGGATCGCGCGGCCACTGGCAGTCAGGTGCGCGGGCATGCGGACGCCGATTCCGGTGAGCGTGACGGCCATGTGCGCCGCCGTCGGATGCTCGCGAAGCAGGTACAGCGTCTCCGAGCCGTGCAAGATGCCGAGGTGACAGGTCTCGTGCACCTGGGCGACGAGTTGCTTGAGCACAGGGCGGGCCCACATCTCCAGCGGCCCGTGTCGCAGATAGGCCGAACCGACCTCGAACGCCGACACCCCGAGTCCGTAGGTGCGCTGATCCGCCAGGCGCACGACGAAGCCACGTTCGGTGAGCACGTCGAGCAGGTGATACGCCGACGAGCGCGGGATGTCGAGATCGCGGATGATCGCCGCGCCGGAGACTGGGCCGGGTCGTCCGGCCAGGTAGAGCAGGACGTCGAGCGCCCGTCCCACCGCCGGTGAGGTGCTCGACATAGCCCGCCTCCTGGTTACGTCTCGGATACGAGACATTACTCGGCGAACAGGTCTGGATGCGACGACCGGTGATGGGGTGTGCTGATCGCATGACTTCAGTAACCGGGTCGCGCACCGTCCGCGCCCCTCGTGGCACGACCATCTCCTGCAAAGGATGGCAACAGGAAGCCGCGCTGCGCATGTTGATGAACAACCTGGACCCCGAGGTTGCCGAGCATCCCGAAGACCTGGTGGTCTATGGCGGCACCGGTCGCGCAGCCCGCAACTGGCCGGCGTTCGACGCGATCGTCGCGACGCTGCGGGATCTCGAGGACGACGAGACTCTGCTGGTTCAGTCCGGCAAGCCGGTGGGTGTTTTCCGCACGCACGTCTGGTCACCGCGCGTTCTGATCGCGAACTCCAATCTCGTTGGCGACTGGGCGAACTGGGAGAAGTTTCGTGAGCTGGAGGCCGCGGGCCTGATGATGTACGGCCAGATGACCGCGGGCTCCTGGATCTATATCGGCACGCAGGGAATCCTGCAGGGCACCTACGAGACCTTCGGCGCCGTCGCCAAGAAGCTGGCGGCCTCCGGCCGCTATCAGCACAGTGGCGGAACACTCGCTGGCACGATAACTCTCACTGCGGGCGTCGGCGGAATGGGTGGCGCCCAGCCGCTCGCGGTGACCATGAACGACGGCGTCGCGATCTGTGTGGACTGCGACGAGAGCCGCATCGATCGGCGCATCGCCCATCGCTACCTCGACCTCAAGGCGGGCAGCGCCGACGAGGCTCTCGCGCTGGCGATCGAGGCGCGAAACGCCAGGCAGCCGTTGTCGATCGGCCTCGTCGGCAACGCCGCCGACGTCTTCGGTGAGTTGCTCGACCGCGACGCACCGATCGACATCGTGACCGACCAGACGTCGGCGCACGATCCGTTGTCCTATTTGCCGACCGGAGTGCCCTTCGAGGACATGAAGAAGCTGGCCGACAAAGACCCGGTGTTCTTCACCGAGCAGGCGCGCGCCTCGATGGCCCGGCACGTGAAGGCGATGGTCGGGTTCATGGACAAGGGCGCGGAGGTGTTCGACTATGGCAACTCGATTCGCGACGAGGCACGCAAGGCCGGCTATGACAGGGCGTTCGACTTCCCCGGGTTCGTCCCCGCCTACATTCGCCCCCAGTTCGAGGAGGGGCTCGGCCCGTTCCGGTGGGTGGCGTTGTCCGGTGACCCGAAGGACATCGAGGCGACCGACCGCGCGATCTTGGAACTGTTCGGTGACAACGCGCATCTGAGACGCTGGATCACCATGGCCGAAGAACGAGTCGCATACCAGGGCCTGCCTGCCCGCATCTGTTGGCTCGGCTACGGCGAACGACACAGGGCGGGACTGAAATTCAACGAGATGGTGGCCTCCGGCGAACTGTCGGCGCCGATCGTCATCGGACGCGACCACCTGGACTCGGGCTCGGTCGCCTCGCCGTACCGGGAGACCGAGGCGATGGCCGACGGCTCCGACGCCATAGCGGACTGGCCGCTGCTGAATGCGTTGGTGAACACGGCGTCCGGCGCATCGTGGGTGTCGATCCACCACGGCGGCGGCGTCGGCATGGGGCGCTCGATCCACGCCGGTCAGGTATGTGTGGCCGACGGGACGGAGCTCGCAGCGGAGAAGATCGCCCGGGTCCTCATCAACGACCCGGGCATGGGCGTCATCCGCCACGCGGACGCGGGATACGAGCACGCCATCGCGGTAGCCGCCGAGCGTGGTGTTCGAATCCCCATGCAAGAGAACACATGACAAGTTTCGATTCCCTGTGGGAGTCCATCATCGACGTCGGTCGCGAACCGGCCACCGGTGGCTATCGCAGATTCGCCTGGAACACCGCCGATCTCGCGCTGCGCGAATGGTTCACCGGCGAGGCGCAGCGCCGCGGCATGACGGTCGAGGAGGACCGCAACGGCAACACATGGGCGTGGTGGATGCCCAGTGGTTGGAGCGGAGATCCGAAGGGCGCGTTCGTCACAGGATCACATCTCGACTCGGTGCCCGACGGCGGTGCGTTCGACGGACCGCTCGGCGTGGTGTCGGCGTTTCACGCCGTCGACCTGGTCCGGGCACGAGGTGTCCAACCCGCTGTCCCGATCGCCGTTGTCGCGTTCGCCGATGAGGAGGGCGCCCGGTTCGGCGTGGCCTGCGTCGGCTCGCAGCTGAGCACCGGGGCGCTGACCGCCGACCGGGCGCTGCGGCTGCGTGACAACGACGGCAACACGCTGGCCGATGCGCTCCGCGGCGCAGGCCGCAGACCGGAACACCTCGGCGCCGACGACACACTCGCCGATCGCGTCGGTGTGTACGTGGAGCTTCACGTCGAGCAGGGCCGGGCGCTGGAGGACCTGGGCAGTCCGGTGGCCGTCGCCTCCTCGATCTGGCCACACGGCCGATGGCACCTCACTTTCGGCGGTGAGGCCAACCACGCGGGGACCACCCGACTGGTCGACCGCCGCGATCCGATGCTGCCGTTCGCCTCGGCGGTGCACTCCGCGCGTACCGAAGCCGGACGCCACAATTGCGTCGCGACCTTCGGGAAGGTCCGGGTCAGCCCGAACGGAGCCAACGCCATTGCCTCCCGCGTCGAGGCGTGGCTGGACGCCCGCGCGGCAGACGAGGCAACCTTGGCCACCGTCGTCGACGCGATCCGGGACGCGGCGGCGCAGCACGCCGAGGACGGCCACGTCACCGTGGAGTTCGAGGCAGAGTCGATCACGCCCGTCGTCGCGTTCCCCGATGCCCCCCGGAGGCGACTACAGACGGCGCTGTCGCGATACGGCGAGGTTCCGGTGCTTCCGACTGCGGCGGGCCACGACGCCGGAATCCTGTCGGCCAAGGTGCCTGCGGCGATGATGTTCGTGCGTAACCCCACTGGGGTGTCCCATTCCCCCGACGAGTATGCCGAGATCGCCGACTGCCGCACCGGCGCGGAAGCGCTGGCGGATGTGATGGCCGATTGGGTGTCGCGGTGACCGAGGAGACCTTCTGGTGCGAGAACGCATGGCTGGACGGCGAGGTGGCACAGTCCGTCGCAGTCGGCGTGAGCGCGGGACGCATCACCGCGGTCGAGGTCGGCGCGCGGCCGGCGGCGTCGCGACAGCTGCGCGGCCTGGTCATTCCCGGCATGGCCAACGCGCATTCGCACGCCTTCCACCGGGCACTGCGGTCGCGCACGCAGCGTGACCGCGGCAGCTTCTGGACGTGGCGAAAGCTGATGTACCAGTCCGCGGGACAGTTGACCCCGGACACCTACCGCACCTTGGCGGCGGCCGTCTACGCCGAGATGGCTTTGGCGGGAATCACTTCCGTGGGCGAGTTCCACTATCTGCACCACGACATCGGGGGCAGGCGCTACGCGGATCCGAATGAGATGGGCAAGGCGCTGATCGCAGCGGCGGCGGACGCCGGTGTGCGCCTGACGCTGCTCGACACCTGCTATCTGCGTTCCGGACTCGACGGCGCGCCGCTGGCCGAGGGGCCTCAACAACGGTTCGGTGACGGCACAGGGGAGGGCTGGGCCGAGCGGGTGCAGGAGTTGAGAAACGACGTCGGATCGAAGCCCGCGCCGCAGGTGATCATCGGCGCGGCAATGCATTCCGTGCGAGCGGTGCCACCGTCGGAGATGGCCGCGGTCGTCGGCTGGGCGGTCGCCAACGACGCGCCCTTGCATGTGCACTCCTCTGAGCAGACGGCCGAGGTCGACGAATGCATGGCCATCCACAACCGCACCCCTACCGAACTGTTGCGCGACAACGGAGTCCTCGGGCCCCGCACGACGGCGGTGCACGCCACTCACCTGACCGAGCAGGACATCGCGGAGATGGACCGGACCGCGACGGGTGTGTGCTTCTGCCCGACCACCGAACGTGATCTCGGCGATGGAATCGGGCCTGCGGCCGCGCTGCTGGCCGGGCGGGGACTGTTCAGCCTCGGCTCCGACAGCCACGCGATGATCGACCTTTTCGAGGAGGCTCGCGCCGTCGAACTCGACGAGCGCCTTGCCCGACGCGAACGCGGAATCACCTCCGCGGCAACACTGCTCGACGCCGCCACGGCCGCGGGGCAACACGTTCTGGGCTGGACGGACGCCGGTGTGCTTCGGGTCGGCGCGCGGGCCGACCTCGTCGCCGTCGACACCCGGTCCATGCGTACCGCGGGCGGCGGCCCGACGGCGGAGAACGTGATCTTCGCGGCGTCGGCCGCCGACGTCACCGACGTGATCGTCGACGGCCGAACGGTCGTGACGGAAAGGCGCCACGTCGCGTACCCCGATATCGGTGATGCTCTCGCGCAGTCGATGGAGCGAATCCGATGACCGTTCTCTACGACAACATCGGCGAGCTGGTCACCAACGACCCGCCCCAAGGCGACGGATCTGCCCTCGGCATCCACCACGATGCCGCGATGGTCGTCGTCGGTGACCGCATCGAATGGATCGGACCGAAAAACCGGGCGCCGGCCGCCGACAACAGAGTTGACTGCCGAAACCGCAGTGTCACTCCGGGATTCGTCGACAGCCATGCGCATCTGGTGTTTGCCGGTGACAGATCCGCCGAGTTCGCCGCACGGATGAGCGGCAAACCCTACGACGGCGGAGGCATCGCGACCACTGTGTCGGCGACCCGCGCCGCAGGCGATGGCGAGCTGTCGGACAATCTCGCCCGCCTGTCCGGCGAACTCCTGCGAAATGGTGCCACCACATTTGAGACCAAGAGCGGGTACGGCCTGACGGTCGCCGATGAACTGCGCTCGCTGCAGATCGCGGGCCGCGCGACCACCGAAACCACATTCCTCGGCGCGCACGTCGTTCCCGCCGAGTACGCGGGCCGTCGTGACGACTACGTCAGCCTGGTGGCGGGCGAGATGCTGTCCGCCTGCGCGCCCCATGCGCGGTGGATCGACGTGTTCTGCGATCGCGGCGCGTTCGATGTGGACGAGGCGAAGACGATCCTGCAGGCAGGCGACGATGCCGGGCTGGGCCTACGCCTGCACGCGGGCCAGCTGGGTCCCGGGGAGGGCATCAAGCTCGCCGTCGAGATGGGCGCGGCGTCGGTCGATCACTGCACCTACGCCGACGACAGCGACATCGAAGCGCTGGCCGCGAGCACCACGGTCGCGACCCTGCTGCCGGGAGCCGAGTTCTCCACCCGCGCACCGTGGCCGGACGGTCGTCGGTTCGTGGCCGCAGGCGCGACGATCGCCCTTGCGACAGACTGCAATCCGGGAACGTCCTACACGTCGAGCATGCCGTTCTGCATCGCGCTCGCCGTGCGCGATATGCACCTGACACCGGCGGAGGCCTTGTGGGCCGCCACGGCGGGTGGTGCGGCCGCCCTGCGGCGCGACGACATCGGGGTCCTCGCACCGGGAACGCGCGCGGACTTCGTCACGCTGAACGCACCCTCCTACATACACCTGGCATATCGGCCCGGAGTGCCGATCATCGACAGCGTCGTCATGTGCGGCGCCCCAACGGATGAAAGCAGCGCGAACAGTCATGAATGAGTCCAAAGTGGTTGTCGGCGTCGGCCCGGTCACCTTCGACGAGGTGGTCGCCGTAGCGCGCGGGGGTGCCCGGGTGAGTATCGCCCCCGAGGCCCTCGACGCCGTCGCGGCCAGCCGCGGCCACATCGAGGCGCTCGCCGAACAGCCGACGCCCGTCTACGGGGTGTCGACCGGCTTCGGCGCGCTGGCCACCCGCCACATACCGCACGAGATGCGAACACAGTTGCAGCGCAGCCTCATTCGGTCACACGCAGCGGGCGCCGGGCCGGAGGTGGAGCGTGAGGTGATCCGCGCGATGATGCTGTTGCGCTTGTCGACCCTGACAACGGGGCGGACCGGCGTTCGCACGGATACGGCGCAGGCCTATGCCGATCTCCTGTCGGCCGGACTGACGCCGGTCGTGTACGAGTACGGCAGCCTCGGCTGTTCCGGCGACCTCGCGCCACTCGCGCACGTCGCCCTGGCCGTCATGGGTGAAGGCCACGTGCGCACACCTGACGGCGCGCTGAAGGCGTCCGGCGAAGCGATGGCCGAGCACGCGCTCGTGCCGGTGACCTTCGCCGAAAAGGAAGGCCTCGCACTGATCAACGGCACCGACGGAATGCTCGGTCAACTGGTGCTCGCGCTCACCGACCTTGACAGCCTGTTCCGGCTCGCCGATATCGCGGCGGCGATGAGCGTCGAGGGCCAACTCGGCACCGACCGGGTCTTCGCCGACGATCTGCAACGGCTGCGACCACACCCCGGGCAGGCCCTTTCCGCGGCGAACATCACCCGGATGCTGGCGGGTTCGGCGATCGTTGCCAGTCATCGCGGCGACGACTGCACGCGGGTACAGGACGCTTACTCGCTGCGATGCTCACCGCAGGTCGCCGGTGCCGCGCGTGATACGGCCGAGCATGCGCGCGTGGTGGCCGAGCGTGAATTGGCAAGCGTCATCGACAATCCCGTCATCACGCTCGACGGGCGCGTCGAGTCGAACGGCAACTTCCACGGTGCCCCGGTGGCCTACGTGCTGGACTTCCTGTCGATCGTGGTGGCCGATCTGGCCAGCATCAGCGAACGCCGGACCGACCGGTTCCTTGACGTCGCCCGCAACCACGGCCTCAACCCGTTCCTCGCCGACGATCCCGGCGTGGACAGCGGCCACATGATCACCCAGTACACCCAGGCCGCGATCGTGTCCGAGCTCAAACGACTGGCCGCGCCCGCGAGTGTCGACTCCATCCCGTCGTCGGCGATGCAGGAAGACCACGTGTCGATGGGCTGGGCAGCGGCCCGCAAGCTGCGCCGGGGCGTCGACGGCCTGACACAGGTGTTGGCGATCGAGGTGCTCAACGCGGCCCGCGGCATCGAGATGCGCCTGCCGTTGACGCCTGCGCCGGGCACCGCGGCGGTCATTGCCGCGGTCAGGGACCATGTTCAGGGACCGGGTGAGGATCGCTATCTGGCACCCGAGATCAGCGCCGTCGCCGAGCTCGCCCGAACCGGTGCCTTGGTTCGAGCCGCGCAGAGCGCCGTCGGTCCGCTGTTATGAGTCGGCAGACGAGGGCAGCGGGTATACAGCGACCATGACAGCAGCCTCCCGTGAACGCGCCGCCCTCGTCGACACGATGCGCGCCGCCGGACCCGACGCGCCGACGTTGTGCGGTGACTGGACCACCCGCGACCTCGCTGCCCATCTCGTCCTGCGCGAACGTCGTCCCGACGCCGCCGCGGGCATCCTCATCCCCAAGCTGGCCGGCTACACCGCCCGCAAGCAGCAGCAGCTCGCCGACGGCAACCAATGGGCTGCCCTGCTGGACATGATCGCGTCAGGGCCGCCGCTGTACTCGCCGCTGAAACTGCTCGATCCTCTGGTCAACACCACGGAGATGTTCATCCACCACGAAGACGTCCGCCGCGCAGCGCCCGGCTGGCAGCCACGTGAGCTGGACGACGACCTCGCGACCGCGCTGCGCCGACAGGTTCGGCTGGCGACCCGGATGTCACTCAGCCGCGTCCCGGCGACGGTGACGCTGCAGGACTCCGACGGCGCGACACTGGCGTCCGTCGGCAAAGGCCCGCACTGCGCGGTCATCGGGGCGGCGCCCGAATTGCTGCTCTTCCTGTCCGGCCGTGACGCCGCACAGATCGAGTTCACCGGCGCCGACGACACCGTTGAGCAGGTCCGGACGGCCCGCCGCCGACTGTAGACGGCGATCGGCGATTTCGAACTACACAGCTGCGCTCTGTATCGTGGGTCGGTCGTCTTGATCAGGAGTAACGCTGTGACCCTCAACACTATTGCTCTCGAGCTGGTGCCCCCGAATGTGGAGCGCGGGCCGGAGTATGCGGTGGAAGAGGCGCGCAAGGTGGCACGAATCTCCGCGGACTCAGGGCTGGCCGCCCGCATCAAGCACGTGATGATTCCCGGGATGATCGCCGAGGACGACGACCGGCCCGTCGAAATGAAACCGAAGCTCGACGTCCTCGACTACTGGTCGCTCATCCAGCCGGAGCTGCCCGGGCTGCGCGGGCTGTGTACCCAGGTGACCGCCTTCATGGACGAGGCCGCCCTTGGCGAGCGACTGACCACCCTCGGAGGCGCCGGGTTCGAGGGCATCGTGTTCGTCGGCGTCCCCCGCACCCTGAACGACGGCGAAGGATCCGGTGTCGCCCCAACGGATGCGCTGTCGATCTATGACCGGGTGGTCGACAACCGCGGCGTGATCCTCATCCCGACCCGCGAAGGCGAGCACAGTCGATTCGACTTCAAGTGCAACCAAGGCGCCAACTTCGGCATGACGCAGCTGCTGTACTCCGACGCGATCGTCGGTTTCCTCACCGATTTCGCCAAGAACACCGACCATCGGCCTGAAATCCTGCTCTCATTCGGCTTCGTACCAAAGGTCGAAACCAGGGTCGGCCTGATCGACTGGCTCATCCAGGATCCCGGCAACGCTGCGGTCGCCGACGAGCAGGAGTTCGTCCGGTCACTGGCGAGCCGCGATCCCGCCGACAAGCGCCAGATGATGGTCGATCTCTACAAGCGGGTGATCGACGGTGTCGCCGATCTCGGCTTCCCGCTGAGCATCCACTTCGAGGCGACGTACGGCGTCTCCGGCGCGGCCTTCGAGACCTTCGCGGAAATGCTCGCCTACTGGTCTCCGGAGGGTAGGAGCGCTGGGCCCACGCGCGGAGCGTAGGGGACGACCGGGGAATGACCTCAGACCGCTAGAGCGCGCGGATCCCGGTGTAGGCCAACAACACAC
>NZ_JAVHWR010000031.1:0-26702 GCF_032159565.1 Mycobacterium sp.
CTCGTCGCGGCGATCTGCCACGGCGTTCTCCTCGCGGCCCGTTCCGTCGACCCGTCGACAGGTCGCTCGGTGCTCTACGGCCGCGAAACCACCGCGCTCACTTGGGATTTGGAACGACGCGCCTGGCAGCTCGCCCGCATCACGCGGTTCTGGGACCCCGACTACTACCGAACATACTCGGAGCGGGCGGGCGAAGCCGTCGGCTACATGTCGGTCGAGGCGGAAGTGACTCGCGCGCTGGAGAAACCAAGCGATTTCTGCAACGTCCCCAAAAACTCCCCGCACCGGCGAAAGCAGACGTCGGGGATGGTGCGCGACACCGCGACCGACGCGCGGCCGGCGTTCGTCGTCGACGACGGCACTTACATCTCTGCCCGTTGGCCGGGTGACACCCGTACCTTCGCCAGTGCCGTTTCGGAGAAGCTCAGCGAAAAGCCATAGATATTCAGAACTTTGCCACCGCTCCCGCGTCTATCGGCAGCGCCGCTCCCGTGATGTATTTCGCCTCGTCGGAGGCCAGGAAGAGCACAGCGTTGCTGACCGCTCGCGCCTCGATCAGCGGCGCAGGCAACATGTGAAAGTGCCCGATCACCGCCGCCGCGTCGTCCATCGTGGGCTCGGCAAGGTCGGGACGCAGGGTGCGGTGGAACCATTCGTTGTCGAGCATCGGTGTCAGAATGTTGCCGGGGTGTATCGAGTTCACTCTGATCCATTGCGGCGCAAGCTCGTTGGCGAGGGAGTTCATCAGGCCGACAACAGCATGCTTGGCCGAGGCGTACCCGGCCATATAGCCGCCGCCTCGCAGTCCCAGCATCGAGCTCACCAGGATGATCGATCCGCCGCGACCGTCGGACATATGCGGCAGTGCCACCTTGGCGGTGTGCATGACGCCGGTCAAATTGATGTCCAGCATTGTCTGCCACGCTGACTCGTCGATCAGCGCGGCGGGGACGGGTGCACCGCTGATGCCTGCATTGGCCACGACGATGTCGGGCCGGCCCAACTCGTCGACTCCCCGCGCGAGCGCAGCCCGCAGGCCGTCGAGGTCCCTGACGTCCGCCTTTGCGGTCACGATGCGCCGGTCCAACTTCTCGACCAGCGCCGCAGTCTCGTCCAGATCCGCTTCGCTGGCCCCTGGATAGCCGACGCCGTCGACGTCGCCACACACATCGACGGCGATGATGTCGGCGCCTTCCTCCGCGAGCCGGACGGCGTGTTCGCGGCCCTGTCCGCGGGCTGCACCGGTGATGAACGCGACCTTGCCTGCCACTCTGCCAACCGTGTTCGTCATCGTCACCTTTCGCCTGCGAGGGGATTAGCCCCTAATACCTTGCACGTACCTTGCACGAATCACCGACAAGGTGGGTACCGTCACGTCGATGAAGCTGATCTCGCCGACCGACTCGTTGTTCCTCATCGGCGAATCCCGTGAACACCCGATGCACGTAGCCGGGCTGCAGCTCTTCGAACCGCCCGAGGGCAGCGGCCCCGACTTCATCCGCGATCTGCACGAGACCATCGTCAAGAACGACGAGTTTCAGCCGACGTTCAGAAAGCATCCCGGCAGGCTCCTCGGCGGCATCGCCAACCTCGCCTGGGCGTTCGACGACGACGTCGACATCGACTACCACCTGCGTAGGTCGGGTCTGCCGCGACCCGGCCGCATTCGTGAGTTGTTGGAGCTGACATCCCGGTTGCACGGCACCCTGCTCGATCGGCACCGGCCACTGTGGGAGGCGAACCTGGTCGAGGGCCTGGAAGACGGGCGCTTCGCGGTCTACACGAAAATGCATCACTCGCTGCTCGACGGAGTCTCCGCGCAGCGCCTCATGGTCCGCTCGATGACACCGGACCCCGACGATCGCGAAGTCCGGGTGCCGTGGGCGCTCGGGCCCAAGCGCAGAAGCAAGGAGTCAGGGCAGCCGCGGTCGGCCCTGCAGTCGATCACCGGCGCGGTCGGATCGGTTGCCTCGCTGGCCCCTTCCGCGCTTTCGGTGGCCAGGGCCGCGCTGCTGGAACAGCAGCTCACCCTGCCGTTCCGCGCCCCCAAGACGATGTTCAACGTGCCGATCGGGGGTGCGCGGCGAGTCGCGGCGCAGTCGTGGCCGCTGGCGCGTATCCGGGCCGTCAAGTCCGCAGCAGGCGTCACCGTCAACGACGTCGTACTGGCCATGTGCTCGGGAGCGCTGCGCGCCTATCTCATCGAACACGAGGCGCTGCCGGACACACCGTTGGTGGCGATGGTTCCGATCAGCCTGCGTGCGAAGGACGAGCAGGATGCGGGCGGCAACATGGTCGGCACCATCCTGTGCAACCTGGCCACCGACACCGCCGATCCCGCCAAGCGGCTCGACGCGATCAACACCTCGATGCACGACAACAAAAGGGTCTTCGCCGAGTTACCACGCAACCAGGCGCTTGCACTGTCGGCGTTTCTGATGTCCGGAATCGCACTCGCGCTGGTGCCGGGGTTCGTGTCGTCGGCGCCGCCGCCGTTCAACATCGTCATCTCCAATGTTCCCGGCGCGCGCGAACCGATGTACTGGAAGGGCGCCCGGCTCGACGGCAATTACCCGCTGTCGATCGCGCTGGACGGGCAAGCCCTCAACATCACGATGACCAACAACGCCGACAACCTCGACTTCGGCCTCGTCGGCTGCCGCCGCAGCGTTCCGCACCTGCAGCGCCTCCTCATTCACTTGGAGGATTCGCTGGCCGATCTGGAGAAGGCCGTCGGGATCGGGATTCAAGGCCGTTGACTCCGGTGGCCGAAACCTTCGGCTGGGCGAAGACGAGGAAAGCGTGATGGATGTCGACGGTGTTCTCCGCAGGAACAACGTCAGATTCGCCGGTCCGCAGGAGGGGCCGGTGGTGATGTTGGCGCACGGATTCGGATGCGACCAGAATCTGTGGCGGTTGGTCGCCCGGCGCCTGTCCACCGCGTATCGCGTAGTGCTGTTCGACCATGTCGGGTCTGGAGCCGCCGACCCCGCAGCGTGGAATTCGCAGCGGTACAGCTCTCTGGCCGGTTACGTCGACGACATCCTCGACATCATTTCGGCCCTGGACCTACGTGACGTCACATTCATCGGGCACTCGGTGGCGGCGATGATGGGCGTGCTGTCGGTGAACCGCGACCGCGAACGGTTCGCCAAGCTGATTCTGGTGGCGCCCTCTCCCCGCTATATCGATGACGGTGAGGGATACCGCGGCGGCTTCTCCCGTCGTGACATCGACGAGCTGCTCGGCTCACTGGAGAGCAATTACCTCGGCTGGTCGCGATCGATGGCGCCGGTGATCATGGGCGCGCCCGACCGCCCGGAGCTCTCCGACGAGCTCACGGAGAGCTTCTGCCGCACCGATCCCGAGTGCGCGCGGGTGTTCGCCCGCACGACCTTCCTGTCGGACAACCGCACCGACCTACAGGAAGTGGCGGTGCCGACCTTGGTGATCGACTGTGCCTATGACGCGATCGCGCCGCGCGAGGTCGGACAGTACGTTCTCGAGCAGATACCTACTTGCGAGCTGGTCACGGTCGAGACCGACGGCCACTGCCCGCAGCTGAGCGCCCCGGATGCCACGGCGGAGGCAATAGTGGCATTCCTGCAACGGTGAACACGGAGTCACCGGGGTGGCGCGACGACGGAGACGACCTCTTCGAAAACGCGCCGTGCGGTTATCTGGTCGCCGGAGCCGACCGCCGTATCCGCCGGGCGAACGCCACGTTGGCATCGTGGGTAGGGCAGAAGGCAGACGATCTGGCCGGTCGTCGATTCACCGATCTGCTCAGTGTCGGCAGCCGGATCCACTTCGAAACGCACTTCGCGCCCCTGCTGCAGGTGCGCCAGGCATTGAGCGGCGTGGCGGTCGATCTGATCACCGCTGACGGCGACCGCCTGCCGGTTTTCATCGCCGTCAACGTGCGATCCGGCACTGACGGGAAATCGGCGGAGTTCCGTATGACGATCGACGACGCAAGAGATCGACGCTCCTACGAACGCGAACTCCTCGACATGCAGCAGCGTGCCGAAGAACATCGGCAGAGGGTCGAGGTCCTGGCGCGCACACTGCAACGGTCGCTGCTGCCGCCGTCACTTTTACCCCCGGCCGGTCTCGAGGCGTGTGCGCTGTTCCGCGCGGCCTCGGTCGACGACGTCGGCGGTGACTTCTATGACCTGTTTCCCCTGAGCGCGGACCGTTGGGGCTTCTTCCTCGGTGATGTGTGCGGCAAGGGCGCCGGCGCCGCCGCCGTCACGTCGTTGACTCGCTACACCCTGCGCGCCGCCGCAGTCTTCGACGACGACCCGGTAGCGGTGCTGCACAATCTCAATGCAGTTCTGGCACAGGATTTCCTGAAACAATCTTCTATCGGTGACCGGTCACTGTTCTCGACGGTGATTTTCGGCATCATGGCGCGCGCCGATGACGGGTTCGACGTCGAGTTGGCGGCGGGCGGTCACCCGTGCCCGTTGCTTCTGCATAGCCATGGTTCCGCCGAGGAGGTGGAACTTCATGGTGGTCAGGCGGTGGGGATGGTGGCCGACGCACATTTCGTCGCCACGCGACTGTACCTGGGGCCCGGTGACACGTTGGTGCTCTACACCGACGGGCTCACCGAGGCCCGCGTCGGCGAGGGTGCCGAACGGTTCGACGACTCCGGCGCCCTGATGCGATTTGCCCAGGCTCATGCACCGGCGACGCCCGAAGGCATCTGTCAAGCCGTCGACTCGCTGCTCGACGACTTCGGAGCCGGTCTGGAGGACGACGTCGCACTACTGGCATTAGGGGTGCCGCCGCGCCCCTGACATCGCGGGATGACGAGGACTCTCGGGCGGCGCCTCGACATTTCCGTTCGTAATCCGCGCGCCGGCCGATCCCTCTGAAATGATTGGTCATAAATCTCTCATCGAAACGGGAGTTGACGAGTGGTCTCTGCACAACGGGAGTTCACGGCGTACGGGCCGTCGCACTTGGTGGTGCTCGTGATCTTCGTGATCGGTGCTGTTCTCCTGGTGTGGATCGGGCGACGGCAGACCGAAGCGCAGAACCGGGTTCTCGGCCGCGTGATGGCGGCCGTGATCGTCGCGGCGTTCGCCGTGGCACTGGTGTACAAGCTGATTCGTCCAGACATTCAGACCTCGATACCGCTGCAGCTCTGCGACATCACGGAACTCGCGGCCGCTTACGCGTTGTGGTCCCAGCGACATTGGGCCTTCGTGCTCGCCTACTACTGGGGTCTGGTGCTGAGCTCGCAAGCGCTGATCACACCGGACATCGGCACGCCGGAGGAAGGTGCGCCGGACTTCCCGAGCCATCTCTTCCTCACGTTCTTCACGCTGCACGTTCTCGTTGTGTGGGCCGCGATCTATCTCACGTGGGGGCAACGCAGGCGGCCGCGTTGGCGCGACTACCGCTTCGCGATCGCCGTGACCCTTGCATGGGCGGCGTTGACGTTCGTCTTCAATTCGATAGCAGGAACAAACTACGGCTATCTCAACAGAAAGCCGCCCACTGCCTCGGTGCTGGATGTGCTGGGCCCGTGGCCGCTCTATCTGCTGGCAGAGGTCGCGATCGTCCTCGTGGTGTGGGCACTGATGACCTGGCCGTGGGAGCGGACACGGCGACCGGTCGACGAAAAGGGTGAGCACCTGTACGGGTGAAGACCACCCAGCCGCTGCACGCCGCGGCCTCATCGGCTAGCTTCAGCCTCGATGCCTATCGGAGATGCGGCGGCGGACGCGGCTGCAGACGGACTGCAGGCGCAGTACATGCGCCGGTGTCTGAGCAACGAACGGGCCGACTTGGCCGGCAGGCTCGGCAAGCACGCTCGCCTGCTCAATGAGTCGGTATCGAGGGGACAGACGCGCAACGCCGGCCACCTCCGCGGTCATGTCCGGCGGCTCGAAAACGAGATCCGTGAGATCAATCGGATGCTCGATGCGCTTGCTCGCCGGTTCCCTGACCGCCAGGCCGGAAGCAAGGCCTGACCGTCGCTGGTCGCCGAGCTTCGGAGTTGGGCTTCAGCGCACCCGGCGATCAGGGCTGAAGGCTGATTTCGAACGTCTGGCGTCAGCCAATCTCGCAAGTGCGGCCTGAGGTCGGATCGCCAGTGTGCGGTTTCGTCCGCGAAACGCCGGAGATTCCTACAAATCCGCACACTCGCGCTACCTCGTCGGCGGTAGACCGAACGACGCGAACAATTCGGGCTCGAGGAAGACGGTGATCGCAGCGATCCCGCCACCACCGGCGGTCAGCACATGTAGCGCGTGCGCCGCCAAAACGCCGTCGGCGCCGCGTCGATAGTCCGCGACCGCCGGCTGGGCGTTGGCGGCGGTTGGCACCATCACCACGTCACCCCGCCCGGAGAATGCACGCGCGGCGAGGAAACGCATCACTGCGTCGCGTCCGTCGAACCACACAGGGTGGGGCGGCATTTCGA
Organism: Mycobacterium sp.; assembly: GCF_032159565.1. GTDB lineage: Bacteria > Actinomycetota > Actinomycetes > Mycobacteriales > Mycobacteriaceae > Mycobacterium. Next base: position 6,440 of record NZ_JAVHWR010000031.1, read on the forward strand.
GTTTGACGTCGGCGCGCAACAATTCGGTGAGGGCCGAGACGTCTCCGTTCTCGAAGGCCGCGCAGTATCGGTCGAGCAGTGACCGGAGTGCTGCGTCGTCCGGGTCTGCCACGTCGTCTTCGGTGGGCGCGGCCTCGGCGAGGTGCGTGCGCGCCCGCGCAAGTGCGCTGTTGACGGCCGCCGGAGTCGTCTCCAGCAACTCGGCGACCTCTGCCGCACTGAACTGCACAACGTCCCGCAGGATCAGTACGGCGCGCTGACGGGCGGGAAGCTCCTGCATCGCGGTGACCACTGCCAGCCGCACGCTGTGTCGCGCAGCGATCGCCGACTCGGGCGTATACGTGTCGGGGAGGGGCTCCAGCCACGGGTGAGCGAAGCCTGCACCGTCAAGGTCGACCTCCGGGTCGATCGCGCCGGCGCCCAGTCCCGCAGGTAATACCCGACGGGCCCGGTTTTCCAGAGCGCGCAGGCACGCCGTGGTCGCGATGCGGTACAGCCAGGTACGCAGCGCCGCCCGCTCCTCGAAGTTCTCATACCCACGCCATCCGCGCAGGTATGTCTCCTGCACCAGGTCCTCGGCATCGTGGACCGAACCGAGCATGCGATAGCAGTGCGCTATCAGCTCGGCCCGAAACGGCGCAGCCTGCGCGATGAACTCTTCCTGCACCGGCACGGTGACTCTCCTCGGGTCGTCGGTGATCGCTGATTGCGTCACCAATACAGATCCATCGGCCGGCCGAAAATCATCGATCACCGCACCGATGAATTTCGGCGGCCGGACGGATCTGAACTAGTGAAGACATAAACACCTGACACAGGAGGTAGGACTCGTGGACGACTTGGAAGAGCTCAATCCTCTCGGGGGTACCACCGCGATCGTGACTGGTGCCAGCCGTGGTTTCGGGCGGAGCGTCGCTTCCGCTCTCACCGCGGCGGGCGTGCATGTGGTCGGTGTCGCGCGGTCCGCTGCGCGGCTCGCCGACGTGACGGAGGAACTGGGCAACGGCTTCACCGCTGTAACGGCCGACGCCGCGGACCCCGCGACCGCACGCCGTCTGATCGACGCGCACCGACCGACCACCGTGGTGCTGTGTGCCGGCGCCGCTCCGACGATGTCGGCCTTGCAGGACCAGACGTGGGAGACCTTCAGCCAGAACTGGAACGTCGACGTCGCCCAGGCATTCCACTGGACCCGCGCGGCACTCACCCGCCCACTTGCCCCGGGCAGCTCGGTGATCGCATTGTCCAGCGGTGCCGCGCTGAAGGGTTCGCCGCTCAGCGGCGGCTATGCGGGAGCGAAGGCCACGGTCAGGTTCATCACGAGTTATGCCGCAGGCGAATCGGAGCGCAATGGCCTCGGCATCGAATTCCTTTCCTTGCTGCCGCAACTGACGCCGGACACCGACCTCGGGCGGGCGGCAGTGCAGGCATACGCCGGGCGGCAAGGGGTCGACGTGGACGCGTTCGTGCAAGCGATGGCTCCTGTGTTGACATCCGAGATGGTTGGCAAGACCGTGCTCGAGATCGCCGGCGGTCGGCTGCGCGGTCACCGTGCCTACGCGCTCGCTTCCGCCGGCGCCTCGGCACTTGATTGAGAGGCTGAAAGACCATGACGGAGAACACAATGCAACCGATCGTGTCGACACCCGAATGGGAGGCCGCTCTCGGCGAATTGTTGGTGAAGGAGAAGGGACTGACCCGCGCGCGCGACGCGCTGGCCGCCGCTCGGCGCCGAATGCCGTGGCTGGCTGTGGACAAGCACTACGAGTTCGACGGACCGGGCGGCAGAGCAAGCTTGCTCGATCTGTTCGCGGGCCGTCGGCAGCTGATCGTCTACCGCGCCTTCTTCGAACCCGGTGTGCACGGATGGCCCGATCACGCGTGCCCGGGTTGTTCCATGCTGGCGGACCAGGTCGGTCACGTGGCGCACCTGAATTCGCGCGACACCACGCTGGTTTTCGCGTCCCGCGGTCCGCAGGCCGACATCGAGCGGGTGAAGGCCCGAATGGGCTGGGAAATGCCTTGGTACACGATCACCGACGATTTCGACGTCGACTTCGGAGTCGACGAATGGCACGGGACGAACGCGTTCATCAGTGACGATAAGCGGATCTACCGCACGTACTTCGTCAACAACCGCGGTGACGAGGCGATGGGCAGCCTCTGGAGCTACCTCGACATCACCGCATTGGGCCGGCAGGAGAACTGGGAGGACTCTCCCGAGGACTACCCGCAGAGCGCACCCTACGAATGGTGGAACTGGCACGACGAGTACGAAACTCGCGAGTTGTCCGACCGCTCAGCTAAATGATCCCTCAGGCCACGGTTGCAGGCCGCCGGGCGTGTGCGTTTCTCACGGCGTCTTCAGCCGTGCTGCACGGGATTGCGGCCCTACACGCCGACATCCTTGCGGCGGCCGTGCTGATGTCGGCGATGGGAGTCGCGTGCCTCTTCTGTGCGCGCGAACTCTGGATGCACGGCGCGCTTCGGACGTGGACGCTGGTCGCGATGATGAACATCGCGATGATCACGGTGCATACTCCGTTCACCTCGGACCATATGCACGGCGGTGGGGCGGCAGTCGCCGTCATGCCGATGCATCATTCGATGGTGATGACCGCGGCCATGGCGCTCGCCTCGGTGGAGGCGATGATCGCGACCGCTGTCGTCTACCGGCTCAGTCGGCACAATCGGTTTCTCGTGCACGGAGGCCGGTGAGGGAAGGAAATTGCTCCAGGCGGCCGTCATCGGCAGGCAAGTCCTGATCAAGTAACCTTACTCGCGAGTAAGAAGAGGGGACTTGTGATGGTTGGCGATACCGGGCCTTGCCGGGACGAGGCGGGCTCCGGCATCGAGCCTCCGGTTGCGCCGGGGGTGCGCCGGACGTTCGCGCTGCTGGAGCGTTTCGCGCCCGCGGCGGGTTCGAGGTGGGCCGTCGAGCTGTGGTGCACCCCGCCGGCCGTGGAGATGAGTCTGCGCATGCCGCCGGGCGTCGCTGCGGGTGAGCCGGTCGAGGCGACCTGGTCCGGCCACCGGATCGCGGGGGAGTCCTGGGGTGATGGCCCGGCGGTCTACCTGGTGCACGGTTGGGGCGGCTGCCGCGCACACCTGGGAGTTTTCATCAAACCGCTCGTCGAAGCGGGTCACCGGGTCATCGCCTTCGATCTGCCGAGCCATAACGATTCGGATCCGGGCGAACTCGCGCCCGGACGCACCACCATCGTCGAGTGCGCCGAAGCGGTGCGGGCGTTCGTGCATGCACACGGGCCGGCGCGCGGGATCATTGCCCATTCCCTCGGAGCCAAGGCCGCCGCGCTGGCGGTCGGAAGAGGGATGATCGTAGAACGCATGGTGTTCCTGGCCCCGATGGGCGACTTCTCGTTGTATTTGGACCTGTTCGCCGAAAAACACGGCTTCGGACCGCGCATCCGGACCGGCTTGCAGCGCCGCCTCGACCGACGGCTGAACATGCCGCTGTTCGACACCGACATTTCCGCGGTGGCGACCGGTCTCGACGATCCGCCGCCGCTCCTGGTGGTGCACGACCCCGACGATCCTGACAGCCCCCATGCGATGAGCGAGAACCTTGTCGGCGTGTGGCCCGGAGCAAGTCTGATGACCACTCACGGGCTCGGCCGTCTGGCGCACTACCGAATCTTGCGGCACCGCCCCGCGATTCAGGCCGCCCTGGATTTCATCGGCACGTGCGCCCAGCCGCGCCGACGCGCAGGAAACGGCGGCCGCACACGTGATGCCGCAGTAGCGAAAAAATTCAGCGCGCGTCGCCTTCTGCGCAAAACCGGACCCGCAACGTAGCCGCAGACGAAACCAAGTAGGAAGACCCGGCGCGCTTTTCGCCTGTTCCGCCGTAAGACGGCGGACCCGATGAATCCACCTGTCGCTGCTACGACGGCCACTACGAGTAGCAGAGCGAGTAGATGTGCCGGTCCGAGCGGCCCCATATCCCAACCTCCGGGCCGTCGTCCGGGTCGGCCGCTTGCTCGATCCAACCAGCGAAATCGCCGGACCAGAATCATCGGACACTGTTTGTGACCAAAGCGATTGCCAAGCGTTAGGCCGAACGACAGGGGCCATCCGCTCCGACCGGCCTCTGGACGACGTCGACGTCTCCGCGGTCCAGACCGAGCTGGTCCGCCAGGACGTCCGAATCGCCTAGTTAGTTCCGTGGGGCGAAGTGGTCCTTCGCGATCTGCGCGTGCACGCCGACGGTCTTGTCCACCACTTGGCTGACGGAGAAGTTTGCGGCAGCAGACAGGTATGCATACGCCGTGGCGCGATCCATCCCACGGTCGTCTTCCAGGAAGTTCAACGCGTTGACGATAGCGCGTCGCATCGCGACGTTCAGATCGTTACCCTGACCGTTCGCCGCACCGTCGGGATCAGACAGTCCGATCGGAATCCACGAATCCTTGTTCTCGGCAAAGGGATACATGTAGGCGACCGATGGTGCATCCCCACTGCCCTTCTTGCACACGGTCAACCGGAACGTACCCCGCAACGCGCCTTCCATGGCCGTGAGGGCGACTTCGCCATCTCCCATCGCCATGTGAGGATCACCGACGTAGAACAGCGCCCCGTCCGCGAACACGGGGAGGTAGAACGTCGAGCCTGCGCCGAGCAGGCTGATGTCGATGTTCCCTCCGCCCAAGGTTGGGGGGACGGAGTTCGCGTTCGGCGACGTCAAGCCGGGAGCGCTCGCGAAGGCGACGCCCATCATCCCCATGAACGGCCGCAACGGAAAGCGAACTGCGGCATCGCCGAACGGCATCACGCCGTGGCCGTTCTCGACGGCGGTGAATGTGGAAACGTTGCCGTACTTCATCGGGTCCTTGGTGTGCCTGCCATCGGTCGCCACGGGCGGCATGACTTCATCTAGGCCGATACCTGCCGGCGTCTCGCCATTGGCGCTCAAGGCCAGCGCCCCCTTGCCGTGGCGGCTGGAGACCACACCGTATGGAACCCTGGGTGTGGCCTCGAGGGTCTCGATCTTCAGGACGTCGCCGGGTTGGGCGCCGTTGACGAAGACGGGACCAGTGACGACGTGCGGTCCATCCACGTCGAAATTGCGGGGCGTGCGGCTGTACCCCGAGGCGATGTCTACCGCGTCCTGCAGCACGTTTGACTCGGCTACGCCGTGGGAGCCGAAGTACTCGACGGGATTGCGACCCTGATCTTCCAGGATTCCCTCATGCGAGACCGTGTCGATGGTGATCGTCTGCCCCGACTTCATCTGCAGGACCGACTTGGACTCGACGGTCGGGACGTAGCCCCACAGCACCTGGTCCACCTCAGAACCCAGATAGTGGTCACCTGGTCTGGTCCCAGTGCCTGGCTGCAGCACGGGACCAGCGCCTGGTGTCGGTGCAGCCGACGATGTGGCACCGGTACCGGCTTCCCCCGTTGAACACGATGCGATGCCGGCAACGCCGACACCCGCTGCCAATCCGGCGACTGCCTGTGCGAACCGTCTGCGCCCGATGCCTTGGGAGATCGTCGCGGCGGCTTGTTCGGCCAGCGAATGGGTCGTCTGGTTTGCGTCCATCTCCTGACGGTTCCCCAGGTTCATTTCCTGGAGATTGCTGCCTGGTAACGGCTTCCATCAATGGGACGCGCTGCCATGGCTATCGCATGAATCGCCTGGACCGTCAGCTGATCACCTTGGACCAGTTGGCGCCGAGGTACTCCGCCATCTTCTTGCTCTGTGCGTCGGTCGCGACCACAGGAGCGCCCTGGACCGAGGGCAGCGCCTTGAGCAGGTTCGCGTCGATGGTGCCCGCCTTCTCCATCGCTTCGGCGCGCACCGGTCGGGCGAGGCCCTTCAGGAAGAGGTTCTGACCCTCGTCGCTGTAGAGGAACTCTTGCCAGAGCCGGGCGGCGGCGGGGTGCGGGCCGTCTTTGTTGATCGCCTGGAAGTAGTAGCCGCCGACGAGCGCGTTGGAGGGCACGAAGACCTTCCAGGTCGGGATCTTCTTGGTCTCGGCCGCATTCAGGTAGTCCCAGTCGATGACGACGGGCGTCTGCCCAGACTCGATGGTCGCGGGCGTCGGATCGACCGGCACGAAGTTTCCTGCCTCTTTGAGCTTGACGAAGAAGTTGACCCCGGGAGCGATGTCGTCCACCGACCCGCCGTTGGCGATCGCGGCCATCAGCACCCCATTGGCCGCGGCACTTGCCGTCGTCGGATCGCCGTTGAGGGCGACCTTGCCCTTGAACTCCGGCTTCAGCAGGTCGTTGAAGTTGCTGATCTCGGGAACCTTGGCAGAGTCGTACCCGATGGAGCTGTAGCCCCCGTAGTCGTTGACCCAGGTACCGTCCGGGTCCTTGAACTGCTGGGGAATGGAGTCGAACGTCGCGACCTTGTAGGGCGCGAACAGGTTGGTGTTCGCCAGCGCGATCGCCTGTCCGAGGTCGAAGACGTCGGGCGCAGTGCTCTTGCCCTTCTGCTGATTGGCAGCGTTGATCTCGTCCTGGCTGTTGGCGTCGGGCTGAGCGGAGTTCACCTTGATGTTGTACTTCTTGGCGAAGGTGTCGATGATCTCTTTGTAGTTGGCCCAATCCGGCGGCAGCGCAATCACATTGAGTTGACCCTCGGCCTGTGCCGCCTTGACCAGGCCGTCCATCCCGCCGAAGTCGGCGGCGGAGGTGGCCTCCTTGGCGTTGACGCCGGACTCGGTCTGGCTGCCGGAGTCTTTCTTCTCGGGGGGAGCGCACGCCACCAACCCGATGACAACAAGCGCGGATGCGGCTGCGGACGCGAGGAGCCGTGATGTGGTCATTGCCGAACCTTCCGATGGCTGGAGGCGCCGGTGTACTGGGCCAACTTGGCGTGGAAACACTATCGCGGCATCCGATCTTGGGCGAGCAGTTCTGGAGATAGCCCAATTTCCTTTTCGCAGCCGCGCGTTCGGCCGGTCGCCGACGTCTAATGTCACGCCATGGACCGCATCTGGCAGTGGGCGTGGGATCGCTACGCATCGAGGTATACATGGGCGACGTCCGTGGTGGCATTCATCGTTTCTCTGCCGATCTACTTCGTTTTCCTGTCCCTTCCGATCGTCGCTTTCGAGAGATCTGGTCGCTACGTCGAGGCTGCCGTCATCACGGTTGCCGCCGTGTTGGTTCTCGTGTGGATCCTGGTCGTTCCGGGTCACCGGATGTTTTTTCGACCTGTGGAGCAGTGGGCAGCCGGCCACGCGGTCGATCGCGCGACTGCTCTCAAGGACACCTATTCCTATGTGAGGAGGGCGACCACTCGAGCGATCTGGGGTACGGCCGCGTGGGCCGCGGCGCTTTCGGTTGTCATCGGTGCGGTTTCCGGAGCGACTTGGCCGCGTCTGATTCAGTACGGAGTCCTCGGGGTCGTCGTCGGAATGGGTGTCCAGCTCATCGCTTTTCACAGCATCATCGAGTCAATGGTGCGTCCGGCCAGGGTCGCCCTCGTCGCTGACAGCGGAATCGGTGATTCCCTGCCGCGCTCTCGGCCTACGTTTGCGACCCGGTCGAACGTTTCGGTGGTCGCTGTCGCCTTTGCGTTCGCCGTTGCGGGCGCGATGCTCGCCGCCGTCGTGAATCGGGTCAGTGACGTTCCGATCCTCGCCGTCGCGATCGGATGCGCGTTGGCGCTCGGATTCGCGGTGCCGATATCGGTGGGGATCGGGTTCTCGCCCTCTCTGCAACCTATTCGCGACCTTGCCGAAGGCACCAAGCGCGTTGCGGCAGGAGACTTCAGCCAGCGTCTGCCGGTGGTGCAGGACGACGATCTGGGCACCCTCGTGGCGTCGTTCAACCAGATGCAGGCGGGACTGGCTGAGCGGCAACGGCTTCAAGCTGCATTCGGCACTTATGTCGACCCCGCCCTTGCGGCGCGGCTGCTGAAACAAGGCGACGACGTCTTCACCGGTGAGCGCCGGGAGGTGACGGTGATGTTCGTCGACATCCGGGATTTCACTCCGTTCGCCGAGGCTAATACCGCCGAAGACACGGTCGCCCGCCTCAACGCCTTGTTCGAGATCGTGGTGCCTGCAGTCGTGGAGGCCGGTGGGCATGTCAACAAGTTCCTCGGTGACGGCGCGCTTGCCGTGTTCAGCGCCCCCAACGAGCTCGCCGATCATGCCGATGCTGCCGTTACGGCCGCGGTGCTGATTCACCGCCTTGTCGGTGAGCGTTTCGACGGCGATCTTCGGATCGGCATGGGGATCAACACCGGTGTGGTGATCGTCGGGACGATCGGTGGGGGAGGCAAGCTCGAGTTCACCTTGATAGGCGACGCCGTCAACGTCGCCGCCCGTGTCGAGCAGCTCACCAAGACCACCGGCGACGCAATCCTTCTCACCCAACAGACCGTCGACGCGCTGAGCATTCGTCCGCCAGGACTCGTCGATCGGAAATCCCATGCGCTGAAGGGAAAATCAGCCGCCGTGCAGGTGTTCGCCGTCGACGTCGCCTAGCGCGGATTCTTCTCGCCCGCCTCGACGGCGACGGCCAACCTGTTCTCGGTGGGCGCTACCGGGCACGTCGCGTAATCGGTGAAGGCGCATGGCAGGTTCGACGCGCGGTTGAAGTCGAGCGTCACTCGACCGCCGGCGTCTGGCGCGGGAACCGACAGCCCGCGGCAGGCGGGGTACGTCGCCACACCGCTGGTCGCATCGGTGAACAGCACATGCAACGAACCGTCCGGCCTGCCGAAGGCGACGAGCCGCAGTGCGACACCCTGTAATTCGAAGTCGATGACGCCGATGGCCTGGTGGTGGTGCTCGAGTCCGGCGACGACGGCGCCCGTGGTGACCTTCTCCGGCTGCCGGTAGGGCGTAAACGTGCCGGCGACCCGCCACTTATCGTCGGGCGCGTAGGCGGGAATGCCCTGGTATGCGCGCAAATGCGGGGACTTCGGATCGTGCACCCGCAGGGCCACGGAGCCGGTGCGGCGAATCACCTCGATACGGCGATCGCCGTCCTCGAGGAGCAGGCCCGGCGCTCCCTCGACCGGTTCGAGCTTCTCGGTCCCGTCGAGTCCCTCGACGTGTACCGCGTCGGCGTCGGCGCGCCACCGACCGGGAAGGTCGGCGATGGTGTCGTATTCGTCGGTCAGCCAATACAACCCCGTCAGGCTCACCCAACCCAACGGGTCACCGAAGTAGCGCTCGCGCTCGGCGTGCCACTCGTTCCATGCCGCTTCGAACGTCGTTTCCGCGGTGTTCGGTGTTGTTGTCACAGGTCTGATTTCCTTTCACTCTCGCGCGTCAGTCCGTTGCGTTGTAAAGGCGCTGACGCCACAAGCTCTTTCCGACTCGATTGTGCGCTCAGCGGCCGGCTGTGGATCTGTTCGCGCAGAATGGGCGCGACATCGGAGACGAACAGGTCGAGGCTGCGGCGCTTCTGGGCTGCCGTCAGGCCGTCGGCTTCGGCACTGAGATGGATCACCTCGTGACCGAGCTGTTCGTGGTAACGGCTGACCTTGTCGATCACCTGCGCAGGGCTGCCGACGAGGGCGGAGCTTCGGTCGACGAAATCCTCTACCGAGTCGAACACCACCGGAAGCCCGGCTTTCCGCTGAAATGCCAACCGGGCCTCGAACGTGAGCCGGTACTCCGCGAGCGCCTGCTGAGATGTCGCAGCGATGTGAAAGCCTGCGGTGCCCGCGCCGACAAGAGCGTCCTCGGGCCGATGGCCGTAGGATACCCACCGCTCCCGATAGTGGCGGACGAGGTCGGCGTAAGGCTCGATCGGATAGGTCACGTTGGCCGAGAAGATCGGGTCGCCGTGGCGGGCGGCGAGGTCGACCGAATCGGTACTCGTCGCGCTGCCGTGCCAGATCCTGATCTTCTCCTGCAGCGGCCGGGGGAGCGCCTTGGCATTGACGAGCTTCGGCCGGAATCGGCCGGACCAGCTGACGTCGTCGCTGTCCCACAGCGCGCGGAACAGTTCGTAACCCTCGCGATTGCGATCCCATTGATCGGCGGTGGTCACGTGGAACAGGTCGGCCTGCGCGGCACCGTTGCCCTTCCCGATGATGAGCTCGAGTCGCCCACCCGACAGGTTGTCGAGGGTGGAGTAGTCCTCGAATGCCCGAACCGGATCGAGCAGACTGAGCGTCGTCACCGCGGTGAACAGGCCGATCTCCGACGTTCGCGCAGCGATGTTGCTCAGCACCACAGGTGGAGACGACGAGATGAAGGGATCCTCGTGGCGCTCGCCGACCGCGAAGCCGTCGAAGCCGAGTTCCTCGGCGAGTACGGCGTTGTCGACGACCTCGCGCAGGCGTTCGGCCGGACTCTTCTTTTCACCGGACACCGGGTCCGGCTGGTGCGTGATGAGCGTCAGCAACAGGAACTTCATTGGCCACCGGGTGTCGTCGTCACGCCTGTCCTCCAGTTGCTCCGGATCGGTCGTGTCGACCTAGACGAACCGCGTCGTAGGCCGAATCATTCCCGCGGGCGCGTGTCGTCTATGAATCACCCTGAGTGCAATTCGACCGCTGCCGCCCGGTCTCGGGTATCGACAAGACACACCCCGATCATCGAGGAGACAATAGTGACTGCTTCAGCTGCGAGCACTATCTCGCCGGCAGAGCTCCGGCAACTGCTTCAGTCGTCCACCCCTCCACGGCTTCTTGATGTGCGGACTCCGGCCGAGTACGAGACGGCGCACATAGCAGGGTCGGACAACGTGCCGCTCGACGTCTTGAACGAACACCGCTCCGAGGTGGCATCGCACCTGGGGCAGGATCGCGATGTCGTGCTGGTGTGCCGTTCCGGGCAGCGGTCGGCAAAGGCCGATGGGCTGTTGCGAGGCGAGGGCCTGACCCGTGGACGCGTCCTCGACGAGGGCCTCGTCGGGTGGGAGGCGCACGGGTTCGATGTCGACCGCGGCGTGCAGCGGTGGGACCTCGAGCGTCAGGTGCGGCTGGTCGCCGGAACGGCCGTGCTGTCAAGTGTTCTCGGCAGCATCGGTGTGCCGAAGCTCAAATGGCTGGCCGCTGCGGTCGGTGGCGGCCTGACGTATGCGGCCGTGACCAACACCTGCGCGATGGCGACCGCTTTGTCCAAACTGCCGTACAACCGCGGTGCGGCGCCCGACTCCGAGACGATCCTCGCCAGGCTCGGCTAGGTCATCCACTGATCGACGAGATCGGCCCACCGCCGCGAGATTGTCTTCGCCAGCTCACCGCGCCTTCGGCGGGTGTTGACGTCATCGGGTTCGATCGCACCGATCGCCAACCGTGCCACTTCCTCGACCTGGTCGGGCTCCAGACCGAAGGCGAGTAACGCGTCGAGATCATGGTCGGTGTCGATCTCGTCGGGCAGATCGGAACGGGCGAGAAGCACCGCCGGGTTCTCCTCGCCGACCTCCAACAGCATGGCGACCAAGCTGGACTTCTCGACTTTCACTGTGGCGGAACGCGATCAGACCGGTCTGCGGATCGACAACTCGATACCGTTGTCGCGCATGACGGTGCGGCTCTGTTCGGGTGTGTAGTCGAAGTTCTCGAGATCCTTGATGTATGACGCGGGATCGGCCAGGCCTTCGACGTGCGGGTAGTCCGAACCCATCACAATGTGCGTCTGACCCACCAGCTTGAGAAGGCTGGCGAGCTCGTCCTCGTAGAACGGCGACACCCAGACGTGACGTTTGAAGGTCTCGCGCGGATCTTCCTTGTAGATGAAGGGGATCTGGCCGTAGGACTTGGTCAGCTTTTCGAACAGGTGGAACAGCCACGTGGAGCCGCTCTCGATCGAAGCCATCCGCAGGTTGGGGAAGCGCAGAAACAGGCCGTTGTGCAGGTGGTTGGCGAAGGTGTCCTGCAGCGCGTCCCCGGAGAACAACGACCGGAAGCCAAGCAGCGCTTGGAAGGACATCATGTAGTCCGGCTCGCCCCACGCAGGCATGAACTTCGAGTAGTACGTCTCACCGGAGTGATAGCAGACGGTGATGCCCGAATCGTTGGCCAGCCGCCAGAAGTCGTCGAACATCGGGTCGCCGGGCGCGCGCATGCCGACGTCGGTCGCGATGGGCCCGGGAATCATGACGATGAACCGCGCGTCGCGTTCCAGCGCCCACTCGAGCTCCTGCACGGCGCTCGCGGGCTTGCACAGCGTGATGTAGGGCGCCGCGAAAATGCGCTCCTTGTAGGCGAATCCCCAGTCCTCGTCCATCCACCGGTTGAAGGCGCGGAACGTCGCGACGGCGGCGTCCAGGTCGGGCAGCAGCGCCTGCTCCATTCCGACGCCGAGCGTCGGCAGCATGATGCAGCCGGCCATGCCCTGTTCGTCCATCAGCGCCAGCCGGGCATCTCGGTCACGGTATGCGGGTGGAATCGGCTCGAGGTCACCGAACAACGCGTTCAGATCCGCACCTTTCGGATTGCGGCCGCGGAAGTACTCGTCGAGGGCGCCGGGTTTACCCACCGGGTCGAACGTCGGGTTCGGGATGAACCTGTTGACCCTGCCGCCGACGATCAGGCGCTGCTTACCGTCGATGTTCGCCCACTGGATGGCGCGCTTCTTGTACTTCGGCTCGATGTGTCGGGTGAACGCATCCACTGCCTCGTAGTAGTGGTTGTCGCAGTCGAAGTAGGTGAACCCCAAGTCGGTCGTCATCGCGGCCACATCCTTTCGATGGCTGAAATCGTCGTCGGTTCTAGCTGCGTGGCAGGCCGAGGATCATCGATGCGATGACGGTCAGCTGTATCTCCGCCGTACCTCCGCCGATGAGTTCCGATGGCATATCGAAGTACGGCCGGACGACGGCGGGATCCGACTCTTCGAGCATCGCGATACGGCCGGTGAGGCCAAGCGTCGCCGTCGACGCGCGGCGCAGCAGCATCACCATCGCGTATTTGGCGATGCTCGAGGTCGGCCCCGCCGCCTGGCCCTCGACCAAACGCAGGGTTTCGCGTAGCACCATGGCCTTGATGGCGGTGGTGTACGCCTCGATCTCGCCGAGTGCCCGCAGCGCAGCGTCTGTGTCCGGGCCGTCGATCTGCGCGATGTGCCGCAGCGCAGCTGCGCGATCGATGTTGACGTAGTTGCCGATCGCCGTGCGTTCAACGGCCATCGTCGCCACGGCCAGATCCCAACCGGCGCCTGGTGTTCCGACCAGCATGTCGTCCGCAACGAACACGTCGTTGAGGAAGACCTCGTTGAAGTCCGAGTGTCCGCTGGCCTGCTTGATCGGCTCGACGGTGACACCCGGCGACGCCATGTCGACCAGGAAGTAGCTGATCCCGCGGTGCTTGGACGCATCCGGGTCGGTGCGCGCCAGCAGCGCGCCGAATTGTGCCCGGTCGGCCTGCGAGGTCCAGATTTTGTGCCCGTTGACCAGCCACCCTCCGTCGACCTTGCGGGCCCGTGTAGTCAGCGAAGCGAGATCCGAGCCGGCCCCTGGCTCGCTGAAGAGCTGGCACCAGCGCTGGGTGCCGCCCAGAATCGGCCACGCAAACCGCTCGCGCTGCAGTTCTGTGCCGCTGCCGAGGATCGTCGGCAGGATCCACTCCGCGATGCCGAGCGAGGGCTTGATCAAGTCGGGACGCTTGTCGAACTCCTCGTTGATGATCACCTGCTGCACGGCCGAGGCGCCGACGCCCCACGGTGGTGGCAGGTGCGGCGCAACCAGCCCCGCCTTCGCCAGCATGTCGCGCTGGGCGCCGGTGGCGAGTCCGGGGGCGCGGGGGTCATCCGAGGGATGGTCGTTGCGCAGGCCCCGCGCATGGTCGAGGGTCGTCGCGACCGACGCGCGGAAGTCGGATTCGACGTCGCCGAGATTCAAAGCGGTGGAGCGCTTCACGGTGCGGGAGTGCTCGCCCACTTCGCGGCTCCAATGCGCCGTGGACCCGAGTGACGCGGCGAGGCTGATGGCGCGTCGCCAGTAGAGGTGGGTGTCGTGCTCCCATGTGTACCCGATCGCACCGAACATCAGCAGCGCGTCGAGCAGGAGATCGGGGCCGGCAGCCACGGCCATCAGCGCGGCCGACCCGGCGGCGAGCCGATGCTGCTCAAGGGATTCGGCGGAAGCGCGCACCGCATCCCACGCGGCGGCGGCCGCCAACTCGGCGTTCACGAGCAGTACCGCTGCCTTGTGTTGCAGAGCCTGGAAGGCGCCTACCGGCCGCCCGAATTGTTCGCGGGTGCGGATGTATTCCGTCGCCGCGTCGGCACACCGTCGGACCGCACCCGCCGATGCGCACGCCGTAAGGGCAGCCTCTATGCAGCGAGCGCGCTCGGTGGAGATTCCGGACAACTCCGAGCGTGCATCGACGGTGTGGTCGACCAGATTCAGTACGCCCACGTCCGTCGACAAGTCGGTGCCGCGTTGCTGTTCGATCAAGAAGTCCGCGCCTTTGGCGCGTCCGGTGTCCAGCACGAACCAGCGTTCGGCGTTGTCCTCAGAGCGGGCGGTCAGCAGAATGCGTTGCGCCGCACAGAGTCCCAGGATGGATGCCGATGAACCGGTGAGCCGCCAGCCGTCCTGCTGGCGGACGGCACGAACCTCGGAGTGTTCCGGCAGCACGACGGCTGCGGTGGCGCCGGCAACGAGATCGGCGACCAGCGACGCAGCTGACTCGCCGGCCAAGGTCGCCACGGCGCTGGCAGTTGCGGTGCTCAGCAGCGGCCCCGGCAACAACGCGGCGGCGGTCGCCTCGATGACGCAGCCGAGATCGGCGAGCGTACCGCCCTGTCCGCCGGCCCCTTCGGCAATGTGCACCGCATGAAACCCATGCGCGGTCAGTTCTCCCCACCAATGCGGTAATTCACCCGCTGCAATGGAGTCGAACGAGGCCCGCGTCTTCTCGATCGGCGCATGGCGGGCTGCGAACCGACTGACGGCATCGGCCAGGTGTTCCTGCTCGGCCGTGATCGCCAACACCATAGGCGTCAGCCCTTCAGCCCGAGGATTCTTGCAGCGTTGCCGTACAGGAACTTCGGCCAGACCTCGTCCTTGAGCCCAACGTTGGGCAGCTCGCCGAAGATCCGTTCGAGCGACAGCCCCATCGGAAAGTAGCCGGCGTAGAGCACTTTGTCCGCGCCGCGTGAGTTCGCGTAGTCGATGATGGCCTTCGGGTAGTACTTGGGCGCGAACGCCGATGTCGAGTAGTACAGGTTCGGCCACTTCAACATCAGCTTGACGGCGAGGTCCTCCCACGGCTCGCAGCCGTGGCGGGTGACGAAAACCAGGTCCGGGAAGTCGAACATGACGATGTCGATTCGGGAAACCTCTTGCGGCGTAAACGGAACGCGGGGGCCGGGTACGCCGGCACAGACGAAGATGGGGATGCCGAGTTCGACGCAGGTGGCATAGATCGGGTACATCTTCGGATCGTCGATCGGCACCTGAGGGAACGTGCCGGCCGGGAACACCGACGTCGCCGCGATGCCGTATTGCTCATAGTCGCGCCGGATGGCGTTTACCGAACCCATCACGTCGTTCGGGTCGGCGATGGCGCCGGAGGGGACGAAGCGGTCGGGGAACGTCTTCAGCGCCAGCTCGGCAGAGCCCTCACTGACGCCGATCATGGCCTTCTCGATGCCGAACCGATCCATCTGCTGCAGCACCAGCGACACCGGATCATCGGTCGGCAAGCCCTTTGGCACATCCTTGAACATGTACTCGACGGGGAATTCGAAGCTTTCTTTGGACTCCCGGTCCTTGGTCTGCTTGCGGATGAAGTCGTACTGCGCCGAGCCCTCGTGAGGGAAGCCGATCATGGTGTCGATAACCGGCAGTCCGATAGGTCCGGCCATGGCATCCTCCGATCGGGTGCGAGCGCGACAGCACCGTCGCTGTCCGATCAATATTGAAACAAGGTTCTACTTATGTCAAGATTGCGTGTAGCCTTCTAGCTGCTATAACAGCGGTCAGGGCGAACTGTTGTCGCATATATCGAACGGACTCCAGAAACGCTGTTCTCGATGTTGGAGGTCGGCCCGTCAACACAAAAAGCCCTGACCACACTCAGGCCGACGTCTTGTCGCTGGCGGATATGACCAGCGGGCAGTTGGCGCGGCGAGCCAGGATCATCGAGGCCGTGATCGACTTGATCGGCGCCGTGGGCGCCGATGCGGTACAGATGCGCGATGTGGCTTCGCGTTCAGGGGTCGCACTGGCCACCGTCTACCGATACTTCAGCTCGAAAGAGCATCTGTTGGCGGCGGCGTTGCAGGACTGGCAGAAGCGATTGACCAGGCGAATTCTGGCGGCCGGTGGTCCGGCTGACGAGGGACCGTTGCCCGGCGTACTGGACTATCTGCGACGCGCTCAGCGGGCCTTTTATCGCAACCCCGAGATGACCGCGCTGATGCTTCAGGCGATGACGTCGACCGCCCCCGAGGCGAAAGCGGCGATCGACCACATGGGGCGTACGAACGTCGAGATGTTCGACCGCCTGATGGAAGGCCTTGCGCCGGAGGAGATCGCCGATGTGAGGTTCGGTCTCAATGCCGCGTTGACCAGTGCCCTGACTGCGGTGCTCACCGGCGCGCTGACTCTGGAGGAGTCGTTGAGCCGGGTCGAGTGGGTGGCGCGCACCTTGATCGGTGCGACGACTCACCGAACGGTCTGATCGATCCGGCTTTCCAACTGCGCGGTCGGCTGCGTCGGCCATGGCGAGGGCGCCGGCCGGTCGCGCACCCGCATCGGCCACCAGAACCACTTGCCCATCAGCGCAGCTATGGACGGCGTCATGAACGACCGGATCACCAGGGTGTCGAAGAGCAGGCCGAGGCCGATCGTGGTGCCCACCTGCCCGATCACCGTCAACTCGCTGACCGCCATCGACATCATGGTGAACGCGAACACCAGCCCGGCAGACGTCACCACCGAACCGGTGCCACCCATGGCCCGGATGATTCCGGTGCGTAGTCCGGCGTGGAGCTCCTCCTTGAAGCGTGAGACCAGAAGCAGGTTGTAGTCCGCGCCCACCGCCAACAGGATGATGACCGACATGGCCAGCACCATCCAGTGCAGCTCGATACCGAGAAGGTGCTGCCAGATCAGCACCGATAGGCCGAACGAGGCGCCCAGCGACAGCACCACGGTGCCGACGATCACCGCCGACGCCACGATGCTGCGCGTGATGATCAACATGATGATGAAGATCAAGGCCAGCGCGGCGACCGCGGCGATGATGAGGTCGTATGTGTTGCCATCGGACAGGTCCTTGAACGTCGCGGCGCTCTCGCCGAGATAGATCGTCGATCCCTCGAGCGGCGTGCCCTTGATGGCTTCCTTGGCCGCCTTCTTGATCGCATCGATTCTCGCGATGCCCTCGGCGGAAAGCGGGTCGCCGTCGTGGCTGATGATGAACCGCACGGCGTGACCGTCGGGCGAAAGGAACTGCTCCATACCGCGTTTGAAGTCGGCGTTGCCGAACACCTCCGGCGGCAGGTAGAACGAGTCGTCGTTCATGGAATTGTCGAACGCCTCGCCCATGGCCGACGAGTTGCCCTGCATAGCAGCCATCTGATCCTGCATGCCCTTCTGTGAGGCATACATCGTCAGCATCATGGTCTTCATCGTCTTCATGGTGTCGATCATCTCGGGCATCATCGAGACCATTTGCGGCATAAGAGAATCCAGGCGTTCCATCTCCGGAATCAGCTGCTGGATGTCGTCGGTCATGGTGTCGACGCCGTCGAGGGCGTCGAAGATCGCCCGAAACGAATGACAGACCGGGATGTCGTAGCAGTGCGGTTCCCAGTAGAAATAGGCCCGGATCGGTCGGAAGAAATCGCCGAAATCGGCGATGTTGTCCCGCAATTCGGCCACGTCGAGGGTCATGTCCTTCATCTTGGCCACCATGTTGTGCGTGGTGTCTGCCATCTCCGCGGTGAGGTTGGACATCCGAGTCATGGTGTCGATCGTGTGCTGCATCTCGTCGGCCTGCACCAGCATGTCGGCCATCCGGTCCTGCAGATACTTCTGGTTCAACTGCTGGGTGGTGCCTTGCATGCTGGTCTGAAACGGGATCGACGTGTGTTCGATCGGCTTGCCGTCGGGACGGGTGATGGCCTGCACACGGGATATGCCCTCGACGCGGAAGATCGCCTTGGCGATCTTGTCGATCACCAGGAAGTCCGACGAATTGCGCAGGTCGTGTCGCTTTCCACCACTCTACTGGTCGGTTCCGCCCCCGACGACGCGACGCGCGTCGCGATGTCGGTCATCACCGCGGGCGTCTACGGGACGGCGATCAACCCTCAGCTGGCGAATATGTCCGACGACGATCTCCACCGGTTGCTCTTGCGAACCAGTCAACGCCTGCTGCAGGCGCTGAGCGTCCCGGAGTAAACGGTCGATTGCGCCGCACCCCAAACGGGGTACACGCAGAGTCAGAATGACTGACGATCGACTGCTGATTCCCGGCCGAACGTGCTGGCGTGTGACGCGTGCCGGCCAGTTCGCCTGCATCATCGACGCGGCCGACTACTTCCACCACATCAAGTCGGCAATGCTGCGGGCCCAGCACCGGATCATGCTGATCGGCTGGGATCTCGACGCCAGGATGACCTTCGAGCGTGGGTCCAAGATGCTGCCCGGGCCCAACCAGCTGGGCGCGTTCCTATATTGGATGCTCTGGAAGCGGCCGGAGCTCGAGGTCTATCTTTTGAAGTCGAATCTGCGGCTGCTGCCGGCCTTCGACGGCATCTGGTACGGGCTCACGCCCGTGTCGGTGGTGAATCAGATCAGCAGCAGGCGAATACACTTCGCGATCGATGGCGCCCGGCCGACCGGAGCCGTTCACCACCAGAAGATCGCGGTCATCGACGATGCCGTGGCATTCTGCGGAGGCCTCGACCTCACCGTCGACCGGTGGGACACCCGTGCGCACGAGCAGCAAAACCGTGGCCGTCGGACAGTGGGGCGGAGTTACGGTCCACGGCACGACGTTGCGGCTGCAGTCGACGGTGACGCCGCGCGGGCACTCGGTGAACAGGCCTGCCAGCGGTGGGAGAAAGCGACGGGCCGATCTGTGCAACCCGTTGACGCGAAGCACATTGCGTGGCCCCGCAAGCTGCAACCCACTCTGCGCGACGTCGACGTCGGAATCGCGCGCACCCTGCCGCAACTCGACGATCGCGAGGAAGTCCGCGAAGTGGAGGCGCTCAACCTCGAGGCCATTGCGGCAGCACGCCAGACCATCTATCTGGAGAACCAATACCTGGCCTCGCGGCGCCTCGTCGATGCGCTGGCCACTCGACTGAGTGAGGAAGACGGTCCGGAGATCGTCATCGTGCTCCCTCGCAGAGGGAACAACACCCTCGAGCGGGGAACGATGGACGGCGCGCGTCACCGTCTGATTCGACTGCTGTGGGCCGCTGACGAGCACCATCGATTGGGCGTCTACTACCCGGTGACCGAGGGCGGCTTGCCGATCTACGTCCACTCGAAGGTGATGGTCGTCGACGACCGGCTGCTGCGGATCGGCTCATCGAACCTCAACAACCGGTCGATGGGCTTCGACAGCGAGTGCGACGTGGCCGTCGAGGCGGACACGGATAGCACGGATGACGACGAGGTCCGGCGCCAGATCACCTGGGTGCGTGATCAATTGGTGTCGGAACATCTGGGCGTATCCGCCGACGAGTTCGGCGAAGGCCGGTCGCTGATCAACACCGTCGAAGAACTGCGGGGTGAGGGCAGGACGCTGGCGCCCTTCACCGAAGACACCGTGGCCGACGAGGCGAGTCCGCTGGCCGAGAACGACCTGATGGATCCCGACCACGTGCCGCGGTCGCTGACCCGAAGCGTGCAGCGGTTCATCGAGGGACTTCGGCGCTGACCCAGCTCCCCGACAGCGTCACCTCAGATCCTCGAACTGAGACGCCACCGCCGCAGCACCGGGGCTGACGTACTGCTTGATCTGCGGCAGGCCTTCGATGAGGCCCAGGAACTGGGGCACCGATTCGGTGACCCAGTCGGTCTGCCCATGTGAGGCGACGGCATCGTGATCGCGATACACCTCGACAACGGAATACGTGTCGGCTTCGTCGACGCTTCGAGCGAAGCCGTAGTAGACGACGCCGGGTTCGGTATTGGACATCGTGGCGACATAGGTCAGCAGCTCTTCGAATGCCGCGGCGTTGGCGGGCGGCACCGCGAAGTGAGCGATGAAGGTGATCCACAGATCGGGATCTGCGAGGTCGAACGGGATCGGGTGAGCGCCTGCCCGCTCGAGGCTGCGGCTCTGCTCGGGATCGGAGAACCGGGCGACCGCAAAGACCTCGTTGTTCTTGGCCAGCTCGACGGC
>NZ_JAVHWR010000084.1:0-7817 GCF_032159565.1 Mycobacterium sp.
AGTTGCTGGAGGAGGTGCGCAGTGCGCCGTTGGACGAGGCCGGCCGCACCCGCCTAGCCGAGATCCATCGCCGCTCAATCACCGAGCTGGAGCAAGGTCTCGCACCCGAGCTCATCGACGAGCTGGAGCGGATCACGTTGCCGTTCAGCGACGACGCGCCCTCCGACGCCGAGCTGCGCATCGCACAAGCCCAGCTCGTCGGCTGGTTGGAGGGCCTGTTCCACGGCATCCAGACTGCGCTGTTCGCCCAGCAGATGGCTGCCCGCCAGCAGCTGGAGCAGATGCGCCAAGGCGCGCTGCCGCCCGGGATGAGCGCACCCGGTCAACGCGTCGGGCCCGCGTCAACCGGGACCGGCCAGTACCTCTAGCGGCGACTTCGGTGACCCACCCCTCAAAGCCGCACATCGAGACGCGCAACGCGTGGGTGGAGTTTCCCATCTTCGACGCGAAGGCGCGCTCGTTGAAGAAGGCGTTCCTCGGCAAGGCAGGCGGCACGATCGGCCGCAACGAGTCCAATGTCGTTGTCATCGAGGCTCTGCGGGACATCACGATGTCGCTGGAACTCGGCGACCGGGTGGGTCTGGTCGGTCACAACGGGGCGGGCAAGTCGACGCTGCTGCGGCTGCTGTCGGGCATTTACGAACCCACCAGGGGCGTCGCGAGCGTGACCGGTCGGGTGGCGCCGATATTCGACCTCGGCGTCGGCATGGACCCCGAGATATCAGGCTTCGAGAACATCATCATCCGCGGCCTCTTCCTGGGTCAGACCCGCAAGCAGATGATGGCCAAGGTCGACGAGATCGCGGAGTTCACCGAACTCGGCGACTACCTGTCCATGCCGTTGCGCACCTACTCGACCGGCATGCGGGTGCGGCTGGCGATGGGGGTCGTCACGAGCATCGACCCCGAGATCCTTCTGCTCGACGAGGGCATCGGCGCCGTCGACGCCGAGTTCCTGAAGAAGGCGCAGACACGGCTGCAGGGATTGGTCGAGCGCTCCGGCATTCTCGTCTTCGCCAGTCACTCCAACGAGTTCCTGGCCCGGTTGTGCACGACCGCGATGTGGATCGACCACGGCACCATCAAGATGACCGGCGGCATCGAGGAGGTCGTGCGCGCCTACGAGGGCGAGGACGCCGCGCGCCACGTGCGCGAGGTGCTCGAAGAGAATGCCCGTGCGAGTGACTGAGACCGTCTGCGCAGTGCTGGTGACCCACCGGCGACCCGACGAGTTGACCAAGTCGCTGGACGCGCTCACCACGCAGAGCCGCGCACTCGACCACATCGTCGTCGTCGACAACGATGACGACGAGTGGGTGCGCGACATGGTCGCCGGCCAGCCCGTTGCGACCACCTACCTCGGCTCGCGCCGAAACCTCGGCGGCGCAGGTGGTTTCGCTCTCGGAATGCTGTACGCGCTCACGCTGGGCGCCGACTGGATCTGGCTGGCCGACGACGACGGACGCCCGCAGGACCGAAACGTGCTGGCGACCCTGCTGGCATGCGCCGAGAAGCACGCTCTGGCCGAGATCTCGCCGATGGTGTGCAACATCGACAACCCGGACCAGCTGGCGTTCCCGCTGCGCCGCGGTCTGGTGTGGCGCCGACTGGTCAGTGAACTGCGCACCGAGGGCGAAGCAGTGGGCCCACCCGCGTGCTGGGGACTGTTGCCGGGTATCGCGTCGCTGTTCAACGGGGCCCTGTTTCGCGCGTCGACCGTCGAGGCGGTCGGCGTGCCTGACCTCCGGCTGTTCGTGCGCGGCGACGAGGTGGAACTGCACCGCCGGTTGGTGCGCTCCGGGCTGCCATTCGGAACATGTTTGGACGCAGTCTATTTGCATCCCTGCGGCACAGACGAGTTCAAGCCGATCTTGGGTGGCCGGATGCATACGCAGTACCCCGACAACGAGGCGAAGCGGTTCTATACCTACCGGAACCGGGGTTATCTCTTGTCGCAGCCGGGCCTTCGCAAGCTGCTGCCGCAGGAGTGGCTGCGGTTCGGCTGGTACTTTCTGGTGTCCCGTCGGGACCCGCGAGGACTGGCGGAATGGGTCCGGCTCCGCAGGCAGGGCAGGCGCGAGAGGTTCGAAAAGCCATGACGTTCACCGACGCCGCCGCTCAATCGAGGACGATGACGCGCGCATGGGGCGACCTCGTCGCCGGCTTCGCGCGCCGCGAGTTGTGGGCGCACCTGGGCTGGCAGGACATCAAACAGCGCTACCGCCGGTCGGTGCTCGGACCGTTCTGGATCACCATCGCCACCGGTGTCACGGCGATCGCGATGGGCGGCCTGTACTCGAAGCTGTTCAAACTCGAGCTGTCCGAGCACCTGCCCTACGTCACGCTCGGGCTGATCATCTGGAATCTGATCAACGCGGCGATCCTCGAAGGCGCCGACGTGTTCATCGCGAACGAGGGGTTGATCAAGCAACTGCCGACGCCGCTGTCGGTGCACGTCTACCGGCTGGTGTGGCGCCAGATGATCCTGTTCGGACACAACATCGTGATCTTCGTCGTGATCGCGATCATCTTTCCGAAGCCGTGGTCCTGGGCGGATCTGGCCGTCATCCCGGCGTTGGGTCTGATCGTGCTCAACTGCGTATGGGTGTCGCTGTGCTTTGGCATCCTGGCGACCCGCTATCGCGATATCAGCCCGCTGCTGTTCAGCCTTGTGCAGCTGCTGTTCTTCATGACGCCGATCATCTGGAACGAAGCGACGCTGGAACATCAGGGAGCGGGCCGGTGGGCCAAGATCGTCGAGTTGAACCCGCTGCTGCACTACCTCGACATCGTGCGCGCACCGCTGCTCGGGGCGGACCAGGAATTGCGGCACTGGGTCGTCGTGGTGGTGCTGACCGTCGTCGGCTGGATTCTCGCTGCGCTCGCCATGCGCCAGTATCGCGCACGCGTGCCCTACTGGGTTTAAGCGTTTTCAGGCACTTCACAGGATGCTCGGGCGTTGATGAGTCATGAGCATCCCGCCGTACGAACCCCCCAAGTCCCCCGCACCCACCGGCGTCGGTAACACCCTGCTGTGTCCGAAGTGCGCCGGGGTGATGAAGACCTACGAGCGCAACGGCATTCACCTGGAGCAGTGCGATACCTGCAAGGGCATCTTTTTGGACTTCGGTGAGCTCGAGTCACTCACCCAGATGGAGAACCGGTTCGTCCAGGCCGCGCCGCCGCCGCCGTCGTCTCACCAGCCGGGTTACGGGTACGACGACGGACCGGGTTGGGGCCATCGCGGCAACAAGCACTATCGCAAGCAGGGCTTCGGCAGGCTGTTCTTCTCCAGCTAGCGCATTCGCGCGCAGGCGGCGATCAGCATCTCGTCGTCGGGGTGGTGGGCTGCCGCGCGCACGACGGCAGCGCGGGCGAACGCGTCGAGCACCGGCCACGGGTCGCCCTCCAGCACTGCCGGACCACCTGCGTCGCGGTACGCGTCGAGGAACTGTGTCCAGTCGTCGTCGGGGATCAGGCCCGCCGCCCAGAACCCGGCCGGGCGGGCCAAGTCCCACGCCGGATCGCCGACGCCGAGGTCGTCGACGTCGATCAGCAGCCACGGCTCATCGGCCGACCGCCTGCCCAGCTGGCCCAGATGCCAGTCGCCGTGCACGAGCGTCGACGGCCGCCCCGGTGAGGCTGCCTGCCAGGCCTCGTCCGGCAGCGAGGCGGCCGCGCCGCGCACAACATCATTTCGCCGCGCGGTGTGGACTGCGCGCCTGAGCCGCTGCGGCCAGCCGTGCGCGGGTGTGCGTGGCGGCACCGGCTCGGAATGCAACCGGGCGAGCAGTCGCCCCGCGTCGGCCCACGGCAGGCCGACTGGTTGTGGCGCAACGGTTTTCACCCACGGCCAGCTGGATCGCCACTGTGACCCGGCCCGCTGCGGAACTGTGTCGAGCGGCGATAGGAAAGAACCCGACTCCGCGGCGATGCGGAGCCGGGTTCTCAGTAGCCTGGGGTCGGTGCCCGGCCGGTGCAGCTTGCTGACCACGTCGCCATTGACGATGATCTCCGCACCGGACCGGGTCTGCACCCCTCGAGTATCAGCGGCGGGGCACTGCCGTGCGGACCGTCACGTTGATCCGGTTCCACGCGTTGATGGTGACCGCCATCGCGATGACCTGTCCGAGCTCGCGCTCGGTGAAGACCTCTGCGGCTCGCGCGTACACGCCGTCGGGGACGCCGTCGGAGACGCTGGTGATCGCCTCCGTCAGCGCCAGCGCCGCCCGCTCACGGTCGGTGAACAGGTCGCCGGCCTCTTCCCATGCGGCGAGGACATCGAGCTTCTGCTCGGTGACGCCGTGCTTGCGGGCATCGACGAGATGCATGTTGAGGCAAAACGCGCAGTGGTTGATCTGCGACGCGCGGATCTTGATCAATTCGCCGATCTCCGGCTCGACCTCGATGGCTGACGCCGCGCTCAGCGTCATCATCGCGTCCAGCAGCTCGGGCGACGACTTGTAGATCTTGATGCGGTGGTTGGCGTGCAGTCGGGTTTCCAGTGTCGTTGTCATGACACCAACGCTAAGGCGGAAAGAACCATCTGAATGGTTCAATTGGTACGTGACTTCATGGGCCAATTCCGGGAGCCGAGATCTCCACCTCGACCTCCGCTCCGTCATCACGCCGGGAGCGCGAGGGGCCAGAGAGCTGCTGCTCACCGCGCTGCGCGACGCCGTGCGGTCCGGCCGGTTGGCGCCAGGGTCGATGCTGCCGCCGTCGCGCAGCCTCGCCGCTGACCTGGGATTGGCGCGCAACACCGTGGCCGAGGCGTACGCCGAACTGGTCAACGAGGGCCTGCTGGCGTCACGACAGGGTGCCGGCACCTGGGTGCTCAACGCCGGGCGAGCGCGCACGCCGCCGCGACCCCGCGGCGCGCGGCCTGCACCCGTCCACAACCTGATGCCCGGCTCACCGGATGTGTCGGAGTTTCCGCGGGCCGAATGGCTCGCCTCCACCCGCAGGGCGCTGTCGACCGCGCCGACGGAGGCGCTGCGGATGGGCGATGCACGGGGCAGGCCGGAACTGCGCGACGCGCTCGCCGATTACCTGACTCGTGCCCGCGGCGTACGAACGTCCGCGGAGTCGATCGTGGTGTGCGCGGGCGTGCGCCATGGGGTCGAACTGCTTGCGCGGGTGTATCGCGGACGCGGCCCGATCGCCGTCGAGGCCTACGGGCTCTTCATCTTCCGCGACGCGCTCGCCGCGCTGGACGTGCCGACGGTACCGATCGGTGTCGACGAACGCGGCGCGGTCATCGACGACCTCGAGAGACTGCAGACACCCGCCGTGCTGTTGACGCCCGCGCACCACAGTCCGTTTGGGATGCCGCTGCACGCCGCGCGCCGCACCGCCGTCGTCGACTGGGCACAGCGCACAGACGGTTACGTCTTCGACGACGACTACGACGGGGAATTCCGATACGACCGCCAACCGATCGGAGCGCTGCAGGCACTGTGCCCGGACAGGGTGGTGTATCTCGGATCGGCCAGCAAGAGCCTGTCGCAGGCGTTGCGGCTGGGCTGGATGGTATTGCCGGACAACCTGATTGACCCAGTGACGGACGCTGCGGGAGGGCAGCAGTACTACGTCGATTCGCTCTCGCAGCTGACGATGGCCGACTTCATCGGCACCGGCGGCTACGACAAGCACATCAGGCGCATGCGGATGCGCTATCGCAGGCGGCGCGACGCCCTCGTCGACGCCCTGTCCGAATTCGACGTCAACATCAGCGGGCTGTCGGCTGGCGTGAACCTGCTGCTGACTCTGCCTGACGACACCGAGCACGAGGTGCTCCGTCGCGCCGGTGAGGCGGGAATTTCCGTGCAGGGTCTGTCGATCATGCGTCATCCGCTGGCCGGGCCGGACGTGCCCGATCCCGACGGGATCATCGTCGGCTTCGCGGCGCCGGCCGACCATGCGTTCGCCTCGGCCGTTGATGCGCTTTTGGCCGTGCTGAAGGCCTCCGGGCTGGCACAGTAATGCGCTATGAGCCCAAAGCAGCGTCGCCACATGGGTGTATACGAGCGAACGCTGGAGAAGTTCGCGCGCATGCCCGTCGGCGACTGGTACATGAAGCGGGTTGCGCCCCGGCTCGATCCGCCGCTGCTGCGCCTCACGGGCGGACGGGTCAGTTCCGTGTATCCGGTTCCGATCATGCTGCTGACGACGAAGGGCGCCAAGACGGGCCAGCCGCGGACGCTGCCGCTCCTGTACGTCACCGACGGCGACCGGCTGATCTTGATCGCGTCGAATTACGGCAACACGTCTCACCCGGCCTGGTACCGCAACCTCGTCGCGAACCCGAAGGCGGAAGTACTCGCGGGCAAGAGGAGCGGTACCTATTCGGCCGCCGAAATCACCGACTCCGTGGAGCGTGATCGCGCGTGGCACCTCGCACTCGACATGTACGCGGGCTACGGGGACTACGAGGGCAGGGCGGGCGACC
Organism: Mycobacterium sp.; assembly: GCF_032159565.1. Taxonomy (GTDB): domain Bacteria; phylum Actinomycetota; class Actinomycetes; order Mycobacteriales; family Mycobacteriaceae; genus Mycobacterium. The sequence goes on from NZ_JAVHWR010000084.1 coordinate 6,452, forward strand.
GCCGGATTCCTTTGGTCCGGTTGGAGCGCACGATCGGCTGAGTTATTCACAGTCGTATTTTCATCCGCAGGTGCGGGGTGAGCTGCTGGTTTGGTTCGGCGGTGGCGGCTAGATTCGAATGCATGTTCGACTCGGAGTTCGCGGCCGCCTCTGATGAAGAGCTGGTGGCTGCGATCGAGGATGGGGTCCGGCAGGAGGCGATCGCCGGTGCGCGGCGCTTCGCCGCGATCGCCGAACTGACTCACCGCCGGATCGATGACGATGACGCGCGCGTGTGGTGGGCGTTCGACCCATGGGACTCGACGGCCGCCGAAGTGGCCGCGGCCATGGCGATCGGTCCTCGCCGCGCGTCGGGGCAGATGCGTATCGCCGAAGCGCTGCGCGAGCATCTGCCCCAGATCGCGGCCTTGTTCGTCAAAGGTGCGCTCACTACCCGGCTGGTTTCGGCGATCACGTGGGGCACCCGGCTGGTGCAAGGCGACGAGGCCTGGGCCAACATCGACGCCGCGATCGCCGAAAGCGCCCTCAAATGGGAGCGCCTGTCAGAGGACAAACTGCGCGCCGCCGTGGAGATGCAGGTGGCCCGTTATGACCCCGACGCCCAACGGCGCACCCAACAAAACACTCGCGGCCGTGATTTCACCATCGGCGCCTGTGATGACGACGCCGAAACCGTCTCAGTGTGGGGGCGACTGCTGGCCCCCGACGCCGCAGTGATGAAACACCGCGTCACCGCGATGGTCAACGGGCTGTGCGACAGCGATCCGCGCAGCGCCGGTGAACGCCGCTCGGATGCCGCCGCCGCGATCGCCAACAACAACGACACCTTGGCCTGCCGATGCGGATCACCGGCCTGCCCCACCGCCGGTGCGACCCCCAAATCCCAGGTGGTGATCCGGGTGATCGCCGACCAAGCCGCCATCGACGCCGCCACCAACCAACCCACCCAACCCGCCCAGCCCGCCGCCGAGCCGGCCACCGCGCAGCAGCCCGCCGCCGAGCAGCCCGCCCATCCCGCCGAGCCGGCCACCGCCGCCGAGCAGCCGGCCCGGCGCCCGGCGGCGCCGGCGCTGCTGTTAGGTCACGGGGTGCTGCCCAATGCGCTGCTGGCCGAGGCCATCCGCGCCGGGGCCACCATCAAACCGATCCGGATGCCCAGCGACCAACCCGAGCCGCACTACCGGCCCAGCGACGAGTTGGCCGAGTTCGTGCGGACGCGCGATCTGTTCTGCCGTTTCCCCGGCTGCCCCGTCACCGCCGACCGCTGCGACCTCGACCATGTCCGACCCTGGCCGTGGGGTCCCACCCACGCCTCCAACCTGAACTGCAAATGCCGCCCACACCATCTGATGAAAACGTTCTGGAC